>CALUZA010000063.1 GCA_944325185.1 Candidatus Gastranaerophilales bacterium | reverse complement strand
GAGGGCAAAGGTGAAAAGCGTAAGCCAGAGTGAAGACCAAAACGATGAGTTTTGGTCGCAACTGTTGATAGGCGACGTTTCAAATTCTTGCCGTAAGGCGAATTTGACAGGAGCAAAAAAGCGTAAGCCAGAGTGAAGACCAAAACGATGAGTTTTGGTCGCAACTGTTGATAGGCGACGTTTCAAATTCATGCCGTAGGCGAATTTGACAGGAGCAAGAATGCGAAGCCGTGTGTGAAGCATTCTTTTGAAATTCGAGCTATACTCCGATTCGGAGTTAGTGAGAATGAAAAAGCTTAAAGGATGTGAGGGCGTAACGGTGAAGCGTTTAGCTTCAGCGAACAGCCCGACACTGGACTAAAGCGACGTGGGACTGAAAGTCCCTCAGGAGCGAACCTTTAAATCCATACCTTAATTTACTTGTTTACTTTTTCTTTTTGTCCCTCAAACGTTGGAATATAAAAGAAAAAGTGAACTTAAAAAAGAAAAACCTCGGCTTTTTATTATTTGGAATTTCATTCTAAATAATTAAAAACCTATAAGATAGTTTAAAAATAATATTAACTTTACGGGTTAAAATACTCCTGATTGTGTAGGAATTTTACCAAACAAAACTACACAAAAGCTAAAAATTAATTTTTGCAATAAAGCACTACAAAATGCAAATTTCTATATTCAGCTTTTTTATATATTCACATAGTATTAAATTGAATATAAAATGTCCATTAATTTTTCTCCGATAAATTTATGTAATAAAGTAAATCAAACTAACCCAAAAAAAGCAAAATATAAATTATCCAAAGTTTAAACCTTTAGCTTATGACACTATTTCTTTCGGTGCCATGAAAAAAACTATGTTTGATGGAATTGATTTAGCGGTTATTCAAAAATTTAGCGCACCTATTGAAAAATTTAATTCTAATGAGGATTTACAAGATTGGGCAAATGAAAAAGCAGAAGAAATAGCAAATAAAGATTATGAAGGACGCAGTGAGGAAACTAAAATACAAAGAAAAGCAATGATAAAAGAATGGGCTGATTATGTTTTAAAAGAAAATGATGCCTATAAAAAAACAACAGCACTTTTGATTTTAAATGCAATAACAAAAGATTTAGATTCGGATAACGATAATTTACCTCCTGTTTTAAACAAAGGTGTTCTTGCTGATTGTATAGCTGAAATTGATGAAAATACAAAAAATGATTCAAAATATCAATTTAATTTAAACAAAATGTACAAAAATAAACTACGTGTTTTTTACACTGATGATATTGAAACAAGTACTGGTGAAACTGCTACAAAATGGGTGATTATACCATCTGAAGAACATGATCCTGAAAATTTTGAAGCAAATGTTGAAAAATTAAAAGCTCTATCCTATAAAACTTGGTGTACAAAAAGTTTCAATGCTAAACCATATCTTACTAAGGGCGATTTTCATGTTTATCTTGAAGATGGAAAACCAAAGCTTGGTGTTAGATTTGTAAATGATAAAATACAAGAAATTCAAGGTGAAAAAAATAATGGAACAATTCCTATTAATTATCTTGATATTATACAAAAACACATATCCGAACACAATTTAAGCCTTGCAGAAACTGCTCAAAATGAAATACAATCAGCGAAGAAAGCAAAAGAAGAAATAGAAAAAGCAAAAAAAGATTTAAGTGAAGCTATAAAAAATAATGACATTAAAAAAATCTATGAATACTTTAAAATAAATGTAGAAGAAAATAAAGACGGATATTTAACAATTTCAAAATACGAACAACCATATAAAGATTATACATTTAAAGACTTTGGAATAGATGAAAAAAAACTGCTTGAAAAAGTTAAAAAAATTACAGGAAATGCTGATTTCAATAATTCACAAGTTGCTGATTTAAGCAATCTTGAAACTATCGGCGGGTATGCTAATTTTTATGGTTCACAAATTGCTGATTTAAGCAGCCTTGAAACTATTGGTGGGTTTGCTAATTTTTATGGTTCACAAATTGCTGATTTAAGCAGTCTTGAAACTATTGGTGGGTATGCTGATTTCAATAATTCACAAATTACTGATTTAAGCAGTCTTAAAGCTATTCGCAGCAATGCTGACTTTAGTAATTCACAAATTACTGATTTAAGCAGTCTTGAAACTATTGGCGGATTTGCTAATTTTAGTAATTCACAAATTACTGATTTAAGCAATCTTGAAACTATTGGCGGAAAGGCTAATTTTAGTAATTCGCAAGTTACTAATTTATGCAGCCTTGAAACTATTGGCGGGGGTGCTGATTTCAATAATTCACAAGTTACTGATTTATGCAATCTTAAAACTATTAGCGGGAATGCTTATTTCAATAATTCACAGGTTACTGATTTAAGCAGCCTTGAAACTATTGGCGGGGATGCTGACTTTAGAAATTCACAGGTTACTGATTTAAGCAGTCTTGAAACTATTGGCAGAAACGCTTATTTCACAAATTCAAAAGTTAACAACATAAAATCTCTTAAACTTGTCAGGGGAAATGTTTATATAGAAAATTCTTTATTGACTATTATGGATTTCAAAAAAGTTAAAACTGCAAAGATATACGATTAACTTTAAAATATCTGATTACAATTGAAACAAATCAACCTAATCAAGATAAACTAATAGCTAATTTAACAGCCTCAATCATACTTTCAGGATTAGCAATATTTTTCCCTGCTATATCATAAGCAGTGCCTGATGAAGGGGAAGTCCTTATAACATCAAGTCCAATCGTGGTGTTTATAGCTTTATCCATAGCCAAAGCCTTAACTGGACACAATCCTTGATCATGATAGCAAGCTAAAATAGCGTCATATCTCACTTTTTTGCCGCCTAAATAGTCTTTTCCGACCTTTGCAAAAAGCGCATCAGCGCTCATAGGCTTCAAAACATTTACTCCTTTAGAATTTAAAATCTCAACTGCAGGATTTAAGATTTCTATTTCTTCTCTGCCTAATATACCGTTTTCACCTGCGTGAGGATTAAAAGCGCAAAATGCAATTAAAGGTTTTTCAATTTTGCATTTTTCTATTAGAAACTTATTCAATATTTCAACTTTAAACACTACATCATCAACAGTTAAGCAAACCTCTTTCAAAGGCAAATGACGAGTTAATAACATAACTCTTAAACTATCCGCTATAAAAAGCATTTGAGCATTTGAAGATGAAGATGACAAAAATTTTTCTATAATTTCAGTCTGACCATTATATATGTATCCTGCTTTATGCAGTTCTTCTTTTGAAACAGGAGCTGTAACAATCCCCCTAATTACACCTTCTTTAGCTAAACTGCAAGCTTTTTCCAGAGATTTATAACAAAAAGTTCCGTTACAACTTTCATTTATCTCAACAAAATCATAAGGCAAGTCAAGTTTTTCACCAATAATTAAAACTTCATCCCGACCAAACTTCAAGCTATTCAAGGCTTTCATTACAAGCTCTTTTCCAATGCCAAGCTTATCACCTGTCGTTATTGCAATTTTATACTTTTTCATTGTTTCAGCCTGTCAAAATAATTTAAAATTTCTATTAAAGTATTTAAATTACCAAAATTTCCCGATTTTGTAACTATTATTTTTCCATGCATATCCATACACAAAGGAATTGCAGGCAAAATAACATCCAAAACTTCCAAATAAGCAGATTTCATCTTCCTTGCGCATTTATAAGAAGTTTCGCCGCCAACCATAATCAAAATAAATTTACTCTTTAAATTAATTTCATAAACTAATTCTGAAATAAAATCTGTAATTTTGCTTGAAAATTCATCTTTAGCAATACCTTCATCAATTAAAACGCTGCAAGTTTCATCATCTAAAACTTCCTTGTTTATATCTGAAGAATGTACCACCACATCAATACCTTGTGCTAATTTTTGTACAATAGAATCAACCAGTTCTTCTCTTGGTTCACTTATTACATCTTGTACCTTTAAATCAACAAAGAAAATTTCCTTTTTTTCTTCTTTTAACTTTTGAATTTGATTAGCACTAAGTTGAGTTGCAGAACCTGAAACAACCATTCTGGGAAGGTTTGGAATATGTTGAATGTGCTTATTTTCTTCACTGTTATCAATTATTTTATTAAAAGCATTAGCGAGCCCTGCACTACCGCAAGGCAGCAAATCATATCCGCTTTTATTTATTGCAAGGGCGATTTGTTCTAAATCAACACAAGATGCTGCATCTAAAACAATTAATTTTTTACCTTTTTGAATTTGTTCATTAATTTTTAAAGTTATCGGCCCTGCGCCTTTCGTAACTGTTTTCAAATCAATTACATCAATTAAATTTTCTAATTTAGAATTTAAATCTTTTTTTAAAATATCGGGTATATAAGACTCGTAAATAGGCGCTTTAGGATCAAGTGCACATTGAGTCCTTTCAATGGGGATACCGTTTAAAAGTTGATATCCGCCAACAGTTATTCTACCTTCTTCAATATATGCAGGTGCAATAATTGCAGCATCTTTTTGAGTTGCTTCAAGCATTGCAATAATTTCTACGCCGACATTTCCTCTTAAAGTTGAGTCTATTTTTTTATAAAAATTTTCAACACCGAGAACTTCTTTTAATTTTTCTGCAACCAAAAGCACTCTATTAACAGCTTCTTCTTTCGAAACATTTCTGCTTTCAGTAGAAATTGCCCAAATACTAACATCATCAGTATCCGAAAAATCCTGCAAACAATCAATTATAATCTTTGTTGAGCAACCTCTTTTAAAATATTGGAGTGCAGTATCATTTGCACCCGTTAAATCATCTGCGATTATAACCGAAGAATCAATTACTGTCATAACTACACTGCGCTTGTTTGAGCGTCCTTCTTGCTGCCGACAAAACCATAATCAACGGCATTAATTAAATATCTTTCAACCATTTCACCATCAGGATTTTGCCATTTTGAAACCATAATTCTACCTTCAATGGAAACCAAAGAGCCTTTTTTAATCCATTCAGCAGCAGATTCGGCCTTTTTATCCCATAATTGTATATTGAACCAATCAGCTTCTCTTGTTTTTGTTTTTGGATTCCAACGGTCAACAGCTATTGAAAAAGTTGTTTTACTTTTACCGCTTTCAAAATATTTAATTTCAGGATCCTGTCCAACACGTCCCACTAAAATTGCACTGTTCATAATTTACCTTCCCATTATCTTTCGTTTAAATTATATTATGCAAATTTCAGTTTTGCAAATAAACTTTAGCATAAGCACATTTTGTCTCAGAAATTGTCGAATATACAATTCTTATAACATCATCACTGACAATATCAACTCTTGAATATGTCAAATCATGTTCTTTTTTTAAATTATCCTCGAATTTTCTTAATTTCAAAGACCCATATTCCTTTGCTCCCTGATAAAATACCAAAACATTTTCATTATTTACTGTTTTTTCTTGAATTTTATAATTACCCAAAGGAATAATGTTTCCATCCTGTCCTACAACCGACACAAGCAAAGTAATATAATATACTCCGTTTTTTAAATCTTGAATAGCCTTCATTTCTCCGCCATAATCAATTTCTTTGTCTTGACCTTTGGGGGCTGGCTCAACTCCATATTTTCTGCCAAACAAAAAAGCCTTTAATTTGCCCATAAAAGTATTTTCAACAGGCTGCGGGGTAAGACGATTAATTGTATCATCAAATTCTTTATCCGTAACAGGCTTTATCCCGTCAAAAGCAGAATCTATAAAATTATAGTCTACATCCAACATTTCAGCTGCCCTGACAGGCATAAGAGAAAAAAATAACATCACAAAAATAATTAAATATTTCATATAAACATTTTAATGTTTTTTATACACAAGTAAAGAAAAATACTCAATTTGAGGTAGTAAAAAAGCCTTTTAGATATTTACTATTTAACAATCGGATAGTATAATTAAAATTATGAATATTCTTCTCGTAGTAGGATTAGTATTGTTTGCTTGCACAATAATTTGGGTTTATGTGCTCTTTATTTCTAATACCGTAAATGAACCTGAAAAAGAAAAACCCAAAGAAATTGTCCATGAAGATGTTATGGAAAGGTGTAATAAACTTTTTGAACAAGGACTGCATGCGGAACTTCAAAGATATGCACAAAGAGAACTTTCTAAAAACTATGGTAACGTTGAATTAAGAAGAATATTAGCTCAATCATTAATGGCATCGGGCAACGAACAAATGGCAATCAAACATTATGAAGCCATTTTATCAATTGCCCCTTATGATATTAAAACACAAGAAATGCTCGCTCAATATTATTGCGAAAATGGCCCTAAATCGAGAGCAATAGAATTATATGAACAAATTTTGTTGTATGATAGCGGAAATATTAACGCTGTTGAAAGTCTGGCAAAATTATATGAACAAATCGAAAATTGGGAAAAAGCTATTGAAATGTATCAAATGATTATTGATGCAGAAGTAGACGAAAACAGAACTACAGAATTAAAATACACTCTTGCAAATTTATACACAAAAATTGATGACAACGAAAAAGCCTTTGAAGCTTATGAAAAAATACATGAAATTGACCCTGAAAATTTAGAAATATTACTCATATTAGCTGATTTGGCATATAAAAATCAATATTGGCAAGATTGTCTCAAATATTACAAAAAAATCATTTCCATAGTAGGAGATGACTTTGAGATACTTGAAAAAATTGCACAGCTACAAGTTACATTAGAAAACTGGCCCGAAGCAATAGAGGCATATAGAAAAATAATTTCGCTTGAAGATTCAGAAAGCACAAATTATTTATATCACCAAAACGAACTTTGCAATGCTATGTTAAAAAATAAACAATATGCAGAAGCAATTGATTTATTAAAAGATTTGCTTGCTCAAAATCCAAAAGAAACTTCTTTTGCATTCACGCTTGCACAAGCATATACTCTAATAGGCGAATTTCAAATCGGAGTTAATTTATATAATAAGCTTTTAGATGATCTTCCACCGGAACAAAGTGAAATAATTATAAAATATATTTCAAATTTAATTTGCGCTTGGGCACAAGATTTATTTAAAAAAGGCGAATACAATCAAGCTTTCGATAAATTTTTTGAAGCCCTTAAATATAACGAAGAAAATGATGAAGTATACTATCAACTTGGAAAATGCAACTACTACATAAAAAGTTTTCAAGACTCAATTGCACACTTCAAAAGAGCAATTGCAATCAAACCGCAAGAATCAAAATACTATTTCGGACTCGGTTGTGCCTATGATGAAATGGGCTCCGTTAAAAATGCTAAAATTGCCTTTTATGACGCAATTAATATAGACCCGATGAATATTCAAGCAAGAATAGCTTATGCTATCTCTCTAACAAAAGAACTTGAATATGCTCAAAGCATAGAACAATTCACGGAAGTCTTAAAATACATTCCAAACAACGCTGACACTCTTTACAATTTAGCACTCGCCTATGAGCTAGTTGGAGATATCGAAAGAGCAATTAAATACTATAAAAAAGCAATAGATGCGGATAACAACCATAAAGAAGCAAAACACAATATCGAACTGCTTTTAGGTGAAGAATATAATCCAAATGCAGGCATTCAATATCTTGAAGAGATAGAAGAACAAGAAAACATACAAAAAGAAGAAAATAAAGAAGAAAATAAAGAAGAAAATAAAGAAGAAAATAATGAACAAATAAATCAAAACGAAGAAGAAACAATCGAAATAGAAACACCGGAAAATAACATTGATGAAGATAATAACGAAAACTCTTTTGAAGAAACTACAAAAGAAGAGGTCGAACAACCGGAAATAATTGAAGATAATCAAGACAAAAGCATGTTTAGCTAAAAATCAGTTAATTCAAGCATTTATTTTTAGCGGTATAAAGTCCAACCAAAAAAGCAATTCCCGCCATTAAAATAAGTATTTTGTCTACGCCAAAATTTTGACCTATGAAACCTAAAGGCGATAAAAACAAAGCGCCCAATCCCCAGCTAAAACCTTGCATTACACCTGAAATAACACCTGTATATTTAGGCATTGCCTTTTGGGCATGAACAAGAATAATACCAACCGAAAGAAGTATAAAAAACCCTGTCAAAATAAACAATATGACCGCTAAAACCTTAAACTTTTCCAGCAAATATAAAAACAATAAAGTTAAAGGTAAAATTGTAAGAAACGAAAGAACAACAACTCCGTTTGCATTAATATATTTTTCTATTTTTGAACTTACAATAGTTGCCAATCCTCCAGAAATAAAGAATAAAGTTACAATAATTCCGATTTGCGATAAATCAAAACCGTTATTTTTTAATAAAAATGGTATATAAGTGCCAAAACTAATACTTACAGCCGATTTAATAACAGAAACAAACATTAAAAACATACACGTTTTATTTTTTATTATTTCTTTCATTATAAAAAAGAAATTTTCTTGAATATAACACTCTTTTGGAGGCATTTTAGGAACAAAAAAGTAAATAAATACGCACGACAATATTCCCGGAATAATCATACATAAAAGTGCATTTTGTCCAAAATTTTCAACCAAAAAAGTAGCAATATAAGGTCCTATAGCATAACCAATTGTCCCCAATCCCAAAAATATTCCCATAGCACGAGATAAATTAGGATTATTTCTATTAAAATCCTTAACTAAAGCGCTTACCTGAGGATGGAAAAAGGCATTTCCAATCATCCCTAAAAGCAAACACGTACCGAATAAATGGACAGTATTTGTTTTAATCGTTAAAGGAATAAATATGGAAGCCAAAACAAGACCCCAAACCATAAAAACCCTATGTCGAAGCTTATCGGCTATAAATCCAAATAAAGGCTGCATCATAGAAGAAACAAGATGTCCAAGCGCAATAATTGTGCTTATTAAAGCAAGATTAATTCCCAATTTCGAAGTTATTAAAGGATACAAAGGCACCAAAAGAGCTGCATATAAATCGACATTAAAATGTCCAAAACTTAAACCAAATAAAGCACGTTGTTCCTTATTAAAAAATTTCATATATTACCTAATGTTTATAATGTCTTATTCCTGTTGTAATCATTGAAATATCATATTTATTTGCCGCAGCAATAACATCTTTATCCTTTATTGAACCTGCAGGCTGAATAATTCCCGATATTCTATTTTGCACTGCAATTTCAATATTACTTACTGACGAAAAAAGCCCGTCACTTGCAACAACGGAATCCTTAGGAGAATCGCATACACGTTTTAAAGCAAATTCCAAACTAACAGTATTATTCATTTGCCCGCCACATATTCCTATAGTCCTTAAATCTTTTGCAACAACAATTGCACTTGATTTAACATGTTTTGCAACTTTAAAAGCAAAAATCATATCCTCTACTTCTTTTTGTTCGGGTTTTTTCTTGGTTACAACCTTAAAAGTATCAGGGGACAATTCTTTTTTATCTTTTTCCTGAATTAAAACCCCAAAAGGAGTTATTTTTATCTCCTCATTGTAAAATCCCAAAACTTCTTCATAAGGAGTTATAATTTTTACTATTTTTAAATTTACATCTTTTTTCAATTCTTCAAGTGCATCATTAGAAAAATCAGGCGCAATAACAATCCTCAAAGACATTTCTCTTAGCTGTTTTGCAAGATTATATGTAACTTGTTTAGTAAAAATCACTGTAGAATCAAAAAAAGCAATAGGATCGGAATCAAGTGCTTTATTAAAAGCCATTTCTACATCAGCCGCCAATGCAACAGAACAAGGATTAGCATGTTTTACAACACAAACACAAGCTACATCAAAAAATTCTGAAGCAACCTCTAAAGCTACGGAAGAATCTAAAACATCATTATAAGATAAGTCTTCTCCACCTAATATTACTCTTTCTATTTCCCTGTCATAACTGTATAATTCAGCCTTTTGATGAGGATTTTCACCATATTTTAAATCTTTAATTTTTTCAAAAGCAAACGATTTCATTCTTATTTTCCTTAATTTTTATTGCAGTAAAATTTTACAACAAAAAATAAGTTTTTTTAATTGAATTTATCCGCCTGCACAAAAAGTAACTATCTCAACTTCATCACCGTTTTTTAAAAAAGTACTTCCGTAATTTTCTTTTTTTATAATATTTTTGTTTAATTCGACGACAAAAACCAAAGGCAAGCTTCTGTTTTCTAAAATTGCCTCAATCGTTGCATTTTCAATTATTTCTTCATAATTTCCATTAACTTTGATTTGCGCCATAACCATACCAACTACACACACCACCTGCACAAAACTCATGTTCTAATTCTGCCATAATGTTTTTATGCGTCATCTCAAAAGTCACAGGAGTAATTGAAATTCTATTTGCCCTAACAGCAGCAATATCCGTTCCATCTTCTTCGTGTTTGGATGTCAATTCCCCTGCCATCCAATAATAAACTTTTCCTCTCGGATCGATTCTTTTATCATAATTGTCCGTAAACATTTTTGTTCCAAGCTTTGTGATTTCAACCCCTGCTACATCTTCTTCTTCAAGAGCGGGTGCATTAACATTTAAAATAGTTTTCTTAGGAAAAGTAATATTTTTTAATTTAGGTAAAAATCTACACACAAATTTTGCCGTAGCGTCAAAATACAAAGGATCTGGGGTCATTGATGCTAAAGATACAGCCATAGAAGGATAATCAAGCATAGCAGCTTCAAGCGCACAGCTAACCGTTCCGGAATATAAAATATCAGCTCCTAAATTAGGTCCATGATTAATTCCCGAAATCACGATATTCGGGAGTTCTTCCTGTTTTAAAAGAGCGCAAATTGCAATTTTAACACAATCTCCCGGAGTTCCGTTAGTAACCCAAACTCTTTTTGCACCATATTGAGGTTCTAATTCCTCAACTCTTATAGGAGAATGCAAAGTCAAAGAATGACCGGCAGCAGAACGTTCTCTATCAGGAGCAACAACATATACTTCATGCTCCTTTGCTAAATTCGTCATTAATGCCTTAATTCCTTCAGCAGCTATTCCATCATCATTAGAAATTAAAATCTTCATACACATTCTTCCTTCACAAAAGGGGTATCTATTTATATAATACCACGTTGCAAAATTTCTCTAAATCATTTACAAATATTATTCAACAAAATAAAATGTCTTATGCAAAAAAGATACTATCCTTTTAGTGAATATCTAAAAAACACGTTTAACAAAAAAGTATACAAAATAACTCTTGACGGAGGTTTCAGCTGTCCTAACAGAGACGGAAAAATTTCATCCGGAGGATGCATTTTCTGTGACGAAAAAGGAAGTTATTCAAGATGCAATGATGCTTGTAATTCCATACGAACACAAATAAATGAAAGCATGGAAAAATTGTCAAAACAATTCAAAGCAGAAGCATTTATGGCATATTTTCAATCATACAGCAACACATACGCACCAAAAGAAAAATTAAAAGAAATATATGACAGTGTCTTTTTTGATGACAAAATTGTCTCTATTTCAATCGGCACACGTCCTGATTGTGTTGATAATGAAAAACTTGATTTAATCTCAACATACAAAGCACCTTGGATTGAATACGGTTTGCAATCAGCTAAAGACGAAACTCTAAAATTAATAAACAGAGGACACGATTTTGAATGTTTCAGAAAAGCTGTAATAGAAACAAAAAAAAGAAATATAAAAGTCTGTGCTCACATAATTCTTGGTTTTCCAAACGAAAACAAAACAGACATGCTTGAAACAGCAAAAAAACTTGCAAGTCTTGAAATAAACGGAATAAAAATCCACATGTTAACTATTTTAGCTGATTCACCTCTTGCAAAAATATACGAAAAAAATCCGTTTTATCTTATGAATATGGAGCAATACGCAGAAATTGTATGTGATATATTGGAAATTCTGCCAAAAACCACAACTATCCAAAGAATTGCAGGAACAGGATACAGCGAAACCACGCTTCATCCCAAATGGGTCAACAGGCGCTTTGAAATTCTAAATTTAATTGATAAAATAATGCTTCAAAGAAATTCTTTTCAAGGACAAAATTATAAAACACCAAAAGATTAGTTAATATAACTGTTTTAAATTTTTAATTTTTAAATATATAATCATTTGTAAATTAAATAAAGGAAAAAATATGAAAAATTGGATTATTGTTTTATTAATATTCGTACTTCCTTTGAGCTTATATGCTTATCTTGATGCTAAAGCGCAAAATGATATGATGTGCAAAAGCCAAGGTAATAAAGAAACAAATCAAGTGCCAAAGGCAAAAATAATTAAATTTTCTTCTCCAATGTGTTCTGAATGTAAAGAAGTTGCAATCGAAATGGATAAAGCAATGAAAAACTATAAAGGCGCTGTTATGGTTGAAGAAATTAATGTTGTTGAAAATACGGGAAAAGGTATTGATTACAACAAATCACAAATAAAAAAATATAAAGTCACACTTGTTCCGACTCTTATATTTATAGACAGACAAGGAAATGTCATCCACAGACAAGAAGGCGCAATGTCATCGGATGAAATCGTAGATGTATTAGAAATGATAGACGAAAAATAAAAATTTTAGGGATATAAAAATGATTGTAGAATTAACGGATAAACTTGTTCAATATATGTCAAACGGCGAATTTTCGCTCATGTTTCTTGTAGTTTCCTTTCTCGGCGGTATTTTAAGTTCAATTTCTCCGTGCTCAATCGGTATTTTGCCTTTAATTGTGGGTTATGTCGGCGGCTATGGCGACAGTAATAAACTAAAAACATTCGTTCAATTAAGTTCGTTTGTTTTGGGACTTGCGGTAATTCTTTCTATTATAGGAATAATTTGCGCTCTTACGGGCAGTGTTTTTGTTTCTATAGGAGGCTCATATTGGGTTTTATTTATTGCATCATTTATTCTTATTATGGGCTTAAATTTACTCGGAATTATAGATTTTACGCTTGCCCCCATAGTTAAAAGAATACCAAAGGGTGATTCTCACAGCTTATTTTTATATCCCTTTTTGGTGGGAGTTTTATTTGCTTTTGCAGTAAGCCCTTGTTCAACTCCAATTTTAGCAGGAATTATGAGCTTTGCAGCATTAAGCAAAAATATAGCTCTTGCAGGACTTATGCTTCTGTTTTTCTCTTTAGGACAAGGTGTTATCGTTGTTCTTGCAGGAGTATTTACATCCTTTATAAAAGGAGTAAGAAATTTTGCAAATATTTCAGAGTTTTTAATGAAATTTTCAGGGGTTCTACTCTTAATTGCTTCTGCCTTGATTTATATTAAAGTATTTTCAAAATTCTTTTAATTGATGATACCACCTTACAATATTAAAACTGTATCCTTCGGGTTTGTTAAGATTTGCCGTATAAACAGCTGAAATTATCACCATAAGAAATGATATTGAAAAACAAATTGCTATAATTTTTTCTTTTTTTGTCATTTTATTCACCTTTTTGAACTGATTTTTTAAGCCATGCTCTCGCTCTTGTGTCGGCAAAAATTTTACCATCAACTCTTATACCATAGCCAAAAGGGTCTTCGCCTTGATTTATTCCATCAACATCCATGCAAAAAATTTTATATATTCGAATAAAACCATCATTGTCTGTTATGTCAAATAAACGATATTTAGCACATGGAGCAGTTTTGTCCGGACAAACATTACCTTCATCAGGATTTCTTGAAGCTTGTTGATCAAAAAAATTTATACCAAAAGGAATATTTGGAGCAGTTTGATAAAACACAATGCCATCTGCCAACACTATCTCTTCTTTAATTTTTCCCGCCAAAGTTTTACAAGCACTATCAGCAGCTCCTTCATATATAACAGATGTATCCATATCTCCAGATTGACCTTGTGAAATAAATTGTTGCATTTCCACATTAATTGCTTCTTCTGAACAATTTTTTTTCTTAACGCTTACCATATCCGCAAAAGTTTCACAAAAATATGTATTGTCACCATCATGTTTTCCATCTACCAAATCTCCATTAACTTTTGTTCCTAAATCTCCATTTAAATAATATTGATCAGAATTAACTAGCTCTCTTATTACCACCCCAAGAGTATTGTTACCTTTTTTAAATTTCATTATATTCTCATCAGGTACACTATGTATTGCAACAGGCAACAATATCGCACTTAAAACTCCGATAATAACTAAAACAATCATAATTTCTGCCAGTGTAAAAGCTTTATATAATTTCATTTTAACCTCTTTTTGTTGCATACATACAACCATATAAAAGTATAGCGACTATGATGTATATATGCAACGCCACAGCAAAAATTCATCCATTTTAACGAAAAAACTCGGTAAATTAATTTCCAAATTAAGAAAAGAAAAAGGTCTTTCCTGCACTCAATGTGCATATCAATTTGATATTGATAAAGGAAACTTAAATAGGATTGAAAATGGTCTTGTTGATTGCAAATTTACAACATTATGGAGAATTTCACAATCATTAAATTTAAAACTTTCGGAATTAATAAAAATTCTTGAAAACAATTTAGGCGAAGATTTTACTTTAGAAGATTTTTAAAACTTCATTCTTTTACAAAAAACTTCCTTTATAGTACAATATTGTTATAGATATTATTTAAAGGGGAGTATATGGCAGATACAACAGTCAATCAACATTATGATGCCAGCAACATTAGAGTCTTAGAAGGTTTGGAAGCAGTTAGGGTAAGACCGGGGATGTATATAGGTTCAACATCTCAAAGAGGTCTGCACCATTGTATATATGAAATTGTAGATAATTCAATTGATGAAAGCTTAGCCGGATACTGTGATACAATCCACGTTACAGTTCATAAAGATAATTCTGTTACGGTACAAGATAACGGACGCGGTATACCATGCGACATTAAGCCGAATAGCGGAAAATCCGCTCTTGAAATAGTACACACGGTACTTCATGCAGGCGGTAAATTTGGCGATGGCGGCTATAAAGTTTCAGGCGGTCTACACGGAGTAGGCGCTTCGGTTGTAAACGCATTATCCGAAAAATATGTTGTAGAAGTTTCAAGAGACGGCTTTGTTCATAGACAAGAATACCTAAGAGGCGAACCGACAACAGAAGTTGAAAAAGTTCGTCCAACAGATGAACACGGAACAAAAACACATTTCTGGCCTGACCCGTTAATATTCACGGAAACAACAGAAATAGACTGTGAAGTTATAGCAAACAGACTTCGTGAAATGGCGTTTTTAAACAAAGGTTTAAAAATTGTTTTCCACGATGAAAAAAATGAAAAAGAAACAACATACCACTTTGAAGGCGGTATTGCAAGCTATGTAGAACATTTAAATAAAAACAAAAATGTTCTTTTCGATAAACCTGTCTACATTGAAAAAATGGTTGATGATATAAGTGTAGAAATAGCAATGCAATACACTGATTCATATACAGAAAATGTTCTTTCATTTGCAAACAACATTAATACTCACTCAGGCGGAACACATTTAACAGGCTTTAGAAACGGTATTACACGTGTAATAAATGATTATGCAAGAAAAAATAATATCTTAAAAGAAAAAGATGCAAACCTTGCAGGCGAAGATGTAAGAGAAGGTTTGACCGCAATAGTTTCCGTTAAAATCGGAAACCCTGAATTTGAAGGTCAAACAAAAGAAAAACTTGGTAACGCCGAAGTCACACCTGCCGTAAACGATGTAATTCGTGACAAATTTCAAGAATGGCTCGAATTTAACCCCAAAACAGCTAAAATTATAATTGAAAAAACAATGCAAGCGCAACGAGCTAGGGAAGCGGCAAGAAAAGCAAGAGAATTAACAAGAAGAAAAACTGCTCTTGAAAGTTCGTCTTTACCGGGAAAATTAGCGGATTGTTCATGCAGAGAAGCTGAAAAATGCGAATTATATATAGTAGAAGGAGATAGTGCGGGTGGTTCTGCTAAGCAAGGCAGAAACAGACAATTTCAAGCAATTTTACCTTTAAGAGGAAAAATTTTAAATGTTGAAAAAGCCCGTCTTGATAAAATTTATAATTCAGATTCAATCAAAACAATGATACAGGCTCTTGGAATAAATATTTCCAAAAACCACGAAGAAGTCGATGTATCAAAATTAAGATATCATAAAGTTGTAATTATGACTGATGCTGATGTCGACGGAGCACACATAAGAACGCTTATGTTGACATTTTTCTTTAGATATGCCCGTCCTTTATTAGACAATGGCTATGTATACATAGCCCAACCTCCTCTATATAAAGTTACAACAGGAAAACAAACGGAATATCTATATGATGACAGAGCATTAGACAGAATGGTTCGAGAAAGAGGAGTTAAAGGAGCTCAACTATTCAACAAATCTAAAACTAAATCAATAAGCGAGGATAAATTAGAACCCTTAATGTATGAAATGGGCAAATATTATAGATCCTTCTATAACCCTATTATCAACCAAATGCCGTCGGTTATAATACGTGGTTTAATTCGTTCAAACATCACTCCAAACGATTTTGAAAACGAAGAAAAAATGAAAGAAATCTATGCGTACTTAACCCACTACATAAAGGACCACGCAGAAAATTACGGTATTGTTGAAGCTAAGGATTATAGAGTTTTCTTAACTTCAAACCCCGAAAACACTAAATTTAGCCTTAAAATTGAACTTGGAGGGGAATTAGAACCTGTATTAATAACTCCTCATATGATTAAATCTCAAGAGTTTTTAAGATTAAAAGATGCATATCCTAAAATTCGTGAATTCTTAATTGAAGAAGAAAAGCTCTTAAAGCTTGAAACAGAAAGCGGTGCAACCGATATTACTTCATTCACTCAATTATCAAAATTAATTGAAGATAGAGGTCAAAAAGGTATGCAAATTCAACGTTTCAAAGGTCTTGGAGAGATGATGCCTCAACAATTATGGGAAACAACGATGGATCCTACAAACAGAACCTTAAAAAGAGTAAGTCTTGAAGACGCACAATTATGCGATGAACTGTTTGATGTTCTAATGGGAGATAATGTTGCACCAAGACGAGATTTCATTGAACAAAATGCAGTTTACGCAACGAACATTGACGTATAGCAAACTTTTGAAATTCGAGCTATACTCTGATTCGGAGTTAGCGAGAATGAAAAAGCAAAAGGATGTGAGGGCGTAACGGTGAGGCGTTGAGCTTCAGCGAACAGCCCCGACACTGGACTAAAGCGACGTAAGAGTTTTACGAAGTAAAACTCCTCATGAGCAACGGGAATGAAGTAATTTTTCTACAGCGCTTGTGCGCTGTTAAAAATTACGAATGGCCCGAAGGTGTGAAGCACGCAGGCAGGAGCGTGGAGCTCGTGCCAAGTGCGAAAGCCGTACCAAGGCGACGTAAGAGTTTTACGAAGTAAAACTTCTCAGGAGCAAACTTTTGAAATCCATACCTTAATTTACTTGTTCACTTTTTTTGTCCCTCAAACACCGGAATGCAAAAAGAAAAAGTGAACTTAAAAAAGAAAAACCTCGGCTTTTTAATATTTAAAATTTTATTCTAAGTTATTAAAAAGCAATAAGATAATTTAAAAACTATATCGAACTTTGACAAAGAATTTCAAACCTAACGATTACGATATAGAATTAAAAATTCAACACACAGGCACATTACGACTAAACAATTCTTTTAAATAATATAAATGGAGATAGAAAATGATTTTAGATAAAATTAACAAACCCGAAGACTTAAAAACACTCTCAATAGAAGAAATGAAAAAACTTGCAGATGAAATGAGAGAATTAATTATAAAAAAAGTCAACGAAACAGGTGGACACATGGGTCCTAATTTAGGTATTGTTGAAACAACAATTGCAATGCATAAAGTTTTCAATTCTCCTATTGATAAAATTGTTTTTGATGTGTCACATCAATGCTATCCCCATAAAATGTTGACAGGAAGAAAAGAAGGTTTTACCAATCCTTCAAAATATTACGTATATACAGGATATACAGCCCCTGAAGAAAGCGAACACGATATATTTAAAATCGGACATACATCAACATCTGTTAGCCTTGCAGTTGGTCTTGCAAAAGCAAGAGATTTAAAACAAGAAAAAGGTAATATAATAGCCCTCATCGGCGATGGCTCATTAAGCGGAGGAGAGGCATTTGAAGGGCTTGATAATGCTGCAACATTAAACAGCAATATTATAATAATTGTAAATGATAATGATATGTCAATAGCTGAAAATGCAGGCGGTTTATATAAAAATTTAAAGCTTTTACGTGATACAAAGGGAAAAGCAGAGTTAAACTTTTTTAAAACACTTGGTTTTGAATATTATTATGTTGAAGAAGGAAATTCGACAGAAAAATTAATAGAAACTTTTGAAAAAGTAAAAGATACCAATAAACCAACGGTCGTACATATAAGAACTCTTAAAGGATGCGGTTTAAAAGAAGCAGAAGAAAACAAAGAAACATTCCACTGGATAATGCCGCACACTCTTGATAATTTCTACAAAACTCCTGCAGAGGAAAAAGAAAACTATACCAATATAACAACAAAATATATTCTAAATGAAGCCAAAAAAGATTCAACTCTTGTTGCAATAACTCCTGCAACTCCGGGGGTAAGCGGTTTTACAAAAAAATTCAGAGAAGAAATGAAAAATCAATTTGTTGATACAGGCATAGCAGAAGAACATGCGGTAGCTTTTGCCTCGGGACTTGCAAAAAACGGAGCAAAACCTATTCTTGCAGTCATGAGCTCTTTCATTCAAAGAACTTATGACCAATTATCACAAGATTTATGCTTGAATAATTCTCCTGCAACAATTCTTGTATATTGGAGCGGGCTTACAAACGCCGATGCAACTCATCTGACTTGTTTTGATATACCTTTAATGAGCAATATTCCAAATTTAGTATATTTAGCTCCAACAAACAAAGAGGAATATCTTGCAATGCTGGATTGGTCAGTAAAACAAAATAAATTCCCAACAGCAATAAGAGTTCCTAATATTGAACTTATTTCAACAGGGATAAAAGATGAAACAGATTATTCAATTTTAAACAAATACAAAGTTGAACAAGAAGGAAAAGAAATTGCAATAATTGGACTTGGAAACTTCCTGCCTTTAGCACATAAAACAGCAGAAAAAATTGAGAAAATTTTAAATATTAAACCGACAATTATAAATCCCCGATTTATAACAGGTCTTGATATTGAATTGTTAAACAAACTAAAAAACAACCATAAAGTTGTCATAACCCTTGAAGATGGTATTTTATCGGGTGGTTTTGGAGAAAAAATCGCAAGTTTCTACGGTTCAAGCGATATAAAAGTTCTTAATTACGGCGGCAAAAAAGAATTCACAGATAGAGTTCCATTAGAAAAAATATATAAAGATTGCAGGCTTGATGAAAATTTGATAACGGAAGATATTCAAAATGCGCTAAATTTAGCTTTAAAATAGGAGCTTATAATGAAAGCATTGATTTGGAAAAAAGATAAAACCATTGAAATCATTGAAAAAGAAATTCCCAAAATTCAAAATGATGACGATGTGATTATAAAGGTAACATATTCATCAATTTGTACAAGTGACATTCATATTGTTGAAGGTTTTGTTCCAAAAGCAATTGAAAAAACTACTCTTGGACATGAGTTTGTCGGAAAAATTATTGAAAAAGGTAAAAATGTCAAATTAAAAATTGGTGATAATGTCGCTGTTAATTGCGAAAGTTTTTGCGGAAAATGCTTTTTTTGCAAAAAAGGATACGTCAACAATTGCGAAAATGGCGGTTGGCTTTTAGGTTGTTCAATTGACGGAGGACATGCGGAATATGTTCGTATTCCCTTTGCGAACCAAGCTTTAACAAAAATTCCAAAAAATGTTAATGAAAAAAGCGCTCTTTTTATAGGAGATATTTTAGCTACAGGATATTGGAGCGCAAAACTCACAGAGCCAAACAAATATGACACTATTGCAATCATAGGAGCAGGACCGGTAGGATTATGCAGTGCAATGTCATTAAGATATTTCAAAATTAAAAAAATTATTATTATTGATATAAATAATTATAGGCTAAACATAGCGAAAGCTAACAATCTTGCTGATTACGCAATAAATCCAAACGAAGAAAATGTTTTCGAGAAAATTTTATCCTTAACAGAAAACAGAGGAGCCGATAAAGTTATTGAGGCAGCAGGAAAATTAAACAGTTTTGAAATGGCTTGGAAAATTGCAAGAGCAAATGCAATTGTTGCAATTCCGGCTATGTATGAAGAAAATCAAATTCTCCCCTTGCCATATATGTATGGAAAAAATCTTACTTTTAAAACAGGAGGAGTAGACGCAGCAGAATGTAAGCTTTTAATGAAATTAATTGAAAAAAATAAAATTTCAACAGATTTTTTAATAACTAATGAAATTAATTTTAACGATATAATTGAAGGGTACCAATTTTTCAAAAACAATAAAGATAAATGCTTCAAAATTGCGATTAAACATTAATTGATTGACAAAAATTAAATAAAATACGACAATAATTTAACTAGGTTTTGGAGGTATTATTGTGAAAAAATTATTGGGCTCATTAATTTTTACACTTATTATTTCGATTTATACTCAAACTAAAGCAGACGCTTTTACTTGGTTTGGCTTGAGGAAAGATAATACTGAAATTATCTATCAAAAATCAGACGAACACTATGTACATCACCATAGACCGCATCCACCGAAATTAAATTGCCACGACCCAAAACATAAACATAAACCGGAATGCAAGAAAAAAGGTCCAAAACCACATAGAGGTTGGAGAAAGCATAAATAAAAAATATAATAAAAAAGACCCGCACAAGACGGGTCCTTTTGGTTTATCTACCCTGGATGCGATTCGCAACGACATTCTTGGCGAAGAATGAGCCATAGAATGGCGGAGTGCCAGAGTTTGTGATAACAAACTCTCGGTAAACCGCAGTTGTAGCAAGTTTACTTGCATACAAATGCGTGTGAGAATTTTTTCATTCGAACAGGAACCCCAAACCTATAATAAAGGCTCAATAACCATTATCCTTGCTTATTGGGGAATGCTGAGAATCCTTCGGGGTGGGCTTAAACGCAAAAAAGACTCCCTCGAATAGGAGTCTTTTTAAGTCTACCCTGGATGCGATTCGAACGCATGACCTACTGCTTAGAAGGCAGTTGCTCTATCCAGCTGAGCTACCAGGGCATAGTATTTAATTTTCAAACTCTGTGTCAGCTGGATATCGCAACTTGTTGCTATTATCTTATCAAGAACTTAGGTCTTGACGGCAGCTGAGCTACCAGGGCATAGTATTTAATTTTCAAACTCATAGCTCCTGTGGGTATTTCACAAATCTCACTATCGCTAACGCTGTCGTTCGTTTGTTCAATTATCCTACGCACCCCTAGGGTGTTTCCAATCCGTAAAGCTCATTACTTCGCTAACGGATTGTGTGCATCGCCATCATCTGCTTAATCGCTAAGACTCAACGCCTTATCAATTTCCGCACCGGCTTCGCATTCAGCTGAGCTACCAGAGCTTAACTATTTCAATCATACCAAATAAAATATTTCTTGCAAGTATTTTACTAAAAAAGCGGTATATCAACAATAAACACTGTTTTATAATCAACTTCACCTTCTAAATTTCCGCTTTCAAAAGAAATTTCACCCTTATGTTTTTCAATAATTTTCCTGCAAATTGCTAGCCCCAAGCCCGTCCCTTGACCTTTCTTTTTTGTTGTAAAGCCTGCAGAAAAAATCTTATCTTTATTAGAAGTTTTTATTCCAACCCCGTTATCAAAAATACTTATCCTTAAAAAATCGTCTTTAACTTCAGTTGTAAGCTTAATTTTACCTACAAAGGATGAATCTTTAGCTTTTTTTTCTTCAATTGAATGAACCGCATTCATCAAAATATTTAAAAAAACCTGATTTAACATATTAGGATAACAACTAACAAAAGGAATGTTTCCATAATTTTTAACTATTTCAAATCCTTTTTTGATTTTATGCCTTATCAATTCAAGCGTTAAATCTAATTCTTCATTAATATTTGCCTCTTGTTGAACGGTTTCATCCAATCTTACAAAGCGCTTTAAGGATTGCACAATGTTTGTAATGCGCTTAATTGCTTCTTTATCTATTCCGTTCATCTCCTTTAAAATATCAAGAGTACTTACATCAAAACTGTTAAACAATTTTTCCATCATCTCATTATTTGCGCTGATTGCGCCCAACGGTGTATTTATTTCATGCGCAACAGATGCAATCAATTGACCTAATGACGCCATTTTTTCAGAATTAATCAGCTGCAATTGCGTTTCCTTTAATTCTTTTATTGCTGATTCAAGTTCCTCTTTTTTCTGCGAAATCTGATGAAATAAACTTGCTTGCATTAAAGAAGAAGTTATAACCATTGAAATCCCCGTTAAAAGCTCTCTTTCAAGCGCCGTAATTTCTTTTTTGGGAGTGAAAATAACCGCTATACCAAAAAGCTGAGCATTTTTGATAATGGGCATAATAATTCTTACTGTTGAATTTAAAAGAGGAATACATGCTCCTTCATGTTCTTTTATACAAGTCTGAATTGAAATTTCACCGCTATGCAATTCATCAGTCAAAGCTTTTGAATATATAACTTTTTCCCCGATTTGAGGAGCATAAACTTCAGGATATGTGTATTTTATTATGAAATCATTTTTATCGTATTCTGCAAAATAACTCTTGCTTGCACCAAATACAATGCTTAATTCCCTTAAAGATTTTTCTATTAAAGTTTTTATATCAAGTTCGTTTTTTATACTAATTGAAATTCTATTTAACAAAGCCATTTTAACGGCTTGATTTTGAGCTTTTGAATTTGTTGAAGCAAATTCAACATTTTGAATTCTTAATCGTTCATTTTCTTCTTTTAATTTTTCCGTTCTAAGTTCATCGGTTATGTCATAGAAATAAACTATTCTGTACCTTTTTACGCTAAATGCCTTTATCATAAAATGATAAAACTTATTTTCGTCTTTTTGATAAGTTGCAAAAGTAGAAAAATTAACATCTTTTTTAATGGCGCTAATCGGCGGACAATATGTTTTCAAATCTTCCGATTTTAAAAAACACATTTGATAAGAAAATTTATAACTCAACTTTGAAAGACAATCATATCCTTCAGAATTGTTGAAATCGCCGAAAATCTTTTTAAAAGCTAAATTATGATACAAGATATTCTGCTTTTTATCATAAATTATAATCGGCTCTTCAAGGTTATGATAAAAATTTATTAAAGCATTACTCATAATTTAATTAAAATTATAATTCATCTGTTTCTTTTTTGGTATACAATCCAAAAGGCAGAGGGCTAAAAGCTGCAAGTTCTTTTTTCAATATAAACACTTGTTTATTTAAAGTATTAACCTGCTGGCGTAAATTTTCATTTTCTGTTTTGGCTCTGATTAATTCAACGATAATTTCATCAAATCCATCCATTTTCTCGCTTAAAATAGCGCTCATTTTTGAAACTAAATTATTTTCCAATTTCTCCATTTGCGCTTGAAGATGAAAAACAGGATGATTAGCATTTATAGGTAAATTACTTTCGCTTTTAATTCTGTTTTTTGCTCTGGTTAGGAAATTAACTTTCTTATCAGGGTTAGCTATTTCAACATTTACATCAGCATTTGAAGCATTTTTTAAAATTTCTTGTTTTTTTTCTGAATTATGAATTTCTTGAGATTTTAGATAAAGTTCTTTAATCTTTTTTAAAGTATCTACATCACTTTTTGTAAAGTATGCATTTCCGGCAGAATCTGTTTTCGGTTTCAAGCAAGCTTTCTTGCACAATTTAACAACTTCTTCGATATTGCTATCTAAAATAATTTCTAATTCTTCAACGTTAATTTTTTCCTCAACCGTAAGCTTTTTAACTGTATTCAATAACGAATCCTGCACGGAATCTCCCCTTTTTTGTCAACCAATACTTATATAATCAATTATAAAATAATAATTTAAAAAGGTAAAATTTATTTCAATTTTTTCATAAAATGTAATATTTTATAACATAAATTTAAAAAAAATCTCTTATATCTATTTTAAAATACTCAGAAATTTTATATAAAGATTCAATAGTTACAAGATTTTTGCCTCTCTCAAGACAGGAAATATGTTCTCTGGACATCCCTACAAATTCTGCAAGCTGTTCTTGGGATAAATCGTTTTCAATTCTCAAATTTTTTATTTTCTTACCAATTTGATTTTTTATTTTTCTAATACCCATTTTTTGATTGTTGCATTTTAGATTAATAAATTCTGTAATATCTTTCTTACAAAAATTGTTAAATTCCTTGCAATATAATATTTTTCATGACATGAATATATTTATAAATTATGGAGTTTATTTAATGAAAAAAAATATCTTTAAAGCTTTTACATTAGCTGAAATTATGATTGTTTTAACTGTAATCGGAGTTATAACAGCAATTCTATTGCCCGTTGCGATTAATTCTTCACCCGATGAAAATGTTATGAAATTTAAAAAAGGAAATAATACATTAGGTACCGTTATAAGAGAATTAGTTAATTCAGATCAATATTATGCAAACGGCGATTTAGGGATAAAACCTGACGGAACTTTAATAGATGGAACCCATGACGGAGATTATAAATATTTTTGCGAAACTTTTGCAGACATGTTGAATGTTAAAGAATCGAATTGCGACAAACTTAATAATGTGCATTCGGATTTAAAAACATCTTATCGTATGTTAAGCACAGATGCACTTCAAAAAGAAGAATGGGACAAAAATTGTATTACATACGCAGACGGTGGCAAAATAAAAGAAATTGTTACATCTGACGGTATAATTTTTTATCAAGTGTGGCCGCACTCTCCTTTTGGAATACACCACGAAAGCCCTTGGGCAGGCGGAATTTGCAGCTCAAGCACTATAAGCGGATATTGCCAATCGTCTGATTACAGAAGTTTCAAAATAAAATATGACGGATTTTATGATTCATACACATTAATTTGTATGGATGTAGACGGTGTAGATAAAGGTGAAGACCCATTTGGATATGCTTTAAGAGTAGACGGCAAAATTCTTCCAGGTCCAAGAGCAAACGAATGGATTAATAAATCAATGCAAAAAGGTGATTAAAATGACTAAAAAAGAAAAGGTTATTGCAATTTGTTTTTCAATTTCAATGATACTATTAATTATTTCGTCAATTTATACAATTGTATCTAATAAACCTGACGGTTATAAATTCAGGATTGAAAAAATACTTAATATTTAAGCTTTTTGTAAAATTTTTTTTACTCCTTTAAATCAATACAAGAAATTGTACTATAATTTTAATAAGGAGTATAAAATGGAGTGTAAAAAAGGCTTATTTATTAGTTTTGAAGGAATTGACGGTTGCGGAAAAACAACTCAAATTGAACTTCTAAATAATTATCTAAAAGAAAAAAATTATGAAACAATTGTAACATTAGAGCCGGGCGGATGTGAAATCGGCAAAAATTTAAGACAGATCCTTTTATTTCACAAAGGTTTTGTTTCTGATGTTGCGGAAATGTTTTTATATCTTGCAGATAGAGCCCAACACATTGAAGAAATTGTTTTAAAAAATGTCAACGAAGGTAAAATTGTTCTCTGCGACAGATGTATAGATTCAACTGTTGCTTACCAAGGATACGGAAGAAAAGGAAATATTGAACAAATTGACCTTTTAAATAATATTGCAACAAAAGGCAGAAAACCTGATTTGACAATTGTTTTCGATGTGGATATCGAAACAGCTCAAAAAAGAGTAGGTTCAACCAAAGACAGAATGGAAAAAGAAAGTCTTGAATTCCATAAAAGAGTTCGACAAGGTTATCTTGAACTTTCTGAAAAATATCCTGAAAGAATAAAAGTAATAGATGCTACTCAAACTATTGATAAAGTTTTTAGCGATTTAAAAGAAATCATAGAAAAAATATTATGATAAAAAATTTCAAAATATTTTTTATTTTCTTTTTTCTCATTTGCACAAATGCAAATGCAAGCTTACTGTGGAAAATCCAAGACGGAATAAATGAATTTCAAAACAAAAACTTTAGCTCAGCTAAAAATTTCTTTTTAGATTACATTGTAAGCAATCCCAACGACGAAGACGGGTATTGGTTTTTAGGCGAAATTTATAAAAATCTTTCAGATAAAAATAATTCAATTAAATATTTTAAAAAATCATACCAAATCACTTCAGAAAATAGAAGCATAGAAAAAATAATTTTTGAAAATAAAAATATCAATATTGAAGATTATTTTGATATGGCAGCAATGTATTATGAAACCGGAAAAATAAAAGAATCAGGCTATTATGCTGATATGATGTTAAAAATTGATCCAAAATCATCAAGTGCATATTTTATAAAAGCAAAAATAGCCCTTCTTGAAGGCGACAAAGAACAAGCCGGTAAATACATTTCAAAAGCAATTATTTTTGACAATAATCTTTTAAATACCAATCTTGCAAAAGAACTGGGAATAACATCAATTCCCGATACAACAAAAGAAATATACGATTTAAGCGCTCTTGAATTATATTTTAAAGGCGAAATTGATAAGACAATCGAAAACTTAAAAAAGAGTCTTGAAATAGAAAAAAATCCTGAAACTTATGCCTTTTTAACAGAATGCTATCTAAAAAATAACGATATTAATTCTGCAAAATCAACCCTTGAAGAATATAAAAAAACATATAGCAGCGATAATTTAAGAATAAATCTTCTTGAAGCAAAAATATATTCTATTGAAAATAACCCTGAAAAAGAATTTTCAGCTCTTCAAAAAGCGTATAAAATCAACCCAAATAACATAAAAGTTCTTCTTTATTTAGGAAATTACTACTTAAATAAAAAAGATTACAAAAATGCAAAAATATATTTCGAAACATTGATAAACGTTAATGACGCTTATTATGAAGGATATTTCGGCTACATATATTCACTGATTGAAACAGGAAAATTAAAAGAAGCAATCAATTTAATAAGAAAAGCTTCTTCAATAAATCCCAAATCAAGCGAAGTGCAATTTTTACTGTCAAAAATATGTTCAAAAGAAGCAAACTATAAAGAAGCTCTTGAATATATAAACGAAGCTTTAAAATTAGGAAAACATAATGAATATTATTTTGAAAAAGCAAAAATTGAATATTATTTAAAAAATTATTCTAAATCACTTGAAGAACTTAATAAAATCACCAAACTAAACGCAGAAGCCGAAAAATTATACATAAAAAACTACATAAAACTAAATGAAATTAAAAAGGCAGAAGAATTTTTGAACGAAAAACTTTCGCTTGACAAAAATTCAATAATATATAAATATAATTTGTATATTTTATACAAATTACAAGGCGATGAAAAAAAATCAAAAGCTCAGTTTGCTCAAATAAAAAAATTCAAACCTGCCACACCAGATGAATATATTGATTTATCAGAAATATACTACGAATTAACAGGCAAAGAAGAACCCTCAATAAAAATTCTTAACGATGCCACGAAAAAATATCCGAATTCATACGAACTATACGAACAAAAAATGAAAATATATTATATGGCAGACAAACCCGAAAAACTAAAAGAAACAATAGAGCAAGCTCAAAAATTATTCAACTAAATTAGCCGACTCGGGTAATATACAAACATCAAGTTGTTTAATATCATAGCCTTGACACTGAACAGGAATGAGAGCTGATATGAAAACAATCACCTTATACATAGTTGATGATTATTTACTCACCAGAATTGCACATAAAAGATATTTCGAGCATGATGATAATTACAAGATTTTAGGTGATTTTCAAACTGCAGAAGAATGTCTTGATGCAATGAAAAAAAATGAAGCGGATATTATCCTTATGGATATTGAACTGCCTGAAATGAACGGAATTGAAGCAACGAAAATCATAAAAGACACATATCCTAAAACCAAAGTAATTATGTTTACATCCTATGAAAACGAAGAAAGAGTTCTTGCCTCTCTAGCTTGCGGGGCTTGCGGATATGTTCTTAAAAATACTGAAGAACAAGAACTTAAAAAAATTATCAAAATGGTTACCTCAGGAGAATTTTGGATGGATTTAGAAATAGCAAAAACAGCTTTTGCATCCATTCCTGCTCCAAATATAAAAGATTTAGAAAATTTATATGAAAACAGAAGATTAAAAAATAGCCTAACAGATAGAGAACTTGAAGTCTTAAGGCTTTTAATCGAAGGTAAAACCAATTCCCAAATAGCAAAAGAAATAATTGTTTCAACAAACACCGCAAAAGCTCATGTAGGAAATATTTTAATGAAATTATCCGTAGAAGATAGAGTCCAAGCAGCAGTTAAAGCAGTAAGAGCAAACTTATTTTAAAACGAGGAAAAAATGTTTTTTAAAAAAAAACTCATAAAAAAAATAAAAGAAAAATTTAAAAAAATAAAAAGCAGGTACAATGAAAAACTTCAAAAAGAAAGAAACAAATTTACCTGCATTTTAAACCATGACATAAAAACACCTCTTTTAGCGCAAATTCAAAGTCTTGAATTAATTTTAAAAGAACGTTTCGGCAAATTAAATTCTGAACAAAAAGATATATTAACCGAAATTTTAAATTCTAATTATTTCTTATTTGAAATTATTTCAAATACAATTTTTCTTGCTAAATATGAAAATGAAAAACCGCAGCCAAAATTAGAAAACATTGATATACTTGAACAAATTCAAGATTGCTGCAATATAATTAAAAATTTTGCAAAAGAAAAAAATCAAAATATAGTTGTAAAAACTAACAAAAAAAATGAAATTAAATTAAAAGCAGACAGATTAATGATACAAAAAATCATTTTCAATATTCTTTCAAGTTCTGTTTCCTATGGTTTTGAAAAAAGCGACATTGAAATTTTAGTTAAAGAAAGCAAGAAATCAATTTCTTTCTGTACAAAAAATAAGTCGATTTATATGACAAAAGAAAAAATCAACAGTTTATTTGAAGATAAAAAGAATTTATGCGATTTTAACCAACTTGGTATGAGTTTAAATTTAAACATTGCAAAAAAACTAATTAGCGCTCATAACTGGAATATTATTGCAGAATCCAGACAAAATAATTCTTCAACTTTTGGTTTTGTTGTAAAAAAATAAAGCCTTTAAAATATTGAAAAAATCTTGATAAAAGCTTAATTTTGTAGTATTTTTAAATTGTATAGAGTTTTAAAATAAGGGTTAAGGATTAATTATGGTTAAAAAACTTATCACTCAAGACACCAGAATGTTCTTGACGGGTAATGAAGTTATAGCCTATGCAGCAAATGCCGCAGAAGCTGAATTTATGTACGGATACCCGATTACACCTCAAAATGAAATTATGCACACTTGGTGCAAATTATTACCAAAAACCGAAGCAGGATTTTTGCAAACCGAAGATGAAATCTCTGCAGGTTTTTCTACAATCGGCGGTATCTTAGCAGGCAAACGTGCTTTTACAGCTACAGCAGGCCCCGGTAACGTTATTATGCAAGATGCTCAATCTATGGCTGAAATGATGAGAATTCCTTTCGTCTGCGCAGTAATGCAAAGAGGCGGACCTTCTACTGCAACCGTAATTTATGCTCAACAAGAAACTCGTTTAACATGCTTTGGCGGAAACGGAGAAGGCTTTAGAATAGTTTATTCAACAGCAGGACACCAAGATTTATTTGATTATATGATTAAATCTTTTAACACTGCTTGGAAATATCGTTTCCCAACATTTATGCTGGCTGACGGCTATCAAGGCAAAATGAGAGAACCTGTTACATTATATGACCCTGCTTCTCGCGGTATCAAAATGGAACCTACTCCTGCAGCCCTAAGAGCAGAAGGCAAAATCGGCGTAGATAGAAAAGCAAATCATTTAAGAAATACATTTAATCTTGAAGAAGAACTTATGGCTCAGCTTGACCAATATCAAATTGATTACGATAAAATGAGCAAAGAAGTTGAAGAATATCTTGAATATAAAGCAGAAGATGCTGAAGTTCTTATTATTGCTCATGGTATAGTGGCACGTTCTGCTATGACAGCTGTTGATGAATTGAGAGCAAAAGGAATTAAAGCCGGTCTATTCAGACCAATCACAATTAGACCTTTGCCGACTGAACCTATGAGAAAAGCAGTTAAACAAGCTAAACAAGTTCTCTTTACGGAATCTGCCAATGGTCAACTTGCTCAAATGTGCTTAGAAAAATTATACGGACTTACGACACCATATCAAACATTATTCAAAATGGGCGTAGGTGTTACAGGCGACGATATAGTTGCAAAAGTTGAATCAATGGTTCGTGAAATGGCAAACGTATAGAAATTGATGAGGAAATAAAATGATAACTACATTAGATGTAAAACCGGATTTAGCTAAAGCTCAAAATGCAGAAGCCGGAGCAAGCAAATTCTGCCCCGGTTGCGGTCATGGTATGATTTTAAAAACTTTGGCTAAAGCGATAGACGAATTGGAATTAAACGAAAGAACCGTATTTGGTTGTGATATAGGATGTTCTTTATTATCTTGGAATTATATGAACCTTGATACCGTTCAAACACACCACGGAAGAACAACCCCTGTTATATACGGTGTTACAAGAGCTAACCCCGGAACCGTAGGAATTGCATACATGGGAGATGGCGGCGGATTGGCAATTGGTGCTCAACACCTTGTAAACGCTGCAACAAGAAGCGAAAATATCCTTGTTATTGTTGCAAACAACACAAACTACGGTATGACAGGCGGACAAATGAGTCCTACTACAATGCCCGGACAAAAAACGGAAACAACTCCATACGGTCGCGACCCTGAAGTTACAGGAAGACCGGCAAAAGCAGCAGAACTTGTTGCAGCAATTGCTGACCCTAATAAAGCTTATGTTGCAAGAGCTTCTGTTTCAAACTTAAGAAAACTTTCAAGTGTAATGAAAAAAGCTCTTAAAAACACAGCAATGGGCGGATATTCATTCGTTGAAGTTTTATCAGTTTGCCCTCTAAACTGGAGAACAAACAATGTTGACACTTGGGGCAGATTGAAAACAATGGAAGAATGTTTCGAAGTAAAAGAATTTCTTATAAGAGAAGGATTGGAGTAATAATATGGCAAGAACAAAAATAGTTTTGGCAGGTGAAGGCGGACAAGGCGTTCAATCAATTGCAAAAATCCTTGTTGAAGCAGGATATGAAGCAGGAAAAGAAATTCTTTATATTCCAAACTTCGGCGTTGAACAACGCGGCGGTGTTTCAGTTGCTTTCTGTCAAATAGCAGATGAAAAAATCGGCGAACCTCGTTTTGCAAAAGGCGACATTATAATTGCTCTATCAGATAGAGCAATTGCAAGATGTGAAACCTATACATCCCCTGATTCAGTCGTAGTTTACGATTCATCTGTATGTACCACAAAACCGACTGCAAAATGTAAAGAAGTAATTTCGGTTGAAGCAAATAAAATAGCAAACGAACAATTATCAGCTCGTGTATTTAATATTATGATTTTAGGCGTTTTATTAAAAGCAACAAACGTTCTAAAATTAGACGATATTAAAAACGCAATGGAAATTGCACTCGGTAAAAAATTTGCAGCTAAACCCGAATTGAGAGAACTTAACTACAAGGCTCTTGAAATGGGTATGGAAATGATAGAGAAAGTTGGTGTTTAAATGGCAGCAGAAAAACAATATAAAGGCTTTAAAGTTGAAAATGTAGCAAACGGAAAAGCAGACTGGTATATGTTTTCAGAATTATGCAAAGGCTGCGGACTTTGCATGGTGAAATGCCCGAAACAATGCTTAAAATGGTCAAAAGAAGTAGGATTATATCAAACACCCTGCGTAGAACCTGACCCGTCATTATGCATAGGCTGCGGAACTTGTGCTATGGTTTGCCCCGATAGCGCAATTAAAGTAGTTAAAAAATAATAAACAAAATTCAAAAAGCAGGCTCATAAATAGCCTGCTTTTTATTTTGCCTGAAAATTAAAAAAATGGGATATACAAAAGCACATCCCTAATCAAAACACAAAAAATAATTAAAACTCGGATTCTGTTAACGCTTTCATATAATAAGTAACTCCGTCTTTTGTAAAAGTTTTTCCGTCATCACTTACAGAATCGTATGAAATTGAAATTTGATATACAAAATTACCATCAGTAAGATATTTTCTGCTTAATGATATAAGGTAATTTGATTTACAATCAAATCCAGTAGAGTAACCGCTGCATTGTTTACATGTTCCGTCTGTTGTATCAATATATTCACCTTTATACCAATTACAGCTGGGTTTGCACCCATAATTAGCCCAAGTAGAATGATTAGTGCTAGGTACGGTATCTATCGACCTGCATCCTGCAAGACTGGGGTTTAAATTTTCTATACATTTATTAAATCCGCCAGTAAGTGTTATATTCTTATACAAAGTTCCATCGGAAGCATATATTTTTGCGATTATGACATTCTTCTCAATATAATAACCGGAAGGACAAGTACAACTTGTTGCATTTAATTTACTTGGAACACTAGGAGAATAACATTGTGCACATCCATTATATGAATCATATCGATAATTGCTCGGACATACGATTCGACAAGTTTTGCATCCTTTTTCATCTGTTATCACCGTTCCGAAATTTTCAGGACAACTGCTGCTGCAACTATACTTCGATTCTTTTTCATCTTCAAAAAAAGAATAATATAAATAATAATTTTCAGAACAAGAGCAAGTCTTTTCACATCCTGTCTTTGTAGAATTAGGAGTATATCCTGAAGAACAACTTTTACAAGTACTTTGACCTTCTAAATCCTGATATTTCCCATCAGGACAGTTTTTACAGCTGCTTTGACCTGTTGTATCCTGATATTTACCTGCAGGACAACTTTTACAACTACTTTGACCTGTTATATCCTGATATTTACCTTTTTCACATGCTAAACACAATCCCAAAGAACCTGAAGAATAAGTTCCCGCAGAGCAAACCTGCATACTGCCGGAAGAACAACTATATCCAACTTCGCAAATAATATCACATGTATTTGAAGCAGAAGTTGACCATTTACCATCAGGGCAATTTTTACAAGTAGTTTGTCCTTCTAAATCCTGATATTTACCTGCAGGACAATCTTTACAAGTGCTTTGACCTGTTACATCCTGATATTTACCTATCGGGCAACTTTTACAAGTAGTTTGACCTTCTAAATCCTGATATTTACCTGCAGAACAATCTTTACAAGTACTTTGACCTTCTAAATCTTGATATTTACCCGCAGGACAATCTTTACAAGTACTTTGACCTGTTGTATCCTGATATTTGCCTGCAGAACAAGGCTTACAGGAAGTTGAACCATCCGAATAATATCCCAAAGGACATAATTCACAAGACTTATCTGCCGTTAATCCATAACCGGACAAGCATTTTTGGCAACCCGAAGTTTTACACTCTAAACAATTAGGATACATTGCAGCACAAGTTTCACAACTGCATTTTTCAGAATCTTTTATTTCGCCATCAGTACAACTTTTATTACAAATTAAACATTTATTAGGATAACAAAGTACACAATCGGAAGAAAATTTATCACACTTTGATGAAATTTCAGATATAGACATTGTAACATTTGTTTTATTCAATTTTTTAGTCAAAATTGGCGTAAACGCAGCCATTATACAACTTATTGTAATTAAACTAATCATAAGTTCAATTAAACTAAAAGCAAAAATTTTTTTCATATTATTTTCCTAGTTCAATCCGTTATTCAAAAATGTTTTGGTTAATTTTATATATAATATAAATTTTTTAAAAAAGCAATATTTACATATCTTTTTATATAAAAAGATATATTAATAAAGTTAAAAATACTATGTATGTATCCTATTT
>CALUZA010000062.1 GCA_944325185.1 Candidatus Gastranaerophilales bacterium | reverse complement strand
ATTTGCCGCGTCTCACTCTGCCGAGGAGAAAGTGCGTTGAATCGCACTTTCGACGAGAGGGCAAAAGCGAAGCGATTGCTCCGAGACGCAGTCTTGTCAAAAGACTTTTTTTAAATACAAAAAATTTGCCGCGTCTCACTCTGCCGAGGAGAAAGTGCGTTGAATCGCACTTTCGACGAGAGGGCAAAAGCGAAGCGATTGCTCCGAGACGCAGTCTTGTCAAAAGACTTTCTTTAAATACAAAAAATTTGCCGCGTCTCGGAATCGAACCAAGGACACAGGGATTTTCAGTCCCTTGCTCTACCAACTGAGCTAACGCGGCAAATTATTCAATTATCAATTATTTTCTTGTCTGTTAGCTCAGTTGGTGAATATTTATTCGGTTTCGTAAACTCACCTAGGCTAACGCGGCAAATTATTCAATTATCAATTATTTTCTTGTCTGTTAATTCAAAGACTGCCGAAATCAGACCATTTAATAATAACAAATAATAATTTTGAGTCAAGTTAATTTTCAAGTAAAATTTTAATAACTTCGCCGTCCCTATGCATTTCTATTGCTTTTTTGGCATATTTCATATCCATTTTTTTTGTTATTAACTTGTTTACATCAATTTTATTACTTGCAATTAAATCAAGTGCTTCCCTGAAATATTTAGGAGTATGATGAAATGAACTTACTATATTGACTTCATCATAATGGAGTCTTCTTGTGTCAATGTTTACGGTAGTTCCCGAAGCACATCCTCCAAAAAGATGTACGGTTCCACCTTTTCTGACTAATGAAAACATTTTTTCCCACATTTCGGGTAATCCAACACATTCAATTGCGACATCAAGACCCCGACCTTCTTCTGTGTAGCTTAAAATAATATCTTTCGGGTCTGAATATTTTTTCAAATCTATAACTACATCAGCATCTGCAAATTCATGTGCCATTTTTAATTTTAGAGGGTTTCTGCCCATTGCAATAACTTTAGCACCTTTTAGTTTTGCAAGCTTTGCAAACATAAGCCCTATAGGTCCAATGCCTACTATTCCTACAGTATCACCTTTGTTGATTGGCGTTTTTGCCATTCCATGAATTACATTTGATAAAGGTTCACTAAAAGCAGCTTGTGCAAAGGTTAAATTATCCGGAATTATAAGAGTATTTTTTTCAACAATTTTTCTTGGTATAACAATATATTGAGCATAAGCACCATTTAAAAGATTTAAGTTTTCGCAAAGCTCAAATTCGCCTTTTCTGCAATGAAAACATTCTCCGCAAGGAGCTGAATTAGCGCATACAACTCTGTCGCCAACTTTAAGGTTAGTGACTTCGGGTGTAATTTTTTCAACAATTCCTGAAAATTCATGTCCAAAACCGGAAGGAGTTTCTTTAATTAAAACAGGATGCCCTCTTCTAAAAGTTTTAACATCCGTTCCGCAAGTTAGTGCTGCTTCAACTTTTACAAGAATTTCCCCTTCTTGTAATTCCGGAATTTTTACTTCTTCATATCTGATATCGTTTGGCGCCCAATAGCGCACAGCTTTCATTTTCATATTTCTATATACGCCTTAAATATTTTATTTTTAAAACTATCATCAACCGCAGATGCTAAATTGTCAAGTTTATAATGTGTACTCAGGTTTTTAACATTTACCTTATTTTCATTCAAAAATTCTGCAGAAAGTTTAATGTCCGACGGAGCGGGGGAATAACTTGAAATAATTGATAATTCCCTATAGTAAATTTCATTATTTGAAAATCCTTTAAAGTCATCTTCTATGGAAGAAAATACAATTATTTTACCTCCGTCTATAACATACTTTAAGGCCGTTTCAATAGTTTTAGAGTGTCCTGCAGTGAGAAAAACAGTGTCGTATTTTTTATTTTCAATAAAAGAAAAGCCATGATTTTTTGCTAATTCTTGTCTTGCTTGTGAAATATCGTAACCATAAGCATTTACGCCAAAAGCTTTTAATGCTTTCATCATTAAAAGCCCGATAGACCCTAAACCAATTACCAATGCGGAATGTTTTGAATTGTCTTCTTTATATTTAAAGCCTGCTCTTTCGATTGCCCTAATACAGCAAGATAACGGTTCCAAAAATGCCATTTCATCATTTTTTAAATTGGTATTCATTTTATATACCGTATATTTTAAATGATTATCATCAACTCTTATATATTGTGCAAAGCCTGCGGGAAAAATGTTTGATTGTTTAAATGTTCTGCACATGGAGTATGATTTGTTTTTACAAAATTCACAATTAAAACAAGGATAATGATGTCCAAGCGCGACAATATCACCTTTTTTATAATCAGATATATCTGAATTGATTTCTTCTATTATTCCGACAACTTCGTGTCCTAAAACAATTTTATCTTCATTTTCTTTGTTAGCATGTTTAATTTTAACCAAATCAGAACCGCAAAGCCCGCAACCAAGAACTTTTATAATTGCACCTTTTGAATTTAGTGCAGGTTTTTCACAATTTAAAATTTCAATATTACCGTTTTTTAATTTTGCATATTTCATATCGTTAAATTATACTATAAAATATGCAGGAAGATGAAATTATTAAAAATTTGAATAAATGTTCACGTTGTGCTTTATGTTTGCAGAATTGCCCCATATTTCAAATTAAAAAAGATGAAAATAATACAGCAAGAGGTCTAATATGTAAACTTCTTGGTTATGAAAAAAAATATTTAAATGAAAAAGAAATAAAAAAAGATTTAAAAATATGTTTGAATTGTTCCAAATGCAAAGAAAATTGCCCGTCAGGGGTTAATACAAGCTTGATTTTTGCTCATAAAAATGCAAAATTTAACCCTTCTAAAATAAGTCAAAGATTGTTTCTTATGGTAAAACTTTTGCCTATAAAATTCTTGTATCTTTTGAATATATTTAAAAAAATACCTTCAAAAACTGACATAAAATCAAATGTTTTATATTTTAAAGGCTGTGTTGCAAAAGCTCAACATAAAACAACGTATTTAGATAGAATTTTTACCTTTGCAGATTTTTTGTGTTGTGGTTTACCTTATTTAACCTCGGGTGATATAAAAAACTATGAAAAAGCAAAAAAAAGGAATATCCAACTTATTAAATCTGCTTCAAAAGTTATTTTTGATTGCGCAAGTTGCAAAAAAGCAGTATTTGAATATGAGGAATTAACAGAAGACGATAAAAAAAAGCTTTTATTTTTGACTGATTTTTTAGACGATAAAAAAATAAAATTAAAAGAAAATTCAAAATATAAAAATAAAACAGTTGTTTTTCATAAACCTTGTCATATGGATAAAAATGATTTTAAAAAAATTGAAAAATTTTTATCAAATATAAAAGGAATAAATTATAAAAAATTAGATAACCCTGATTTATGTTGCGGTTTTGGCGGCAGCTATTTTATCTATCACCCGATAATATCAACAAAAATAGTTTTAAAAAAGGCTATTTCGATTAAAAAATCTAAAGCGGATTTGATACTGACTGCATGTCCTTCTTGTACAATAGGTTTAAGATATGGACAGATTGTTTCATTCAACTTCAAAAAAACACTTGAATTAAGAGATTTTATAGAACAAGAATTGTCTATTTGACAAACAAAAAAATATAAACTATGTTTAAACTATGTTAATTTTTGGAATAGATCCCGGAATAGGTATAACGGGATATAGTTTTGTAGATGTAAAAGATGATGAATTGACTCTTTTTGCAAGCGGTTCAATACAAACTGATAAAAACGCTCCACATCCTAAAAGATTATTAGAATTAAAATCGGATTTAGAATTTTTAATAAAAAAATACAAACCTGATTGTGCTTCGATTGAACAATTATTTTTCTTTAAAAATCAAAAAACAATAATTCCTGTAGCACAAGCAAGGGGAGTAATATTGCTTGCGCTTGAAGAAAATAAAATTCCAATGTATGAATATACTCCTCTTGTTGTAAAGCAAACAATTACAGGACATGGCAGAGCTGATAAATCTGAAGTGAAAATGATGGTTAAAAATTGTATAGAAATTAATGAAAAAGTAAAATTAGATGATACAATAGATGCAATAGCGTTAGCAGTTTGTCATGCGCAAAACCCGAGGTTTAAGGAGGAGATAAAATGAATCAGCTTATCGTAAAACGCGCAAGCATTTTTTCGCTTATTTTGGGAGCAATTTTAGGTTTGATTGCACTTTTCCCTTCAATAATAGGCTTTGCGCTTTTTATAGTCGGGTTTTTAGCTTCAATTATTGTAATTTTATACATGAAAAAAAATGAAAAACATCTTGGTATAATTGATAATGAGCAAGGAGCAATTTTAGGTGGTATTATAGGATTTTTTACAGGCGTCGGTTTTTTTGCTTCCTTTTCTCCTATGGTTTGTATTTTAAGATTAATTTTTAAAGAAAAATATTATTCTTATGCAATTCCTGATATAGTTACGGAAGCTTTTTGGTTGTTTGTCATAATAGTTATAATGGTAAGTGTGATTTTTGCTTTAACAAACAGTGCAACAGGAATGGCAACTGCTTTTATGTTGAATAAAATCGAAGAAAAACCAAAAGATTATGACGCACCTTTGGATATTAAAATTGAGGACTAATAAATGCAAACAGAAAAAACAGTTGAATGGGTAAAATTAAGTAATTTTAAGGGTGTATCAAGGATGATTGATCAAACTTTGATACCTTATGAATATAAAAAAGTTGACATTAAAACAGTTGATGAAATGTATAATGCAATTAAAATTATGATAGTAAGAGGTGCTCCGGCTATTGGTATTGCAGGTGCGCATGGAGTTGTGTTGGCTGCTATTGAAAGCATGGGAAAACCGAATTTTAAAGAAGAAATTATTAAAAAAGCAGATTATATAAATTCTTCAAGACCAACAGCAGTTAATTTAAGTTGGGCAATTAAAAAACAACTTGATATAGTTAAAAATTCACAGGAATCAGAAGAAAAAATAGTTGAACTTTTAATTGAAAACGCTATAAAACTTGAAGATGAAGATATTGAAATTAATAAAAAAATAGGTGAATACGGAAGTGCGATAATTCCAAAAGGGGCAACCATTTTAACACATTGTAATGCAGGAGCGCTTGCAACGGTTGGGCATGGTACGGCTTTAGGGGTTGTTAGAAGTGCATTTGAAAAAGACCCGACAATTAAAGTATTCGCAGATGAAACAAGACCTCGTCAACAAGGGGCAAGATTAACCACATACGAACTTACAAGAGATGGAATAAATACAACCTTAATAACCGATGGAATGGGTGCGTATTTTATGAAAAAAAATATGATTGATGTGGTTGTTGTAGGGGCAGATAGAATTGCCTTAAATGGAGATAGCGCAAATAAAATAGGAACGTATATGGTTGCAATTGCAGCTAAATACCATAATATACCTTTTTATATCGCAGCTCCAAAATCTACAATTGATGCTTCAATTAAAACAGGGGATGAAATAGTTATAGAATTAAGAGATAAAAAAGAAGTAACAGTTATTAATGACAAGCCTATATGCACAGACAAAGTGAATGTTATAAATCCGGGGTTTGACGTTACGCCTGCTTCTTTAATAACAGGCATTATAACAGAATACGGAATTTTCAAACCGGAAGAGTTGTATAAAATTTTTGAATAATGATATGGGTTTTGTAAAAAAAATATTAAAAGAATACGGTTTTTATTTTTTGTTCTTGATTATAGGACTTTTAGTCTTTTTTTATCCGATGTTAGGAACAAAATTTGATTTAATGCCTGGAATGGGAGAATATAGTAAGTATTTTAATTATATTCTTGAACATTCTTGGCTTTGGTTAAATCAAAATGCTCCAAATTATTATTTTTGGAGCCCGCCTTTTTCTTATCCTCAAGAAAGTACTTTGGCATCAAGTGATTCTTTAGTAGGCATAATGCCTATATATTGGGGTTTAAGGCTTTTTAGGCTTAATCCTTTTACTTCTTTTCAAATTCTTATGATGCTTTTGTGTATTTTAAATTATGCAACTTTTTATTATTTGTTAAATCACAGGTTTAAATTTTCAAATTTTGCTTCTTCGATTTCATCTTTTATTTTTGCTTTTTCTGTTATGCGATATTTTAGAATGGATGAGATTGGTTATTTCACTCAATTTTATACAATTTTAGCCATTATATTTTTGCTTAATGTAAATGAAAATAATTCAAGAATAAAAAATCACTTTTGGTTTTTGTTGTTTGCGATTTCAATAATTTTACAATTTTATAGCTGCTATACTCTGGGATTTTTCAGTCTTTTTATAGGTTTTTTGGGATTGCTTTTGGCGCTGTTACCTAAAAGCGGAAGAGTTTGTGTTATAAATTATTTTAAAAAATATTATAAGTTTCTTTTGTTTTATTTTTTGGTTATTTTTTTGATGTTAATTCCTTTGTCCTACAATATTGTTAATTTAGGAGTTATGAAAACTTATAGGGAATTGGTTGAAAATATTTCAAATTTCACAGTTTGGATTAGAAATGTAAGTGTTTTTGATAATTTGTTTTTTAAAAATTTGTATTACGTTTCTTATTTTAGAAGCAAAGAATTTAGTATTGGAACAGGGATTTTTACTTTAATATTTTCTTTAATTGGAATGTGGAAAATTAAGTATTCAAAAGGTATTCCTATATTACTTTTGATTTTTATATTTATGATATCTTCCGGAAGCTGTGCAATTTTTATATGGAAAATATTATATTTTCTTTTATTTGGTTCGGAGATAATAAGTTCTCCTGTAAGGAGTTCATTTATTGCTTTAATTATTATTTCTTTTGGAATTGCTTTTTTTATTCAATATATGCAAAATTTAAATTCAAAAAATAAAGTTGTTAATGTATTGTTTATTGCAGCGATTTTTATAATTATGCTTGAGCAAATTCCGTTTACAAAGGATAAAAATTCAGCCTGGGAGAATTTTTCATATTCAAAAAAAGATTTTATTTCAGAAATCAAGAATGAATCCAAAAAAATTAATAAAAATTGTAAAATTATAGAGTTTGAATATGAAGCATACAATTATGAACAGTTTGGAAAAAGGGATTTTTTCATTAAAAAAACAAGGATGAAAAAACAGCAAAATCTTTTAGCAATGTGGCTTTCACTTGAAAATAATATAAGGACAACAAATAGTTTTTTAAAGTTGGGAAAAACTGAAAAAGAGATAATTTTGAAAAATAAATGTCATATAAAAAGTGCATTTGATTTGAGTAAAATTTAGTTTTTTGTTTTACAAAATAAAAAACCATGGTATAAATAATAAATAGACAGTGAAAAAAGGAGATAATGTTATTAGTAGAAATGATAATAGAGCTCAAAACGAATTATTAAACGAAAAAATCAGAGCCAGAGAAGTTAGACTTATTGATGATGAAGGAGTAAATCACGGAACAGTTCCAACCCAAAAAGCACTCCAAATGGCGAAAGAAAGAGATTTAGACCTTGTTGTCGTATCTGCTAATCAATCTCCTCCAGTTGCAAAAATCCTTGATTGGGGAAAATATAAATACGAAACTGAAAAACGCGCAAAAGAAGCAAAGAAAAAGCAGCATACAGTTGATATTAAAGAAGTTAAAATGCGCTATAAAATTGATGTGCATGACTATGAAGTACGTCTAAAGGCTGCAAAAAAATTCTTAGCATCTGGTAATAAAGTTAAAGTTGTTGTAATGCTAAGAGGTAGAGAAATGCAACATAGTCACCTTGCAATGGATTTAATTAATAAATTTATGGCAGAATTTGAGGAAAATACTGTTCAAATTGAAAAGAAACCTCAAATTGAAGGTAGAAATGTTGTTATGATTCTTGCGCCAAGCGGAAAATAGACGTTTGCGCAAAATATATTATTTTCGGATGTTATATTTATACCAACGTAAATATAACATCTTATGAAAATTTCCTCTTTTAATATAGTAAATAATGCATATAGTAGTTATGTGCCACTCGTTAAGAAACAGGCTTCAAAGAGTACTGATACGATTTTGACTCATAACTCTTGTTATGATGAATATTTTAAAACATTTTGCAATATATATTTTACTTCTTCAAAGTGCCTCGAAGATAATTCTTTGAGATTTTCTCCTTTGACAAAAGTTAAACCAATTAATACCCCTTGTTTGGATTATTCAAATATTGGTGCTTTTGCAGATGGTTTTGTTGCAAAGCTTGAAACTCAATTGATGAATCCAAAGCTTGAGGAAATTAAAAGTCTCGTTGCTTCTATAAAAAGAGAAACACATGCACAAGAAGATTTTATTAGAGAGGTTCTGTTTCGTTTAACTCAATTTTCATCTTATGATTCTATAAGATTAATCGAAGACGAATTAAATAAGAAAAAATGTAGCCTTGTAAATAATTTTAAAAATTTAAGCATAAATGAAGTTTTATCTTATTTGGGGAATAGAAAATTTTATTTTTATTCCGAACAAAATAAATCAAAAGCAATCTTTCTAGATGATATGCTTTTAAATGTTTTTGAAAAAAGAAATAAGTCAGATTCTGATTTTTATGATTACAATCTTGCTTCTGATTTGATTTTTGACGGTTCAAGCATATATTTACTTGACGGTTTTGATGTTAAAGCAAGTGATAAAAAATACTATAGCGCAAGTTTTTTAGCTGGATGTGGTTACTTAAAATCTTTGGCTGTTGATGTTATTAAACAGGTTCAAGCAGGTAAAACATTGGATGAAGCTCTAAATGGCGATTTAATAAAAAGAATAACAAAAATTTTTCCAGAAACAAAAGGTAAAATCAATATATTAAAAGCTCAAATGCCTGAATATATAACAGATGAGGATATTTTAAATAATATAAGAACAAGAAATATTAATGCAGATAATGTGAAAGATGTTATAAAAAGAGAAATTAAAAAATGTAAGTATAAAAACACTTCTGTTGATTATAAAAAAGCTTTAATGAAGTATTTTGATTATTATTGCCGTATTTTCTCTCCGCAAAGTTTGGGAGTAGAAGTTAAAAAAATGGGGAAAAAAATTAATGCTATGCGCAATAAAACAAATAGAGAATATGTTTTTTATGTGCCTTTTTCTCAAAAAAGCAATAGTTTAATAACCTACATGTATAAAAAGAACAATCCTAATGATACATCAGAAGTGAAATCATTTTTTGAAAAAGTAATGCCGGATAGAGATATAGTTATTTTAGATGATATTTCAATTAGTGGCGCCAGTTTTACTATGTTTAGTAATTCATTTATAAAAAAAATGGGATTAGAAAATTTTACAAATACTCATTTTTGTTTTTTTCCGATAGTTTTGAGTCCTCACGATGATGATTTATTTCATAACTGTTCAGTTTCGTTTCTTGAAAAAACGCTTCCATCGGACAATGTGTTTTCTAAAAAAAATCAAAACAAAAAATTTATAAATGAATTTTTTAAGTCTTTTGGAGAAAAAGAAGTATTACTTTTAGCTGATTATTTAGATAAAGGCTTTGACGAGGGAATTAATGGGGTGGTTTTTCCGTATGTGATTCCTGATAATTCTTCCAAGGTTATTGGTGAATTATTTAATAAATTTTTGTATAGATCTACAAAAGGTTCGAATAAAACAAAAGAAAGTGGTTTTGGCTGGAATATATGAAGATAACATCATCAAATTATTTTATAAAGCAAAATTATTCAAATATTGCATCTCCTTTAAAATCAGGTAAAATTAATGATTTTAATTATGGGAAATATTATTCTGTTTTTTCAGATAAAAAAATTTCACCAATATATTTTAAGGCAAATTTTCCGGTTTTTAAAAAAGAAAATATAGATTTTCAATATAGCCCTATATCAAGTAAAAGTCCTAATTTTAATCTGGTTGGGAGTTATGATGATTTAGATAAATTTTCAGAATTATTTGCAGATAAATTAAATTCCATGTTGTATAATCCGAGCATTGAAGATATAGAAAGATTGACTGCAAGGATTAAAGAAAAAACTGGGGAAAATGAAGAAAAAATATATGAAGTTTTATATAATTTAACTCAATTTTCTTCTGATTCTTCTCTTTGTGAAATTAGAAAATTTACAGATGAAAATAATATCTATTCTTTTGAAAATGATATGTGTTCAGTGTTTTCTTCAAATGATGCCATGCATTATCTGCTTTATTGCAAAAGTCAAAAAAATTTAATGGGATATAAAATTGGAATAATTTTAGATGAATATACACTTTCATATATTGAAAAAATAATGAAATCAGATGATAAAAAAAGCAAGGCTATCGCTAAAAGCTTAACTGAACAAATTAAATTGGGTGATTTGGTATTTTTAAATATTCCATCTTGGGATATAAAATGTTCGGATGGAAAATATAGAAGTGCTAATTTGTTAAGTGGCTCGGGATATCTTGAAGCGCTTGCAGTAGACATTATAAAAAGAATGCAAAAAGGAGAACAATTAGACGATATATTATATTCTGACCTTGAAGAAAGATTAAAAAAAACTTTTAAAAATAAAGTGTCTGAGATAAATGTAAAAAAAATAGAAGTGAAACCAGCTTATAATATAACAGCAAATTCTATTTTGGAAAATATGCAAACAGGACACTATACGCCCGAAAAAATTAAAAAGGTTTTAAGTACATATTTGGATGCTTGCAGTTTGCAAGGAAAAAATAGAAATATGGCTCAAAATTTACTTATGAGATATTTAGATCAATCCAGTTTGGTTTTTTCTTTCGAAGGTTTAGCAAGGAGTCTAAAAGCTTTGAATGAAAAAATTATAAAAATTGCTAAAAGATATGGGAAAAAGCCTGATGATATAGCTTATTGTATTCCTTATCTTTATAAAAGTTTTACTTTAATTTCTTACATGTATGCTAAAATAAATCAAATTCCGTTAGAAAATATATTTTTTAATTTATTTGGGATAGAAAACAAAGAGATGTACAAAGATAAGTTGAAAGTTGTTTTGGATGATATTTCTGCAAGTGGTGATACGCAATCGGAAATAATAAGATTAATAAGAGAAACATCTGACGGTTTGAATGATTCTGTGTTTTATTCAACTGTTGTTGCGACAAATAGAGCTCTAAAAGCAGGCAAAGAACCAATTGAAAAAGCTGATGAAAACATATATGAACATTTGGTATTTGACTGGAGTAAAGCACTTAATGCTGCAAAAAGAATTGCAAAGAAAGGTTATAGTGCTGAATCAATAGATGATATTTTAAAATTACGCTTGTCAAAAAAAGAGCAAAAATTAAATCCTTTAATATCACCTTTTGAAATACTTTTGTTAGAGAATTTATTAAAGATTACAGGGTATTCATATTCGGGTTTGTCTTGCGCTTTTCCATATATGTTACCAGATAACAATTCCGGTATTGCTTCATCTGTTTTAGGATGTCTGCAATATTAAAATTTAATTTATTTTGACCTTGAAAGTTTAAATTCGTGTTTATCTAAGGCTTCTTTTTTGGCACCCAACATCATATTTTCAGCTTCTTCAAGGATTTTAACTATCATATATCCATTTTCACCGTCTGAGCGGGGTGTTTTATCATGTTCTATACAATTTAGAAAATGTTGACATTCAAGCTTTAGAGGTTCAATTTCAAGGTAATCAAACACTTCTATATCTTTTTGTGCATTTTTTTTGTTGTCGTAAACTTTTAATTTGCCTTCAGTGATTGTATCATCTAATATTGCAGTAGCCTTTTCGCCTCTTACAAGCAAGGTAACTCTTTTTTGAGGATGAATCCAGCTGTCTGAAACTTGTCCGATTAATCCATCTTCAAATTCAATTGTTAAATGGGTTATATCAAAAATGTTTTCAAATTCGCTTGCTACTCCAACAGCGTTAACAACTCTAAGTGGGGCTTTGCCTGTAACATGTGCTATCATTGAAACATCATGCGGAGCCAAATCCCACATAACGCTTCTGTCATTTTTGAAATAATTTATGTTTAATCTGTCTGAGTGAGCGTATTTTATTTTGCCTAAAACTCCTTGAGCAATAAGCATTTTTAATCTATTAACCGCAGGATGATATAAAAGCAGGTGTCCAACAAGCAATTTAACATTCATTTGATCGGCTAATTCTTTTAATTCTTTTGTTTCTTCTGCAGAAGTCGAAATGGGTTTTTCAACATAAACATGTTTTCCCGCAAGAAGTGCTTTTCTTACCATATTAAAGTGTGTATGACTTGGTGTAACTATACACATTGCAATAACATCCGGATTTGCCAAAAGTTCGTCAAAGTTTTTGGTTATATTGACATCATGATAAAGTTCTTTTATCATTTTCAAATTTTCTTCATCTAAATCGCATACGCTATGAAGAGCACCCAGATTGTAAAAATTTCTTACAATGTTTCTTCCCCAGATACCGCAACCAATAACAGCTACACATTTATTCATTAAAATAATTCCTTCTTGAATTCCTCTAGTTGTTAATTAAATTTTAATCTATACATGACACATAGTCAAACTTTAGTATTGTTTAGCTATGTTATCTTATTTTATATTTTTGCAGTTTATGGTACTATTAAAATATGAAAGAAAATACTGCTGTCCTAAATTGTCGTGTTGATTTAATCGATAAAGATAATGCACTTAGTCTTGTAAAAAAATCAATAGAAGAAAAAAAGAATTTTCAAATTATTACAATCAATCCTGAAATGATTATGAATGCACAAAATGATCTTTCTTTTTTGAATATAGTCAATTCATCGGATTTAAATATTGTAGATGGAATAGGGGTTAAGATAGCTCTTAAATTTCAAAAAATTAATCAAAATCAAATAAGAGGTGTAGATTTTTCAAGAAGTTTGGTTGAATTAGCTTCAAAAAATAGCTATAGGATAGCCTTTCTTGGTGCAAAGGAAGAAGTAATTCAAAAAACAAAAGAAAATTTCCTGCAACAATATCCAAATTTAAATATAGTTTATTTAAGAAACGGTTATTTTAAAAATGACGAAGAAATAATGAATGAAATTATTAGCTCCAATCCGCAAATTTTGCTTGTTGGTTTGGGTTCTCCTAAGCAGGAAGAAATAATTTCAAAATTAAAAACTAAATTAAACGGTTGTACGATGGTTGGTGTTGGTGGTAGTTTTGATGTGTTTTCGGGAATAGTAAAAGAATCTCCTGAAATATACAGAAAATTGGGTCTTGAATGGTTGTATAGAACCGTAAAACAACCTGAAAGATTTAAACGTATATTTCCGACTATGCCAATATTTTTAATAAAGTGTATAATAGATACTATGAAAAAGAAGGGTTGATACTTTGGAAACATTTACCAGAGCTGTTAGAAGCGATTGTTTGAAGATGATACATAGTGCAAAATCAGGCCATCCGGGGGGCGCATGTTCTTGTGTTGATATTTTGGCTGTGTTATATAAAAAAGTTTTAAATGTTCCTCTTGAATGGGACAAAGCTGTTAATTTTAAAGAAAGAGACAGATTTATCTTATCAAAAGGACATGCCAGCACTGCTCTTTATGCAACATTAGCGCATTGCGGTTATTTTTCAACAGAATTGCTGAGCGGCTTTAGAAAATTGGGATCAAAGCTTCAAGGACATCCAAGTTCCCGTACAAAGCTTCCTGGTATTGAAGTTTCAACAGGTTCATTGGGGCAAGGCCTTTCAATTGGCGTCGGTATAGCGCTTGCGCTTCGACTTGATAATATCAAATCGAAGGTCTTTGTTTTGATGGGTGATGGCGAAATGCAAGAAGGAAGCGTTTGGGAAGGTTTGATGAATGCAAACAGCAAGAAGCTTGATAATCTTGTAGTTATAATTGATAAAAATAATTTGCAAATTGACGGTTCAATTGATGATGTTAAAACACTGGAACCGTTGGATGAAAAATTAAAAGCTTTTGGGTTTGATGTTTATGAGATTGACGGTCATAATTATGAGCAAATCGAAACAACTCTCCTTGAAGCTAAAAAATCAAACAAATTAACGGCAATAATTGCTAATACTGTTAAGGGAAAGGGTGTTTCCTTTATGGAAAACAATGCTTCATGGCATGGAAAAGCACCAAATGATGATGAATTAAAAAAAGCACTGGAGGAATTAAATGCTAAGTAAAACTCAAGTAGTTGCATCTCCAAGAAATTGTTACGGTGAAACGTTAGTTGAATTAGGGGCAAAAAATCCCGATATTGTCGTTTTGGATGCTGATTTATCTTGTTCAACTCAAACTTGTAAATTTGCAAAAGCATATCCTGAAAGATTTTTTAATTGCGGGATTGCAGAACAAGATATGATGGCAACAGCAGCAGGTTTGGCATATGGTGGTAAGATCGTTTTTGCAAGCACATTTGCAATGTTTGCAACTGCAAGATGTTTAGATCAAATCAGAAACACTATATGTTATTCAAAATTAAATGTTAAAATTGTTGCAACCCACGGTGGTATTACGGTAGGCGAAGATGGCGCATCTCATCAGGCTTTAGAAGATATTTCATATATGCGTTCAATTCCTGATATGAAGGTTATAATTCCTGCAGACTGCATTGAAGTTTGCGAGGTTATAAAATATGCTGCAAATACTTCGGGCCCTATGTATATAAGAATACCAAGAACAAATTTGAAGCAAATTTTTGATCCTGAAAAATATAAATTTAACCCGAGTGCAGGTGTCAAATTGAGAGATGGGAAGGATATAACAATTGTTTCCAATGGTGAAACATTGTATGAAGTTTTAGAGGCTGCAAAAATGCTTCATGAAGTTGGAATTGAAGCAGATGTTCTGCATTATCCTGTCGTAAAACCATTCCATCATATTGCTTTAAAAGAAAGTGCAATGAAAACCAAAAAAGTTGTTGTTGTTGAAAATCACAGTATAATTGGGGGGCTTGGTTCGGCGGTTTGCGAAAGTTTATCTCAATATGCACCAAGCAAAGTATATAGAATAGGAACAAAAGACACATTTGGTCAATCCGGTGAACAACGACAATTAATGGAATTTTACGGCTTGACCGATAAAAAAATCTATGAAAAAATAATTAAATTTATGGATGTAAGATGATAGTAGTAAGAGATTTAGTAAAGCAATATAAAAATAAATATGCTCTAAGGGGAATTAATTTGCATATACGCCCCGGAGAGTTTGTTTTTCTTGTGGGTTCATCAGGTGCAGGAAAATCAACATTAATGAAAATGTTGTATCTTGAAGAACGCCCTACAAGGGGAAATGTATATGTTGCAGGAATTGATATCGGAAATTTATCTCCAAATAAAATTCCAAGTCTTAGAAGATGCATGGGTATTGTTTTTCAAGACTATAAGCTTTTGCAAAATCACACAGTATACGACAATATCGCTTATGTTATAAGAACAATGGGTATTTCATCCAGAGAAATTGAATCAAGAGTTATGGGAGCGCTTAAGGTTGTCGGTCTTGAGGATAAATATCGCTCCAAACCTTGTGAATTATCAGGCGGAGAACAACAAAGAGTTTCAATTGCAAGAGCAATCGTGAATGGCCCGCCTTTATTGATTGCAGATGAACCTACAGGTAATTTGGATCCGAAAAATTCTCTTGAAGTTATGCAAATACTTGAACAAGTTAATCAAAGAGGAATTACAATTTTAGTTTCAACTCATGATCAGGCTATGGTTAATTATTTTAGAAAAAGAGTAGTGACTCTGGATCATGGACAAGTAATCAGAGATATACAAGCAGGAACTTATGACTAAAAAAACTAAAAATCAAAATTTAAAACAAAAAGTAAAGTCACGCATTCCAAAAGATTGGCTCAGTGAAATTCGAATAACATACAGAATTGCAATTGAAACAGTAAAGGGCATTGCTCAAACTGGTCTTGTTAATATTGCAATCATTACAACAATAGCTGCAATTTTAACTATATTTGGTTCTATCTTTAGAGTTACATTGGCGCTTAATTCTTTTGTAAGTTCAATGGGTTCTGCTTTGGAGGTTAGCGCTTATTTGTCTCAAGATGCCGATGTAAACGCAACAATTACAAAAGTAAGAAATTTGGAGCATGTCGTAAAAGTTTCTTTTATTTCTAAGGAGGCCTCTTGGATACAATTGAAAAAAGAAATTGATGTTCCTGACATAACAAACCCTTTGCCAAATACCTTAAGGGTTAAGCTTGATGACACTAAAAATATAGCTTCTGTTATTAGTGAATTAAAAAAAGTTCAAGGAGTTGATGATGCGAGTTATGCACAAGATTTAGTGCAGAAGTTTGAAATGATTAATGCTATAATCAATACGGCAACTTTTGTTTTTGTTGTAATAGTTTGTATTTTGACAATAGCAATAATTAACAATACAATAGAATTAGTAATTCAATCAAGAAAAGAAGAGATTGAGATAATGCGTTTGATGGGCGTATCGAATTGGTATATTAAAACCCCTTTAATACTGCAAGGTGCGATATATGGCTTTTTGGGTGCGCTTGTTGCGATTATTCCAATTGATGTTGTACAAAGCTATATAATTAAAATGCATGAATTTTTCATGATTTCGATTGACCCTCTGGCACAATTTACCGTATTATTTAGTGTACTGACTCTTGGAGTTGCTTTTGGTTCAATAGGAAGCTTTATGAGTATCAAAAAGCATTTGCAGGTATAAAATTATGATGAATAATAATTCGAATAAACTTGATCCACAACAAATTGTTGCAGAATTTAAAGACATTCCTCCTATGCCAAATGTTATGGTTAAGGCATTGAGTGTAATTAAAAATCCGGCTACAGGAATATCGGAACTTGCAAAAATAATGCAAGTGGACCAAGCTATTTCAACTAAAACTTTAAGTCTGGTTAATTCGGCTTTTTACGGTTTTAGACAGCAAATTACTTCAATCAACAAGGCTCTTGTTGTTCTTGGAATGATGAAAGCAAAAAATATAATCATGAGTCTTGCGCTAAAGCAGATGATGACTGCTCAAGGAAGCAGAGAGTTGTGGGAACATTCTATAAAATGTGCTGTTGCATCTGAAATTTTAGCAAAAGAATATAGGGTTATAAATCCTGACGACGCTTTTGTAATAGGCTTTTTGCATGATATTGGAAAAATGCTTTTAAATGCAAAAAATCCTTTAAAATATTCAAAAGTTAGATATTTGGCTTCACAAGGTAATGTTAATTTAATTGATGTTGAAGATGCTCAATTTGGTACAAATCACTGCGTTTTAGGGGCTTTGGTTTCTAAAAAATGGCAACTTCCGGTTATTCTGACAAATTGCATAAGATATCATCATGACCCTGCGCAAAGTTCGCTTCCGACAGTCTGCGGTATAGTATATTGCGCAGATAGATTGGTTCAGCCAAATATACAGTCGCCTATACTTGAACCGAAAGTTATGAATAAACTTGATTTTACTATTAATGACCCAGTTGCACTAAGAGAAACGGTACTTGCAAAAGCAACAATTTTCTTAAAAGAAATGTCTATGCCTGGATAAATTAGCAAGTTTCTTTTTTAATAAAATCTTTGATTTTTTCTAATTTGTCAATATTTTCGGATTCAATATAAAATCTATACAATGGTTCAGTTCCGCTTTTTCTTATTAAAACAGAACTTAATTCGTTATCTAAAAATAATTTTAATCCGTCAGTTGTTTCTTTTTTAGCTATTTTTAAATCTGCAATCAAATTCATTGAATCAAATTTGTTCTTTAATTTATTTGCTTGAATATCATTTTCAAGTTTTATGTCAACTCTGTCGGTATAAAATTCGCATCCTGCGTATTGTTTTATATTTTCTACAAGTTCTTTTAAGGGTTTTTTGTAATATGACATCATTTCAAGCACTAAAAGATTAGCAAAAATTCCGTCTTTTTCCGGTATGTGAAATCCGCAAGATAAACCTCCGGAATCTTCCCCTGCAAGAATTGTTTCATTTTTTCTCATAGCTTCAGAAAGCCACTTGAAACCAACAGGAGTTGTAATTACAGGGGTATTTGTTTTTTGGGCAACTATATCAACAAATTTGCTTACTCCTACAGTTTTTACCATAGCACCCGACATTTTTTTCTCGTTTTTTAAATATTTTAAAAGTAAAGCAAGAATTATATTTGGGCTAATATAATTTCCGTTTTCATCCAATATGCCGTATCTGTCTGCATCTCCATCATTTGCCATTATGACATAACCATTTTTTCTGTGTTTCATAAATTTTTCTTTTGGCTCAGGTAAACCGCCGCCAAAATCAGAAGAATGATGCATATTGTATGATTCGAAAGTTATTTCATTTTTTTCTAAAATTTTATCAAAATATCCGATTGAGGAAGAAAAAAGTCCGTCAAATATTATTTTTGGTTGATTTTTTTTGATTAATTCAAAGTCGATGATTTTCTCTAAATGTTCAAAATATTCATTTTCAAGGTTTTTTAGCTCAATTTTGCCATTTTCTTTTTTTGAAATATTTTTATCTAAATGTTTTAATATTTCATCAGTAATTTCTTTTGTTGCAGGTCCGCCATAATTTGGTATGAATTTTATACCTTGGTATTCTTTTGGATTGTGCGAAGCGGTTAACATAACTGCTCCAATTGAATTTTCCCAGTATTTTGCGCAATACGCAACAATGGGTGTAGGAACAATTTTATTTGATAAAATAACTTTAAATCCGTATGTTTTAAATAATTCTGCTGAAAATTGAGCAAAATCTTTTGCTAAAAATCTTGGGTCATATCCAATTATAATTGTATTTTTATTTATTTTTAATTCTTGTAAATATAGACAAATGGCTTTGATAATGCGCTCAACTGTTTCGTAAGTAAATTCACGAGCAATAATCCCTCTAAAACCATCCGTTCCAAAAGTTATTTTAGTTTTCATATTAATTGCCTTTTTGCTTATCTTATCATAAAACAACTAATTTATCAGAAAATGTTTAATATTTTTATTTTTGTATTAAAATTAAGTCATGATGAAAGTTTATTTAGGAATTGATGTAGGTTCCGTTACTACAAAGATAGCTTTAGTTGATGAAAACGGAAAGTATGTAGATAGTTACATGACAAGAACTGCAGGACAGCCTGTTCTAGCGGTTCAGAAGTGTTTAGATAATATCTTGTCGCAAGCAAATGGCAGAGAATATGAAATTTGTTCAGTAGGTACAACCGGCTCAGGGAGAAATCTTGCGGGTGCTTTAGTGGGAGCAGATGTAATTAAAAATGAAATTACTGCACATGCTGTTGCTGCATCAAACGCTATACCTGATGTTCAAACAATTCTTGAAATTGGTGGACAAGATTCAAAAATAATTATTTTAAGGGACGGTATTGTAACAGATTTTGCCATGAATACGGTTTGCGCCGCTGGAACAGGAAGTTTTCTTGATCATCAAGCTCAAAGATTAAATGTTGATATTAAAGACTTTGGGGATATAGCTCTTCAATCTAAATCTCCTGCGAGAATTGCAGGAAGATGTGGTGTTTTTGCTGAGTCAGATTTAATTCATAAACAACAGCTTGGTTATGCGGTTGAAGATTTATTATATGGTTTATGTCAGGCTTTAGTCAGAAATTATATTTCTAATCTTGCGCTTGGAAAAGATTTATTGCCTTCAATATCTTTCCAAGGCGGTGTTGCAACGAATAAAGGTATGGTCAAAGCTTTTGAAGAGGCTTTGGGTCATAAAATTATCGTTCCCGATAATCACCAAACAATGGGTGCGATAGGTGCTGCAATGCTTGCAATGGAACATCATCAATATACTAATCGTCCGACGAAATTTAAAGGTTGGACAATTAAAGACATGGAATTCCATAGTATAACTTGTTCTTGCACCGGTTGTTCAAATAATTGCGAAGTTATAACTATTCTTGAAGGTAAAGAACAACAAGATAGAAATGAAATTAAAAAAATCTCAGATATTAAAGGAAATATCATTGCTCGCTGGGGCGGAACATGTGGAAGATGGGATTTAAATTAAAAATTTAGCCGCCTTTATTTAAAAGGCGGTTGTGTTTATATTAAAAAAGATACAATTTTATATATGTTTAGATTTTTTCTTGTTTTAGTTTTAATGTTTTTGTGTCAAACAAAAATATTTGGTGCTGAATTTGGTGAATATCAATATAGTGAATATTTGGGCATTCAGCAACAACTTCAAAACCAAAGATTAATGGCGCAAAGAAGACAAATAAGATACAATAAAAGCCCTACAAGGAATATAAGATACCCGAATAGCTATAGCAAGTATCCTAATATTGAAAGGGCAACAATAAACCCGCCTCCTACAAGAAGGCAAAGATTTATGTATTTATATTGATTTAAATTAGCATTTATTTGTCCAACCGTTGCAAATTCCAACATCGACGCAACCAGTGTGAGAATCGTTTGCATTATAACATCTAACAGAGAAGCTGCAATAATGACAACGCCATTTACCACATTGTGCATAATAATCATTGTGTTGCCAAGTGTAGTCTGTACATGTAGAGCACGAAGTAGCTCCATAACCGCTTGTATATTCTTTGGTACCTGTACA
>CALUZA010000061.1 GCA_944325185.1 Candidatus Gastranaerophilales bacterium | reverse complement strand
TAAATTGTTGGGCAGGTTCTTGGTCTGATGCTAATGCAAGTACATGTTATGCGTGTTCTGCAGGTTGGGCATGTAACGGTGCAGGCACTGCAACAAAATGTTCAGCAGGATACTATGCTCCAGCAGGCTCATCAGGTTGTTCTGCATGCTGGGCAGGTACATACAGTGGAGCTGGGGCTTCCGGTTGTACTTCTTGCTGGGCTGGAAGTTATAGTGGAGCAGGAGCTTCAACATGCACAGGTTGTTGGGGCGGAAGTTACAGTGGAGCAGGTGCCACAACTTGCACTGCTTGTTCATCTACTTGGGCAAATTGTACAGCTTGTACTGTTAATGGGTGTACGGCATGTGCTAATGGATATCAATTAACTAACGGAAGTTGCACAATACAATACGGTCCACCAAGAAATAAAGCAGATTGTGACCCATATAATGCAATGTTTGTTGCAGCAAAATACACAGGAACAGGCAAAAACTTATGTGTTACAAAATACAATGTAGGCGACGGTTATCAAGCGCCAAATGGTATTGCACCTGCAATTCCTGCTAGTGTTACAAGCGTTGGAGTGCCTGGAACATGTACAGGACAATATTGCTGTTGGATTGGAAATACTGCCAATGGTTGTACTAATTCAAGCGGGACTTCAACTTATTCAGGGTGCAATAGAACAGTATGTACGTTTTATGCTGCTGATTTAGCTTGTAAAAGTTGGCAGCCAAATGGCATGAACGCAGGATATTGGAGATTACCTACTTCTGTTGAAATATCAGTAATGCAGCAAAATTTTGGAACTTTATCATTAAATAAAGGGGCTAGCGGACTGCAAATATGTGATGCAAATTGTTCTGGTGGACATGTCCGATGTGAACGAAGGCAAGGACCTTGCCATGGTAACAGAGCCAGATATCCCGAAGACCACAATTGTTTTCCTGAGTTTTTATGGTCGAGTACTGCTGCGCCTTCAGGGAAAAGGTACAATATTTGGGTAGGTTGCAATGGAGGCGGCGGACTAGATCAAATGAATGATTATTATCCGATTTCTGCACGTTGTGTTTCTGATACCATTAAATACTCAAGCTAAATTTTCATATTATTTTTTGTGTTTTGGTGGGGCGTGAATGCCCCTTTTTTTTGTGAAAAACAGCCCTGTATTTTAGAGGGCTGTTTTATATGTAAATTTTATTTTATTTTATTTTAATGCGCCGACACCTGAGATAATTTCTGTGATTTCTTGAGTGATTTTTCCTTGGCGAGCCTTATTATATTCAACTGTTAGAGATGTAATCATTTCGCTGGCGTTATTTGTTGCCGCGCCCATAGCGGTCATTCTTGAAGCAAGTTCACTTGCTTGCGCTTCAAGAAGGGCTTGAAAAATTACATTTGTTATGAACATTGGAACAATTTTTGACAATACGGATTTTAAGTTTGGCAAAAATTCGCTCAAAGGTTCAATGCGACCTTCATGGTTTTTAATTTTTAGTTCTTCATCTAATTCTTTATTTCTAAATTCTTGGATTTTGTCGCTATCTGCATTAACAGGTAATAATTGCCAGTTTTCTGCGGAATATGTCATCATATTTTTATATCTTGTTGTAACAAGTTCGATTGAATCAATTTCGCCTTTGATATAATCGTCGGCTAAATCATAAGCTATTGTGTATGCCGAGCTTGAATTGATTCCATCCAAGATGTTTATATATGTTTTTTCTATTTCAAAATCCAGTCTGCTTTTAGCGTTTTTTATTGCAGGAACAGCTTTTTGACCTACTAAATATACTTTTACTTTTTTACCTTCGTTTTTGAATTTTTTTATTAAATTTAAAGCACATCTTACAATATTTGCGCTATATGCACCGGCAAGCCCTTTGTTTGATGAAATTACAACTACACCTACTGTTTGAATTTCTCTTTTACATAAAAGTGCCGAATAGTTATCGATACTGTGTTCTGTTTTTATTTTTTCGCACTTATCTTTTAGTGTTTGTTTGTATGCCCAACAAAACATTTTGTATAATTCAAAAGTGAATGGACGAGAGGCTTTTACGGCATTTTCGGCCTTTTTGACTTTTGCCGCTGCAACCATTTTCATTGCTTTTGTGATTTTTTGAGTATTTTTAATACTGTTTATTCTATCTTTTATGTTTCTTAAGCTTGCCATATTTTATACCGAATTTATACTTTAAATATGTTTTCTTTGAAATTTTTGATGTGATTTGTCAATTCTTCTTTGTCTTTTTCTTCAAGTTTTGCACCTTCGTTTAATTTGTTTTCCAAATCTGTGCAATTTGATGAAAAATATTCAAAGAATTGTTTTTTAAATTCTTGAATGTCTTTGTTTTCAACATCATTGACATATCCTTCATTTGCACAAAATAGTATTGCAACTTGCTGTGCAACGCTCAAAGGATTGTATTGAGGTTGAATTAGTACTTGTGTCAATTTTTCACCTTTCAGAAGTTGAGCTTTTGTTGCAGGATCAAGATCTGATGCGAATTGAGCAAAAGCTGCAAGTTCTCTGTATTGTGCTAAGTCCAGTCGAAGTTGTCCTGCAACTTGTTTAATACCTTTTGTTTGAGCTGCGCCACCTACCCTTGATACTGAAATACCTGCGTTGATTGCGGGTCTTTGACCGGAGTTGAAAAGATTTGATTCAAGGAATATCTGTCCGTCAGTAATTGAAATTACATTTGTTGGAATGTATGCAGAAACGTCTCCTGCTTGTGTTTCAATTATTGGAAGTGCAGTAAGAGAGCCTGCTCCTCTTTCATCTGAAAGTTTGCATGCACGTTCCAGTAATCTTGAATGAAGATAGAATACGTCTCCGGGGTATGCTTCACGTCCGGGTGGTCTTTTAAGTAATAAGCTCATTGCACGATAAGCTTGAGCATGCTTTGTTAAGTCATCATATATAATTAGAACGTGTTTGCCGTTTTCTAAAAATTCTTCTCCGATTGCACATCCTGCAAATGGGGCAATGTATTGCAAAGGTGCTGAATTATCTGCTGTTGCGGATACTATAATTGAATAGTCCATAGCACCTTTTTCTTCCAGAGTTTTTGCGAGTTGAGCGACAGTTGAAGTTTTTTGTCCGATTGCAACATATATACAAATTACGTCTTTGCCTTTTTGGTTGATGATTGTATCGATTGCAATTGCAGTTTTACCTGTTTGTCTGTCGCCTATTATTAATTCCCTTTGTCCTCTGCCTATTGGAGTCAAGGCGTCAATTGCAGTTAGACCTGTTTGTAGCGGTTCGTGGACTGATTTTCTTTCAATAATACCAGGTGCGATACGTTCAATAGGACGAGTTTTGTTTGTTTGTATGTCGCCTTTTCCATCTATTGGAATACCTGTAGGATCTATTATTCTTCCTATAAGGCTGTCGCCAACGGGGATTGAAGCAATTTTGCCTGTTGAACGAACAGTCATGCCTTCTTTGATTCCTGTGTAATCACCAAGAATAACTACACCAACATTATCTTCTTCAAGGTTTAATGTTATCCCGAGCGTTCCTTTTCCGTCATCAAATTCGACAAGTTCGGATGACATAACATCATTTAATCCGTATATTCTTGAAATACCATCTGATATTTCAATGACTGAGCCTACATTGTCTACTTTTAATTTTTCTTCATAGTTTTCTATTTTTTGTTTAATTATAGCCGTTATTTCCGAGCTGTTTATTGTTGATGACATAAGATTTGCCTTTCTTTATGTTTTTGTTATTAATATCTTTTTAAAGCTTCAAATTTACTTTTCAAGCTTAAATCTACTACTTTGTCTTCAATTTTTACTATTAGTCCGCCTATGATATTTTCATCCAAATTATAGTTTGGAATTATATCTTTGCTTAGTTTTTGTTTTAATTTTTCTTCAAGTTGTTTTTTATAGTCATCACTAATTTCGACTGCGCTTATGATCTCTACTTCTTGTTTATTTTTGATTACGTCTGCTTCTTTCTTGAACAATTCAAAAATTGTTCTAAAAATGCTAAACCTGTTTTCGTCTAAAAGTGTTTCGATAAAATTTAGTGTTAAATTATCAACTTTGTTTTCAAGCGCACTTTTCAAGGTTTCTTTCTTATCTTTGAGTGAAATTACAGGATGCAGAAAGAATGTTTTTAATTCTTGATTGTCAAAAATTGCTTCATTTATTGTTTTTAAATTGCATAAAACTTCGTCGATATTCTCTTTAGCGCTTTGTGCTAAAGCCTGAGAATATCTTTTTGCAATTTTTAGGTTCTTTATATCTATGTTTTTATTCAAGATAAACTTCCTTCGATTTTATCAAGTTCTTCTATTGATTTTTGTATTAATCTTTGATGAGTTACTTCATCAAGTCTTTTTTGAACTTCTTCTTTTGCTATGTTAATACTTGCGGTATATACTTCATCAATCGTAAGTTTCTTATATTTTTCATTTTGGCTCGAAAGCATTTTTTCAATGCTTTTTTTAAGTTCATATTTTTCAAGAAGTGTTTTTTGCTCAATTTTTTCTTTTATACTTTGAGCATTACTTTTTGCTTGAGATATGATTTCTTCTTGCAATTTAGGAGTGTCTTTTGTTGATTTTTTTGTTGATTTATACTGACTTATTGCGCTTTGAGCATTATTTGAGCTTTTTTCAACAGATAATCTGACATCATCTGCCAATTTTTGAATAAGCGCACCTAAGTTTGCTTTTTTAAAAATCCAAACTAAGGTGGATACAACTATTATAAAATTTATGATATTTGTGTGTAGAATTTTTTCAAATAAGCTCATTTCGTGCATATCGTTACCTAGATGTTTAAGTATTTTTTAATTCTTTCTTCTTCAATTTCAACAGATATATTATCAGAGAGAATTTTTGATGTAATCGATGAAACAAAACCCGAAATTTCTTTTTTTAACTCATTTTTTGAATTTGCTTTTGCATTTTCAAGTTGATTTTTGTTGTTTTCGATTTCATTTTGTATTTCTTTTTTTGTATTTTTAATTGTTTTTATGTTTTTTTCGTGCGCTTTTTTGGATGTTTCTTTTATTAATTCTGCAGCTTTTTGTCTGCTTTCTTTTAGAGCTTTTTCTCTCTGTTCAATTAATGCATTTGTTTTTTCTCTTGATTCTGTTTCCATTTTTGAGTTTTTTGCATAGAATTTTTCTCTTTCATCAATAATTTTTGTTATTGGATTGAAAAGAATTGCTTTAATAATGAAAAGGAATATTAAAAAACTTATTACGACAAAAACGAATGTTCCGTCAATTTGCATTAACATTTTGTTTTATCTCCGTTGAATTTACTTGTGCAATCAGGTTTTTGCCTGATTGCACTTTGATATTTATTTCAATACAAATCCGATTAAGATTACTACAAGAAGCGCATATATTGCACAAGCTTCAATTAAACCTGCACCAATATAAAAGTATTTTGAAATTTGACCTTCTACTTCAGGTTGACGTGCAATTGACTCAATAATTGCTTTTGTTGCAAGTCCAAGGCCGATGCCGGGGCCAACTACACCAAAACCTATCGCTAAACCCATTGCGATAAATTTTAAAACTGATAAATCCATAGTTATTTTCTCCTTTTTAATGTTTACTTACTGCCCCTTGGATGTATGCACTTGTTAAAAGTGTGAATACCAAAGCTTGTATAAATGCTACAAATAATTCAAAAAACATAATTGGTAAGGGTAATAATGACCCTAAAAATAATCCTATATTATATACCCAATTTGAAGGCAAGATTCCTCCAAGGGTATTTTGGCAAAAAGCGTTTACTGCTTCGGGACTTAAAAGAGAAGCAATCAACCCGCCCAATACCATAATTAAAATTTCTCCTGCTAAAATGTTTGCAAAAAGTCGGAGTGCAAGCGTTAGAGGTCTAACCACGTCTTCAAGCATGTTAAATGGTGTCATAAACCAAACAGGTTGGAAATAATGTTTAAAATAACCTATGCCTTTTAGTCTTACTCCGGATGCAATGTAGTAAACCAATACTATTATTGCAAGAGCAGCTGTTACATTTATGTCATTTGTTGGAGAAGCCAATTCTCCTTGTGATAAACGAAATGCAGGTATAAAATTCAATATTTTCCAAGGAATTTGTCCGATTAAATTTCCTGTAATTATAAATAGGAACAGCGCAATTAAAATTGGAGTGTGTTTTTTGCCTTCCTCTCCCATTCCTTTTGTTAGAGAAGAAAATATTGTCACAATATTTTCAAAAACAGCTTGTAATTTTGAAGGTACAAGTTTTAAATTGCCTACTGCCAAGAGAGCAAAAAATATTATTATGGCCATTGTTATCCACAGTGTGATTAAAGTGTCCATGTGAACATTAAGACCAAAAATATTAACTATCCAGTGTTGTCCTATATGAAATTCCATTGTTTTACCTGATTTATCTTCAAGGTTTATATTAACTCAATTTTGAAAAAGTTATTTAATCTATTTGTATGAAATTTAATTTATCACTGAATAAAAATTATCTAAATCTTGAGATTTAGATAAAAAGAAGCACAACAAATGGGTTAAATTTCAATCTTACTATTGATGAAGAAACCGCCCAAAAGAAGTATATTCAAAATGTAAGTTACATAAAACGGATTAAAATTTATAAAAAATATACTTTTTGGAGGGGTAATGAGAAGAACTGTAGATTTTAAGAGAAAGCAAAAAGTTATTGTCGTTGACGATAAATACGAACATGCTTCTGGAGTTCGTGAGCTTGTAAATCTTGAGAATGATTATGAAGTAATTGCAAATGCCGGAAATGCAAATGTTGCAATTTCTTTAATTAAAAAATATCAACCCGACATTGTTTTAATGGACATTAATATGCCTGAAATGGATGGTGTAAATGCGATTGCGGAAATCCAAAAGCTTGGCGTAAAGACAAGAATCATTGTTTTAACCGCTTATGATGATGCTGATTTGATTTATAGAGCCATGAAGGTTGGAGCTTGCGGATATGTATTAAAAACTATGGTTTCAGCTCAGCTGATTAAAGCATTGGATGAAGTGTCCATGGGTAAAATTTATCTTCCGAATGTATTGTGTTCTAAGTTTTTTGAATATTTTCAAGATTTTGAAAAGAATGGATGCAATAATCAAGAGGATGATGGAGAAGAAAATCTGCTTCACTATTTAACAAATAGGGAAGAAGAGGTGTTATCTTTATTGCTTGAGGGTGCGACATATAAAGATGTTGCAAGAGAGTTGTTTATTTCGGAAACTACGGTTAAGACTCATGTAAACAATATTTTCCAAAAACTTCAAGTTAAAGAAAAAACACAAGCTGTACTTTATGCTATTAATAAAGGTTTCAAACCTAAAGCTAAGAAAATCGCTGTGTAGAGCTCCCGAGCCGAGCGAGTTATAGTTCGCAGGGCGAACTAAACAAGCGAAGGCGAGGGCAAAGGTGTGCGAAGGGCGTGACGGTGAAGCGTTGAGCTTCAGCGATTAAGCACTACGATTGTGATGCCAGAAGTAATGAGCTTACGGATTGGAAATGCCCTTGGGGCACGTAGGATAATTGAGCAGGCGAACGACAGCGCAAGCGATAGTGAACTATGTGAAATACCCACAGGAGCAAGAATGCGAAGCCGTGTGTGAAGCCGTTAAAAAATGGCAAGGCGTTGAGCCTTGACATTTTAGGCGTAACCTTACGATTGCGACGTTTCAAATTCTTGCCGTAAGGCGAATTTGACAGGAGCAAGAATGCGAAGCCGTGTGTGAAGCAAACTTTTGAAATTCGAGCTATACTCCGCGGAGTTAGCGAGAATGAAAAAGCTTAAAGGATGTGAGGGCGTGACGGTGAAGCGTTTAGCTTCAGCGAACAGCCCGACACTGGACTAAAGCGACGTGGGACTGAAAGTCCCTCAGGAGCGAACCTTTAAAACCATACCTTAATTTACCTGTTCACTTTTTCTTTTTGTCCCTCAAACGCCGGAATGCAAAGAGAAAAAATCTTGACTTTTATAAATTAAATTTGTTTTAAAGGATGAAAATTTAACAAAATAATATAATTTACAGATGGGGGTACATTTAAGCGACTAATTATAAAAAGTAAATTATTCAAATGGTAAGTTGTATGACAAATAAAGTAAAAAATAATTTTAATATATATTTTGAAAATAAAGATTTAGCACCGAATGAATTATATTCGGTTGAAATAGTTAAGTCTTTAATTAGAAGCTTGTTAAATCCAATTGCTTCGAATAATTCAAAGGCGATTGTTTTTTTGAGAATTAAAAACATTTTTGAAGCAGATGGATTAATTAAACGTTTAGAATATTCTGCAAATGTAAATTTAAAAGAATTTAGCGATTTTGAATTTTCAAAATTTGATGTTGAAGATGTGGGTTTTGTTGTTCTTTCCACAAGCAGATATAATTGTGCTTTTGTTTTTAGAGAAGTTGAAAAAGACAAATATGAGATATATTTGAAGCTTAATTCAAAACTTGTTTCGAACGTTTATGAAACTTTAAAAAATATATTTTTGATTAATTGTGATGAAGAATTTTATTCATATAGACCTGAACGACGTGAAAACAGTTTAATGAATGAAGCTATTGAAAATATTCTTAAATATTACGAAGAAACGATTAAAGAAAACGAATATAACACAAAAGTTCAGGAAAATTACAGAAATGTAAATACCGTTAATACTACATTTAGAAATGAAATATATCAAAATGTGCGTCAAATTGCTCATGAAATCAAAAATCAATTAAGTATTCTTGATATATATACAAGAATTTTTGAAAAGAAAACTCAAGATTATGAAGTAGTTGAGCCTATTAAAAAGTCAGTGGCATTAATTAAAAATCAAATTGAACAATTTAAAAATTTTGATGTTATTAATTTACAGGAAAGAAATATAAAAGCAATAATCCAAGAATCAATTAAAATGTATGCAAATATTGTTAAAGAAAAAAATAATAAGCTTGTTTTAATTGATGAAATGGCTGGAGTTGAGGCTAATGCTTTTGTGGATGAAGATAAATTTTTAATCGTAATAAATAACATAATTAAAAATGCCCACGATTGTACTTCAAATGATGAAATCATTATAAGACTTTCGCAAGTTGGGGAAAAGGTTAAAATTTCTTTTATAAATCATGGAGAAATGATTGAAAAGGAAAATCAAGATAAGATATTCAATCAAGGATATACAACTAAAAAAGATGGGTGGGGAATTGGACTTTCGGTTTGTAAAAAGCTTGTGGGTTCACAATTTGGAACAATGGAATTAATAAAAAGCGATGAAAATGAAACGGAATTTTCAATTTGCCTTCCATTAGCTCAAACAAAATAAAAATAATTTTAAGGATAGAATTATGGATATAATTAACAACAGAACAAAAGAGATAGCTGCAATGGCGCTTGACGGTCTTAATGAAAGGGCAAAAGCAATAAGCTCGAATACCGTTAATGCCCTGACTCCTGGATATCAAAGAAAAGAGGTGTCTTTTGAGTCGAGTTTGCAAGAAATTATTAGAAGAGAAGATGAAAAAGAGCAAACAAAGATACAAAATTCAATTGAATATCAAAATAATCCAAAAAGTGTTTTAATGGGGCAAAGTCCTGCTCAAATAGCTTTTTTGAATTCTCAGGTGAATGACGGATTTTCTATTGATGTTCAAAGTGATATGGCTGAGCCGGATGGATTAGACGGTAATAACGTTAATCTTGAAGTTGAGATGATGGATGAAGCAAAAAATGGTATGCAATATCAAGTTGTTGCTAATCTGCTTTCGAAATCCTACGCTGCTTTAGGAAGTGTTATAAAAGGTCAAAATCAATAATTTTTGGGGGATAGAATATGAGTTTTGAAGTTTTTGATATTGCTGCAACGGGAATGCATGCTCAAAGAATTCAAATGGATACAGTTTCATCAAACATAGCAAACGTAAATACAACAAGAAACGAATTTGGTGAAAAACAGGTTTATCATAAAAAACAGGTAAACTTTAGGGAAATGGTTTTGAATAAAGGTTCTTCTTTTCCAAAAGGGAATGTAAGCGTTGAATTTGATGCACCGGAAGAACCATATTTAAAAGGCGGAGTTAGCTTAAATGATAACGTTATATCAAAAGGAGTTATGGTAGATTCTATTGTTGATGCTAATAATCCTACAAAAATAGTTTATGATCCAAATCATCCTGATGCGGATGAAAACGGGTATGTGGAGTTACCAAACGTAAATGTTGTAGATGAAATGGTTAGAATGGTTTGTGCTTCAAGAGCTTACGAAGCAAATGTTACCATTGCTCAAACGACAAAATCTATGATACAGAGCGCAATTAATATATAGTGAGGGCGTGATATGGGAAGCAATTTTTCAATTAATCCTAATTTTAATATGAATGGTTTTGAAAATTCCATTAATGATTTTAATAAAGCATTTGCAAATTCATTGGATGGACTTGATAAAAATCTTGATAATTCTTCAAATTTCGCTGAAATTTTTAATTCAATGCAAAATGTAAAACCAATTCAAGCGGGAGCTCAAATTAATGCTTTTAGCCCTGTGGAAGGTGTTGAAAAAAGTCAAAATATTTCACCTGTTGAAAAAATGGCAAAAGATATCGGTTCGGGATTTTCAAAAGGTATAAATGATTTAAACGCTGTCGACAAACAGGCAGAGGTTGATTTTGAAACTTTTGCATCAGGCGGTGATATTAGTGTTCATGAGGTTATGATTTCTGCGCAAAAATCAAGTCTTGCAATGCAAATGGCAATTCAATTAAGAAATCAGATGTTGAATGCTTATAATGAATTTAAGTCAATGCAAATATAATTTTATGAATATATATATGGCGGACCGTTTTTAATTTCGACTAAAATGTTTTCTGCAAGTTGTTTTAATTCTTTTTTAGATTTACCTTTTTGTGCTTGATATTTAAAATTTTCAAGCATTGGATTTATGGCGCTAAGTTTTTTTGCTTTGAAATTGTTTATTTCAACTTGAACAAGTTGCTTGCGAAGCTCGAGTTCACTTTTTGAGTTTTCTTTTCCAACCATTACATTTTTTATTGCTTCCGTAGCTGTTTTTAGCATGTAGCCTATTGAGCTTACTGCACAAAATGAAAGAAATAGATATTTGTTAAATTCATTTTCAGGATTTAAAATCCAGTTATAAAGGTGTCCTCTTTCTTCGTTAATGTAGCAATAGTATTGTATTTTTTCACTTATCCCTCCTAAGGCTTCAGGAGCTTGAGCGTATATTTGCGCACTTTTAATTTCTTTTATGGCTTGTTCGATTTCATCTTGTGTAATATCTTTTATTTTGGAAAGATTGGTGCGCATGGTTTCTTCTTTTGCATTAATTGTTTTTAAGATTTGAATTAAAGATTCAATTCCTGATTTTTTATTTGTATTATTTATGGCATTTTCAATTTCACTTTTTATTTTGGCATCATCAAGCAGTGTATAGTAATTATTTAAGTTTGCCGAGGTTTTTTGAAAATTCTTAAAAAGCCCTAAGCTAAGAGCGCATAAGCCAATTGTTCCGGCTATAATTCCAAGACCCAGTTTGAACTTTGTATTTTGCGTTTTTTCTTTTTCTTTATTTTCTTTAATTTCTTTTTCTTTGCCTTTGAAATTTAAAAAACTTTTAAAATTAGTATCTTTATTGCCATCTTCTTTCAAGACAGATTTAAAATAGTCTGTAGTATTTACTAACAGAGTATTTACAACTTTTAATTTTCCTGCAAAAGCTTCGCTTTCAACATCAATTAACTTTTTTTGTAAATCGTGTTCAATATCGCAATTTTGTTTTTTTATCCAAACTTCTTTCAAGCCGTCAATAAAGTTTTTGGCGCATACTGTAAATAAAGTCATTAAGCCTATTCCTGCTAACCCTAAGACATTTTTTGCATCAGGTTGTCTTAAAGCTCGATACATTGCAAGGTGTGGTTCTTCAACGATGTTAATATTTCTTGCTAAATCTGCAGGTACAACAGTTCCTGCTTTTGTTGCAATGTATTTAGAATAATTTTTCATACAAAAGCTTATTGCAATTATTCCTCCTAAGGCAACTCCTGTCGTTAAAGCTAGTGGTTTTAGAATGTTTTTGTAATTAAACGTGCTTTCAATATCTTCATTTTTAATCTTTTTCTCTTCGTAATTTTCAGGAATTAAAAGTTGAGTAGAAATAGTTTCAAAGCTGTCTACATCTTCTTTTTTATCATCTTTAATGTAGTTATTTAATAAAATGCCTCGAATTGTATTTGTTTCATATTTTTGTTGCGCTGTCTTCGTTGTGTTAAATTGCTCGGATTTTTGCTCGGGCATTGTTAGTATGTTTTTTTTGTATATATCAAACGATACTTTCTTCATTGTTTTCTTCCTTTGGATGGCGTTTTGTTCTAAATATTCCTTTTAAAATTTTTTTCAGTTCTCTTGCTTTTAGTTTTTGAATTTCTTCATTTTCTTCTTCTTCGTTTTCGTCTTCAGTCATAAGCGAAAGAATTGTTTTTAGTGCTTTTTTGGTTTTGTTTAGATTAAAAGCATTTGCAAAATTTTTTATTTCTCCAAATATCATTGCAAGTTTTTCGGTTGTTGAATTAATTAGATTTAGAATTTTATTATTTGTGTTTTGAATAAAAGTCTGAATATTTTTGATTATATTTGGAATTTTGGAGATTAAATTTATAATTGGTGCTATAAATATTTTTGCAATCACTTTTATTGGAGTTTTTAATAGCATCGGCAGATTTTCAATATTTTGCATTAATTTATCGAAATTTTTTTGAATTTTATCAAGTCCTGACATTATTCGGTTTTCAAGAAGCCTTTGTTGACTTGCTTCTATTTTATCTTGTCTTGCCTGTATTTTGGCGTCTTTTGCGGCAAGAATTTTCATCCATTCTGCCATGCATTCGTTATAGCTCATTTCTCCGGGGACTCTTGGTTTGTTTTTATCTTTTCTTATGCCTCCGCCCATGCCTGAACAAATGGGACATGTTCCTATAGGCAGACCATGCGGACATTTTCCCGTATTTTGAATTGCTTGATTTAATGGTGTAACCAATTTCGCCTCTTTTCGGGCGCAAAACACTTAAAATGTTATTTTGGAAAATCCGCAAAATAAACAAAATTCAGTATTCCGACTATTACGGCCGCGGCCCGGTTTGGGAATTTCACCCATATTTCCTGTCTATTCTATTAATATTTTAAATTATATCATAAAGATGATTTATATTTCTTCTTCCAAATCTTCTTCTGTTTCATCTGTTGGAAGCTTAATTTCTATACCCATTTCAGATAGTATATCTCTTGATTTTGGACCATAGGCAGTATCTGCAAAATTTTCCAGTATGGTTTGATAACAAACCACTGCATCTTTTTCGTTACCTCTCATTTTAAAGATATTGCCAAGCTTATAGTATATGGGTGCGAACGCTGCTTCAGGAAGTACATCCATTTGCTCGTCCAATTTTAATTTAAGCGCTATTAAATTTTTCGAATCTTCGGGAGAATAAAATTCTCGCTCGTATATTTTTTTGGTTAAATAATCAACGCTTTCAGTTAATTCCGTCAGTGCTTCCTGACTCATTCCTTTCTTTTTGACCGCTTTTTTTGCAGCGTCCGCAGGAAGTGCCTGATTAACGATAAGCGCTATGATTAACATTAAAGGAATTAGTACTGATAGTGCTTGTTTCAAAATAATTCTCCCCTTAATCTTATATTACAATAATTTTTTTAAAATTCCTCAATCTTCGGGTTGAAATTTGCCGTAATTTAATTAAAATCTTTATATGAAAAGAATTTTTATTATTTTATGTATGTTTTTTTGTTTGAGTGCTAATGCTGAAACTCTTAAAGGCGGAGTGTCGGAAGATTACATTCCAAAGGGATTTTTTGGCTCTTGGGGAGTTATTTCGAAATTATCCAGCTCAAATAATCCTGTTATGTTTAATTATGAAAGTAGAGATGTCTGGATGTTATCGGGATATGGTAACGTTTTGGTTTTAGAGAATTTAGAATCGGGCGCAAGATCAGAGATCACTATAAAAGATAAAACCCATGACGGTAAAACTTTGAAATTTGTTCGTGAAAAAACTGTACAAGAGGGTGGAAAAAAAGTTGTCTATAAAGAGATTGTAAGTTTTGTTCTTTACGGAAATAATTTTTCGGGTACGGACGATTTTATTGTGGAGAGATATGACACTGAAAATAAATTAGAAAAAAAGGACTCTGCAAAATATTCAATTTCGGGGGTTCGTATATCGGGAACTAATCCTTAAATAAATTCGTCTAAAAGGTAAGGATTTATGTTAAAATAGTAGTCAAAGGGTTGAAATATGCAAGATAAAATATTTGATTGCGTAATTTTGGGTGGAGGTCCTGCGGGTTTATCTGCCGCCTTATATTTAAGACGTGCAAATGTTGATTGTGCTATAGTCGAAAAATCTGCATTAGGCGGAACTCCTACGAATTATTGCGAAATAGAGAATTATTTAGGTCTGGGCAGAGTGTCCGGATTTGAATTATGTGAAAAATTTGAAGAACATGTGGACAATTTTGATGTTAAAAAATTTCCGTTTGAAGAAATTGAAAGTGTGGATTTAGTTTCTCCTATAAAAAAGATTGTAACAAAGGAGAATACTTTTTTGGCTCGTTCGGTTATTATTGCGACGGGTGCAAAACCTAAAAAGTTAAATATAAAGGGTGAAGCTGAAAACGTAGGAAAGGGAGTTAGTTATTGCGCAGTTTGCGACGGAGCTTTTTATAAAGATAAAATCGTTTGCGTTATTGGAGGTGGAAATTCTGCGCTTGAAGAAGCTTTGTATTTAACAAAATTTGCAAAAAAAGTTTATATAGTGCACAGACGTGATAAATTTAGAGCAGATGATATAATACAGAAGCGTGTTTTTGAAAATAAGAAAATTGAACTTTTATTGGATTATTCTCCTGTTGAAATAATTGCAAAAGAAAAAGTTGAAGTAATTAAACTACAGAATGTTCAAACTCTAAAGATAAAGGAATATAAAACAGATGGAATTTTCCCTTATATAGGCTTGGAGCCAAATAGTGAATTATTTTCAGCTCAGGTAGAGGAAGATAAGAACGGGTTTATTTTAACTGATGGAGCTATGAAAACTAATATTGAAGGGGTTTATGCTGTGGGAGATGTTCGCAATACTCCTTTAAGACAGGTCATAACAGCAGTTTCTGACGGCGCAATTGCAGGAGTTGAGGCAAGTAAATATTTAATGAATATTAAGGAAGTAGTAAGGAAGTAGTAATATGAAGGCACTTTTATACGATAATGAATTGAAACTTGTAAATAATTATGAAAAACCGATTCCAAAAGAAAATGAAGTTTTGATTAAAACAACAATGGTTGGGATTTGTAATACGGATTATGAAATTACAAAAGGTTATATGGGATATCATGGGGTTTTAGGGCATGAGTTTGCGGGCGTAGTTGTTGCTGCCGGTGATAAAGCACCTAAAGACCTTATTGGCAAAAGAGTTGTAGGTGAAATCAACTGCGCATGCGGTGATTGCTCTTGGTGTCATAAAGGTCTTGAAAGGCATTGTCCAAATCGTTCTACATTGGGGATATATAAAAAGGACGGATGTTTTAGTGAGTATTTTACTTTACCGTATAAGAATGTTTTTGAAATTTCAGATAATATAGATGATATTACAGCTACATTCGTTGAGCCTTTGGCTGCTGCGTATGAAATACTTGAGCAAATTCATATTAAACCTGATTATAAGGTTGCAGTTTTGGGAGATGGTAAACTCGGATTGTGTATTTCTCTTGTTTTTAGTGCGATGAATATAGATTTTGTTCATATTGGAAAACATGAAAACAAGTTGAAAATTTCAAAAGATGCAGGCGCAAAAACCATGTTGTTGTCGCAATTAACCGAACAAGATAAAAAATCTTTTGATGTGGTTGTTGAAGCAACCGGTTCGGTTGGTGGTTTTGAAACAAGTGCTTCATTAGTTAAACCGAGAGGTGTGTTGGTTCTAAAAAGTACAATTTCTGCTCGTGAGGGGTTAAATTTAGCTTCGATTGTTGTGGATGAGATTACAATTGTGGGTTCTCGTTGCGGTCAATTTGCTCCTATTTTAAGATTGCTTGAGAATAATAAGATTAATGTTAAGTCATTAGTTGAAAAAATATATGATGTGGATGACTTTGAGGAAGCATTTAATAAAAACGCCGAAAAAGGAAGTTTAAAAGTTTTGGTTAAATTTTAATTTTTGGTAGTATAATTATAAAAAAGTCGGCTGATAATTGCGCAACCCGAGCCGAGCGAGTTATAGTTCGCAGGGCGAACTAAATAGCGAAGCCGGTGCGTAATCGATAAGGCGTTGAGCCTTAGCGATAGCACTACGATTGCGACGCCTACAATCCGTTAGCGAAGTGATGAGCTTACGGATTGGAAGTGCCCTTGGGGCACGTAGGATAATTGAGCAGGTGAACGACAGCGTAAGCGATAGTGAACCATGCGAAATACCCACAGGAGCAAGGCGAAGGCAAAGGGTTGTGAGGAACGTCCGGACAGTCAAAATAGCAAGCTTGCTTGGGAAATCCAAGTGCCCGTGAGGGTGAGGAAAGTGCCACAGAAAATATGTTACTGTTTATACAGTACAAGTGCAACGGCGGAGTAAAAGCCCACCGCCGATATCGTGAGATATCGGGCAAGG
>CALUZA010000060.1 GCA_944325185.1 Candidatus Gastranaerophilales bacterium | reverse complement strand
AAAGAGGCTCGAACTTCTAAAACTGACAATACAAAAGAGTTTTAGCGATTTTTAAAAAATTCTTTCAAAATGTTCGAAATCTGCAAACGCAGACCACAAGCGAAAAGCCACTAAAAAAGAGCCTTTTCGGCTCTTTTTAAATGGTGGGCCCGGAGAGACTCGAACTCTCACACCGAAGGCACTAGATCCTAAATCTAGCGCGTCTACCAATTTCGCCACAGGCCCATTGATTGCTATTTAATTTTCAATTTATTTTGATGACCGTGGCTTTCTAAAAGGTAAGGCTTACGTCCTGTCCGCTGAAGCTCAACGCTTCACCGTCACGGACTCCACACACCTTTGCCCTCAGCTTCATTCGTTAAGTTCGCCCTGCGAACTACAACTCACTCGCCTCAGGACCACAGGCCCATTGATTGCTATTTAATTTTCAATTTATTTTGATGACCGTGGCTTTCTAAAATTTTTCAGAAAACTTATCACAGACACTCTGTGTATACATAATACAATAAGCAAAATTCAAGGTCAAGATTTAGTTTCTCTCCCAATATTTATCAAGCCATTTTGTCGGCTTAACATACCTAAAACCACCTTTTCCCATAAAACCTTTATAAGCTTGTTCAGGTGTCGGGCGTCCGTGGAAAATAATAATTTTTGCATCAACAGGATCCTTTGGCTCCAAAAAGAAATTCATCGGAAATGGTCTCAGACAATTCCTTTTGAAGCTGACACACCAACTTTTGTCCCAATATTTTAAAATTCCTTTATCATTCATTTGATGAGACAAAAAAGCTTGTTCGTTTTTATATCTTTTTCTAATATCTTTGCCTTCTTTATAGAAATTTTCAATAATATCCTTGTGTTTTTTGACATTGAACTTAAACACAGAAGAATTACCAATTATATCATCAGGAAAATCCCAATCTTTTATTATAAAAAACTCACCTTCTTGCCTAAAAAAACAATCAATATTATCCCTAATTACTATATCCAAATCTAAAAACAAAGCTTCGCCTTCAAGGTCTGCAAGCTTATCTGTAAACAAACCCAATTTTTTCCATGCTTTTTCAGGTAAGCCATCATCGTTTAACTCGGGCAGCGGGCGTATTTCGACCCCATCAACAATACCTTCGGGCTTATCCGTAAAGCACACAAAACGATGCTCAAGTGTTAAATTCCTCTCCACCATCTTATACAAACTATTTACATATTCGGCACCAAATTTATCGCCCCATTTAATACAAATTACGTTTCTTTCCATATCAACCCCTATTTATTTGTCTGACGCATTGTAGGAAATGCAATTACATCACGAATTGACGGCGAATTAGTTAATAACATTACTAATCTATCAATTCCCATGCCCATTCCACCTGTTGGCGGCATACCATATTCAAGTGCATTTATAAAATCTTCATCGATTTCCATTGCTTCTTCATCGCCATTAGCCTTTGCAATTGCTTGTGCTTCAAAACGTTTACGTTGATCTATAGGATCTGAAAGTTCTGAAAACGCATTTGCAATTTCCCATCCGTTTACACGTGTTTCAAAACGCTCGGTTAAGCGTTCATTATCTCTATGCACTTTTGCTAACGGGGAAATTTCTCTTGGATAATCTATAATGTGTACAGGCTGAATTAAATCCGGTTCAATTTTTTCTTCAAATACAGCCTCAACTATTTGACCCCAATTTGCATTTTCATCAGGATAAACTCCTATGCTTTTTGCCAATTCCAAAGCCTCTTGTGCTGTATATACCTGCAAAAAGTCTATTCCGGTAGCATCTTTAATTGATCCCAGCATTGTTTTTCTATCCCAGGGAGGAGTTAGATCAATTTCGTGTTCTCCGTATTTTATTTTTGTAGTTCCCAAAACTTCTTGAGCAACATAAGCTACCATATTCTCGGTCAACGTCATCATGTCATTATAATCAGCATAAGCCTGATATAATTCAATCATAGTAAATTCCGGATTATGACGCGTATCTATACCTTCGTTTCTAAAGCATTTACCGATTTCAAAAACTCTTTCAGACACACCACCTACAATTAACCTCTTTAAATATAATTCAAGAGCAATTCTAAGTGTCAAATCCATCTCAAGTGCATTATGGTGGGTAAAGAACGGACGAGCATTTGCACCTGATGCGGTGGTTTGCAATGTTGGAGTTTCAACTTCCATAAAACCGTCTTTTGCCAGAAACTCTCTGATTTTCTGTATAATTAAGCTTCTTTTTCTAAATGTTTCTCTCACTTCAGGATTTGCAATCATATCTAAATATCTTTGACGATATCTTATCTCGACATCCGAAAGACCATGAAACTTTTCAGGCAAAGGCAACAAAGATTTAGATAGCAACTTTAAATCCGTAGTTTTAATTGAAAGTTCACCTCTTGGAGTTCTTCTGATTGTTCCTTTAAAACCAACAATATCACCCATATCAATTAATTTTAAAAGTTTAATTTTTTCTTCAGGCAAGTTTTGTTTATGAGAAAAAATTTGAATTTTTCCTGTCGAATCCATTAAATCTATAAACATGCCAGAATTTCTAATTGCCATAACTCTGCCTGCAACAGAATAAACATCTTCTGTTTCAACCCCTGCTTCAAGGTCTTTATATTTTTCTTGCAAAGTTTTTGCATTTGCAGTTTTATCAAAAGTATAAGGATAAGGGTTTACGCCCATATCAATTAAATCTGTTAATTTTTGTATTCTGCCTTCTCTAATACTTTGAGATGAGCTTGTATTTGCTTCCATTTATTTCTCCTTTAATTAAAATTCATACTTTGGAATATTAAATTCTCGTTTATCTTCATCTTTAAGTGAATATTTTTCATACAACTCAAAAGATTTTTCTTTAGACGAATTAACATATTCTTCTTCTATATATTTTCTATATGTTTCATTCAATATTCCGCTATAATTTCCAAGTTTATCCGCCCATTGATTTAACAATTCTTTATCGGCACCGCCTGCATAAGCTTTTGTTTTTGCATCCGTTCCTGACGGACGAATTTCGACAAATTTATCTTCGAAATCAAGATATGTACCATCACCAACAAAAATTATATCTTTTAACAAAGAAAAATCTAAATCCTCAAAAGTTGACGACAATATTTCTTTGACATTTTCCAACGTAACTTTGCCTTCAAATTTCGCCATAGCCAACGCAAGGTAAAATATATCATTTTTAGTTCTTTGCTTTTCACCTTGTTTTTTTGCTTCTTTTAATTTATCAATATCGGGTTCAGATTCATTATAATAAGCAATATCCGCCCTTACATCATACCTTGAAATTATGTTATTTGTTTCATAAATTTTTTGTAAATGCAAAGCCAAAGGCACATCTATTGAAGCAATTAAAGCACTTGCAACCAAAATAGCCTCTGTTGCAGATTTTTCCCTCATTGCAAGGGCAACTCGACCGTTCAAAGATTTAATCGGCTCTATTGCACCTATTATCATACCACCGGATTCTTCTCCTCCAAAAATCATTCTTGGATTTTTACCCAATGATATTTCATTGTTGAAGATGTCTGAAACTTTAATATTTTCAACATTTTTCTCATATTGTGCTTCAATTTTTCTAATTATGCCTGCAATTTCTTTAAAACCTACAGGAGTATTAATAATTTTTATTTTATTCGCTTTTGCCCATTCATCCCAAGACTTTGAACTTGCACTGGTTTTAATTAAGAAATATTCAGTGCTTTCATCTTTTTCTAACGACTTATTCCAAAAATCCATTATCATAAGAAAAGACTGATTTGCACTAAATACACATAATATTCTTTCATTGTCCAATTCAACATAATCAACACCCGCTTTAATAACATTATCAATAATTGACCTTGAAACAATCTGAACAATATTTAATCTGTCATGATCAGGATCAGTTATTAAAACCACTGTGCCAATAGGATAATTTCTTAATTTTTCTCCATAGTCCAATGATTTTACAACCGGAAAATACTCTTTACCGTCTTTATCTTTTCCAACTACAGTAACATCTAAAGACCAATCATAAAATACATCATTTCCATTTTTGTCTTTTTTTATATCTTTACCTATTCCATGGAAAAACGGATCTTCGTCTTTATTTAACCATACAAAAGTATTTTGTATATTTAACATATTCAAAATTTTTGAAAGAGTATTATAAGCACATCCGCCAACAGAATCTATTACAATTTTTTTATCAAAATTTTGTATTGCTTCAATATTTTTTTTGTTTGCAACTCCTGCTTTTAAATATTCTACATATAAATCCAATCCGCAATTTAGTCTTTTCATTGCTTCTTCGTCAATCAAAGCGTCATCAGAAGCTGAAAATTCAATTTCGTAAAAACCTTTTTCTTGAACGGTATTTAATATTTCTTCTATTTTATTTACAAACTCCATGCTCTCATCGGGCAAAAATTGAGAACCTTGATTATTTAAATCTTTTGTAGCGTTTTTAACGGAAATCCCGTGAGAACTTGTAATATACTCCGCCCCGACTAAATCCAATTTAAAAGCCAAAAATGAAGCAAGCCAAATCGGAATTGTTTGACGATTAACGGGAGTTAAAGTCCTAATTCCCAATGCTGCTTGAATACGTGCAATAATATCAAGATAGGTTTTAGAATTGTATCTTACTTCGCAACCCACTAATTTAACAAGCTCTTTATTCGGATACTTATCTTTTAAAACAAGTGCTTTTGCAAGTGTCGCAAGGGTAATTCCGATTGTATTAATAGGAAATCTTGTATCATGAGGATATATGATATTTTGAGGTCCTCTAATACCAGCTGTTGAAACCATAGCCTCTTTTTTATATGCTTCAAACCAACTTTTTAAATTCAACTTTTCAACTAATTCTTTAGTTAACTTAAAAGTGAATTTATCCCTATTTTCATAATTAAATATTTTATCGTTTTTAATTTCTTCCGGTGTGTTTTTTTCCACACTATTTTTTAATAATTTTTCTAAATTGTTGTTTAACATATTTTACTCTCTTTTGTATTGCCAACAACAATATTAACACAAATATAAAGTTTTATGCACTTTTAGCTTTTTGTTTTTGAGCTTCTTTTTCTTTTGCCACATCAATGTGCGCTTTTTCAGTTAATGTCTTTTTGCCCGTTATTTTTCTGAAAAATCTTGACCATGCTCCCATAGGACCTTTTTTAGATGTTTGTTTTTCTTCCCACTTAATAATTTCATCTTTTGAATCCATACGTCCTATTGGCTGACAAATTGATTTTCTAACCAAAAATTCATTTGTTGTTTCTGTTGCCATGGCAATTGCGGTTGCTTGAATCAAACTATTATTTAATGCTTTATTAAATACAGTATTAAATAAATTCATCAAAGTTCCGTTAATCACAAAATTAGATAATTTATGCGCTATTCTTTCGTTTCTTTCTTCTTGTGCTTCAGAAACATTCTTACCTTCTGATTCAATTAAAACTTTATTATAATAATCATTTACAAAGAAATAAGAAGTTATTAAAGTAACAAAAGCTCTTGAGTAATTTGCTATTTCACTAGTTTCAGATTTCGCTCCAAATATTTTTGTTCTTTTGGAAATTTCTCTTATTCTTTGAGAAGCATCAGGATATTTTTCAACCATTTTATATATAAAATCTAAACTTAATTCATTTGGTTCCTGATTAAGAACTTTTGCTTTTTTCGCCGCTTTATTATACAAACTCAAAGCTTCTTGATTATGAGTTTTTTCAATAAGATTTTTTACCATAGCACCGGGTGAACTTAAAATAAGCCAAGCACTGTTAAATATCTTCTTAATACCTTTTCCTATGCTTGCTATAACTCCTTTTGGAACACTAGAAACTTTAACGCTTACTTTATTTTGATTTGATAGAGCTTGTTTATACATTTCTAAAAGCGATTTTATCTCATCTGCTTCAGGCAATTTTTCCATCTCTTCAACTTTTTTCATAAGTTCTGAAGCATCAACCTTTATCTGTTTCTTATCAAAATCATGGAAAAAGTCTTTTATGGAAGAAACAAATCCCTTTATTTTTTCTACAAAAAGAGGATATTGCACTGATTTTGCATCCAAAAATTCTTCATTTTTAAGCTTCCGCAATAACGCTCCATTATATTTTTCATTAGAATTTATAATATTTCTTAAATCTTCTGCACGTTTATTTGCGAATTGAATTTTTCTTGTATCTTTATTATATTTACCTGACAAGAAATATAACAAAAGATATAGCCCGCTAACAGAACCGAAAGCTATGCCTAAAATCTTTTTAAGACTCATTTTATTTTTATGTTTTATATTTCTTTGTTTATTATTTTTATTTTCTTTTATGTAATTTACTGCAGGTAATATTCCGTCTTTTTGTTCAAAGGCTTCGAATAATTTTGTATTAAAATCATTTTTGCTGCTCTTAAATGAAAGCTTTGCATTATTTACACTATTTTTTTGTTGCTCCTGAACTTTTTGCGTATTATTATTTTCCGATTTAGCATATTTTGCTTTCTTTGCTTTTGCAATTTTTGCAGCTCTTTTAGGAGTCAAAGGAACAAGAGAAACTTTATTAATTATTCTTGAAAGTACTTCCGAAACAAGTGTACTTCCAACTATTGTTGCTACGGTTAAAGGTAAGTTATTTTTTGTATACTTATCAAGAACACCAAGCGTAAAGAAAGTCATAAGGGCATTTAAACCGGTTCTTGTAACTTCTTGTTTAAAACGAGATTTTTCTGCTCTTTTGGCTTCTTTTTTACTATCTTTTTGAAGCATTGAAATATTATAGAAATCCCTTGCCCCAAAACAAGCGCTAACCAAAGATGTTCCAATTCTGTTTAAAGTTCTTTCATCTCTGGTATTGTAATTTTTTACAACTTTGCCGGAAGTATCCAATAATTTATTCACAAAAGCTTTTTTACAAAAATTTAAATCATATTTATCTGTACCATTATCCAAAGTTTTACCAATTGAATCGGTAAAATCATTTAAAATATTTTGTACTATTTCTGTATTTTTCTCAACTTCAACAGCCTTAATTCTTTTTGAAAGCAAATCAGAATTCAAAGCCTTATCTGCAACACCACTTAAAAAAGGTATTTTCTTTAAAACACTTTTTGAAAGAAATATTGCAATATCTAACGGGACATCCAAGAAAGGATACCTAAGCGTTTTATATAAATCAGATATAACACTTTGATCTTTTAAAATATATTCTTGTGTTTCTTCAGGATTTACACCTATACTACGCAATAATTTTTTAAGATAATCTCCCCCCAATACGCTATCTATTTCTTTTACAAGCGCAGGGAACTCTTTAAATACTTTATCGCCTTTTCCATTTTTAATTACTGTAAAAAATTGACCCGTAAAATTAATATCCGATTTTTGGGGTGGATATTTAGGCAGCACTCTCGTGTTGTTATTCAACGTTTTGTATCGTACATTTTGCGTTGTTATCTTCATTATTTACATATGCAAAAAAATATTTTTGCCACCCTTTGCTTCTACACTACCATGATAAAACTTGAGAATGTAATTTTTTGCTCATTTCTTTAAGTTTTTTATATTTTTGTTAATAATTTGTATTAAATAAAAAAATAATTTATCCTTTTATTATGGATAAAATGGGTAAAATCTTAATAGTGGATGATGAAACCATGGTCACTAAAACTCTTGATATGCTCTTAGGGCTTGAGGGTTTTAGTAACATTACCACATTTAATAACCCTAAAGAAGCTCTTTTATATCTTGAAAAAAATGAAGCTGATTTAATAATAAGCGATTTTATAATGCCCGAAATGAACGGTATTGATTTTTTAAAAAAAGCAAAAAAAAACCAAAACGATACATCTATGATACTTTTAACAGGCTATGCAGATAAAGAAAACGCAATAAAAGCAATTAATGACATAGGTATTTTTAAATACATAGAAAAACCTTGGGATAACAGCCAATTAATAATTAATATTAAAAATGCCATTACTCAAACAAAATTAAAAAAAGAATTAAATAAAAAAATAATAGAACTTGAACAAGCTAATATAAAGCTGGAAGAATATTCCAAGAACCTTGAAGATATTGTCGAAAAAAGAACTCAAGAATTACTTGAAGCCAATTCAAAATTAAATGCAATAATTTCAAATTGTGCAGATGGAATTGTAATCTTTGATAACAATTCAACAATTATAGATCTTAATAGTGCTGCAGAGGATTTATTCGGACAAAACAAAAAAGACTTAATAACAAAAAACTTTTTTGAACTTGCGGTAAGTGAAAAATATACAAAAACAAATTTAAACAATAATGAAAAAATTTTTTTAAGAAATTATAGTATCGTAAATTATAAAAAAGATATAAAAATCCCTGTTGAAATAAGTATAGCACCTGTTTTAGACAAGAAAAACAATTTTTATATTGCAGTCATAAGAGATGTGACCTATCAAAAAGAAAACGAAAGATTGCGTGATGACTTTATGGCAACTTTAACCCACGACTTAAGAACGCCGCTTTTAGCAAGCATTTCAGGACTTGATTTTGTTTTAGATAAATCGCTGGGCGAAATTACAAAAAAACAATCCGAATTATTTTTGGCAATGAAAAAAAGCTCTGAAGATATGCTCGGATTAGTCAACACTTTACTTGAAGTATATCGTTATGAAGCAGGTAAAACCTACCTATGTAAAACCAAATTTGATATAATAAAACTCACAAAAGAATGTATCGAAGAACTTTTGCCTCTTGCCCAAAGAGCAAATATGAAAACAGAAATAAACTCCAAAAACGAAGAATTATTTATTAATGCAGATAAAAACGAAATAAGACGAGTATTAACAAATTTAATTGGAAACGCTATTAAGCACTCTCAAAAAAGCACTAAAATAACAGTAAACATAGAACAACAAGAAAAAAACCTAAAAGTCGATGTAATAGATGACGGAATAGGATTGGACAAAAATGATTGTGAAAAACTATTCAATCGTTTTTCACAGGGCACAAATCAAAAACGTTCAAGCTCCACAGGTTTAGGGCTATATTTATCAAGACAAATTATAGAAGCTCACAACGGAAAAATATATGTAAAATCAGAACTAAATAAAGGCTCCAAATTCACTTTTGAACTAAAAGATTCAATAAATGATTGTAAGGTAATTTTATGAAACAGGAAGAAAAAGAAATAACTATTTTGCTTGTAGAAGACCATGAATTCACCAGAATGGGTCTTACAATGAAAATTGAAAACACACCGCATCTAAAACTTTTAGCAGAAGCGACAGATGGAATTGAAGCTGTTAATATGGCTCAAAAGCATAATCCGGATGTTATTTTAATGGATATCGGGCTTCCCAAGATGGATGGAATAACCGCAACCAAAAAAATCAAAGAAGAATTAAAACTGGATAGTGCAGTCCTAATGTTTACATCAAGAGATAGCAGGGAAGACATTTTTGCAGCTTTTAAAGCAGGGGCAGACGGTTATATAATGAAAGATTCAAGCTCCCAAAACCTTGTAAACGCAATAAATACAGTTAAAGATCATTCTGCTTGGATAGATTCTCAAATAGCAAGAGTAGTGTTATCAAACATACAAAATGAAAATGATGTTCCAATAAAAAACTCAACAAACCAAAAAGAAGCAAACAAAAAGTATGGTCTTACAAAAAAAGAGCTTGAAGTACTTGCTTTAATTGTAGATGGGCTTTCAAACCAAGAAATTTCAGAAAAACTTGTGGTTTCAATTTCAACTACAAAGGCTCATGTTCACAATATTCTTCAAAAATTATATCTCACCGACAGAACTAAAGCTGCAATAATAGCCCTTAAAGAAGGACTTGTTTAAGTTATGCGAATAGTACAAATTATTGTATTGAGCTTAATTTTTAGTACAAATTTTTGTTTTGCTTTTGACATAAAAAAATACAATCCTTTTAAGAAAAAGGAACCTGTGCCAAAAGCAAAAATGGTAGAAACAAAAGAAGAATGGTTAATAGAGGCAGAAAATATACCTCTTGAGGAAAGAAAAGTTGAAACAATAAAAGAGCCTGTAAGTGATAAAAAATACTATTATCCGCCGGCTAAATATATTTTTGGAAAATATAATTACCCCCCAGGAAAAAGAGAATTAAACATCGAAGATGTAAAGAAAAATCTGTATTCTTATCCTTATTTAGTTGCAAGTCCGAATTTTAAATATGCTGCATATCCAAGATACTATTTCTACCCTGAAGTTAATCAAATTTCTTCAGAATTCTATGTCGAAAAGCTTGATACATCAAAATCAAAACAAAAAAGAATACTTGAATATGCTCACAGTCAAGAAACAAGAAATCCGATTATTAAAGCAGGCATGAAAGAAAAATATACAAATTTATTTAACGGACTAAGCCTTGTTGACTGGAGTAAAGACGGTAGAAAACTACTTATAAAAGAAAAAGTAGGCTCAACTTTTAATGGAATTTATAGAACATATCTTTACCTGCATTTTCTGGATGAAAACAATATAGAAAACAGCTACACACTAAAACTTACAGGCTTAAATGACGCAATAGAAGAATACTTTAATGATTATGAATCCAAGCAAATTGTAAAATATCAATACGACATTGAGCCGCTTGGTTTCAGCGCAGAAAATGATAACTTAATTATTATTCTCTGCTATGTTTACAATAAAGAAGGTAAAAAAATTTTTATGGGCAGCTGGGGCTATGATATCGAAACTAACAAGGTTCTATTACTTTCTAAAACAAAAAGTAATTTTTCAATAAGTACAAACGGGCTAATCCTTAAAAAAGTTCTGGATTAATCCCACTTACCCTTAACATAAAAATATTTAAAAAATAAAATTTAGAAATGAATTATAAAAAAGTAATATTTCTAAGTTTATTATTAATATTTGCAGGTGCCTGCACAACAATAAACAACATTAAATCCGAAAAACCGATAAAAAATGTTGAAATTATACCTGTAAAAAGCGAAAACTATAAAACATATCACGGCATAATAAAATCCGAAAACACAGTAGATTTAAGTTTTCAAACTGAAGGCAAAATAGACTATTTACCATATTCAAAAGGAGATTATGTTAAAAAAGGTCAAGTAATTGCTCGATTAAACGGGATTTTATACAAAATAAGAAAAAATGAAGAACAAGCACGTCTTCAAGATGCAGTAATACAATATAATAAAGCAAAAAGTTATTACAAAAGAATGGATATTCTGCACAAAGAAGGAGCTATTTCCGATAACGACTGGGAAGAAGCTTATTTTGACTATAAAACAACAGCAGAAAAAATAAAAATTCAAAAAGAAAAACTCAATTATTTAAATGAAGAAATAAGTTTTAATATAATAAGCGCACCTTTTGACGGCTTTATTGCGGAAAAATACACAGAAGCCGGTTCTTATGCAAAAATCGGCGAAAAAATTGTAACCATAATGGGCAACAACAAAACTCAAGCAGAAATTATGGTTGATTCAAACACAATAAACAAAATCAAACTAAATGAAGGCATAATAGCAAAGAAAGACGGAAGAACTTATCAAGGCAAAATAAAACATATCTCTAAAACAAACAGATATGCAGGCGGATATTTAATAAGCATAGCATTAAGTGAACTTATTCCAAGCTTAAAAGATGGCATGAGTATAGATATTTATGTTCCGATAAATGACAATTCAATAACACTTATCCCCGTAAACAGCATATTCGAAGATGACAACAATAAATATGTTTATAAAGTAGTTAATATAAAAGACAATACCGGTGAAATAAAGAAAGAAAAAATCGAAACCGGCAATATAGAAGAAAATGAAATTGAAGTCTTAAAAGGTTTGAATTCAAATGAATACATAGTTGCGGATAATTTAGAAAAAATAAAACCTAATACAAAAATTAAAATAGAAAACTAAAAAATGAAAAAAATTATTTTAATTATTATTTTTGGAATAATAATATTATTTTCAACCATTATTTTTTTAAACTGTAACAAAAATAATTTCGAAGCAAGAATTGAAATAAAATTTGATAATATTAGCGCACAAGAAATCAATAATAATTTTGCAGAAAAAATAAAGGACGAATTATTATCTATACAAGAAATAAAAAAAATTGTCATCTTTTCAAAAGATAATGTTTGTCATATATACTGCAAAATAAACCCTCTTGTATTTAACAAAAAATATATAACTGACAAAATTGAAAGAAAATTAAATTTCATCTCAAATAAAACCATAAATAATATTGAAATATATTTTGATGATGATTACAACAAAAAATATCAAACTTTTTTAATTGCTTACACAGACAAATTAAACGATGAAGATTTTAACGATTTATGCGAGAAAATTTCAGATAATCTTTTGACGCTAAAAATCTCTTCCAAAATTTTAAGGATGGGAGAAATCAAAAAAGCTATCTATATTAATTTTGACGATTCAACATTACTTGACTACAACATAAGCTTAAATGACATTAAAAAAATAATTCAAATAAATAATATCATCGAAAATACAACCGAAAAAAATAATCAAAAAACAATATTCCCAACAAACATAAGAGCAAATATAAAAAATATTTACGATATTGAAAGTTTATTAATACCATATAAAAACAAAAGCTACTCAAATAAACTCGGTGAAATTTTTAATATAGAAGAAAAAACAAAAACCCCGCCTGAATATTACATAAACTATGGTAATCAAAAAGCTCAAATCTTTGCAATTTCAAATAAAAAATTTTACCCGAATTTCATCTTAGAAATGAAATTAAAAGCGTATATGAATAATTTTACGGATAATTTTGAAAACATTAATTTAGATTTAATTCGCACCTCTAAAACAAATAAAATAGAAATTTATCTAAATCAAAATTCAAGCATATTTGACACATATAATTTATACAAAACTATCTCAAAATTACTACAAAAAGAAGAAATTATTTATTTTATCGGATATGACATTCCAAAAATTTCAAACAAAGAGATTTATTTTGAAAATGAAAAAAACAAATTAATCCTACTTGTCCGAAAAAATAAAATTCACAAAATACAAAAAATTCTATCAGATAACAACATTGAATTTTTTAATAAAAACTCGAAAAAAATTACAATAAAAAGCGATAATTTAAAAAAACTCGAAAAAAAAGTTGAAAAAATAAATGAAATTTTAAATACAAATAATTCTATTTCTTCATACATCAATCTATATAGCAGCAAAATTTTAAATATAACTTATAGAATAGATGACTATTCTTTAATAGATGCCGCCATAGATAAACAAGATGTAATCAATACAATCTTTGCCTCAAATGATGGACTTATATGTGATTATTTTTTTGAAAATGCCAAAAAAATTCCAATAATTTTAAAAAACAAAAACAAAATAAACAGAATCTTTGTTCTAAATAAAAAATTTAAAATTTTAACCCCCTTAAATTCTGTTGCAAAAAGCACTGTGGAAGAAAAATACTACTCAATTACAAGAGAAAACAATGAATTTCTATCAACCGTACAAATTCTTTTTAAAACAAAAAATCCAATCAGAAAAAAACTTTTAATTAAAAAATTAAAAAATATATAGTCAAAAAAGCCTTTCTGTAGTTCAGAAAGGCTTTTACTCCAAATCCGCCATTATATTATACTTATCTAATTCTGAAATTAATCATTGCTTTGTGGTTTACTGCGATTAATTCCATTGAATTCCAAATTTTGTTAGGGTCAACTGTTGATTTAGTGTCAAGGTTAACAGTAACTTTAGAAGAATAAAGT
>CALUZA010000059.1 GCA_944325185.1 Candidatus Gastranaerophilales bacterium | reverse complement strand
GACTGCAAGTTTGAATTTGCAAGAAGGTGCTATTTCCGTTTTGTTTTTACAAAAATTGCATAAAAAAACGCATAAGACAGATAATTATCTCATTACAGAATCCGGCTTATACCCGACTTTCTGCCTCGTTTGAGGCAGTTTTTTAATAATAAAACAACCCTTGACTATTTTACAAGGGTTGTTTTATTTGGAATTTATTTTATACTTTTTCACCTTTTATGATTGATTGGATTAGTTTTTTGTCGTCATAAGAATAATAAAATGCAGGTGTATGACCATTTTGATTTTTAGTTCGATATGCTGCTTTATAGATTTCAGAAGCTTGATTGCCTAGGTTTTGTGCATATAATTTTATGGTTTTTGGGTTTTGTCTGCAATGCAGGAATGTTTCTTTGTTATTATTTTGCATTGGCAACATTTCACAAAGTATGCTTTTTGCTTCATTTCCCAAATTTTTAATCATAATGTTTGCAACTTCGGGGTTTAGAGGATAATGAAAAATGGTTTTACCATCTTTGTTTCTATAATTTCTGACAAATTTGGCAGTTTTTTTGCCCATAATATTAAATAGAATTTTTAATTCTCTTTGCTCGCATCGTCTTGATGAGCTAAATATACAGTCTATTGGGGTTAAACCGTTGTCATTTTTAGTGGTGTATAGTTTCGTTAAGACTTCGGACGCTTCTTTACCCGAAAGTCTAACTATATTATTTATTATATTGTCGTCTAGATGTTTATGGTAAATATTGTCGCCATATTTACTTCTGTAATTTTCGATAAATTTAGCAGTGTTTTTGCCCATACTTTCAAAAAAGGCTATAAATTCATTTTGACGTTCATTATTGCGGATAAAAATATCGATTGGTGTTTGGCCTTCTTTGTCTTTGGTTGTGTAGGCTTTTGTATATGTTGTATAGGTTTTATCATTTAAGGTTTTTGCATAAGTTTTTATTGTTTCGGGGTATTGAACATAGTGCGCAAATGTTTTTTGATGATCATTTTGCATAGGTAACATTTTACAAAGTATATTTTTTGCTTCTTTTCCCAATGTTTTAATGACACCATTTGCAATTGTAGGTTTTAGCGGGTAATGGAAAATAGTGTTACCGTCTTTACCTTTATAATTTCTAATAAATTGAATTGCATTTTTACCCATATTTTCAAGAAGGGCTTGCAGTTCATCTTGTCTATCGTTTGCAATCATAATATCTATTGGTGTCATGCCGTTTTTATTTTTGGCACTGTATAATTCTGTGTAAAATTCAGCAACTTTATCACCTAAAATATTGGCAACAGTGTTGGCAAAATCCGTGTTTTCTTTGTAGTTTAGACATGTTTTGCCGTAGTTGTCTTTAATGGGTAGTGCTATTTTTAATATTTGAGGAGTTATTTCTTGTCTTTTTGCTTCTAAATCTTCGCTAGAGGCTTTATGAAAGAAGGTGCGGCCGTTTTCATCAGTTTTTAATAACGGTGAGTTTAAAATGGCCATTGCTTCATTAAAAAAATCTTGAATATTATCTGTTGTTCTGTTTTCGTATAGTGTTGATAATATTCTTATTGTTTCATTTTGATTGTAACCATTTCCTCTAAACGATATATTGTTCATCCCTTGTAACTGTTCAAGAGATAACTTTGCAATGTTGCTGGAGGCTTTAATGGAGTTTGATATAATTTTAGAATTGTTTTTTTCAATTTTGTTTGGTTTTAAATTACTATAATCTAACCCAATCGGATTAATGCGCATAAACTTTTATCCCTTCTCTTAATTTATAGTAAATATAGTAATACAAAACTTGTGAAAAATTTTTTTTTGCATTTTTTAATTTATTATTTTTTAAATTCATTTTTTATCAAAACAACCCTTGAATTGATTTACAAGGGTTGTTTTGATTGGAATTTATTCTATAATTCTTCGCCTGCTATGATTTTTTCAACCAGTTTTCTTGTGCAATAAAGAATGTCTAGTCCAAATTTGGGGATGAAATAGTTAGTATCGCATGAAATGGTTTTCGGCAAATACTTCAGGGGCTTTATCTCCTAATGTTTTTCTATATATTTTTAAAGTTCTAGAGTGTTGATAATATGACTTGAAAGTTTTTTTATTATTATTTTGCAAGGGCAGCATTTCATAAAGTACTTGTTGTTTTTCATCACCCATATTATCAACTATAATTTGAGCAATTTCGGGGTATATTGTATAGTGGAAAATATTGTTACCTATTTTATCCCTATAATTTCTAACTACTTCAGCTGTTTTATTACCTAAAGCTTTAAATACAACTTTAGACTCATCCAGCCTTTTTGGTTCCCCACTGTAGTAACAGTCACAAATTAAATCTCTAATAGCACCTTCGCCATTATTATTTTTAGCAAGACAAGCTTTGGCAAATACTTCAGGGGCTTTATCTCCTAATGTTTTTCTATATATTTCTAAAGTTTCAGGGTATTGTTCATAATGCAAGAACATATCTTTATTATTATCTTGCATAAGTAACATTTCATAAAGTACTTGTTGTTTTTCATCACCAAAGATATCAAGTAAAATTTGTGCAATTTCAGGTCTTAGCCCTTGGAAGAAAATATTGCTGCCACGCGCATTTCTATGGTTTTTTATTTTTTCAGTTGCTTGATCACCTAAAGCTTTAAGTAAACTTGTTAATTCATATTCTTTGATGTTTCCAAACCAATATTTTTTAGTAAAATAAACTTTTGTAAATACTTCAGAAGCTTTGTCTTTTAATCCTTTTCTATATATTTCTATATTCCCGGAGTAACAATGATCGCGCAAGCATATACGTCCATAATCATCTGGCGTAGATAAAAGTTCAGTTAGTATTTCAGGTGATTCATCACCCATATTATCAATCATTATTTGAATAGCTTGAGGTTTTAGTTCGCCAAATAAAATATTATTATTATTTTTATCCCTATAATTTCTAACTATTTCAGCTGTTCTATTACCTAAAGCTTTAAATACAACGTTAGATTCTTCTGATCTTTCTGATGCTGCATGTTCATAAAGTACTAATAAGTCTATAGCACGTGCCCATTTACCTCTAGTAAAACAAGCATTAGCAAATATTTCAGAAGCTTTATCTCCTAATATTTTTCTATACATTTCTAAAGTTTCAGGGTATTGCTTGTTATGCAAGAATGTATCTCCACCATTATTTTTCATTGCTAATGTTTCGGCAAATATCTCATGCGCTTCATCACCTAATATATCTGAAACAATCTTTACAAATTTCGGGTCTTTTTTGTAATGCAGGCAGGTATTACCATAATTATCCCGCGCAGGTATTGCAATTCTTAATAGTTGCGGAGTGATCTCTCGCTTTCTTGCCTCTAAATCTTCACCAGAAGCCTTGTGAAAGAAGTTTCGACCGTCTTTATCCGTTTTTAACAATAAAGAATTAATAATTGCCGCTATATCAAAGATGGCTTTATTAATTTCTTCTTGAGAAGAATGAATTTCTCCATTTTGCAAATTTAGACCAAATATTATTTTTCTTATTTCGTTAAGCTCATCACTATTACCCTTAAAAGATATATTATTCATCCCTTGCAACTGTTCAAGAGATAATTTTGCAAGATTATGAGAATCTTTAATGGGAGTTGATATAATATTTGAATTACTTTTTTTAATTTTGTTTTGTTTTAAACTGCTAACCCCCAATTTAATTGAATTAATTTGCATAAATTTTTACCTTTCTCTCAAATATTTGATAGTATAAAACTTGTAAAAAAAAGTTTTTGCTAGTTAATTTAAGATTTTAATTATTTTATTTGAGGCAGTTTTTTAATAAAAAAAGAGGCAAAAATTTGCCTCTTTTAAATTTAAAATAATAAAGTTTAAAGTGATTTTTCATAAATTTCACGAACAGCTTCTTTAGTTGCTTCAGTTGGCGCAATCGAGAGCAGTCCGTCTAATGATGGGGTTGTAAAGGCAAGTTCAACAAGTCTTTCGATATCACCTTCATTGAACCCTTCGTCTTTTAATTTATTTGGAACACCAACAGATTTTAACCATTCATAAACCAAGCTTCCTGCTTCTTTTGCTGTCATTGTATCTTTTATTTCGGGTGCCATTGGTTTTAAGATGTGTGTCAGTGTTTCTTTTTTAGCTTCCCACATATTTTCAACCACTGCAGGAAGTAATATTGCAAGTCCTAATCCGTGAGAAAGTTCATGTTTAACTGCTGATAGGGGATGTTCAAGAGCATGAGTATAATGTAATAAGCCATTATCAAAGCAAACCCCGCCCATCATTGCAGCGTATGCAAGGAAATATCTGGCGTTTATGTCGTCAGGATTTTTAATTGCGTCAGGAAGATATTTTGCAACCATTGAAATAACTTCATGCGCAAGACATACGGTATATGGAGATGCCACTTTGCTTGTAGCAGCTTCAACAACATGGTTAACAGCATCAATTGATACGTATTTTGTTTGTTTTTCGGATAATTTTGTCATTAATTTAGGGTCATCAATTGCATACATAGGATAAATGCAATCATAAGCAATTGCAGGTTTATAGTCTTTTTCTACAATTGTTGCCACTGCAAATCTGTTTGTTTCTGTTCCTGTTCCATGGGTTAAATTGATTGCAACGATAGGTGCTGCTTTTGTCGGGGTAAATTTAAATTCATATAAATCGTTTGCGGTTTTATCTTTATATTCAAGCAAAATTGCAACCGATTTTCCTGCATCAGTTGGTGAGCCGCCACCTATTGCAATAACTGCTTTTGCGCCAAATTCGCGAGCAATTTTAACTGCTTCATCAATAGCTTCATTGGTTGGATTTGGAGTAACTTTATCATAATTTACGTATTCAATATTGTTTTCTTTTAATGCTTTTTCAACTACGTCCCAAGCACCTGTTGCTTTATATGCATTTCTGCCTGACATAACAATTAATTTGTCTATTCCTTTAGCTTTTAAATCAGCCGAAATGTCATTAATTTTTTCAATAGCGCCGACACCGAAATAAACATTTGTTCTTGTTCTAATTTCTTTAACTTCGTTAATGTTAATGTCTTTTTCCCACATACAAAAACTCCTTTATAATGTACAAAACTATTGTAACATTTTTTTAAGAGTTTGTAATAAAAAATTATTTTTTGTCAGGTTTTTGTATGCTGAATGACTTATTCTCGTTTATTTCAACTCTTGCGGATTTAATTTTGTCTTTAATTTCGTCTGAAATTCCTGAGCCTTGGACTAGTCTGTCTATGAAAGCATTGTTTAGTTTTACGGCTTTTGGAAGTGCGCCAAGTTCTTCGAGCGCTTCTTTTATTTTTGCAAAATCATAGGAAAAAGTTTTTTTGTGATTGTAAGTTAAAATTTCTCCGCTATTTGATTGGATTTGTTTTCCACCTCGTTCAAAATATATTTTAAAAATTGAACGTAAATCTTGTATTTCTGATTGCATAGTGTTAATTGCCGATTGCAATCTTAAATATCTTTCAAAAAGATATTCTACATGTTCTATTTGTGAAAGTTGCCAGTTGTATTTTTGGAAATATAAAGCTTTTAATTTAGGATAACATTTTGCAAGTGCCATAGCGTCTCCCATAGCTCTATGACGTTGCTCGTTATCAGCTTTAAATACATTTACCAAGCAATCAAGCCCGCAAGATTCATATTGTGGATAAACTTCTTTAAACATCATTTGAGTATCAACATAATTGTTTTCAAGAGGCTTGTTGTATAGTCTTTTTGAAGCTTTGTTTAAAAAGCTGAAATCAAATATTGCATTATGAGCGACTATTGTAGCATCGCCAATAAATTCAAAAATTTGGGGATATATTTCTTCTTCAACAGGAGCGTCTTTTAAATCTTCTTCTGTTATGCCATGAATTGCTTGAGAGGATTTTCTTATATGATGTTTGGCATTTATTAAAGTTTCAAATTTGTCTTTGATTTTTCCGTTTACAAGTTTTACTCCTGCAAATTCTATAATTTTTTCTCTGGTATAATCCAGACCTGTTGTTTCTACATCAATTACAATTTCGACTTCTTTAGGTTTTCTTGGCATTTATTTTTCGCTCTCTTTCAAGAAGAATCATAACATAAAATTATTTTTTTATAAATTCGTTTATTTTATCTACTGTTTGATTTGCTTTTTGGATTGTTTGAACCATTTGATTTTGTTCTGTTTTAACATTTTCTATTTTTTCTGTCATATTTGAATTGATTTTTTGTATTTCATTTCCAAGTTCTTTAATTTTAGTGTCATTTGTATCTTTTATATTATTAAAGAATTTTTCCATGCCGGCTTTATCAAGCCCTTTAATATATTTTTCAATTTCTTCCATAATTTCCACAAGTCCGTTTGCAACTTGGGCAACGTCATTTATTCTTATTGTATCTCCTGTGATTATTCCGACATCACATGAGCCGTCCGGAGGCATAAGTTCGATTGATTTTGAACCGCCTAGTCCATAAAATTCAACTCTTGCAACTGTTCCATTTGGAATTTTCATGTCTTTTTGAGTGATAATTATTTGAACTTGTATATGTTCATTTTTCGATTTTAATTTGCGCACATATCCTACATTTAATCCCATAAATCTTACCGGAGAACCTTTTGTAATTCCATCTATATCTTTAAAATCAATGTTATAGATATTTGGTTCAACAAAAATTTTGGAATATGTAAAAATTATTCCGCAAAAAATTACGGATAATAATATTGTCCATACTATTATTTCGGCTAAAATTGCTCTTTTTTTCATTTATTCTGCTATTGCGCCTTTATTTGCTTGTGATACATTTCTTTGATATTTTGATAAATATCCTTTTAAAACTTCATTTTGATAAGGTTTGAATTTCTCTTTTCTTTTGTTTAATTCTTCGTCTGAAACAAGGAGATTTATTGTTCTTTTGTTTATGTTTATTTCAATTTTATCGCCATTTTCTATTAGCCCTATAGTGCCACCGATTGCAGCTTCCGGGCATATATGTCCAATGCACAATCCTCTTGTGCCTCCGGAAAACCTTCCGTCTGTAATAAGGGCACATTTTTTTCCTAATCCTTTTCCGACTAAAAGTGATGTTGGAGCAAGCATTTCACGCATTCCGGGCCCGCCTTTGGGTCCTTCATATCTTATAACGACAACATCTCCTGCAACAACATCATCATTTTCAATGGCTTTCATTGCATCTTCTTCATGATTATATACTTTTGCAGTCCCCACAAATTCAAAGACATCTGGGTCGACTCCTGAAATTTTAACTACAGCACCCTTTTCTGCTAAGTTTCCATGTAAAATTGCAAGTCCGGGGTTAGATGTAATCGGATTATCAAATGGTCGAATTACATTGTTGTCTGCCCAAGCAGCTTGTGCAATTTCGCTTGTTGAAATTCCTAAAACATTTTTTGTATCTTTCATTTCGGGTGTTTTTCCGTAAATTGTTTTGATAACTCCCGAAATGCCTCCTGCATTATCTAAATCTGTCATAGTAAGCGTGCTTGAGGGGTCGAGTTTTATGATTTGCGGAATTTTTTTGCTTAAATCTTCAAAATCCTCTAAGGTTAAAGGAATGTCGGCACTTTGTGCTATTGCAAGAAGATGTAGAATTGAATTGGTTGAACCGCCTAAAGCCAAGTCAACTATTATTGCGTTTTTAATTGAATCAATTGTGACTATATCTCTTGGAAGCACGTTGTTTTTAATTAAATCGCAAATTGCATAACCTGATTCAAATGCAATGCGACGTTTTTTGGATGAAACAGCAGCAGCGGTTGCACAACCTGTGAGGCTCATACCCATAACTTCAGTAAGACATGCAAGAGTGTTTGCTGTATACATACCTTGACATGAGCCTATTGTAGGACATGCATAATGTTCCATTTCACACAATTTTTCTTTGGTGATTTCACCTATTCTATATCTTCCGACTGCTTCAGAAGAACCTCTTATAAAAGTCAAGGTTTCGCCTTTGCAGTGTCCTTCAAGAGAGGGGCCTGCAGTTACAATAATCGATGGTATATTTAGTCTTAAAGCTGCAATCAACATCCCAGGGGTGATTTTATCGCAATTTGTTAAAAGAACAAGTCCGTCAAGTTGATGAGCGTTTGCAACGGTCTCTACGCAATCTGCGATTAAATCTCTGCTTGGAAGCGAATAACGCATACCGCAATGTCCCATCGCAATTCCGTCACATACGGCAGGAACTCCAAAAATGAAAGCTTGACCGCCATTTGAGTGAATACCTTTTTCAATTTGACGTTCTAAATCACGCATTCCTGCATGTCCGGGTACTAAATCCGAAAATGAGCTTGCTATGCCAATAAAAGGTTTTTTGATATTTTTATCCGATAACCCTCCTGCGTATAAAAGTGCTCTATGTGGTGCGTGTTCTATTCCTTCTTTTAAAATATCGCTTCTCATTTTTACTCCTGTTGGCTTAGTCTAACTTAATTAAAACATTTTTTTAATTATTCATCAATAAGGTTTATAGAATATAATCATTTTATATGTAGAAATCAATTTTGATTTTGTTATAATTATAAAAAAAGTAGGAAAAAAATATGGGTTTAAAACAAATGCTTAAAAGATTTTCAATATTTTTTGTTATGTTTTTATTGTTTTGTGCAACAAATATGCAAAATCCTGCCTTGGCTATAACTCCTCAAGGGTTGTATGATAAGGCTTGGAAATTAATATATACAAAGTACGTTGACGAAACTCAAAATCAACAAAATTGGGAACGTTGGCGTCATAAATATGATAATGTAATAAAAGACGAAGAAGATGCTTATGTTGCAATAGGCACAATGGTAGATAGCCTTGGAGATGTTTATACCAAGTTTTTGACTCCAAAAGAATATAAAGAGGAATCTGAAAGTATACAAGGTTCTTTAAAGGGTATTGGTGTTCAAATTGGAGTTCGTGACGGCAAATTATTGATTATTGCTCCATTGGAAGATACTCCCGGAGAAAAAGCCGGTTTGATGAGCGAAGATGAAATTCTTGAAATAGACGGTAAATCAACAAAAGGAATTACAGTTGATGCTGCTGCGGATAAAATAAGAGGTCCTGAGGGAACACAGGTCAAGCTTTTGATTAAAAGAAAAGGTCAAGAACCTAAATATTATACAATTACAAGAGCAAATATTGAATTAAAATCTGTATCAACAAAACCTCCAAAAATTGGCAAAGTGGATGATAATTTAGGCTATATAAGATTAAGTTCTTTTATTTCAAGGAATGCCGCTTCGGAATTTCAGAATGCACTTAATCAGATGAAAGATAAAGACGGTATTATAATAGACCTTCGTTCAAACCCCGGAGGACTTTTAACAAATGCTATTTATATAGCGGATATGCTTCTTGAATCAAAGGTAATAGTATCAACCGTTGATAGAGACGGTTATAAAGAAACCCAAAATTCCCTTTCTCAAGTTAGTACCACGCAGCCTATAGCAGTTTTAATTAATGGCGGTTCTGCTTCTGCTTCAGAGATTTTATCGGGAGCTTTGAAAGATAATAATAGGGCAGTCATAGTTGGTAAAAAGTCTTTTGGTAAAGGGCTTGTTCAAGAAATAAATAAATTGCCTGACGGTTCTGCTTTACATATTACAATTCAAAAATATTTAACTCCAAACGGAACAGATATTAACAAAAAAGGGATAATTCCTGATTATGTTGTTGATATAACCGAGGCTGATATTAAGGCAAATAAAGATCCGCAATTAACTAAAGCTTGTGAGATTTTATTGGAGCAAGTTCACAAAAATACAAAACCTGCTCAATAAAACTTTACAAAAACATAAAAATCATTAAAGGTATAGCTAAGAACTGCCGTATATAAATTGTATAAAGACTGACAATAAAGGAGCAAGTTTTTAGTCTATGGCCGAAAATTATAATTTAGGTTCAAGATTTGGTTTAAATGTTTCTCCTAAAGGAGGCAACTTTTCTTCTGCTGAAACTCAAAAGCTAGAAGCAGACTTGCTTTCGCCCAGTTTATTTGATTCTATGACAGGTTACGTTGCAAAATATGAAAATGTTTTCAATGGTGAAGTTGCAGAAGAAATAAATATGTATTCAAGACAGGCGATGATTGTCGGGATGAATTTAAAAGCAGCAGAAGTTAAGCGCAATTTTGATATGAACATATAGATTTTTTAATCAAGTTTTGATTGGATATCTATATTTATTTGTTCGACTTTTTTGCAGCCTTCTTTTTCGTATGTTGAAACCATATTTTTACCGTTGTGTTTAGAATGATAAAGAGCTGTGTCTGCAGCATTAATTAATTCTTTTGCTTCTTTTCCGTCAGTTGAATATTGGGCAACTCCAATTGAAACTGTTGGCGAAAGATTTTGTGTTTCGTTTACTTTTACAACAATTTGAGAAATATTTTTTCTTATTCTTTCTGCAATGATACAAGCTTCTTCCTTGTCTGTTTCAGGTAAAATTACGACAAATTCTTCTCCGCCATATCTTGCGGGGATGTCAATTTTTCTTACACTTTCTTGTAGTACAATAGCTAAATTTTTTAATATTGTATCTCCCGTAAGATGTCCGTATGTGTCGTTAATTCTTTTGAAATTATCTATATCCATCATAATTAAAGACATATTTCTTTTATATCTCGAACATCTTCTTATTTCATTTTCCAATAAAGTATAGAAATGACGATAAATATAAAGTTTTGTCATGCCGTCTTTTGTTGCAAGTTCATATAATTTTGCATTATCTATTGCAATTGCAGCCTGATTTGCAAGAGAAGTAATAAATTCTAAATCTTTTTGATTAAAAAGTTTATCGTGTTTTTTGTTTGTTATATTAATAACGCCAATAACCTCTCCTTTTGCAATTAAAGGTACGCACAATAGAGATTTGGTATTTGATAAAACTTCTTTCATGATAAAACGAGGGTCAGCAGAGCCTAGATTTGTGATTATAGGTTTTCTTTCCAAAAATACTGTGCCTGCAATCCCTTCGCCTATGCCGATTTTTGCGCACTGAACAGCACCGTTGTTAATTGCTTCTTCAAGTTTTTTATCTTGTAAACCGGATACAATTCTTACTTGTAGTGCGTTTAGAGAGTAATCATAGAGCATTAGAGAACCTTTTTCCGCATCGAGCGTTACCAATGCTTTTTGAATGATAACCTGCAAAAGTCTTTTTAAGTCATCGATAAAATTAACAGCTTGAGAAATATTGTATAAAATTGATATGTTGTGTAGTGACTTTTGTAGTTGTGCGATTTCCTCATCCTTTTTAATTTTGCGATGATATTTTGCAATTATTGGTTCTATATAATCAAGCGCATGGTTTAAATTATTATAAGTTTCTTTTGAAATCGGTTTTTCAGGATTTTCTTTAATAAAAAGAAAACAAATAGGAATGGAATTATAGAAAAATACCCTTACATGGCTTGGATCTAAAGATAGAATATTATTGTGTTCTAAAAAAGGTTTAAATAAATGAGCACCGTCAGAATCTTTCATTACGGTTAATTTAGCTTTATTAACCGCATCCCAAAAGGGTGAATTTCCTTCTTCACATTCAAAAAATTCGTTATTTCTTGTTTTTTCGTTAGTGTATATACATTTAAAATGTTGATTTTCAAGTAAATATAAAGTTATATCATCCGAGGATATTTGTTTTGCAATGTAGTCTTTTAATTTTTTTAAAAGTTCATATACACTATCTGTTTGATTAGCGATTGTGCTAATTTCAAACATCATGCTAAGATATTTAATGTTGTTTTCTAATGATTGTTCTTCAGGCATAATCAAGACATTTTATAACTAACACTTAAATTATAAATGTTAAAAATCGAAAAATCACTTTTTAAATTTTAAATACAACGTTTGGGGGAAAAATTGAGCGAATTATGTAAAAATTGGTCAACTTGGCTTAAAAAAACAAGATTTTCGTATATGGATGAAATTCAGCGTGAACAGACTCTAAATTGGCTTTTGGCTGTTAGGGACAGTGTTTTAAATCTTGCTGATTTAAAGGAAGGTCAAAAAATTGCAGATTTTGGCTGCGGTTCAGGATTGTTGGCATTTGGAGTTTTGGAGAGATTTGAAGATAGGGTTGATTTAATTTTTTCGGATAAATTTCAAGATTGTCTTGATGAATGTCAAAAGATACTAAATGAAACGAAAATTAAAAATAAGGCAGCTTTTTTAAAAACGGATGTGTCGGATATAAAGCTTGAAAATGATTGTTTAGATAGGGCAATGACAAGATCTGTTCTTGTTCATATTAAAGATAAACAGCAAGTATTTTATGAATTTTATAGGGTTTTAAAAAATGGCGGGATGTATTGCGCTTTTGAGCCCATAATTTCAGAAAATACAAGATATTATGAACTTTTAAAATCAGAGGAAATTACTGATTATACTGATTTTAAAAAGGCAGAAAAAGAATTTATGGAAAATCCTAATGATCCTTTAGTTAATTTTAGTGCTGAAAGTTTGGATAAAAATTTAATTGAAGCAGGTTTTTTAGATGTTGTTGTTAATGTACAGGTTGCATCTTCTAATTATTCTCCCAAAAAAGATGCCATTTTAAATTGGTTTATAACTCCTCCTGCGCCGGATCAGAAATCTATGAAGGAAAGATTTTTAGAATATTTTGATGAAAAAAAAGTTGATAATTTTATTATGGAGGTGCAAAATATACTTGCGGATAAACCGGTAAAAATAGAATCAAAAACAGCTTTTATAAAGGCAGTAAAATAATGAGAGAAATTAAAAGAAAATGTCAGGGATGTTATAAAATTCAAGATAGAAGTCTGATGATTAAAATAACAAAATTAAGCAATGATTTATTGAAAATTAACCCTTTGTCACATGAGCTTGGACGAAGTATTTATGTATGCAAAAATGCAGAATGTGTTAGAAATTTAATAAAAAAGAATAAAATTAAAACTGTTCTTAAATGTAAAAATTTAGAAGAGATTTCAAGAATTGAGGAAGAACTTAAAAAAATGCTCCCTTAATAGGGAGCATTTTTAAATTTGGTTTAAAGAAATTATTTCTTTTTAGCTACCATTTCTTTGAATTTTTTACCTGCAGAGAATGCTGGAACTGTTTTAGCAGCAATTTTAATTTCTTTACCTGTTTGTGGGTTTCTTCCTACTCTTGCAGCTCTTTTTCTTGCTTCAAAAGTACCAAAGCCAACTAAAGTAACTTTTTTGCCTTTAGAAACTGTTTTTTGAACTGTTTCGATAACTGCTCCGATTACTTCTGCAGTTTCTTTTTGAGAAAGTTTTGCACTTGCAGCAACTGCTTTAACCAATTCTTCTTTGTTCATATCTAACTCCTTTTTAGTAATACAACATCATTATACACATTTTAAAAGCTTTTGCAAGTTTTTTTATGTGGAAATTCATTATTTTAGCTTATTTACAAAAAATATTATTCTTCTTTCGGCTTCAGTTTTGAGAAATTGATGTCTTTATAAAAATAATTTAATATTTGCTTTGCGCTAAATCCTCTGTTTGCAAGATTATTTGCTCCATACTGGCTCATGCCTACGCCATGCCCGTTTTTTCTTATGCCTCTATCATAGCCTTCAACTGACTGTATATAAGGTAAATCATGGTTCCATACTTCTCCTGCCGAATTTGTTCTTCCGCCTGAGGCAGCATGGTAATATGCAGGAATTATTTTGTTGTCGTAAGTCAATACTTCGCCCCTTGTTGAAAGAACTGCTCTTGTTGTTTGAGGGGTTTCGCTGCTTGCCCCGCCATAAGCCTGATCGGCAGGAGTATCCTTGAGGTCATAGCCTTTTGAACCCCTTTTGTTTAAGTTTGCAAGGGCATAACTTCTTGCGGCAATTGCTTGTGCTTTGTGTGCTTCTTCATTCCATTTGGAAGGCATTTCAGCAGGAACTACACCCATTAAATATTCTTCAAGGGGAAGTGAATTAACAATTGTGAGAGATCCATTGATGTTGTAGACAATTATATCTCCTCTGTACCATCTTTTCTTGGTTGCAAGAAACCCTTTACTTCCAGGGTTTTGAACAAAAACAGCATTAGTTGAGCAATCGTAATATCTGCCTTTAACTTTTATTGCAATTGAATCCCCGTAAGCCTTAATGGAGTAGGGAAAAAATGAACGTGAAATAAAAAGGAGCTTTCCTGTGTTTGCGTCCATGAAAGAAGCATTTTGTGAACTTCCAATATACGTTTTTTTAATGCCTTCATTTAATCCTATCCTTATTGCATAAGCATTTTGGATAAAAATTAACATCAAGGACACTATAAGAAAAATTTTTATATTTATTTTTTGTTTAAAATTTTTCATAGCCTCTAATCAAGATATTAACACATCAATATAAACATGTGTATATTAGAGCTTATTGCAAATTATACCAATGAAATTTTAGTGAAAATTTCATAAAATAAGGTAAAAAGCGGTGCAATTATGCGTAAAATTGTTCAAAATAAAAAGATGACCGAAGAAAATCTTGAAGATTTAAAGGTCAAAGAATATATGGATAAATATATTAAAGAATTGCAAAGACATTTTGACATGTCGGATAGTCGTATGCGTCTTATTTTATACAAAATATATAAAGAATTGAGTCCTTTTTGTTTTATAAAAACCTTTTTTAAAAATCAAATAAATATGATAAAATCCTTTTGTGAAGAAAGAATGATTTTTAAAAGGAAACAATAGATGACTGATAAAATAGAAATTAAGGCTTATCCAAACGGTATTTTCGGTGCTACAACATATCTTATATATGATAAAAAAACACTTGAAGCAGCCATAATAGATTGTACCAGTTCTATTGAAGAAATTGAAAAGGAAATAAAAGATAAAAAGCTTAATTTGAAATATATTTTGATAACCCATGGACATTTTGATCATGTCTATTGCGTTAAAAAAATGAAAGAAAAGTTTTCTAATTCATTAATATTTATGCACAAAGATGACTTACCTCTTTTGAAACAAGTAGAGGTACAGTGTTCTATGGCAGGAGTAGAAGGAATTGAGACCCCTTGTGTTGACGGTTTATTGGATGAAAAATCACAAAATCTTAAACTTGGTGATAATGAAATTAAAGTAATACATACAAAAGGGCATTCAAAAGGCGGAGTTTGTTATTTGATTGACGATGTTCTTTTTTCGGGAGATACGCTTTTTTGCGCCTCAATTGGGAGATGTGATTTATTTGGCGGCTCTTTTGAAGAAATTCAAGATAGCATAAAAAATAAATTATTTGTTCTTGATGATAATATTGTTGTCTATCCTGGTCATGGTGAAAAAACTACAATAGGATATGAAAAAAAATATAACCCTTATTTTGGTTCTAATTATTAATCATTTTTTTCTTGTGTTTTTTCCATAAACTGTATACAGGTATTCCGGCAAAAGTTATTAAAAGTCCGGGGACTGTGTATGTCGGTTTAAAAATTGTAAGTGAAATTATTATTATCGAAGAAAGTATAACAAAAGTAACAGGAACAAAGTTTGCTACCTTATAGACATCTTTTTTGTCTGAGTATAGTTTTCGCATTTTAAAAATTCCGAAAATTGTAATTGTATAGAAAATTAGTGAAGAATAAATCACATAATCCAATAGTTGAGTATAATTTCCCCATAAAATTAAAACGCAAACCCAGAAGCATTGAAGCCATAAAGAGTTTTCGGGTACTTTGGTTTTTCTGTTTATATATGCAAGGCTTCTAAAGAAAACTCTTTCTTTTGCCATTTTATAATAAACTCTTGAGCCTGTTAAAATCATGCCGTTTGCACATCCAAAAGCAGATATGGCAATAATTAGAGCAATAATTAAAAGTGCTTTTTCGCCAAAAATGTTTTGCATCATTTGCGCAACTACAATATCCTCGGGAGAAGTTTTAATTAAATCCAAAGGTAAGGTAGATAGATATATCATATTTAGAAGAAAATATAGTAAAATAACCAGCATTGTTCCTATGAATAAAGCTTTTTTAATGTTTTTTTTAGGGTTTTTAATTTCCGAAGTTACAAATGTTACGTTGTTCCAAGTAATTGAAGCGAATAATGCTCCGACAATACTCATTGATATTAACTTAAAAGTATTAAAATTTAGCTCGATATGGTTATTTGCAGGTGAAAAGTTCGAAAACAGGGTATCTATGTTAAAACCGAAAAATATACCGCAGACAATAATTGCAATAATTGATAGAACTTTTGTTATAGTAAATATGTTTTGAGTTATTATTCCCGCTTTAACTCCTTTTGAATTTATAAAGGTAATAAAAAGAACCATCAAAATTGCAAAGATTTGCTGGTTTGAAAGAGAGTAATTTCCTATTGTTATTATTTTGTGTGTGGAATCAATAAAAGGGAAAATTAAACCTAAAAATTTTGCCATTGCTATATTGACTGCTGCAAGTGTTCCGGTTTGTATAACTAAAAATAAGGTCCAACCATATAAAAAGGCAACTTTTCTTGAAAAAATTTTTTCAAGATATATATATTGACCGCCTTCATGGGGTATTGTTGAGGACAATTCTCCGTAGCTTAATGCTCCTAAAAGGGTAATGAAGCCTGCTAAAATCCACACTGATATTAAAAGAATTGCACTGTCTGAAATTCTTGCTATATGTGAAGACACAATAAAAATACCGCTTCCTATCATAGAACCTGCAACTATTGATATTGAATCTTTAAGGGATAATGTTCTTTTAAGTTCAGACATAATCCAATGATATCATAAACATTATTTATAATCTTTTGTTCCGACAAATTCATCGTCATTAGTGAGTTTTCGACGAATCATGTATTGAATTTTTGGTATCAGGAAGCCAAGTGCATAAATTGAAATTGCCGTTCCGATTGCATAGAATGCAAAGCTTTTTCGGATGTTGTTTTTAGCTATATTTTCGACAAAGTTTGAATCTATAGCGCAGTTTTTCTTTTCTGCTTTTCTTTGTACTTGGAGAATAAATTCGTTTATTGATTCTCTTATTCTTTCAACTTTTTTAGCCGAAACATATCGATTTTTTTCTTTGTATGCTCCGTTTGTAGCTTTTTCCATTACGCTGTGTAAAAATTTGGGATTATTAACCCATCCGTTTTTCAAAATATCTGTTGCTTGAGTTTTGGTAAGGACTCTTTTCCCGCCTAGCAAAGGTTGAAGTTTTGACATTAAATCGGCTTTTAAGTCATAACCTGAGAATGCTTCTTTAAATTCATCAAGAGTAATGATTTTTTTGTCTTTAAACATTGTATCAATTAGTCTTAAATCTTTTAATTTTGCACTTCCTGTTGCTTTATTTAAGAAATTATGCGCATCTGTTAAGTTCGATTTTTGTAGATTTGCTTTTAACATTTCAACTGTTGCATCAAGAACTTTAGGATCTATATCTGTATTAGAAGTAACTTTATTTAAAAGTTTTACTGTATGTTGAGTTGCAAAAAGGTAAAAATAAATTGAAGAAACATCCCTGAATAAACATTCTTTCTTTTCATATTTGTTTCTTGCATTATAATATCTTCCCCCGACAACTCCGGTATCGGTTATTAAAAGACGTGCTGCGGAATTGTTTTCAAGTAAATTTGCAAATTGATATATGTTTGCGGTAAAGGAGATATTTTTTGCTTTGTTTTTAAATTCTTGCAAAGTTATTATTTTTTTAGGTTTTTTGTTTTGGTTGTTTTCTTTTTCTTTTTTCATCATTTTTTTAGTTATGAAATGATTAATTTTAGGCAAGCCAAAACCTATGAATAAAGTGGCAATTGCAGTACTTACAAGAAGATTTGCGGTTTTAAATTTAAGCATTGTTTTGTTTAGATTTTCAAGAGGATTTCTTAAGTAATCAAATCCGATATCAAAATTAAAGTCATTTGTTTTGAGACATTTTTTGCCGATTGCTTCTCCTAATTTTTGCAGCATTTGAACTCCGTATATCCAAATTACGGCGCTTGTTCCTTGCTCAACAAGACGTTCGGAGGCTTCTATTTTACCGCCTTTTTTGTTTGCTTCATGGGTTCTTCCTGTTGTGACTCCGCTTTCAATTATTAGAGTTGGAATGGTTGCGTTTGTATTATAAAACATGCCCAATGGCTTTGAAAGCATTGACAGGCTTTTAAAATTTAATTTATTTTCAGATTTGTTTATGCGCATAACTATGTATTTTAAACTGCTAAATAATTTTTTTTGCTTTTAAATATTTAAATTTGTAAATAAAGAGGTTAATTAACCCCAATTTGTTCGGTTTTATGTTTAAATATTTATTGTTATGAAACATTTAACGTTGGATGACATTAAAATAGCCAAACCTGATTTTTATACTTCAAAAATACCAAAAGGACAAATGGTAACTTCTTGGCTGATAGACTGGGTTAAACATTCCTTAGAATGCGGAGTGGCGGATATTGGTGATTTTATTCCTTCAAAAGAGGATTTAGCTTCTTATTTGAATGTTTCTACGGCAACCATACAAAATTCTATTCGACAAGTTAAAAATCTTGGTTATTTTTCTTCTAAGCAGTCAATAGGAACATGTATAGCTGATTTTTATTCAAAAGATATCAAGCAGCAGGATGAATTGTATCATGGAACTTTAACCGAATGTAAAATAAAAAAAATTGTATTGGATCAAGGGATAAAACTTAATAATCCGTTGCCAAGCATAAAACAACTTGCTCAAATGACGGATATTTCTCAAAATACAATAAGGTTTAGTCTTGTTAATCTTGTGAATAAGGGTTATTTAAAAAAGATTTCTCAAAGAGGAAATAAGTTTTCTTGGATATATATAAAAGAATTTGAATTAACTAAAGATGAGATAATGAATGGGATAAATGATGAAGATTTTACTTTGACTCATCAACTTGTTGATAAAATCCAAAAATATATTGAAAAAACATATAAAACAGGTGAAAAAATACTTCCAAATATGGCATTTTCAAGAATGTTTGATGTTAGCATTAAAACGGTTAATGATGCCATGAAAATTTTAAATGCCAAAAAAGTTATTCTTTCTCGTCGAGGAAGGTATGGAACAATATATTTAGGCAGTGTAAAAAATGCAAAAACTGACTTTATAAGCACAGAAAGAAAAAGAAATGCTATTCCGCAAAACTATATTTATTCTTGGCAAAAGGCATTAGGACATCTTAAAAAATATATAATAGAAAATTATGAAGTAGGGGATAAAATTGCTCCAATAAGAGAATTAGCAACAATATTAAACGTAAGTCCAAACACAATAAGGCGAGCTTTAGAAGATATGTTTGAAAATAATTATCTTGTTTCAAAAAGAGGAAAAACAGGAGGAATTTTTATAACCGACATGCCTCAGCAGGAAACAGAAGCATATAGGTGGCTTGCGATTAATCCTGATGTAATTAATTTTAAGAATTAGTTTTTTGGACAAATTGTAAAAAATCCTTAAGTGTAAATTGTGGAAATTCATACTTTTGTATGAAATTTTTGCAAATAGTTTAATTTGGTTTTTCTCTGTTCCGTAATATATTTCAGGGGAAAAGGGTAAAAATATGTTTAGTCCTAAAATTCAAAATTATATTAATTCATCAGGTCAAATGCAGGCTTTTAGCCGTGTTAATGAGCTGAATAATTACATTAATTCAATTTACCCAAAGGAAAATATTAATCAAACTGCTAATTTAAGTGCTTTTCAAGAAATTCTTGCAGAATCAAAAAAAGAAAATAAAGAGCCGAGTGTTTTTGAATTGGACTCGCCTCCAAATGTTAAAAAAATCACTCCTTTGCCTTTCGGTTCTCTTTCAAAAAAAACAGAAAGCACTTCCCTTAAAACAAAAGATGCAATTTTAGGATATATAAAAGATGCCAGTGAAAAATACGGAGTTGAAGAAAAATTAATAAAAGCTTTAATAAAACAGGAATCCGGTTTTAATCCCGATGCTGTTTCGAAGGTTGGCGCTAAGGGTTTAATGCAGTTGATGCCTGCTACTGCTAAATCTTTGGGAGTTGTTGATGTTTTTGATCCTCGGGAAAATATTGAAGGCGGAGTTAAGTATTTAAAACAAATGCTTGATAAATATAATGGAAATAAAATACTCGCGCTTGCTGCTTATAATGCGGGTCCGGGAGCTGTTGATAAGTATGATGGAATTCCTCCTTATAAAGAAACTCAAAATTACGTAAAAGCTATATTATTACAATATCTATAAAGGAATAAAAATGGATAAATTAAATCAAGTTAATTTTTTCAAAATGAATTCGATTGAACCAATGCAATTGAGCGGAAATATTTCAATCAATTCGGATGATACAAATGTTAAAAATTTTAAAGATGTTATATCGGATATGATTGTTCAGATGAACGAGGTTACAAATAAACCTGAAAAACTGACAATTGACGCAATGCAGGGAAAAGCAGATGTACATGATGTTATGGCGGCAATAGCTCAATCAGAAATTACGGTTCAAGCAGCAACTACCATAACGGGAAAAATACTTCAAACGTATGAGAAAATAATGCAAATTCAGATTTAACTTAACTTTCAAAGATTATGATAGTATAATTTAATTAAAGAATATTCTTAAAATATATGGAAAAATTTGACCTAAAAAAAATAATTGAAAATAAACCTCTTTTGTATACAATTTCAGCTTGCGCAGCTGCTGTCATTGTTATGTTTGTTATGATGGTTGTAATGTTCAGTTTTAGTTCTCGTGGTAATGTTGCACAAGACGGGAAAATTAAAGCTGCAGAACAGGTTATTAAAAATGATCCGGTAACTCTTTTTACGACGGATAATTCGGGTAAGGCACTTGAAGTGCAAGCGCTTTTGGCTCGTGAGCAAATTACTGCAACCAAAGTCGAAAACGGTTCAAAAGTCAGTATTGTTTTGAAGGAGTATACAAAAGATCAAAGAGACAGAGCTCTTTTGGCTATTGTAAAAAGTGGTTTAATGGATGAACATACCGGACTTGAGATTTTTGATAAGGGCGATTTTACATCAACAAAAGATGATAAGAAAATACGTCTTGTAAGGGCAATCAATGGCGAACTTGCAAGATTAATAAGAAAAATACCGCCTATCGAAAATGCTCAAGTATTTATTTCAATTCCGGAACAAACATTTTTCTCCCAAGATCAAAAACCTATAACCGCAACTGTTCAAATTACTATGCCTTCGGGAGAAAGGCTGGATAATATGAAAGTAAAAGCAATTTCAAATTTGCTTTTAGGCGCAGTTCATGGGCTTCAAGCGGATAATATATCCATAACGGATACAAACGGTACTGTCTATAATTCAATTATCGGCGCTTCAGATGACGCTATTGCAAAAATTGAAGAAAACGATAAATACATGCAATCTAAGGTTAATGCTCAATTAGACAGATTATTAGGTAAAGGAAATTATATTGCAACGGTTTCAACATTTTTAAAACAAGCACCCGTTGAAAAAACAAGTATTTTATATGATCCCGAGCAAAAAACTTCTGTTTCGGAACAGCGTTTTAAAGAAAATTTGGGAGATAATCAAAGTGATTTGTCTTCTACAGGCATGAATCCCGTTAGCGTGTATGTTCCTGACGGGGTTAAGACAGGAATACAATCGGGTGCATCTTCTCAAGATAGGCAATATTCAAGAACTGCAACGGAAACACAATATGGTGTTTCCAAAACTCAAATAAATGAATATATGCAAGCAGGTACAATTGAAGAAATTACTGTTGCAGTTTCGATTGAAGAAAGTGCAATTCCGACAAACATGAGTTTATATGAATTAAAAAGTTTGATTGCGAGTGCTGCAAGTCCAAAAGTTGATCCCGAAGACGTTTCGATTGCATTCGTTGAATCTAATAGTCTTGTTATGGCTCCGGATAAGGAAAATGAACTTCCAAAACCTGCAGAATCCGGTAATCCTTGGTGGTTAGTCGGTTCTTTGTTGCTTGCAGGTCTTTTGGGCGGTTTATTTCATATTGGTAAAAAAGTTAAAGCGGAAGCGAAGAAACAAGAAGAAGAATTAGAATATTTAAGACAAATTGCAGCTTCTCAAGAACAGCAGCTAAAAGATGTTACAAATCAAGCTTCAAGTTTAATTGCTCAACAAGAACAAATGGCACAAAGTTTTATTGAGCAAAAAAATCAGTATGCGCTTGCTTTGGAACAGGCGAAATCAATGGCTCAAGCGGCTCCAAAATATAATTTATCCGATGCAATTGATGAGCTTGAAACAGATTTTAACAGTATGGATGAAAATGAGGCGATAGAAAAAATTAAAAATTGGATTGAAAACGCTTAAACAGGTGAAATAGGGGGAGATGTCAGAAACAGATGTAAAAACTTTTGATTATGAGGCGTTTGCAAAGGACTTATCAAGTCAGGCAAGCCAAGTTATTCCTGCGGATGTTAAAAAACCGGACAGGGAGTTTGTTGTTGAAATAATCTATCGTTTTTGCAAAATGGCAGGGGATGCACTTGTAAAAGAGGAAAATTCAAAATTGTCTGCCCAAGAGGCAAGTCTTGTAACTCAATTTATTGGTGAGTGGATTTTTCACAAGTCGATTGATATTATAAGGGCAGGTATTGAGCCAAAATTTAGAGAAGGAATTTTACAGAAAGTTGCATTTACGGTTTTTGATATTGCAAAAAAAGCAATAGAAAGCAAAATTCCGCAAGAACAACTAATCACTCTTGTCGAAGCACATGTTAAAAAGTGTTTTATAAAAGCAATAGAAGATTTAAAACAGAGAGGAATTTTAAACGAACAAACAAGTTCTAATGCTCTTTCGCAGTCTAATATTGACGCTATGGCAAAAGAACAGGTTGAAGAAGAAACATCAACGGAAATTGCTTGTATGAGTGATGCAAAAATCATCAAATTAGCATCTTTGGCAATTTTGATGAAGAATTTTTCAAGTGAAAAGATGAAAAATATTTTAATGAAGTTTAATAAACCGGAAAGAGATGTCTTAATAAAATATCTAAAAATGCCGGATTTGGAAGAAAAACTTGATATGAAAGCAACCATGAGATGTTTTGATGAAATGAAAAGTACACTTCCGGAGGCTGTTGTTGTGAGTTACGATAAGGCTTATAAGAAATTGTATAAAATTGTTAAAAATTCGGACAAAAATGAAATTTTAAGTATTATAGGAAGCGAAAGACCTGCAGTTGTTGATTTTGTTTTGTCCTGTTATGACAAAAAAAGACGCAAGATTCCTGCTTATGTTGCAGATGTTATATCTAAATATTTAGAAGAAAATGTTTCATGATTATAAGAAAGAAAACGGCTCAAAAAAAAGAAAAAATATCCTCTAAACAGTCTCCTTCTGTCAAAGGAAGTATAATAAAGAAGGAAGACTTGGCTTTAGGTGCAAAAAAAGAAGAAAAACAAGAAAAAATTAATCAGACTGAAAAAGAAATGCCTTCCAAAGTTGAACCTGAAACATTCGAAAAGATAGATATTTCAAGTATTGAATTTAAAGAAAGAGCTGAAAGAAGACGTGGCGACAGGCGTAGGGGATATAGGAGAATTGATGAGCGTTCGCTTGTTTCTCGTGCGCAAGCTGAAGCATATACTATTAAAGAGCTTGCGGCTCGTGAGGGTTATCAAAACGGTTTAAAAAAAGCTCAGGAAGAAATCGAACAAATAAAAACCTCCTTGAGTGAATTTTTGTCTTTTAAAGATGATATGTATAAGGATTTTTATCCGCATATCATGGAAATTTCTCTTGAAGTTGCAAAAAAAATTATTAAAAGAGAAGTAGAAGCCAATCAGGATATATTAAAAGATATAATTATGTCTACATTTGACGAAGTTAATTCTGATGCCGAAAAGGTTATAATAAAGGTAAATTCTGAAGACTTGGAATTTGCGTCTCTTTCTTTGCCCGAAATAATTAAAGCAAAAAGAATATCTGCAAAAACAAATGTTGTAGCGGATGATACGGTTGAAAAGGGAAGTTGTATTGTAATAGCAAATAACGGTGTAATTGACGCAAACTTCAAAACTCAGCTTTCGGTATTGCAGAGTGCTTTTGGGATATATAAAGGAGGGCTATAGATATGTCAGCTCCGCCTAAAACAGCCTCTAATCCCCTTAGTGAAATTGCTCTAGCCGGCTTTGTCATAATTTTAATATTGATTTTACTGCTTGAAATGCCGAATTGGGTTATAAATTTTTCAATCAGTTTCAATATAACTTTGGGCGTTGTTTTGCTTATGATATCTTTGTATGTCAATAAGCCTTTGGAACTTGCTGCTTTTCCATCTATTCTATTGATCGGAACGGTTTTTAGGTTGGTATTGTCAATAGCTTCTACCCGTTTAATTCTTGCAAAAGGGGATGCAGGTCAGGTCGTAGAAGCATTTGGACACTTTGTAACCGGTGGCAATATGGTTGTAGGCGGAGTTATCTTTTTAATTATTACCGTTGTTCAGTTTATGGTAATTACGAAAGGTGCTGAGCGTATTGCCGAAGTTTCTGCCAGATTTGCACTTGATGCAATGCCTGGAAAACAGATGACAATTGATGCAGATTTTAATGCAGGCTTAATTTCACCGGATGAAGCAGTAAGAAGGCGTGAAGAACTACAAAGAGAATCAAGTTTATTTGGTTCTATGGATGGTGCGATGAAGTTCGTAAAAGGTGATACAATCGCAGGTATCATCATTACGATTATAAATATTGTGGGTGGTTTAATTATAGGTATTTTATTAAACGGAATGAGTCCGGCGGATGCTGTTCAAAAATATACTATTTTAACTATCGGTGATGGTCTGGCAGCGCAAGTCCCCTCTCTTTTAATGGCTATTTCATCAGGTATAGTCATGACTCGTGCAACAGGTGGCGGTGTTGCATTGGGTTCTGATTTATCTACTCAAATTTTGTCAAAACCTACAAGTTTATTTTTGGCTTCAGGTTTTTTGATTTTAATAGCTTTAACTTCCGGAATAACTGGGCTTCCTTGGTTTCCGTTTGTAGTTTTTGCAGTAATTTTAATTTTGGGTGGTTTATCTGTTCTTGTTAATTTAGATGTGCAACAACAGTTGGGTCAGTTGGATGCAGTTAAGCAAAATATGCAAGATTTGGTTAATCCGAATAAAATGTATGAACGTTTAGGAGTAGATGTTTTATCGCTTCAAGTTGGCGCAGGGTTGCTTGTTATTGCAGATCCCGAACAAGATGGTCAGTTGCTTGCAAAAATTGCCGCTCTTCGTCAAAGAGTAACGGATAGTTTAGGCTATATTATCCCTAATATAAGAATTATGGACTCATCTGCAATTGGAGATAATGAATATTTAATTTCAATCAGAGGCAACCCCGTAGCTACAGGTACGGTATATCCCGGAAAATTAATGGTTATTGCGGATCAATATGATGCGCTTGGAAAGAAATTGCCCGATAATGCAATAGTTTCTATTGAACCTACTTTCCAATCGCAGGCTTATTGGTTAAATCCACAACATATTGGTAAAAATGATAAAATTCAGGCAGTAGATGCTGTTGATGTTATTGTAACGCATTTGCAAGAATGTGTTAGAAAATATGTTGATGAAGTAATGACAAAAACAGATGTTTTAAAATTAATGGAATTGGTTAAATCTCAAGACCCGACTCTTGTAAACGACCTTGTTCCGACAATAATTTCAACTTCTGATTTAAGAAAGATTTTTGTTAATTTAATTCGTGAAAAAGTTTCTATCAAAGATATTATATTTATTTTTGAAAGATTGTGTGATTATGCAAGATTTTCAAAGGAACCCGATATTTTATCAGAACGTTTAAGGGCGGCTTTAGGCAGACAAATTTGTCTTTCAAATGCTAATAAAGAAAAAGTATTATATGCTTTAACATTATCAAGTGATTGGGAAAAAACTCTTGATGATTCATGTCAAAGGACGGAACTTGGCACAATGTTCCTTTTAAATCCTATGCAAGTTCAAGAATTGATTGAATCAACTGCAAATACGCTTATGAGGGCGCAACAAGCTGTTGGAGTTCAACCTGTAATATTGTGTTCTCCAAGAATTCGTTTGCCTTTGTATCAAATGCTTGAAAGACATATTCCAACTATTGTTGTAATTTCATATTCAGAATTGATTACCGATATTAGAGTTGAAGCTATCGATACAATAGGTGAAAGTTATTAGTTTCCCATTTGTTTTTTTAAAGCTGTTTCAAGAGTTTTAATTTTGTTTTCAAGGGTTTTGACTTTTAAAGAGGAATCGTCTGCCCCTATTGATTTTTTTTCATATTGCCTTTTTATGGTTTTAATTTCTTTTTTTAATTTTGATATATAGAAACTAAAAACTATGCTTGCTGTAATAAAACCTGCTATAACATAGCAAATATCAAAAAGTTCAAGATTAATGTTCATTTTTGCTCCTTAAAAAATTCAATACTTTTATAAAATCTTTGCTGAAATCTTTTTCTTCCAGTTTAAATTCCATCAATTCATTTGTTTTCGGATGGTAGAAACTCAGATAATAGGATTGTAAGAGTTGTTCGGTTGTCTTTAAATTGTAAAATTCATTTCGCATAAAACTTTTTGCGCCATATAAACTGTCTCCAAAAACAGGATGTTTAATTGAAGCAAGATGAGCTCTTATTTGATGTGTTCTGCCGGTTTTAAGTTCTAATTCAACTAAAGCACAACCTTTATATTGTTCTATTACATTATATATTGTTATTGCATTAAGCCCTTCTCCATTATCAACAGTCGTCATTTTAACATCATTTTTAAGATAATGCACAAGTGGCTTATCTATAATGCCAGTTTTTTCTTCAAATTCACCCAAAGCAATAGCAAGATATTTTCTTTTAGCTTTTTTTTCTTTTATTTGTTTTGCTAAAATTTCGTGAGAGAAATTATTTTTTGCAGCAAGCATTAATCCTGCCGTATTTTTATCTAATCTGTGAACGATTCCAAGGCGGTTTTTACCTGATAAATCAGACAAGTTATCTTTGCAGTGATATATTAAAGCATTGGTTAAGGTGTTTTGATTTTCGTATTTTGTCGGATGACAAAGCATTTCTTTCGGTTTATTCAATACAATTAAATATTCATCTTCATATTTTATATCAAGGTCATATTTCCAAGGTTGCAATGTTAAATCAGGATTTAAAAAGTCGAAAAGCCTGTTTTCATTGTATTCGATTAAGTCATTGATTTTTAATTTGTATGATGATTTTTGTTTTTTGCCGTTTACTAAAACATCATTTTCGTCTATATATAGGCTTATTTTTGCTCTGGGATATTTATTGTTTAGATATTGTGTTATAAAAAGATCCAGTCTTTTTTTGAAATCTTCTTCGTTATTAATTTTAATTGTTGTCATCAATTTGCCCTTTTGGAATTTTAAAATCAAATAAAACAAATATGATATATAAAAATACCCCTGTGCAAATCATTATATCAAAAGCATTAAATACAGGAAAATTTATAAAATTTAGTTTTATGTAATCTGTTACATGTCCGTATTTTATTCTTTCAAATAGGTTTCCTAATGTTCCTCCCATAAAGATTGTTAAGGAGAAAAGTTCAATTTTATCTTTAAAGGAGATGTTCTTATAAACATAAAGAGAGATGATTATAACTGCCAAAATTCCAAGTGTAGCAAGAAAAATTGTGTCGTTTTGAAATAAGCCAAATGCGCTTCCTGTGTTGTTTACGTGAATTATTGATAGTATAGGATTTTGATAGTTGTCAAAATATGAGTTATAGCTGATTTTTCTTAATTGATTGCCGAAATCCCAAAAAATTATACTCATAAGAAAATAAAAAATAACTGCTTTTTTGTCTTTCATTTTATTGCCTTATTTGTTTTCAACCAAAGCAGCTTTTTGCCCTTTGATTTTTTCCATATTTATTCTTTTCATAATGTATGCCATACCTAAAACTTCAATCTTGGCTTTTAATTCCTCTTCATTAACGGATACTTTTGTAAAACCGATTGAGGCTATGGCATATTCATCAAGATTTTTATTGTTTGCCTTTACAAGGCGCTCTAAATCACCATTTTCAGGCATTTTTCTAAATTTTTCAGTATAGTCTGCAGGCGGGTAAACTATTTCTTCTCTTGAAATTGAGGCAAGGGCAACAATATCTTCCGGTTTATCCATTTTTAGAGAAAGATCATATTCGTGTCCGTTTTTAACAAAAACCGGCGTTATAAGTTCCATGTCTATTTTGTTTGCAATTCCATATTTAAGAGAGGTTTCTTCCATTAAAATTTCATCAGAAACAATTTTCCAACCGTCATCTGTATTTTTTAAGTATACAATATACGAACTTTTACCATCTAATTTACCCATTTTTTCTTTATTTTTTTTATTGTTATCAGGGTAAACTTTAGCGGATGAAGTATCTGACATTTGGACAAGTGCCCAGTTGTCATAAGCACTTATATTGTTAATTTTGGTTTTGTATTTTATATTTCCATACGCATCGTATGTTTTTTCAAGCATAGTAGCTAAATCATCTATATCAAAGCCGTCTGCGCTCATATAATCTTTGTCGTAGAATGTTTTTATCTGTTCAATATTTCTATCTTCCATTGCTTTGCTGTGTTCTTTTAATAAGGAGCGTATTTGATTTTGGGGTGTTTTTTTAAAGAACGGAAATTCAAAAGCTTCTGCTGAAAGATTAATATTGATTCCTATTAAAATAGCAGTAATTACAGGTATTATTTTTTTCATTTATTTTTCCTTATTTTAATCTTTTTTAAAAAGAACATAGTATTTTTTCATCCCATAATATAATACCATATCCCAGTATTCTCCTGCATCATTAAATTCGATATATGCTTCAGGTATAGGAGTTCGCTGATTTTTTTTGCCCCATTTTGTGCCTATAAAATCCATTGTTTTTTTCTTTATTTTTTCAAGCGGAGTGGGTTTTTTTCTTGGGAATTTTTCTTCATAAAATCCTTCATATACAATATCTTCCTTGTATACCGGAATTACATAAGATATTCTTCCGTTTTCCTTGAACAGTATCCATGTTTTTCCGTTTTTTTCACGCGGGGTAAGAAGATAGTATCCTGCAGGAATTTTTGTTGATTTAAAAATCAGATTTACTCCGGTTCTAAAAAGTGGGTACGGCGAGTGCATATATATAGTATAATCGTCTGTTTGATAAGGATCAATTCCGAATATATATTCAAAATCTGCTTCTTGTAGCGAGTTGTATATTTTTTCATAATCGTTTGAAGTGTTTTCTTCAGCAAAGGAAAAACCAATATTAAAAAACATTGTAAAAATAAGTATTAAAATTGTTATTTTAATTTTATGATTTGCCATAATTCCTCAATCAATGCTAACATATTGACTATGGAAAATAAAGTATTAGAAAAAAATCTCGATAGAATAGCTCAGTATGATAAAGAGCTTTGTAATAAAATTTTAATGGCAGATTTTGAAAAATCAAATATTGCAATAGTTCAAACTCAAAAAGGTGAATATAATTTAGTATATAAAAATGTATTGCTTCATAATGATTCAGGAGCAATTCAAGAAGCTAAAAATATAGTAGAAAAAATAGAAAATAAAGATAATAAAAATACAGTAAGAATTGTATATGGTTTGGGCTTAGGATATTTAGCAGATGAAATGAGTTCAATAAATTCAAAAATTATAGTCTATGAGCCAAATCTTGATATATTGAGTTTTGTTTTGAATGTAGCGGAAATTGATGCTTTGTTCAAAGAAAATGTTGTAGTTTGTTCCGATGAAAAAAAATTAAGAGAACATATTTTTAAAAATTCAAATCCTGATACAAAAATCTCTTTGAGTTTTCTAAAGTCTTATAAATTACTTTTTTGCGATGATATCATGAATGTTGCAAAAATAGCACAAAAAGCTCAAGGAGAACATTTTGCATCTCAAAATACATTAATTAAAAGTTCTCCAAAAGCAATTTTTAATACTTTTAGAAATTTAAAAAATATTTTGAATAATCCAAACATTCAGGATTTGAAAGATTTGTATAAAAACAAAGGAATGGCGGCGCTTTGTCTTTCCGCAGGACCTTCTTTAAGGGAAAATATTGAAATTATTAAAAATAATCAGGATAAGTTTGTTATTTTTGCCGTTAATCCTACTGTTAAGTTATTGCAGCAGTTTGGTGTTAAACCTGATTTTATTGTAGATATAGAAGCGGGTGATACAAGCAGACAATTTGATTCAATAGATACAAAAGATTACTATTTTATTCTTGAAGGTTTTTGCAGTTTTATTGTTTCAAGTTTTAAAACAAGAAAAACTTTTAATTATCTTTCTGATTCTAATTTTATCAATCCTTGGGTTAGAGATTGTTTTAAATTGAATGATGAATTAAAAACACTTGGAACTGTTTCATATAGTGCTTTTATGAGTGCAGTTATGATGGGTTTTGACGAGATAATACTTTGCGGTCAGGATTTAGCATATAAAGATGGAAAATGTTACGCAAAAGGAAGTCAATTTGAAGATTTGGAGTGTGTTTTTGATAAAAAGGAAAATAGGTATAAAATTATTGCTCCAAATTTTGAAAGATATGCTTCTTCTTTTAAAACGGTAAGAAATTCGGAACAAACAGCAATTAAAATTGCAAAAGATAACCTTGAGCTTTTAAACAAAAACATATATACGATTAAATCTCAAACAGGTGAATATATCCCAACTCAAACAGGATATGCGCTTTTTATTGATTGGTTTTCTGACACAAGTGTTGAATTAAAGAAGAAAAATCCAAATTTAAGGCTTGTAAACTCTTCTTTTGGAGGCGCTCAGATTGACGGTTTTGAAAATAAAAAATTGCAAGATATAGTTGATAATCTTAAAATTGTTGAGAAACCTCAATTGGATAATTATATGCCCAGTATTGATAAAGATTATGTAGCAAAAAAAGTTGTTATTATGAAAGAAAAGCTTGGAATTTTTAAAGCGCTGCTGGTTGAATTTATAGAGCTTACTTCGAAGCTTTTAAAAGAGTTTGAGATAAAAAAAATTTTTACATCTAATTTAGAAAAATTATTGAAAAAACATGAAGAAATTTTGCTTAAGATGATTTCATGTAAAAAAGATAATGATCTTAAATTGGTTATTTTAGTATTCTTGCATGGTTTTGCGGAAATTATGAAAAAAGATTATCAAAAGGATTATAAAACAGCAAAAGAAGCATTGGAAAAAATGCTTGAGCAGGGATTGTTTACCCAAAAATATATTAATTTGTATATAAAAGATTTAGCAAATTGTGAGGCGTTCATCTTGAAATAGTTTTTCTGTATCAAGAACTTGGTATATTTCACCGTCTTTTACAAATTCAAGCATTTTATTTTCTTCTTGTGAATTTAGTCTGTTTTGTAGAATTTCTTCAAAATCTACATTCATGCTTTCGCAAATTTCATCTGCTAAAATTCCTATTTTGTATTCGTTCGAATTTAAAATTATAATCGTTGATTTTTCTTTTATTTCTGTTTTTGAGGTGTTGAAAAATCTCCTTATATCTAAAACGGTTATATAATCACCTTTGATGTTGATTAATCCGAAGATATAATCAGGAGTGCTGGGAACTTTGATAAACTTTGAATTATTTACTTTAAAAAATTCTTTTACGCTTGCCATGTTGATATAGTATTTGATGTTATTTATGATAAAGGATACTCCTCTGTCGTATAAAGGCGTGTTTGTAGTGATGTCTTCATCAACAGTCGATAGAAAATTTTTTCTTTCGGCAAGTATTTTTTTTGAATTTTCGTCATTAATTATATAGCTGTTGTTATCTTCTTTGTTTTCAAACAATGCGGGATTTAAATCTATATAATTTGCGATACTGTCAGTGTTTAGTATGTAAATATTTTCATTGTCGTTTATATAAAGTCCTTCGTAGAAATCTGTTTGTTTTTGATATGGAAGATGGTGAATTTTTTCTTTGTCCAGTTTTTTAATATCTAAAACTTTGTCGCAAATTATTGAAATTACTGTTTGTTCTGTTTTTAAAATTATTATTTTTGCGCTTAAATCGTATATAATTCTTTTATTTTTAAATACTTCTCTTAAATCAATTACTCCGATTGGTTTTTGCTCGTATTCTATTATTCCCAAGATGCAAGAAGGCATTTTGTTTGGATAGTCTAGTTTCATTAATTTGACTATTTCTAAAACATTTTTTGCTTTAATTCCAAAAGTTTTTTCATTAATTTCAATTATTGTGTAATATTCGTTTTTGTTTTCTTCAGTTGTTTTTTCAATTAAATTTTTATTAGCAACAATTATGTCATTTTGCATTATTGTACTACCACCTTGTCTGTTGAATTTGTAAATTCGAGAGCAATTCTTGCGGTTTTTTCCGCTTCGTTAATATTTAAAACGTTATCAATTATACAAGAACTTGCTCCAATTGTAGATTCAATTTTAAATGTGTTATAAGAAATTTCTTCTAAAAGTCTTACTATGCAGTTAAATTTATAGGCTGCTCGGTTTTCGTTTTTTGCATAAATAATTATTATGTACTCATCTTCATCGTTTTTATATACGTGTTCATTTTTGTCTATGTAGTTTATGATTTTTTCTGAAATTTTAGAGTTAACTATATCAAGTTCTTCTGTTGTTAAATTATTTTTTAAGTCGGCAAAATTTATAATATCAAGAATTCCTATATAGGAATTTTCGGTCTCATTTTCTAATTTCAAAGAAAGGTTCATCTCCGGTTTGTTTAGAGAATATTTTTTGGATATTTCTTCTTTTTTATTAAAATTAGAGGATTTATTTATATATCTGTTCTTAAAAAGTTTATTTAAAAGTTGTTTTATTGTTTCTATATTTTCTTGATTTTGCCATTTGTTGTTTGCTTGGGAATAAAATGTAACTGAAGCAGTTTGAGAGTTTTTATATTCAAATTCCATCTCCAGCTTTGTGAGAAAATCTTCTTCGCTTGAAATAGTTTTTAAATTTGGAGCATATTTTTTGAATAAAGTGGAATTACTTGCTTTGTATTTATTCAAAATAAAATTTTGGAAAAGTCTGCTTAGAATAATGTCTTTTATATCAAAGTAAATATCCGAATTTTTGTTATCGGAGTATGGATGAATTATTGATAAATCGTAATTTAAAATTTGATAAAGAAAAGAAAATAAATTAAAGAAAAATTCTTTGTCATCTTTTGGGTGATTAAGTTTTTCTTTTAGGTCTTTTTCAAGGGTTTCTAAGTTTAAAATTGTTTCTGTTTCTTCTTCAAATACCTTTTGTTCTATTATAATTTCTTCGTTTTGTTCTTCTTTAGCTTCTTTTTTTGTGTCTAAAATTTCTTCTTTATATTTATCGCTTAAAGGATATTTTTTTGTAATTTCTTCTGCAAGTTTCATTAATTCATCATAATTATCATCTTTTGTTAAAAAATATTCTATGGAGTCTTCTTTAATGTAAAATTTTGCATTTTTTTCAGGCAGTACGCTATATACTATAACGGGGATTTTAGAAATTTTTTCATTTTTTCTTATTGATTTAACAAGCTGAAAACCTCCGACAACAGGCATTATAGCATCGGTTATAATTAAATCGGGAGCAACATCAAATATCATTTCATAAGCTTTATCGCATGATTTTGCTGTATAAACTTCCCATAAATAGCTTTCAAATGTAGTTTTTAGAAGATTAAGAGCCGTTGAACTATCATCTATAATGATTACTTTTTTTGTCATAGCTTAACTTATTTACTATAATTTAATATAATACAATTATACATTTTTTTATTTAAAGGTGAAATATGTCAAAAGAAGTAGAAAAAAATAAAGTAAACATTACAAAAGAGTTAATTAAAAAGCAGATAATAGATTGTTTGGCTATATTTGTGGCTTTTGCGGTCATATTTTATGTGGTTTATTATAAAGAATTTGGACCGATGGAGTTTGGGATTGCAATAGGGGTTTTATATCTCATTACTTTTTTGGTTTTTGAATACAATAAAAATAATATAAAAAGACTTTTGGACGGTATTATTCTTTCCTCTGCAGATACAACAATAAATGAACTTGAATTTATGCAAAATAAAAATAATTCGCAAAAGCAAAATAATCTCGTATCGAATGCCAGAATAAAAGATGCAATTGTTTTAATTGAAAATTTGCAAAAATATTCTCTAACTATGAAAGAATTAACTGATTTAACGCAGGAAAAAACAGAACAATCTCTTAATTTTACAAATAATGAGTATGGTGCAGTTAAAACAAATATAGAAAAAATGTTTTCTATAAGACATAAAATCCAAACAATTGCAGAGTTAATTCTTGAATTATCAGATTTTGTTCAATCTATTTCTTCTACTATAGGTCTTGTAGAGGATATAGCCGAACAAACTAATTTGCTTGCACTTAATGCGGCTGTAGAAGCAGCAAGAGCAGGGGAACACGGCAAGGGTTTTGCTGTTGTTGCGTCTGAAATTAGAAAACTTGCAGATGAATCAAAGCAAGCTACCACAAAGATTATTTCTTTAATTAATGATATTCAACAGACCGCAAATTCTACTGTTCTTGCAACAGAAGAGGGTACAAAAGAAATTGAATCCGGTTTGGAGCATGCGCATATTATAAGCGAAAATATCGAGCAGTTGATTGGTGTTATGAATGAGATTTCTTCTAATATGAAAGAAATCATTGTTTCATCTAAGCAAATTCAAACAGATTCAAAGACAACTGATAATTACATGAAGGAGATTTCGCAAATAGTTGAAGAAAGTCAAAAAATTACGGATGAAAATGAAACTATTTTTGAAAAAATCGAATCTGCTTCTAACAATTTAAAACAATCAATTGTTTAATTTTAAGGCTTTGAAATGGAATTTCAAAAAGAAGAATTAAATGAAATATTGAATATTTTTCAACAAGAAAGCATGGAAATAATTTCATCAATGGATGGAAAACTTTTAATGCTTGAGAAAGATGGCGCTAATAATGAAATTGCGATGCAGTTATTTCGAGATGCTCATTCTTTGAAGGGTTCTGCACGTATGCTTGGTTTTGAGGATATTCAAAATCTTGCTCATAAAATTGAAGATATTATTAGTCTTGTAAAAGAGGAAAAACTTACAATGACTTCAAATATTGCAGATACAATTTCTGAATGTTTGGAGTTTATTTCTTCTTTGATTAATAAAACTGTAAGCCAAAAAGAGGAATATAAAAGTCCTGAAATTCAAATATACATTGAAAAATTGCAAACAATTATTAATAATTATGAAAATTATGAAACTCAAAATAGAAGCATAGATGAGAATGTTAATCCTGCTAAAAAAGAGTTTTTGGAAAAGTTTGAAAAAGTTGAAGATATTTTAGTTGATATTTTATTTGTTATTTCAAGTGTAAGAAAGTCTAAAAATTTTGAGAAGATTTTTGAAATAGAAGGTAGCATTAGAACATTTGAAAGTTTAATAAAAACCATAGATTCAAACATTGCTGCTTCTTTCGAGAATTTTGCACAAAATATACTAAATGCACTTGATAAATTTAAGATGTCCGACAATAAAGAGTTTTCTTTTTTAGAAGTAAATAATTGCGTAATAGCTTTGATTGAAGCGGTTTCTAAGTATGCAGATAAGGAGCGTATTTCAAGAAAAGATTATTATGAAGTTGTTGAAGAAAAATTAAAAGAACAGCAAAAGCTTCCGGAAATAAAGGAAATTAGTCTTCCGAAAAATGAAAAAGCTGATGAAATTTTGGAAAGATTGCCTTTATTGGAATTAAATCCTGATTTTTTAAATGAGGTGTTTGATTTAGTCGGCGATTTAATTTCAAACGAGAATGATAATCAAATTAAAAATGCATATAAAAATGTAAAAGAGATATTGGAAATTTTTAAAGAAAAAAATATTCCAACAACCCATGATATTACACTTGGAATAAAAGAAATTTTAAATGCCATTAAATCTAATAATCCTTTGCAGATAAAGGATGCTCTGATTAAAGCTGATGTCATAAAGACAATGGCAAAATTTCAATATAAAGATAAATCTGAAAAATCTGAAAAAACTACTAATGCAGGTGAACTTACTCAAAAAGAAATTTTAAATACAATAACAAATACTGAAATTAAAACGCTTAGAGTTGATTCTGCTAAATTGGATAATTTGGTCGGTCAAATAGGAGAGTTGATTGTTTCTAAAATTAAAACAAACGAACAGCTTTCTCTTGCTAAAAAAATAAGTAATGATTTGTCTGATTGGCAAAAAAACTTTATCAAAATGGGTTATTATATAAAATATTTTGATAAAAAATATTTATCAAATCCAATTAATGAAGAGGTTCAAGATTATAGAAAAATAGTTGCCTATAATAAGCAATTATGTGCTTTATCAGAACAACATCAAGAAAAAATTGCTTCTTTAATTAAAGAAATGTCGAATTTATTTAAGCAATTACAAGAAAGTGAAACAAAATTAAATTCTACTGCAACGGAAATTGAAGCAATGGTTAAAAATATGAGAATTTTGCCTCTTTCAACTATTTTTCAACTTTTTCCGAGAATGGTTCATAATATTGCTCGAGATAAAAATAAAAAAATAGATTTGATTATTGAAGGAGCAGATATAACTGCGGATAAAACTATTATTGAAGAAATTAAAATTCCATTAATACATATTATAAGAAATTCGATTGATCATGGAATTGAAGATGTTGAAACAAGAAAAGCTTTAAATAAAAATCCTGTAGGTAAAATTGAAATTAATGCATCTTACAAGGATAATAGAGTGATTATTGATGTAAAAGATGACGGCAGAGGGCTTGATATAGAAAAAATAAAAGCAAAAGCTCTTGAAAAAAAACTTTTAACAGAAGATGAACTCAATGCAATAAGCAATGAAGAATTGACTAATTTGATATTTTATCCCGGTTTTTCAACGGAAGATTTTGTTACTGAACTATCAGGCAGAGGTTTGGGTTTAGATATAGTTAATACAAAAATAAGTCAAATGAATGGCAGGGTTGACATATTTTCGGAATTGAATAAAGGAACTGTTGTTAGAATAATTTTGCCTGCAACTGTTGCAACCAAAAAAGTTTTTGTTATTGAAGAGCAAACCCAGCTTTATGCTATTGAAACATCTGTAATAAAAACTATTGCAAGAATAAATTTTGATGAAATTTTTGAAAAAGATAATAGGAGTTATTATATATACAATGGTTCCGCAGTCCCTATTTATACACTTTCGCAGATTTTAAATTTTGAAAATGTTCCGAGAGAAACAAATAAGTATACTTTATTAATTATTGAAACTGATAATACTATTTTTGGAATTATTGTTGAAAAATTGATTTCTGATCAGGAAATTGTTCACAAAAAGCTTGCGCCCCCTTTGTTTAAGGTAAAACATATTTCAGGAATTACAACTCTTGCAAATGGTGAAGCATGTTTAATTTTGAATACTTCTGATATTATTTCTACAATAAATTCAAAAAAATTAAGAAGTAAAATTATAACTAAAAATGGAATTATAAAAACTCAGGATAATTTTAAATACAAGATTTTAATTGTCGATGATTCTCATACTACGAGGATTTTGCAAAAAAATATTTTATCTAATTATGGATATAATGTATCAACTGCTACAGATTCAATAAGGGCGCTTGAAAAAGTAAGGCAGGTAAAATACGATTTAGTTATTACAGACGTGCAAATGCCCGAAATGAATGGTTTTGAATTTATTATGGAATTGAGGAAAATATCCGGTTATGAAAATATTCCTGTTATTGTCGTAAGTTCGGAGCCAAAAGAGAAATATTCAAAAGAAGCAGAAGAAGCAAAAATTAAAACATATATTCAGAAAAATTTATTTAAGCAGGAAGAACTGATTGCTGAAATTGAGTCGATTTTAAATTATTAGTTTGTCATTGCCTTGAGCCCGTCTACAAGTACAAATCTTCCCAAAGGTATGACTTTACAATATTCTTCCAGACATCTTATAAAACATTTGTTTTCGCAAAAACCACCGGAAATACATATTTTATCAGGATTTTTAGTAAAAGCGAAAGCATTATATGCAATGCCGTGGATGAATTTTGAAATTGCAATTTTTGGTTCCAAACCGTTTGAAACATCATCCATTATTTTTTCTAATCCAAAAATTCCGCAGGTAATTGCGTATTTTTCTTTTGTAAAAATTAAATCTTCAGCTTTTACGTTATAAAATTTTAAAAGCATTTCAACAGTTGCTCCTGTTGCGCTTGCACAAGATGAATTCCAATCCATATCTTGAAATTTTTTATTTTGATATTTTACCCACTTTATGTCTCTTGAACCTAAATCTAAAGCTATAAAATTATCTTCGAGATATTTTTTTGCACCGTTTGCAAGGGCTACTACTTCATTTTCATAGTTATTTGTTTTTATGATGCTGTGACCTGTGGCTTTTGTGGGTGTTAGATTAAGGTTTTTTAATTTGCTTGTAGGTATAACTTCGTATGATTTTTCATTATTTTTGATTTTTAAAATTTTAGTCCAAGTTGTTCCTGCATCTATATATATTTCCATTTTTACCTCAGTTTTAAAAATGCTTCTATTTTTGCTTTAATGGAATTATTTGCATTGCAATCCACGTCTATAAAGAGTCCGTCATATTTATTTGCAAGATACTTTGCAAGTTGAGTTTTTGAGCAAAAAGCTTGAGTGAAAAAAATAGTTGGAATATTTTTATCTGCAAATGTTTCAATTTGAAAATCGCCGGGGTAACCTGCTTCTACAGCTCTGCACCAGCCAAAAACTTCTGTTTCATTTGGGAATAATTCAAGTATAGAAAGGTCATTTGGAGGAACTCCCCAGAATCCAAATTTTGGTTTTGTCGGTTTAAGATGAGAATAATCTTTTTGTTCAATAATGTTTTTTGTAATTAATTCAATTTTTTCTTTTAAGGGTAAGGAACTTTTTGAGATTGGAATGTTGATTTCATTTAGATTTTTGCATTGTTGTTCAAAAGTTGTTTGAATGACCTCAAAACCTGCTTCTTTTAATATTTCGCTTGCAAAATATGCGCTATCGCACTTGTCTTTTCCTATAGGGGCAAGGATTTTAATGATTTTATCTTTTAAAAATAGGGCGTTATTGTACATGTTTTTTATTATAATGCAATAGTTTTCGGGTAAAAATTTTAAATCCGGCGCATTTATATTAATATCTAAATCAACCCATTGTGCTTTAGGATATTCGATTTTAGTCTTTTTAATAAGTTCTTTTTCGGGATAACCCCAAAAAGCAATGATATTTTTTGTCATAATTTATGTTAAAAATTTTAGTATATTTTAAGTTGTTAAATAGCTGTATTGTTGCGTTTATGCATTATTGCAACCATTAATTAATGTTACAATGAAATATTTTTTTTAGCAATAATTTAGATTTATAAAATTCTAATTAAAATAAAAGACCTTAAAGTAAAAAATGCTTTAAGGTCTTTTATTTGTTTTATCATTTTAATTTCTTGAAGCAATTGTTCTTGCAACGTGAACGCCTGAAGCACTTGCTTGCATTAAGCCTCTTGTAACTCCTGCGCCATCTCCGATTGCAAATAAGTTTTTAATTCCAAGAGTTTCAAGTTCGTTTGAAACAAGAACTCTTGCCGAGTAGAATTTAACTTCGATACCATATAATAAAGTGTATCTTGAAGCAACACCCGGAGCGATTTTATCAAGCGCATATAACATCTCTATGATACTTAAAAGTTGTCTGTAAGGAAGCACTAAGCTCAAATCTCCCGGAGTAGCACACTCTAGAGTAGGTTGTATTATGGACTCTTTTATTCTTTGAGGAGTTGAGCGTCTGCCATCCAATAAATCGCCAAATCTTTGTACTAAAATTCCGCCTGATAACATATTAGCAAGTGAAGCTATGTGTTGACCGTATTTAATTGGTTCATGGAAAGGTTCTGTGAATTTTTTGGATACAAGAAGTGCGAAGTTTGTATTTGGAGTTTTTTTGTCTGCGTAAGAGTGTCCGTTTACGGTTGAAATTCCGTTGTAGTTTTCGTTTACAACTTCTCCATTCGGATTCATGCAGAAAGTTCTTACTTCATCCCCAAATGTTGGAGCATGATAGATTAATTTTGACTCGTATAATCTTGATGTTATAGGCTCCATAACGGCAGCAGGAAGCTCAACACGAACCCCCACGTCTACTGCGTTATTAACCATTTCAATCTTATGTTTTATAAATTGTTTGCTTAACCAATCTGCGCCTTCTCTGCCCGGAGCAACAACCACGTATTCTGCTAAATATTCTTTACCTTCACGAGTTGTAAAGCCTTTGATGACATTATCTTTTATGATTAATTCTTCAACTTGTTCATTATTAATTATATCTATTCTTGATTCAAGGTAATCTTGCATTGATTTTAATACAGCAAGAGATTTTTCTGTTCCTAAGTGGCGAACGGGAGAATGTACCAGTTTTAATTCTGCAAGTGTTGCAGCGTGTTCTATGTCTGCAAAATCAGCTCTGTTTGTTCCAAAAACTGTTTTGGTTGCGCCATGATCAAGGTATATATTATCGCAGTATTCAATTAAATTTTCAACTTCATTGTATGGCATATAATCAACAAGGTGTCCGCCAACTTCAGGGGTAAGTGTTAATTTACCATCTGAAAAAGCTCCTGCTCCGCCCCATCCGCAAAGAAGTCCGCAAGTTTTGCAAGACAGGCATTTTTTTTGCCCTTCTCTAATAGGGCATACTCTTTTTTCTATTTTTCTGCCTTTTTCGATTAATAGAACTTTCCAGTTTGGTTTTAATTTAGTAATTTCAAGAGCGGTGAAAATTCCTGCCGGCCCGCCGCCAATTATTGCTACGTTGTACATATTTCTTCCTTCTTACAGACTAAAACGGGGGATACCCCGAAAACAGGTAATGCATCCTATTATATTTTACAATAAAAAAATAAATTCCCTCTTTTGTTTAATTGAAATGTAAAATAGCTTAATAAAATACTGAAATTAAATGAAAATTAAAATTAAATTTATATTATAATTAGAAAAAAAGGAAAAAAGTATGTACGGTATTAACGAATACAAAATTTTGGATTATGTTCCGACTGTAATTGAAGCTTCCAGTCGTGGTGAAAGGTCTTTTGATATATTCTCAAGGCTTTTAAGAGAAAGAATTATATTTTTAGGTTCTGAAATTGATGATGATGTTGCAAATTCAATTGTTGCGCAGCTTTTACTTTTAGATAGCGAAAATCCGGAAAAAGATATTATGTTATATATTAATTCTCCCGGAGGGGTTATCACGGCCGGAATGGCAATTTACGACACTATGAAATTGATAAAAGCCGATGTTTCAACAATTTGTCTTGGGGACGCTGCTTCTATGGGTGCTTTTTTACTTTCCGGCGGCACAAAAGGAAAACGTTTAGCGCTTCCTAATTCAAGAATTATGATTCATCAACCCTTAGGCGGTGCAAAGGGTCAAGCAACAGATATTGAAATTGAAGCAAAAGAAATTTTAAGAATGAAATCCATGTTAAATGAACTTTTAGCTGAACATACAGGTCAAAAGCTTGAAACAATTAAAAAAGATACGGAACGTGATAATTTTATGAGTGCTGAAGAAGCCTTAAAGTACGGTCTTATAGATAAAATAATTACAAAAGATTAGTATTGGAATTCATAAATCATCCAAGAATATGCTTGTTTTTTCGTAACAAAATTTAAGCGATTTGAAGCGATTGATATTGTTGAATTTCTTATATAGCTTGAAATCAGGTATAAAAAGGGAATTTGTTTATACCTGATTTTATTTTGTGCAATGTTTTTTAAACTGTTTGTATCAAATAAGCTAACGCTCGTTAGATCTACAATAAAAAATCTTTCACCTTTGTGCATTTTATTGAAAACAACTTCATTCAAGCGCTTTTCAATTTCCTTTTTATTGTTTTCTAAAAAAAAACTTGATAAAGTTCGTGACCGTTTTTAAAAGCGTCATATGTATCGCCTTTTTCCAGCACGTAAGGGAAATTGTATTTATTAATTGAAGATACTATATAGTCGTTTTCATTGTAATATTTTGAAAAATGGCTTTTAGGGTAATAGAGATAAAGTATTTTGTCATTTTTTTGAATACCCATTTCTTGCATAGCAACAATCGGAAGTCTTTGCCCTTCTTCTCTTACGAGCCTTATTGCCGAGGTATGTGATACTATTATGAAAAATAGGCTCATAAAAACATAGACTGTTGCAAGGGTAATTTTTGAATTTTTAGAATTAATTTCTATCCAGCCTATTGCTGCCATTAAGATTAAAATCGGATAAAGTTCCGTTAAATATTTGGTTAGGAATATTATTTTTCCTGCAATTGATGCTATAAGAACGGTTAAAAAGGTTGCCGTAAATACTGCGAGTAAGTATTTATTGAGTCTTTTTGAATCTATGTTTGATTTTATTATTAAAAATAGCGCAATAGCTGCAGGAATAATTGCAAATAATATAAAGCCAACATTTATAACATCGTTTCTTATGATTTGATGATAAAAACTCATAGGTGAATTTGTGATGTTTTTTAGGACGGGTGAAAATAAGTCCGTAAAATAGAAAAATATTTTTGACCAGCTAAATGGCGCCCACCATTGAGAAAAATATGTTGGGTGAGCAAAAATTCTAAATAAAAATGGGATTAAAGGCAAACATAAAATTAAACCCGATAAAATCGGAATATAAAAATCGTCTGCGTCTTTTTTCTTTTTTGCCCTTTGTCTGAAAGCTAAAAGTCCAAAAATATTAAATAATACAAAAACGAATCCTATTGTATGTTCTAAAATCAATAGTATTGAAAAAAATGTCAGCCACCAGCAATTTTTTTTGCTTGGAGCATAATGCATTTTTATTGAAAATAAAAGAATTAAAGATGAAAGCAAGAAAATCATTGAATAAATTCTTACTTCTTGCGAAAAATATATTAAAAAAGAACTAATCGCGCTTATAAGTGCACAAGCAAGGCCGATTTGAATTGAAGATCCTTTTGTTTGGTAGTTTTTGCCAACAAAATACATCACTAAACAACCAAGTAAATTTGGCACAAGAGAAGATAAACGCAGCATATAATCGGAATTTTTGAAAATTGCCATCCATAATTTTAAGTAAAAATAATGTAATGGCGCGTGGCAGTTTGTTTTTATTCCCTCAAAGAAATCAAATGGAAATTTTAACATAGAAATTGAATAAGCAATATATTCATCATTCCACAGCCCTTCGGGCTTGTTTAAATTCCACAATCTTAATCCTAATCCTATAAGTAATATTATTGTTAAAATTACTTTATTATCTTTTAAAAAATCTTTCATAAAATTAATTTTAGCAGAATTAATTTATATTGTCATTTGTAAAATTTTTTACAAAAAAGTTGTTTTTGTAGTATTGTAGTAATTAAGTAGAATTATATTGGAGTAATGTTTATCAATGGCTGATGCTAATACAGTTGTGGTTGTAAGTGACAGACAGGAGCTTGTCGCTCAGATTTCTCAAAAATTGGTTTTGTTGAGAAATCTTGATAAAATTAAGTCCTGTTCAATTGAAGAAGCTCAGAACATGTTTGATGGATTTAGTCCGAATGTTGTAATTTTGCATTGTGATAATAATAATATCCAAGCAGTAAATCTTATTAAAAAAATTAAAAAACAAGAGTTGTACAAGAATTTACCCATACTTTTGATTAATGAAAATTGCTCAAGAGAGACAATAATCGAAGCATTCGACAGTGGAATAAGCGATGTTTTGTTTATGCCAATTATTGATTATGAGCTTTTAATACGTGTGATTTGGTGTTTGCAGAAAAATGAGCTTAATTTAAATATTGAATCCAGAATGGAATTTTTGACTGCTCTTGGGGTTGTTCAGCCTGATACAGGTGTATATACGCAAAAGTATTGCGATGATTTTTTGAAAAATGAAATTTCTCAAACCAGAAAATATCAACAAAGAGCTTGTATTTTACTTGTTGCGCCGGATAAAAAATATCCGGAATATAAAAACCCTAAAGATTTTATTGAAATAATTAAAAAATCAATTCGTTTAAATGATTCAGTTATTATAAAGGATGTTGATAAGTTTTATGTTTATTTGCATAAAACAAAATTAAATGGTGCTTATAGTGTTTTCGAGAGAATAAACAATAATCTTGGAATAGATTCCGGAGCTAATGCCGGAGTTGTTGAAGTTTTGGAGCAAAAATTTGATGATATTAAAGAAGCGCTTGAAGCTGCTCTTGAAAAAGCTTCCGAAAATACAAATTCTTTAATAGTTGCCTCTGATTTTTACGCCGGTGAAAGTAAACCTACGATGAATTTTGAAGCAAAACGTGAGCTTTTAAATTCAAATAATTTATTAGCGGAAAATGAACCTATAGAAAATCCTGTTAATAATGAGGTTAAATCGGCATTTGATAAGAATAGTATAAAGCTTTTCAATCAGGCATATCAAAGAAAACTAAAAGTAGTGATTACTCCGGTGTTTAAAAAATATGAAAATATTTTAAGAATTAAAAGACAAGATTTTGCAATTAATTCATATACTGGAGTTAAATCATTGTTTAGTGTTTCATCAGGCGAGGTTTGTGCTTCAATGGCAATTGAATATGATGGAATTGAGCACGCACTTGTTCGTTTAACAATTATGGATAACGATCAAAAACGTCTTTTTGAAACCGAGACAATAGATTTCACAATTTTAGACTATAGACGTGTTTCTTTAATGCTTTCCGAGTTAATCGATAAATTTATTATTATCTTAAAAAAGAAAGCAAAAAGCGCCTAGTTGTTGCTTACCATAATTGCTCTAAAAGCTGCAAGGCCTCGTGCTGAGATACATTTTGATGTTTTTCTTTGTTCTTTTGCAATTGAAAAAATCTTTACGATTCTTTGAATTTCTTGAACACTTTTAATAGTGTCTGTAGCATAAACATTTTTAACTTTTTCTGGGGAAATGTTAAATAAAGCGTTGAGTTCTAATTCTGTCATAACTTTTCTCTCAATCATTTATCAATCTTATATTTATAAAGTGTTTGAAAGTTTTTTAATTGCAGAAAAGGGTAAAAATTTTACAAAAATTAATATTTGCAATTTTGCTTATATATGGAACAAAATGCGATATTTTTCGTCTTAGTAATTAAATGCCGTATTTGCTACTTAGGCTCTTGTGGAGAGAACAAGAGCCTTTTTTTAGGTGTTTAGTTTTTTAATATATGTTATACAAATTGAAATCATAAGCAAATACAATCCGAGTTCTATTGTTTCTTCCAAGCAGGTATTGTGGCTTTTTTCGGAATATATTTGTATAAATATGCAAATAAAAGAACATAAAAAGCTCCAAAATGGTGTGGAAACTTTATTTAGAATTTTAATAATATCCAGAAAAACTTTATTTAAAATGCCATATAGAAAAATGCCGAAAATATATGCTCCAATAATTATATTGGCTAAAAATCCGTATTTATAGTGCGACCATTGGTAAAATTCGTTTGGTTGGTTGGGTATCTGGCAAAAAATCACCCTGCCGTAGCTGAGTTCTCTTAAAATCATTAAAATAAAAATGAAAGCTATTATATTAAAAAATACTTTGTATTTTTTTGTTCTAAAGCAAAGAAATACTCCTATTGCAAGTGGAATTAAGGATATATTTTCAAGGAAGCTGTTTTCTGGGATTTCTGTTATATTAAAAATTTTTATGTACATTGTGCACAATATTATTGCGATAAAAGCAAAAAAATCAGTTTTTTGGATTTTAAAATCCAAATGATTAAAAATTATTTTTAATTTTCGAAAAAACATGACTCTAACAGTATACTTTATTTTTATTGTGTGGGTAAGATTGTAAATAATTTTGTGTTAAAATGATTTTATGAATAAACAATTTAGGCAAGAATTTTCTATAAAACAAATTCCTACAGATGATGCTTTGATGCTTGAAAATACTTTGAATGCGATGTCCGGAGCAGGATGGGAATTATATTCAATTTACGAAGCGGAGCAAAATTCAAAAATTGTATATAATTGTATTTTTGTTAAGGAAAGCGAGAATTTATCAGATGAAATCGATGATGAACTTGTAAATTTTCGTTCTCAGGTTGAAAAAATGCTATATTCCAAAGAAGAACCTTATGAATTGTGCCTAAATCTTCAAAAGAAAATTAGAGATAAAAAAGAAAAAATTGAAAGAGTTAAAAAATTCCTTGAAAGCTCAAAAGATTCTGAGCGTGAGCTTTTAAATGAAGAAATAAGAAAAGATATTGATGAATTAAATGATTTAAAAAGGGATTTAAAGGAGGTATTATCTCCTTCTAAAATGACTAAATTTTTGGGTGAGGAAAAACTTTCAATAAGTCTTTCACAGGAAAATTATTCACTTTGCAATCCGCAGGAAGAAAAAAATCTTCTTTCTCAAACTGTTAAAATTCGTCAGGAATTAGCGAAAGAATTGGGTTATATAATTCCAAAAGTACAATTTATTGAAAACACTTCTCTGGATGAATATGAATTTTCTATAAACATTCATGGCGTGAGCGTTATGTATGCAAAAGCTTATCCTAATTATCTTGCTTTCTTTGAAGACGAGTTGAATATTGAAAAAGCACCTAAAAATTCATACAAAACAAAAGACCCTCTTACAAAAAGAAAGCTTATATGGATTTCAAAGGATGAATGTGAAAATTATTGGCTTGATGGAATTGAGCCGAGTGAGTATATTGCAAACTATTTAAGTTATTTTGCTATTGTACATGTTGATGAAATATTTGATTATAATGATTTAAATCGTTACGTCGATTTTGTAACAAATCAAAACTCGTTCTTAACCGAGACGATTTTAGGAGAATACATAAGTATTTCCGAACTAAAGTATATTTTAACTCAATTAATCAGGGAAAGAGTAAGTATAAAAGATATTACATATATTTTTGAAAAATTGAATGATTTTTCTGATGATCCTTCAAAGGCAGATTTGTTGGATAAATTGAGAATGGCGCTTTCAAGACAGATTTCAGAAAGTGTTGCAACAAAAGAAAAAGAGATTTTTGCATATGAAATTGATGATGAAACAATTGAACTTTTGGAAATGCAAACAAATAAAGAAGAAACCAGTGTAAAAATTGATTTATCTAAATTTAGCAAATTTAAAAAGATTTTAAAGGAAATGAGAAAAGATATAATAGACAAAAACGCTGTTTTGGTCGTGCCTCAGCAGTTTAGGCAGATTATTTTTATTCTCGTTTCTCAACTTTTTATGGATGTTCCTGTTATTTGTTTTGAAGAAATTGCAAGCGACTATAAGCTTACTGTTATTGGAAAAATATAGTTAGCAATTGCGATATTAATTAAAAATATCTGTGATATGTTAATTTAGATAAGCTATCCATCCCTAAAATAAAATTTGCGGTACTGCGTGATTCAAACGCGCGACCTATTTTTTAAAATAAAATTTGCGTCTGGCGCGATTCGAACGCGCGACCTATCCCTTAAAAGGGGAGTGCTCTACCTGCTGAGCTACAGACGCAAATTCTATAATAAATTTTCAACAGTCTTCGAACGACTGCTTTATCAATATACCAAGAACAAAATTTTACGTCAAACATTTTTTTAAAAAAATTAATATTATTCTCCAAGGCATTATCCAATGGTCGATTTAAGATTTTTTTGTGCTCTGATATTTTTGAAATATACGATTTTGAAAGGTTAAAAAATGAAAAAATTATTGTTCTCTTTTTTGGCATTGACTGTTTTTAGTTCTGTTTCATTGGCTGCAACTTGTGATATGAATAAACAAGCAAAAACAAATTGCGCAAAAACCCCTGATTGTGCTTGTGAAAAAGCTAATCCATGCGAAGAAAAAACAAATCCTTGTGAAGAAAAAACAACTTGCGACAAATGCTCTGTAGATGATGATGAGTATTGTGTTTATAATCAATGTTTCTTTGATAAACAATATAAAAAAATGAAAAAAGATTTGTGTTTAACAAAAAAACAAGAAGCTTGTATTGATAATATATATAAAAATTTCAAATCAGACATGGAAGCTCACCATGCAAAATATAGAATGGAAAAAGACAAGCTTTTAAATATGATTGAATGCAATAATGATTGCTGGAAAGACCAAGCAAAAGTTCTTAAAGAAATGAGAAAAGAAGCGAAAGAGAAATGTAAAGATTTCAGAGATGAAGTAAAAGAACAATTATGCAAAAATCAGTATTCTGATTTTAGAAAATTCCAAAGAACCGAAAAAAGAAAAATGAAAAAATTAATTAAATATGGTGCTGTATATAAATTCCCTTGCACTGATTGTTGTAAATAAATTAAATAGGAGGCTAATCAAGCCTCCTATTATTTTTCATAATTTTTCTTTATTAAAACTATACCGTCAATTTTTATTTTAGAATCAGCAATTTTTACTGTTTGGATTTCGTTTTCCCCTTTATTGTTTTTATCAAGTGAAATAGCATAATCAAGAGGATTTAATAGATTGATTATTGGCAAAAAGTAGCTGTAGTAGTATTTTTTGGAATTTAGTTCAAAATCGCAAAGCTCAAGCTTGCCGTTGGAAGCTCTTAAATTTGTACTAAATGATATTTTGGCCGGTTTTAGTGTAAAGGGGATTAAATAGCTTAAATTATTACTTATTGTTGGCATAACCTCATATTTAAAAATTAATTTATCATCTTTTATTTCAGCTTTTGAATTTTGAATTTTTAATATAGAAGATAAAATTTTATCATTGTTCATTTTATCTATAATTTTTTTGTATTCGGCAGAGTTAAAAGTTTTATCGAGATCTTGTTGTGTTATATCGGTTGAATATTTTAATACCATGTTTTCTTTAAAATATAATTGATTGTTATCTAAAACAACCGAATTATAAGGGCATAAGGTTTCAACGTTTAGGTTAGAGGTGTAGAAACCTTTGTAATTAAAATCGTTGCTTTGAGCTTTTAGAGATTTAAAATCGCCCTGAAGGACATTTACTCCGTAGAAATTATCAATATCTACTTTAAATTTTGAGTTTGTTTCTTTTTTTAGATTTTTTGAAATTTCATGTTCAATAATGTTTCTGCTCAAAAAATTAACTCCGAACAAACTTGAAATATTTCCAAATACTGTTTTTTGAGCGTTATTTAGTGAACAATATTGGAGAAAATCCTTTGCAAATAAGGGGTTGATTGAGATAAAAAATATAGTTAATATTAGTATAATTTTTTTCATATTCCCACCGTCTTTATTTGTATTTTAATATAAAATATTTAACTTATAAACTTGAATATTAACCTTTTTTGTATTATAATATTGGCGTGTTTTAGGTGTGTGTACATAAATACAAGCAACAAAATTGATTATAATTCGTCAAATAAAATGTAAATTTTTATTAAAAAAAGTTCACATGGTATAAAGTTTCACTCAGTTTTGACCGTCTAAATTAAATATGATGACAAGCGAAAGCGAGGTTATATAATGTTAGAATTATTCAGTCTTGTATTTTTTGGAATGATTGTGTACACATTTCTTGTGATAGTCCCTGCCGTTGTGGAAAATATGTCCTCGGAAGAATTTAGGGCAGCTTATTTTGCTCATCTTGCTTCTCGTTGGGTTAATTCATACGGAAAATAAATTATAATAATTCTTCAAAACCATAGGAACGCTCGGGCAAATTTTGGTATCCTTTATTTGTTACTACAAATTTATGGATGTATTTGCTCGTGTAGTTACCTCTAACGAACAACTTTTTGATTACATTCTCACGTTCAACCAAAGGATGTGAGATTTTTTCTAGCTCGGGATTGTCTTCTGTCAATTGAGTCCAAACAGCAGCTTCCAAAGTCCATGCGTATGTTTCTTCGTTTAAGGAATTGTATTCATCCTGATGTATTGCTTCATGTGCTAAAATTGCGCTCAATGCTTCAATAGGAGCATCTTTGTGTTTTTCATTTATGTAAATACATAAATTCTTTTTCTTTTTCCATCCCAAGGCATCGAAATTGGCATACATAGGGTTTATTGTTGCAAGGTTTGCAAATTCTATTTTAATTGGTCTTTTGGATAAGTTTTTGCCCAAAATTGCTTCGCGTGAATATTTACCTGTGGTATTTTTTAGCATTTCGACTGCCTGAATGACGTTTTCGTCTTCCGTAACATCTTTGTATTGTTTTATGATGTCTGAATTTGTTGATTGTCCGATATTGGGTTCTTGAATTGCATAAACACTGCTTCCAAATAAAAAAGATAAAATAATTGTATATATAAGAGATTTTTTCATAATCCTCCAACTCTTTAGCTAATTAATATAATTATACGCATACCTTTTTCATAAGGACAAATTTAAATTATTCAAAAATGATTAAATTAATAATTTTTAACAAAAATAACTTTTTAAATCTCTTTTATTTTTATACTAAAATTAGGATATGATTAAGTACTTTACGCCAATTATTTTATTAACAATTTCAAATGTTTTTATGACTTTTGCTTGGTATGGGCATTTAAGACATAAAAATTCGGCTTTGTGGCTTGTTATATTGGTTTCTTGGCTGATTGCCTTTTTTGAATATTGTTTTCAGGTTCCTGCAAATCGCTTTGGACATGAGGTTTATAATGTTGTTCAATTAAAGACAATACAAGAAGTTATAACTTTAATAATATTTTCTTTGTTTAGCGTTCTTTATTTAAAAGAACAGTTTCGCTGGAATTATTTAATCGGATTTATTTTTATAGTTCTTGCAGTATTTTTTATATTTAAAAAGTAATTTGGTATTTTTATGACGTTACATCAAAAACATTATTACAGATTTATTTTGATTTTCATTGCAACAGTATTTTATTTTTTAGCTAATGTTCAAAGAGTTGCAATTCCGGGTGCGATATTTGATTTGTTGCAGAGTGATTTTTCTGCTTGCGCATCAAAAATTACTTTGCTTGGGGCAATTTTTTGTTATGTATATGCAATAACACAGCTTGTTGTTGGTTTGATGGTGGATAAAATAGGCGGTTTTAGAGTTATAGCAATCGGAAGCATTATGTTTGCTATTGGCGCAATTATTTTTCCACACTCAAATACAGTATTAGGATTGTATCTTTCAAGGGCTTTTGTGGGCTTTGGTGCAGCAACATTTTATTTAAGTGTTATTCGCGAAGTTAAAAAATACGCAAAAGACAGGAATTTTTCTCTTGCTGTATCTTATATATTATTTATCGGCTACAGCGGCGGTATTATTGCAAATGCACCTTTTGTGATGTGCGTAAATGAGATTGGGTGGAGAAATTCTCTTTATTTAGTCGGGTATTTTACATTATTTTTGGCATTAGTTTATTTGGCAGTATTGTTTTTCTTTAAACCGGTGCATATAGAAACTGATACACATTTGTCATTAGCCCCTTTTAGGGAAGTATTATCAAATAAGAAAAATATAAATGTATTTTTATTTGGAAGCATAAATTATGGACTTTATTATGTTTTGCAAACAGTTATAGGTAAAAAGTTTTTGCAGGATTTCTGTAATATAGGAGTTAATAAAGCTGCATTGATATTATCTTGTATGGCTGTTATTTCTGCTTTTGCAGGTACAATTACGGCTATTATTTCAAAATGCATGCACAATAGAAGGTCAGTAATTTTTAAGACTGTTTCCGTTCTTTCTTTTGTTTCTGTTCTGTCTATTTCTGTATTGCTTGCTTTTGATATTCAGACAAAATTAATAGCATTTATCTTCTGTATACCTTCGTTCATAGGAAGCATTTCGCCGCTTTTGATTACAACTTTGCATCTTTTTAATCGTTATGAAGTGTCTGCTACTGCAGTAAGTATACAGAATTTTGGTTTTTTTATGATGGTCGGAATTTTGGGTATGATTTCAGGCATGTTGATGAATGTTTTTAAGCCTGAGAATGTTAATGGAATTATGATTTATTCAAATAAATCATATTTGCTCGTTTTTGCATTATTTTTGATTTTAAGTATTTTTGAAATGTATTATGCTTTTAAAATCAAAGATTATAATTAAGGGGCAAGGATTTTCATTTCGCAATTTTTGCAATCAAAAACAAGAGGATATTTGACATTTTTTTCATCTTCAAGATAAAGTTCTTCGTTATTATTGCAGCCAAGAAATGCTCTTTTAAGACAGTGTTTTGTTATCATAAGTTCTTTATTTTTGCGATTATCTTGGCTTTCAAAACTTTTTTCTATAATTTTACATCCTGAAAGTTCATAAAACTCTTCTGCTTTTCTATTGTGTACATTTAACTTATAATCCCCCTGTTCTTGAGGAAATTGGGATATGTTTAGCGGTTTTTGTTTTTTTGTTTTATAGTTTTTTAATATTTTTTCACTTAGTTGATTTAAAATTTCTCGTCTTAGTTCATTGATTTCGCTAATTGGTAAAAAGGGCAGTTTTTCTGTATTAAATTCAATTTTTCTTGTCAGATAAGGGCTTTCAGATGTTTTTGTTAATGATTTTATAAAATTTTCTTTCATTTTTTCTTGATTGTTTGCAAATTCTTTGAAATTAAATTCTAACTTAATTTTGTTATTGTTTATGTCCTTAACTTCAATTTTGCTTTCATATATTGTAAAATCAACTTCAATTTTTCTTACGGTCTTTGAATTTTCAAGCAATTTATTAAATTTAACATCCAAATTTCTATAAATTTTAGTTTCCGGTTTTAAAAAACTTTTATCTAATTTTTTATTCGGAAAAATTTTTATTCCATTTTTTATTTTTTCTGTTTTGTTGACCAAAAAACCGTTAGAATCATTATCCGTAATTATAAATAAGCCGTCTTGAGGCGAGATTTCTTTATCTGTTTTAACGGTTATACCATTTTCAAAGACTCCACTTATTGTCCCTATGAACTCCCCGATTGATTTTGGAGTAATAAAATTATAGATATTGTCTTTTTTGTTAAACAAATAATCATCACAAAAACCTCTATTGAAAGATTTTGCAAGATTAGGAGTGAAATCTTTTATAATTTTACCGTGGCTTGTTCTCGGGTATTTTTCAAGCAGATTATTATAGTATAGAACAACGTTTTTTATGTAGTTTTCGTCTTTTAATCTTCCTTCTATTTTGAAAGATGTAACCCCTGCTTTTATAAGTTTATCTATATGATTTGAAAGATTGTTGTCTTTTAGGGAAAGTAAATATTTGTTTTTTGTAATATATTTGCCGTTTTTTGTTAAGAGGGAATATTTTTTTCTACAAGCTTGAGCGCAGTTACCTTTGTTTGCGCTTCTTTTGCCTATATATTCGGACATATAGCATTGTCCTGAATAGCAAACGCATAGTGCTCCATGAATAAAATGTTCAAGTTCTATGTTTGTATTTTTTCTGATTTCTTCAATTTTATTTAGCGGTAATTCTCTTGCAAGAATTGCTCTTTTAAAACCTGTTTCTTCTAAAAATTTTATTTTTTCAAGAGTTTTATTGTTGCATTGTGTGCTTGCATGCAGGGTAATTGGGGGTATTTCATTTTCAAGCGCCAAGGTTAAAATTCCAAAATCTTGAATAATAATTGCATCTGTTTTAATTTCATATAATTTTTTAATTAAATTTTTGCATTCGTTTAATTCATCATCGTTTAAAATTGTATTTAGGGTTACATATACTTTTACATTAAAAATGTGAGCATAATTTATTATTTTTTCAATAGTTTCAAGAGAATTCGAGGCGTTTTTTCTTGCGCCAAAATCAAAAGCACCGACATAAATTGCATCTGCACCCGAATTTATTGCGCTTATTGCGCAATTGTAGTCTTTTGCAGGGGCTAAAAGTTCCAGTTTTTCCATATAAAAATTATAACAAAAAAATTTTATCCACTTTCAATATGATAGACAAAGAATAAAACGGATAGTATTATTTTATTTAGGAAAGCATGTTTATTTAAGATGGAAAATCAGGATTTTAACATAGAAGATAATATTAGAGAAGAAAGTAAGTTTAATCTTGAAGTTTCAATGTCGGATGAGTTTAAGAGAGGTTGCAAACTTTATAATTTTAGACGTCCGGATAAATTTTCAAAAGAACACTTGAAGGCTTTGCAAGATATACACAGGGATTTTGTGCGTCATCTTGCTACTGTTTTAACAGGATATTTAAGAATGGAAGTTGAAATTGACGTTATTTCCGTTGATCAACTTACTTATGAAGAATATATTTGTTCTATGCCTTCTCATGTTCAAAATATGATATTTAAGCTTAATCCTCTTTCGGGCGAAATTTCAATGGGTATGAGTCCCGAGGTTTTGGCTGTAGTATTAGATAGAATGCTTGGTGGCTCAGGGGTTATGAATGACCATGGGCGTGAATTAACTCAAATTGAAGAGCTTTTGACTACTAAATTTGTTGAAAAAATTATTAAGATATTGGAAGAAGCCTGGGGTACAATTTTACCTGTTAAATCCGAATTCGTTACTCTTGCTAACGGCTATCATTCCGTTCCTATAACCACGAGTGGTGAAATTGTTACATTGATTTCTTTTGAAGTTAGATTGGGACAAAAGAATTTTGGTTTAATGAATATATGCTTCCCTTATCCTGTATTAGAAACGGTTTTGCCAAAATTAACTCCGCAATATATTTATCAACACGCAAGTGTTGCTGCAAATGAAATTGGTAAAAATGAAACACTTGAAAAAATAAAAACAGCAGAGCTTGAAATGCAGGTAATTTTGGGCAAAGCGAATATTGAAATTAATGAAGTTTTAGATTTGAAAGTCGATGATGTAATAAAATTGGATCAAAAACTTGATAAAGAACTTGTTGCTTGTATAAATAAAAAGGAAAAATTTTTTGTCGTTCCCGGAGTGGTACAAAATAAATTGTGTGTTAAGATTATGGATCAATACCATGAAAAGGAGTAGCGTTTGTCAACAGAGCCTAAAAATCTTGATATAACTAAGCTTGAGAGCGTTGAAAAACCTGTCAAGGTAGAAAAGTCAAAGACATACAATCTTTTATTGGATGTTGAGCTTGAGCTTTCTGCTATATTGGGTGAAACTGATATAACTTTAAAAAAGGTTTTGGATTTAACAAAAGGTTCCATAATAGAGCTTGATAATAAAACGGTTGAACCTATTAAGTTGCTTGCAAACGGTCGAGAGGTTGCTCGAGGCGAGGTTGTTATTATTGAGGATAATTTTGGTTTAAGAATTACAGATATTGCTGAAAAAGAATAGTTTTGGTTTGGATAAGTTATGAGTGAAAAAAAAGTAGAAGTAAATGCGGAAATCTTAAAAGAACTTTTCAGGATCGCTAAAGTTGATGTTCCAAGTGAAATTACAGATGAAAATCTTTTAGATATGGTCTATAAACTCAAAAATTCAGATAATACTTCAGGAGCTTCTCTTGGAGAAAGTCATGAAAGCTTTACTCCATCTTCAAATAATATTCTTGTTATTGATGATATAGGTGTTGTTACGTATCAACTTAAAATTTTGCTTAGAAACTTAGGATATAATGTTCAGGTTGCAAAGGATATTTTTAGCGGTTTAAATACTTTTGTTCGTTCAAATTATGCTTTTGTTATTATGGATTTATTTGTTTCAACCGAACAAGAGGGCTACACATTATTAAATGAAACCAAAAAGATAATTACAAAAAATAATTTAGATACAAAAATTGTAGTTATTACTGCTTCAAATAAGGCAGAAAACAGGGTAAAATGTTTAAATGGCGGAGCGGATATATTTTTGAAAAAAGATACGGGATGGCAGGATAAATTAATTGAATTAATTGAAAATTTTCATCCTGATGTTGAATAGAGTGATTTATGTAAAGAATTTATTAAAAATTTAAAAAATAATTCTTTCAGGTTGAATATAATTATTTTTTAATACTATAATATGAATTATGGTTAATCCTATTTCAGACAAAAAAATAGCACTTTATCCGGGAAGTTTTGATCCAATCACAAACGGACATATTGATGTGCTTGAAAGAGCCCGCAGAATGTTTGATTTTGTCGTTATTGCGGTTTTGAATAATCCGGAGAAGAAACAATTTTTATCAGCTTCAAAAAGAGTTGAATTAATACAAGAGGCAGTTAAAGATATGGATAATGTTTCGGTTGCAAGTTTTGACGGCTTGACTGTTGAATATGCAAGACAAATCGGTGCTAATTTTTTAATAAGAGGATTAAGAACTATAACTGATTTTGAATATGAAATACAGCTATGCCAAACAAATCAGGTTATTGCGCCGGATATTGACACTGTATTTTTATCAACGCGTCCGGAGCATAATTTTATTTCTTCCAGCATAGTAAAGGAATTATCAAAATATAATACAGATATTTCTAAATTTGTTCCTAAAAATGTGGTAGAATATTTACAAGATGATTTAAGAAAGGTATTAAGATAAAATGACTGAATCAGTAAATAAAATGTTTGATTTAATAGATGATTTAAGTACATTGTGCGATGACGGTATTCCAATTTTTCCCGGTCGTATGATAGTTAATACAAAAGAATTGTATAAAATCGTTAATGCTTTTCCAAATGCAATCTCTGATGAAATTCAAGATGCTAGAATTATCTTAAAAAAGAAAGATGAAATTATACAAGATGCAAAGTTAAAAGCTGAAAGAATTATTCAAGATGCTGAAAATGAGAGATATAAGCTTTTAAATGAATCCAGTCTTAATAAAGCGATGGAAGAGCACGCAGAAAAATTTAGACAAACGGTATTTGAAGAATGCCAACAAATTAAGATGGCAGCTTTTAATGAAGCGCAAGAGCTTAGATTGAGTGCAAAAAATGATTCAATTAGAATGAAGGAAGAATCCCAAGAATATGCTCAAGCTTTATTGAACAATTTAGAGCAAGACTTAAATAGACTATATCAGGTTGTAATGAATGGTCAACAAAGACTTCAAGAGATGAAATCAAACGACTCAATACAACAAATGAGTTCTGAACAAAAATAATTAAGATTATTTGATTATTTCTGGATGATTAGAGTTTGATAAAACGATTTCTTGGTATTCATTTTTGTTGTAATTTATACCCCAGTTTTTTGTATTTAAATCTTTATATTTAGGTTTTTTCTTCTTTTTTGTTGATTTGGGGCGCATGTCTTTCATTACATTACAACTTCCTGTTTCATATATGATTTTGTGACTTTGATTAGCATTTTTGTTTTGTCCACTTTTACAATGAAGGAAGCTGATTTATCATCTTTTTCGGTTAATCTGAATTTAATATCATAGTTTTCAAGCTTTGGTGCTTTGAAGTTGTGGAGCGCAAATACATCATCAAAAATGTAGCCCATAAGGCTTATATTGTCGTTATATGTTACGCACATAAAACCTCTTTCCGGAGCGATTTCGACGCTTGATAGCACAGTAGGTTCTTGTGTTTGTTGAGGTTTAATTTGGGGTTTAACTTCTTCTTTTGAAATTGGCGATGTAGCCATTTTGTTTTCTTTAATTTCTTCTGTTTGTTTTTTTGTTTCTATAATCTCATCTTGAGCAATTTCAATGACGCTATCTTCTTTTAATATTTTTTGAATTATATCATATTCGCTTTCATCGTGGTTTTTTGAATTTTCTTTAATGTCTCCGTATGGTGAAATTTCGGCTCTTTTGTAATTGTTTCTTAAATCAGGTTCATAGCTTGAAAGTTCGTAATTTTTTTTGATAGCAGAAGTTGCAGGGTCGCAAAAACCTGTTTGTCTGACATTTTTATCAAAAATAAAGTATTGACCGTTGTTTGGTTGTTTTTTTGTTTCTTCGGTTTGTTTTTTGGGTGTTAATTTTGGTTTTTCGTTTTTATCAAATAAATCGGCTTTGTTTTTTAGTCTGGCTTGAGGTGTTTTTCTTGTTAAAATTAAAAGCATTACAACAAAGCTTATTATTCCTGCAAATGCCATTAAAATTAAATCACGAATATTTAACCCGTATTCATTAAGTTTTAGGGATATTATTTTTTTTATGTTTACTATTTTATGTTTTAGCGCGGTTAATTTATTTTTAGCTAACAAAAAATAGTTTTTGTTAGCTTTTTGATTTGATAGGTTTTCTTCTGTTGCAAAATCTTCATCTTTTGATGTTTCTGAAAGTGTTTCTTCTTGGGTTTTGATTTCTTCGGATGTGATTTGATTATTTTCGGTTGTTTCAAATTCCGGTGCTTTATCAACCTCAAGAGGTGGTGCTATTGTTTTGTTTTCAATTGTTTTTGAAGTTACCGCTTCCTTTTTAGCGGAGTTTAAATCAGTTTTTTTGGTTGCTGATGTTGCAGTTTTTTTAGTAACTGTTGTCTGCTTTTTAACAGTAGCAGAGTTCGTTTCTTTTTTTGTCTGCTTAGCTAATATTATTTGTTTTTTTAGATTTTTTGCTTTTTGAAAATCCAAATTTTTTTTTTGAACTTTTGGAGTTTCCGGTTCTATGTTGGTTTTAGCGGCAGCTTTTGGGGTGTTTGATGCAATTGATGATGACGGCGAGGTTACCGTTTTAGAAGCATCTTTAATTGATAAGTTAAAATTAATTGGTTTTGTTGTGTTAATATCAATTTTAGTGTAGCCGTTATTAACGTCTGCACCTGCATATTGATAAGATTTGGTATTTACATTTCTTATATCTGTTGAATTAAAAGCAGTTTGAGAGGAAGAGTTTTTTGTTTCAGGAAGTAAAATATAGTAGCTTAAATCGCTTTTTTTGATTATTTTTACGGGTTCAGAGAATTTTTTTGATGTGTACAAATTAACATTGTATGAATTTTCGTTTGTTTTTGTAAGTTCAACTTTTGTTAAGGAATTTTTATATTCACTGTCAAGCGCTTGTGCTGCAGTGGAAATAAGAAACATTGCAAGTGTTAATATTGTTGTTTTAAATAAAACTCTGTTCACTTTTTACTATCCTTTTGTTTTTAATTTATAATTATTAATATTATAGTATAAATATGCATTATTGCAAAAGAAGTAAGATGGCTAATGGAAAAAATAATTGAAAAAAAGGAAAATAACAATTTTAAATCCGGAATTGCAGTTCTTGTTGCGAGGCCAAATGTCGGAAAATCAACACTTTTAAATAAGATACTTGGTCAAAAGGTTGCAATAGCAACTCCTTTAAGACAAACAACAAGAAAAAATCTTAAAGGAATATACACAGATGAAAACTCTCAAATTATTTTAATTGATACTCCCGGAGTTCATAAACCTTTAAATGAGCTTGGTAAATATTTGTCGGAACAATCTAAAAGCGCTCTTGATGATGCGGATTTAATTTTATTTTTAGTTGATGCAACAGAAGTTGCAGGTTTGGGTGATAATTGGATATATGAAAATTATTTAAAAGACACAAAAACCCCAATATTATTGGTTTTAAATAAAGTTGATTTAATAAAAGATTTAAACAAACGTGAATTAAATCTTTTTTCTTATAAAAAAATGTTCAATTCTAATGTTGATTCAATCAAAATTAGCGCAAAGACAGGCAGAAATGTCGATGATTTAATTAAAAAAATAAAAGAATATATGCCTTATGGTGAAAAATTTTATGATGAAGATATGATTTGCGATTCAAATATGAGAGAAATTGCAGGTGAAGTAATTCGAGAAAAAATTATACTAAACACAAAAGATGAAGTTCCTCATAGTGTTGCAGTTGTTGTTGAAAATTATAAAGAAGAAGAAAATATTGACAAGATTTCTGCAAAAATAATTGTTAACAACGAAAGTCAAAAAGGCATTTTAATTGGAAAAAATGGTGTCATGCTTAAAAATATCGGAAAAGCTTCAAGACTTGAGTTGGAAAAAATGCTTGAAAAGAAAGTTTATTTGGAGCTTTTTGTTAAGGTTCAGAAAAATTGGCTAAAAGATAAAAATGCAATTAAAGATTTTGGATATAATTAACTATCCTTTAACTGCGCCATCTGTTGAGCCTGATATGAAATATTTTTGAAGAGCAAGGAAAAAGATAATAATTGGAATAATGCTTACAATTGATCCTGCTGCAACAAGTCTGTAATCTGCGCTAAATGCGCTTGAAAGATTATTTATTCCGACAGGAAGGGTAAATAATTTTTCATTTGTTAGAACAATACTTGGCCATAAAAACTCTCCCCATGAACCAATGAAAGTAAAAATTGCAAGAAGTGCGACTGATGGTTTAATCATTGGGAGAAGCAATTTGAAAAATATTTGAAACGAATTACATCCGTCTATGACCGCACTTTCTTCAATTTCCTTTGGAATAGTCAAGAAAGCTTGTCGTAAAAGGAATATACCAAAAGCATTAACGGCAAAAGGCATAATTAATCCTAAATATCCTGCAAGAGTTGAGTAGCTGTCAATTAAATGCAGTTTTAAAGTTATTATGTAAATAGGTAACATTATTGTTTGAAACGGTACCATTATTGTTGCAAGAATTGCAAAAAAAGCAATTTTTTTTCCTTTAAATTCCATTCTTGCAAGAGGATAGGCAGCTAAGGCCGATAGAATTACATTTAAAACAACTGTTGAAGCGGCAACAATAAAGCTGTTTATAACATATTTTACAATTGGAACAAGCCTTAAAACTTCTTTAAAATTTTCAAGAGTAAAGTCTTTAGGGATAAAAACGGGGGGATAGGCGAAAATATTTTCACTTCTTCCCTTTAGCGCAGTTGAAAGTAGCCACAAAAAAGGTATTAAAGAAAGTATGCAAACCAAAATTAATATTATATGAATTAAAATATTTTTTATTCTTATTTTCATACTTTGTATTTATCCTTTTCAAAAACAAAAATATTTAAAACAGAAAAGCCCATAACGACGAAAAGCAAAATGACGGCACCTGCGCTTGCAAGCCCTAAATCCAGATTTTCAAACGCTTTTTCATAAATGTAATAAACTATTGTTTTTGTTGAATCTAATGGGCCGCCTCTTGTCATAACATATATTTCAACAAAAACTTTTAGTGCTGAAATTGAGCTTATTGTGCTCACAAGTGCAATCATCGGCATAATGTGGGGTATTGTAACCAACATATGTTTTTTAAAGCCAACTGCGCCATCCACCTCTGCTGCTTCATAGAGTTCTTTTGGGACACTCATTAATGCGCTTAAATATATCATCATGTAGTATCCGACCCCTTTGAAAATTGTAACCAGGGCAACGGAAATCATAGATACTTTAGGGTCTGAAAGCCAGCCGATAGCGGAAAATCCGAATTTTTCAATAAAGAAATTTAATAAACCACTCGGGCTATATAGCCACTTGAAGGCTATTGCTACCACTACTATTGATATAATAACAGGCAGATAAATTATAATTTTATATATGTTTTTACATTTTATGTTTTGATTAATTAAAATTGCTAAAAATAACGGAAAAATTACCAGAAATGGTACGCAAAGAATTAAAAAATAAAAAGTATTTAATATTGTTTTTAAAAATAACGGAGATTTGATAAGTTCAAAATAGTTATCTAGAAAAACAAAATTTGGCGAATAGATGTCTTTTGAATAGTCAAAAAAACTTAACCATATTGTTTGAAAAAATGGAATAAAGAAAAAAATCAAAAGTACCACAAATGCAGGCACTAAAAATAAATAAGCTCCGATATTCTTTTTCAAATCCATAAGTAAATACTATATTAATTGATTTAAAAATTCAATAATCCGTATTAGTTAATATTAAAAAGTTGATGTTAAAATTAAAGTAAAGGAAAACCATTGAAATTATTTAAGTTTACAGCAATCATAGTATTTTCACTAATGATGGCGCTGCAGGGTATACTTTGCAGTGCCTATGGTGCTGAAAATTTTAAAATTAAAGATATAGTTATTGATAATTCTGATAGGTTGATTTATATAAGAGGAGCGGGAAATTTTAAAAGCGCCCAAAGTGCTGTTTATGTTCCTACGCCAAATTCGAATAATTCAATTAATTTAATAAATAATATAACAACTTTTACAATAAGTTCTCCTTTTAGATATGTTATAGATGTTCCTAATGCAACTCTTATAGGTTCAAGCAGGAATTATAAACTTCAAAATTCAATTATTCAAAATGTTGCACTGAGTCAATTTTCGGTTAATCCTAATGTTGTTAGAATTGTTTTTACGGTTAATAAACAATCCGATTTATCAAAGTTTAAAACATATACAAATGGGACAGATATTGTTGTTAAATATAATTCTTCAATTATAGATAATTCTATTCAATATAAATTTTATACTCCAAGCGGAGATTCTGCACAGTCTGCATTATTGCAAAACACTTCCGCAACTCTAACATATAATAATTCAAATGATGTAATTGAAATAAATCCAAGACTTCAAACAAAATATTATTTAAGTCAGGTAAGTCAAAATTCAGATGGTTTGATTTTAAGGGGATTGGGTCAAATTTCAATGCAAAGAGCTTCGTATAATCCTGAAAATACTGAAGCAACGGTTATTTTGGATAGTGCAACTCTTGCAAAAAAACTTGAAAATAAAACATATAATATTCCAAGTTCAAATAAAATAAAAGCATCATTAACAATAAGCAAATTAAATACAAGAAAAGTTAAACTAACACTTGAAAGCGATAATACAAGAGACTTTAGATTTGTCGTATCTCCGGATGGACAAAGTCTTTTTGTTTCACATAGAACTTATGTGATTAATACTATTTTTTCAACAAATACTGCAAAAGTTAATTCTTATAAGATGACTAAGAATTCAAGCGGGTATAGTATTTTTGATATTGTCTTTAATCAATCAGTTACGTATGATGTTTTTGAATTGAACGATAATTTCTATTTGGATGTAAATAATCTTGGAGATTATAATGCTTTGCTTTTTGAGCAAATGCTTAAAACAAGTAATATAAAAGTGTCTGCGCTTAAAATTTCTCAAGATAAAACTCGTTTTATAATTCCAATGAAAGATTTAAATTTTGCCTATGCAAATATTGAAAGCAATTCGAAATCTATAAAACTTTGTTTCAAAGAAAAACCCGCAAATGTTCCTGCTGTTAAAAATGAGGTAGTTATTGCTTCAACTAATACAAATAAAGAGACTAAAGAAGAATATAAATCGGGAAATATAAATGTTGTATACATTCCAAAAGAAGATGAAAAGCCAAAAGTAGAAAAACCCAAAAAGAAAAAAGAACCGCCCACAATAAGTTCAATGAAAAAAGTTGTGCTTGATCCGGGTCATGGTGGCGCGGATAGTGGTGCAATTGGCGGCGGATATTATGAAAAAACTTTAAACCTTGCCGTTGCAAAACTTGTACAAGAAAAATTGGAAAAAAAGAATATTTATGTCTATATGACAAGGACAAAAGACACAACCATGACCCTTGAAGATAGAGTTAATTATTCTAATGAACTTGCTCCTGATATATATGTTAGCATTCACACAAACTCAACCGTAAAAGAAGACTCTTACGGGGTTGAAACGCATTATTATAAAGATGACAGTTATGAACTTGCTCAAAAAATTCATTCTAATTTTGCAAGCGAAAAAAATCTTAAAAAATGGGAAACAAAAGACAGAGGTGTGATTAAATCATGTTTTTATGTTATAAATCATACTGAAGCTCCGAGCGTATTGATTGAAATGGGATTTATTTCAAATCTTGAAGAAAGAGCTAAATTACTCACGAAAGACAGACAAGAACAAATTGCAGATGCAATTGTAAAGGGTATATTGGAGTATTTAAAATAAAATGAAGGAATATATTGGGGTACTTGATAGCGGAGTTGGCGGTCTGAGTGTATTATCCGAACTTGTAAAGGTTATGCCAGAAGGTAATTTTTTATATTATGGTGATACAAAAAATATGCCTTATGGGACAAAAACTCCCGACGAAATATATTTCTATACAAAAAAAATATTGGAATTTTTTGTTTATAAAAATGTAAAAAATGTTGTTTTTGCTTGTAATACAACTTCTGCTGTTGCTTATGACAAATTAAAAGTTGAATTTAATGATGTTTTGAAAATTTTTCCTTTAATTCAAACTGTAGCACAGGATGCGTCGAAAAATCTTAAAAATGGAGATTTGATTGCAGTTTTGGCAACAAAAGCAACGATTAATTCTAAAAAATATGAAGCTGAGATAAAAAAATATAATTCAAAAATTGATATTTTGGGTATTGATTGCACGGGGTTTGTTGAAATAGTTGAGAATAGACTTTACGAAGATAAAAATGCCATTGATTTAGTTAAATCTAAATTGGATATGGTTAAAACAAATAATGCAAAAAGGGTTATATTAGGCTGTACGCACTATCCTTATTTGCTTGATATGTTTAGAAAAATTAATCCCGATGTTGAATATTTTAATCCTGCGGGATGTTTAGCTGAAATTGTTAAAAATGAAGCAAAATTGAGTCAGGATTTTTACAAAGATAAAGGTGAAATTAAGTTTTTTGTATCAAAAAATCCTGATGAATTCAAAAAAAGTGCAAAGACATTTTTTGATATAAAAGATGATGTTTATTTGGTTTAGTTTATAATTGCACCTTTTGGAACTACGGTTATCCCGCTTTGAGATACGTAAAAGCCTCTTTTTAAATCTTCCTCTTTGTTATAGCCGATTTCTGTGTAGGGGGGAATTTCAACATTTTTATCTATAATTGCACGATTAATTTGAGAGTGTCTGCCTATTGTAACATTTTCCATTAAGATTGAATCGACCACGCTTGAGTAGCTGTTAATTCTTACTTTAGGAGACAAGACGCATCCTGAAATTGTTCCGCCTGAAATTATGCAGCCTTCTGAAACAAGTGAGTTTTTTGCAACCCCTACACGTTCATCTTCATCCCAGATGAATTTTGCGGGCGGAAAATTATAGTTGTATGTTCTAAGTGGCCATTCTTCAGAGTATAAATTTAATTCCGGAGAATATGCCAATAAATCCATGTTCGCCATAAAATAGCTGTCTACATTTCCGACATCTCTCCAATATCCTTGTTCTGCGGGCAACATGCCTTGAAATGTATTAGAGCTAAAGTTGTATATATAGACTTTTGAACCGTTTTTTAGCATGTTTGGAATTATATTTTTTCCAAAATCATGACTTGAGTTTTCGTCGTGTGCATCAAATTCAAGCTCTTCCAGAAGTTTGTTTGGATTAAATATATAATTTCCCATTGAAGCAAGACATTTTGTCGGGTCGTTTGGTATGTGTTTTGGAGTTGTTTTGGGTTTTTCTATAAAATTTTGTAATCTCCAATTTTCATCAACTTCAATTATTCCATATTCACTTGCAAGTTCTATGGGGATTGCGATTGCTGAAATTGTTAAATCCGCATCCTTTTCGATGTGGTATTTCAGCATTTGTCGAACATCCATTTTATATATATGATCACCGCCAAAAACGCAAACATGACTAAAATTTTCGTCTGTAATTTGGTTTTTGTTTTGATAGATGGCGTCCGCTGTTCCTTTATACCAGTTTCCATCTGTTCTCATTTGTGCAGGAACAAGATCAACATATTGATCAATTGAAGGACATAAACTCCAGCCTCTTGAAATATGTTTATTTAAAGAGTCTGACTTGTATTGTGTTAAAACTTTTATTTTATAAAAGCCCGAATTTACAAAGTTATTTAAAACAAAATCGATAATTCTGTATCTTCCGCCAAATGGCACTGCAGGTTTTGCCCTGTCTTTTGTTAAAGGATAGAGTCTTTTTCCTTGTCCGCCTGCTAAAATCATTGTTAAAACTTGATTGTGATACATAATATTACCTATTTATTTACATTATTATTTTACTTATTGCTATAATGAAAAACAATAATTCAAATATACGTATTTTTAGGACTAATTATTTATTCAATTAGAATTAACCAAGTTTGTTTTTTGTTGTAAAATTATTTTAGATGCAGCAAATAAGGAATTTTATGACATCAACAATTGCTTTTATAGGAAAATCAGGGAGCGGCAAAACTACATTTACAAGAGCTTTTGTGCGTTTATTGAGAAATAAATTTCCAAATTCTTCAATTTTGCTTGTGGATAATGATTTATCTTTGGAATTGTCTGATAGTTTTGGAATAAAAACAAGAAATACGATATATGGTATAAAATCGGGAAAACATGAATATAGAACCGGAATTCCTGAAAATATGAGCAAACAAGAGTTTATAGAATGGGCTCTTGAAGATATAATTATTAGTGTTGATGAAAATATAGATTTAATTGCATCATGGTTTGTAACTCCCAAGGATTGTATTTGCCCTTCAACTCGTCTTATGCGTGATTCTTTGTTAAAGTTGGTTGAAAGGTATGATTTTGTTATTTTTGATTGTGAATATGATTTAAAATATTTGAATTTACTTGTAGATTATCCCATTGATGAAACAATAATTGTTTCGTTGTGCTCAAAAAATGCACTTTCCTTGGCTTCTAAAATTGCTGAATCATCCAGTAAATATGCAATTAATGGACAATTAGGGGTTGTTGTAAATAAAGTAGAGAAAGAAAAATTAAAAGAAATAAATGATATTGCAAAAAGCCTTGAATTAAATATTATTGCCTGTGTTGAAAAAAGTTTGGACGATTTACAAAGAGTAGATATCAACAGGATAACAGAATCATTTGAGGCAATGTATCCAAGGTTAAATTTGCCACAAGTTGAATAAAAATAGGGGAATTTTGATTGATAATTGATGGAAAAAAAGTTGCTTTTTCTTTGTTGGAAGAAATAAAAGAAAAAATAGACAAATTAAATAAAAAACCTGGACTTGCAGTAATTTTAGCTAATGATGATGCTTCAAGCAAGGTATACGTTGCTTCAAAAGAGAAACATTCTATTGCATTAGGTTTAAAATCAAGTGTGTACAGATTTGATAAGTCGATTACTCAAGGTAAATTAATCAGTCTAATCCATGAATTAAATGAAAACCCGGATATTAACGGAATATTGGTTCAATTGCCTCTATTTGAACATCTTGATGAAAGAGAAATTTTAGAAATTATTAATCCTAAAAAGGACGTAGACGGATTTCACCCCGTAAATATCGGAAGATTATATTCGGGGCTTAAACCTTATGCTGTTTGCTGCACTCCAAAAGGAATAATAAAATTATTAAAAGCCTACAATATAGAAATTGAAGGAAAAAATGCTTTGGTAATTGGTCGTTCAAATATTGTGGGGAAACCTGTAGCATCACTTTTGACAAATGAAAATGCCACAGTTACTTTAGCTCACTCAAAAACAAAGAAATTAAAAGATTATACAAAAAAGGCGGATATAATTGTTAGCGCAACAGGGCATCCAAAGTTAATAACAGCTGATATGGTTAAAAAGGGAGCGGTTGTTATCGATGTTGGAATAACAAGACAGTTTGACGGAAGATTGATTGGAGATGTTGATTTTGAGAAAGTTAAAGATGTTGCAAGTTATATCACTCCGGTTCCGGGCGGAGTAGGACCTATGACTATTGCTTGCTTAATGGAAAATACTTATGAATTGTATATGTTGCAAAACAAAAGGCAGAATTAATGCAGAATTATAGAGGTACATACGTAAATAAAAATAGAGATGCATGGGTTGAGATTAATTTAAATAATCTTGAGCATAATGTTTTAGAAATTAAAAAATATTTGTTTGAAAATTGTCCTAATAAAAATAACCCTCCGGATATTTTTGCTGTCATCAAGGCTGACGGATATGGTCATGGTTCATTGATGTGCGCTCCTACCTTGCTTGCTTGCGGGGTAAAAGAGTTTGGAGTTGCAAGTGTAGATGAAGGTATTGAACTAAGAGAGAATAAAATTGAAGCCCCGATTCTTGTTTTGGGTGCAAGTCCTCTTTGGGCTTTGGAGAATGCTATTAAATATGATATTTCTGTTTCAATTTTTAATGATGAACACTTAGATGTTGCCTTACAGCTATATAAAAGGCTAAATAAAAAATTAAAAGTTCATATTAAACTTGATACGGGAATGAATAGAATTGGTCTTGAACCTGAGAGTGCAAATGGTTTTATAAAAAAGGTTTTAAATTCTGATTTCTTAGATTTAAAAGGGATTTTTACTCATTTTGCGGATGTTGAAAATAAAGAACTTTTTAAAAAACAAATAAACATTTTTGAGAAAATCGTTCAACCTTTTAAAGAGGAATTTAAACAAAAAGGCGTTAAAATTCATTGTCTTAATTCTCCTGCAATTTTTTCATATCCCTGTTATTCCTTTGATATGGTGAGAATGGGGATAATTATGTGGGGTTTGAGCCCGTATTCTTCTGATTCTGAGGAAAATGAAAAAATAAAAACTATGCTTCCTGTTATGGGTTTAAAAGCAAGGGTTACAAATATCCATACCTTAAAAAAAGGCGAGGGGATTAGCTATGGTCATATTTATGTGGCAGATGAAAATAAAAAAGTTGCAACAATTCCGCTTGGGTATGCAGACGGTGTTGCAAGAAAGCTTTCGGGTAATATTAGCGCATATTTGAATGGAAAACAAATTTTTCAAATCGGAAGAATAACCATGGATCAAATGATGTTTGATGTAACGGGAGTTGATTGTTCAAAAGGTGATATAATTGAACTTATAGGTGAAAATAATAAAAAAGATACGATAGATACTTGGGCAGAAAAATTAGATACCATAAATTATGAATTAACTTGCAGGTTAAAAATGCGTTTGCCCAGAATTTATGTTAGATAAGGGGTAAAAATGGAAGCGGACATACAGGATAAAAAGACATTTCTTTATGATGAACATTTGAAATTGGGTGCAAAAATGGTACCTTTTGGTGGTTGGATGATGCCTGTACAATATGAAGGAATTATAAAAGAGCATAATGCAACAAGAAATTTTGCCGGACTTTTTGATGTTTCTCATATGGGTGAAGTATATGTTAGAGGAAAAGAAAGTTTAGAATATTTGCAAAAAATCGTACCGCAGGATATTTCAACTCTAAAGGAAGGATGCGCAATTTATTGTCAGCTTCCAAACAAAGATGGCGGATTAATTGATGATTTGATTATCTATAATGTTAAAAATATAGATATAGAGGCAGATTATTTTATTGTGATAAATGCTTCGAGAATCGATTTTGATATTCCTTTTATGAAAGAAGAGGCTAAGAATTTTAATGTTGAAATAGTTAATAAAAGCGATGATTTTTCTATGTTAGCATTGCAGGGACCAAATGCTAAATATATAATTCAAAAAATGGGTGTTGAATTTGAATTGCAACCGAAATTTTTTACAATTCAAAAAACAGAATTAAATAAAATACCTGTTTTATTAACAAGAACAGGATATACAGGTGAGGATGGTTTTGAAATTGTTTTTGAAAATAAATATGCAAAAGAACTCTGGAATATGATTTTGTCATTTAAAGATGAGTTTTCGGTTGTTCCTGTTGGTTTGGGCGCAAGGGATACATTAAGACTCGAAGCAGGATTACCTTTGTATGGACATGAGCTGGATGAAAACACTACTCCAATTGAGTCTTCTTTGGGATTTTTTGTTCCTAAAGAAAAAAAGGAAGATTACAATGGAAAAACGTTAATTTTGGCTCAAAAATTAAAGCAAAAACCTTTAAGAAAAAAGCTTTTTGCTTTTGTAATGGAAGATAGACAAATAGCAAGAAATGGTTACGATGTATATATAGAAGGGAAAAAAGCAGGATATGTTACATCGGGAGCTCCAAGCCCTACATTGGGGAAAAATATAGGTTTTTGTATGATTGAATTTGAAAATTTGGATTCAAACTTGGTTACAAGACTTAACAATAATCAAGAAAGTCTTGGCATAATAATACAAGTTATGGTAAGAAATAAATTATATAATGCTAGAATAACCAAAAAACCTTTTGTGAAAAAGAATTATGAAAAATAGGAGATAAGAATAGATGAATATACCCGACGGAATATTATGTTCTAAAACACATGAATGGGTCCTTGAAGAAAATGGTGAAGCGCTTATCGGCTTAACTGATTGGGCGGTTGAGCAATTAGGGGATGTTGTTTTTATTGAACTACCTGAGGTTGGTTCTGTTTTTGGAAAAGACGAAGTTTTTGCAACTATAGAATCTGTTAAAGCTGCAAGTGAAATTTACATGCCTGTCTCAGGAGAAATTTTAGAAGTAAATGAGCAATTAATTAATTCGCCTGAATTAATTAATGAAGATTCTTATTCTGCTTGGCTTGTTAAAATTAAGCCTTCTAATTATCAAGAAGATGCAAACGGCTTAATGGAATATGATGATTATAAAGACGAAGTTCAATAGAAGAAGGAATAAATGTATAACGAAGAAGCTTTAACTGATAAAGATAGAGCACAGATGCTCGAGGTTATTGGAGTCAAATCTGTAGAGGAATTGTATGATTCAATTCCATTTGAAGCAAGAATGAAATCTTTGGATTTGTCTGACGGATTTGATGAAATTGAGGCACAGAGAAATATAAAGAATATCTCGAAGGCGAATAATGTTGATTATTTGTGTTTTTTGGGTGGTGGAGCAAAAAAGAGATATATACCATCGGTTATTTCGGATATTGCTTCAAGATTTGAATTTCTTTCTTGTTATACTCCATATCAGGCGGAAATTTCTCAGGGTTCTTTAAGAGCTATGTATGAATTTCAGTCTGTAATATGTACTTTGGTTAATCAGGATGTTTCAAATGCTTCGGTGTACGATGGTGCAAGCGCTTGTGCGGAAGCTATTTTAATGGCATCTCGCTTAACAAAAAAAAGAAAAGCTTTTGTAAGTTCTGATATAAACTTAAACTACCTTGAGGTTATAAAGACTTATCTTTGGGCGAATGGAATAGAGCTTGTTGTAGGCGAAGATTGTTCCGATAATGAGCTTTGCGCTAAATTATATCAAAGTCCAAATAGGTTTGGTGAATTAAAGTCTGCACCGAATAAAAATTCAAAAGAACTTATTATAGCTTGTGTAGATTTAATGTCTTGTGTTTTATACGAGCCTCCAAAAGTTGATATAACAGTTGGAGATGTTCAATCTTTCGGTATAGGATTGAATTTTGGCGGGGCTTATGCAGGTTTTATTGCTTGTAAGGATGAATATAAACGTCAACTTCCCGGAAGGATAGCAGGAAAATCTGTTGATAAAAATGGTAAAATTGCTTATTGTTTAACTTTACAAGCAAGGGAACAACATATAAGAAGAGAAAAAGCAACATCAAATATCTGCTCAAATCAGGCATTAGTTGCATTTTGCGCTAATTTATATGCAAGAAAAATGGGCAAAAGTGGGCTTGTAAAAATTGCAAAAGCTTCTTTTGATAATGCTCATAATTTAGCGAATAAATTAATAGAACTTGGTTTTGAAGTTGAGAATAAAGAATTCTTTGATGAATTTGTTGTAAATGTTGGTAATAGTAATAAATTTTTAGAGTTTATGAAAGAAAAAAATATTTTAGCAGGTTCAACAATTGACGATAAAAGAGTTCTTGTTGCTGTTAGTGAACTAAACAATGAAATCGAGATAGAAAGTTATATTGAAGCTGCTCAAAAGCTTTCATTGATTAGAATTGCTCATTAATATTTCTTGTCGGATAATGTAATTTGCTATAAAAGCGTTTAACATAAAAACTGTAATATTAATGGAGGTTTTTTATGTGTAAAACTTATGATGCAATTTATGAATTGTCAAAACATACCGAATCTGATATTTTATTATGTTTTTTAAGAAATAAAAGAATTGAAGGACAATTGCATAAATGTGATAGTAAATTTCATGAAAATAAATGTTATGAAGGTATAATTACTTTAAAGGACGCAATTGTTACCTGTCGTAATGAAGATTATATTAAAGAATATAAATGGATTAATATTCCATCAAAGTATATAGAAACTTTTGCTTTTAAATGTTGTGAAAAATAATTCAAGCTATAAAAAACAGCCCGTATGGGCTGTTTTTTATGTATTTTGTATTTAAAAACCTGCGCCGTCATCTTCTAATATAAGTTCATTTTCGTTTATTTCAGGCACGTATGTTTCTGTTGTTTCAGGCGCTTGAGTTGTTACCGGTGTTTGAGGTTGCTCGGGCGCTTGAGTTGTTACCGGTGTTTGAGGTTGCTCGGGCGCTGGAGTTATTACCGGTGTTTGAGGTTGCTCGGGTTCTGGATTATATGATTCGAAATTAGCGTCACCGTCTCCTGCATCCGGATCAAAGGTGTTTGAAGGACCTCCTGTAGTTACTTCTGGACAGGCTGTTGGAGTTGGTTCCGGATCAGGTGCTTTTGTTGGAGTTGGTTCCGGATCAGGTACTTTTGTTGGAGTTGGTTCCGGATTATATGTTGGAGTAGCATACGGATGTTCTGTATTATTTGGAGTTTCCGTTGGGTCAACAGGTGGTTCCGTTGCACATGGTGTTGGAGTTGGAGTTGGCACCGCTGTTGGTGTAGCTGTTGGTACCGCTGTTGGAGTTGGAGTTGGTACCGCTGTTGGTGTTGCTGTCGGTACCGCTGTTGGTGTTGCTGTCGGTACCGCTGTTGGTGTTGCTGTCGGTACCGCTGTTGGAGTCGCCGTCGGAGTTGCGGTCGGTACTGCTGTTGGTGTAGCAGTTGGAGTTGGAGTCGCAAATGGCGGCTCTGTATTATTTGGAGTTTCTGTTGGGTCAACAGGTGGTAATGATGGGCAAATTGTTGGGGTTGCTGTTGGTACCGCTGTTGGTGTAGCCGTCGGGGTTGCTGTAGGTGTTGCCGTCGGGGTTGCTGTAGGCGTTGCCGTTGGCGTAGCCGTAGGTGTAGCTGTAGGCGTTGCCGTTGGGGTTGCCGTCGGTGTTGCCGTCGGTGTTGCCGTTGGAGTAGCAGTTGGGGTTGCTGTTGGAGTAGCAGTTGGGGTTGCTGTTGGAGTAGCCGTAGGTGTAGCTGTAGGCGTTGCCGTTGGGGTTGCCGTTGGGGTTGCCGTCGGAGTAGCCGTTGGGGTTGCTGTAGGTGTAGCTGTAGGCGTTGCCGTTGGGGTTGCCGTTGGGGTTGCCGTTGGGGTTGCCGTTGGGGTTGCCGTCGGGGTTGCTGTAGGTGTTGCTGTTGGTACCGCTGTTGGTGTAGCCGTCGGGGTTGCTGTAGGCGTTGCTGTAGGCGTTGCCGTTGGCGTAGGGAACGGCCAGAATGGTTTTTCCCAGTAATTATAGTCACCTAATTCTTCTTCAGTGTGAATATATGCTAATGGTTGTAGATTTATTTTAGCATTTTCGGGATCACTTAATTTTATTCCAATGGGCTCATATAAATCACTTTCGCTTATCACTCTATTTCCATATATTGCAAGTAATTCATTGTTATTATCTATAATTTGTCTAAAACCTGATTGAAGTAGGCCTCTATATTTTCCAGGTTCTTTTGCGTAAGCTTCTTTTAAACTTACATCATCTGTTAATCCATATAAATCAAGTATATCTAGAGGAGTTGTAAGAGCGCCGTTTAAATCTTTTAAATTTGCTACTGTTCTATCTGATGCTATATAGCTTATTGCAGGAGCTTCATCTCTTTCATTTGCAAGGAATTCATAAGGATTGAAGAATTTACCGTCTGAAGTTCTTGTAATAAAGCTTACAGGAATTGTTGGACATACAATTTCCAGTGGTGTTTCGTAGTATTTTAAGTATGTAAGAACTTTTTCTTCTAAAGTTGATTCACTTGAAAAACTGAATAGCAAATTGTTTTCGTGTTCCAATCCTATTCCGTGCCAAATTACATCACCTGCATAAGAATCTCTTGTTTGTATATTGTATGTTTTCATGAGTTTCTTGTTGATGATATCCAGTTTTTCTTGATCACTTCTTGCTCTGTTTAGTTCTTTATCTGTTATGGTTATTGTAGTTTTGCCGTATCTATCTGCACCGTTTGGTTTTAATTCGTAACTTGAAACCATTAAAGAGTCGTTATCTTCCATTGTTTCTTTTGTTGAATTGAATTCAGGTACAAATACGGGTAGTTTTTCGTCACCTTTTGAGTAATCTGTTGCTCTTAATAACTCAGGGTCAATATTTGATACATCTCCTTGTGTGTAGTCAATTTGTCCGTTGGTTACTTTTTCTGCCATCCAAGGATTGGCCTTAGCATGGGAAAGAGCAACTAAATTTTTAAAATATTCATCATTGTTGCCTGCGGGATATAATTCTGAAGCTAAGTCGTCTATTTCTGAAAATTCTTTTTCTTCTTCTTCAACATTATCTGTTAAATATGCTAATTGCGTTTTGGGTTTATGTAAAAATGCTTCCCAGTTGCCAGTTAAATCGAATGTTATAGAAGGAGCATCAAGAGTTTGGGCGAGTTGAAATCTGTTATCGTTATCAAGTTCTGTTATTGCATTAGCATTAAGATTTGAATAATCATCAATATTTTTTCTAAAAGATGAAGCTGAGGCTTTTGCGGGGTTAAATAAAGAAGACAAGGCAATTATACCTGAAGTCAGATAAGCTGCCATTTTGCTTCTTGCTTTTCCTCTTTTTTTCTTTTGAAATTCAGCAGTATCTGCTGTTTCTTGTTTTTTGTAATAGGGATTTGAAACTTTATTTTTTTTGTTGATAAATCCTTGCATGCTAATATTTGAAATTTTACCGATATTCATTTGAAGTCTCCTATAATATACGGGTTAATGCCTATAAAAATATCAAAAATAATATTAATTGCTTGTGTAAAAAGTAAACACTATAAATTTTTACATTTCTTAATAAGTTTGTTTAAAATGACTCATTATAAATTTATATGGGGATTATAACATTTCAGTTTTATGTGTCAATTGGTGTAAATATACTATTTTATTGTTTTTAAATGTGATAAAGTTGTAAATTTTAATAAGCGTTTTTAAATAACAGGTTGTAATCAAATTAAAAAGGAGATACTAAATATCTCCTTTTTAAATAGCGGAAGACGAGGCTCGAACTCGCAACATCCTGCTTGGAAGGCAGGTACTCTACCAATTGAGTTACTTCCGCAGACTTTTTGTTGATAATCTTATTTAATTATAAACAAAAAATATTTGCAATATTTTTATAAAATTTTATCAAATCTTTCCATTGCTTCTTTTGTATTTTCATTTGTATTGAATGAAGTTAATCTAAAGAAGCCTTCGCCGTTTTTTCCAAAACCTGCTCCAGGAGTCCCTACTATTCCTGCTTTTTCAAGAAGAAAATCAAAAAATTCCCAACTCGTCATATTATTTGGGCATTTCAACCAAATATACGGAGAATGTACTCCCCCTGTAAACCATATATTATGTTTTTTAAGTGTATCAGCTATTATTTTAGCGTTTTGCTTATAGTAATTAATATTTTCATATATTTCTTTTTGTCCTTGTTCTGTAAAGACAGCCTCTGCACCTCTTTGTACAATGTATGGGACGCCGTTAAATTTTGTTGTTTGGCGACGTAACCACATTTTGTTTAGACTCATTCCATCAAATACAAGTTCTTTTGAAACAACTGTATAACCGCAACGTGTTCCTGTAAAACCGGCGGTTTTAGAGAAAGAGCAAAATTCAATAGCACAATTTTTAGCTCCTTCAATTTCGAAAATGCTTTTTGGAAGATTATCGTCTGATATAAAACATTCATAAGCTGCATCGAATAAAATTATTGCATTATTATTTTTTGCCCAATTTACCCATTTTTCAAGCTGGGCTTTATTATATACCGCGCCTGTGGGGTTGTTTGGCGAGCAGAGATATACTATATCAGCTTTTATTTCGTCTTTTGGCATTGGCAGAAAGTTATTTTCTTGATTTGCTTCCAAGAATATTATTTTTCTGTCTTGCATTGTGTTCGTGTCAACATAAACAGGATACACAGGGTCAGGAATTAAAACAGTGTTTTCTTTGGAAAATAAATCCAAAATATTTCCCAGATCAGATTTTGCTCCGTCAGAAATAAAAATTTCATCAAGTTCAAGATTAACGTTTCTTTTTTGGTAGTATTTTTGTATTTTTTCTTTTAGAAAATCATATCCTTGCTCAGGACCATACCCCCTAAAACCTTCAATTGTGCCCATTTCGCTAACGGCATTTTGCATAGCATTTATAACGCTTTTGCATAATGGTTTAGTAACATCTCCAATTCCAAGACGTATGATTTTTTTATCGGGGTTATTTTTGGAGAATTCATTTACTTTTTTAGCTATAGTTGAAAAAAGATAGCTTTCTGCAAGTTTTTTATAATTTTCGTTTACTTTCATTTTTACCCCGCTTTCGTTACAGGCATTATACTTTTTTTATGCAGGTTTTGCAAGTATCAGAAAATTAATTCATTTCGGCAGTTAACGTTATATCAACTGATTTTGAAATTAAGCCATGGCTTGGCGGTTTCATATATGTAATTGTGTCGGTTATAACTCTTTTAACTGCGGCATCAATTAATGTAGAGCCCGAAGATGTTGTAATATTAATTGAATCAACATTGCCATCGGAAGTAATTTTAATATCCGCTTTAACCGTTTTATTCATCGGAATATCGTTTACGAGTAATAGTTCGTTTTGAAGGTTTAGCTTAATGTTTTTGCCTGCCAATTGAAGATATTTCCTGTATGAGTCTTTTTTTGTAACGCTTTCCGGTGCTTCCCAAGCTATTCTTGTTATATTTGGAGCGTAAGTTGGTTTTGAAGGCGCAGGTTGTTGTATTGAAAAGTCTTCAATATTTTTTTCTTTCGGTATTAATTTTGCTTGACCTGTCGGATAGTCGTAGCTTTCTGTGTAATTTTCATCGATATCTTCAAATGGTTCTTCAAAAGAAGCCATTTCTTTATTCTCTTCAATAATATCAGAGGTTCCTTTTATTGAAATTAGGGCAAAACTTCCCAATATTAAGAATATTACAATGGTAATCATTAACATGCGTTTGTGTTTTGCGCTTACAATTGTTTTAATTGGCGGAAGTTCAACTTTTGGAATTTCATCAAATATGGCATCAATTACTTTTTTGCTTGCTTGTTTTTTATCGTTTTTATCAATTAAATCAAACATTTGGACTGTTTTTGGTTTATCATCGTTTTGATTTCCGTCATCATAATTGTTTTTTTCGATATTAATAAAGTTTTCATTTTCCATTAGTTGTACGCTACTTTGAATAGGTTCTTGGAGTGGTAAATTTTCTAAATTTTCTTCAAATGATGCAAATTTATTTTCTCTTTCAAAACCTGTTGCAATGGCTACTGTAGGAGTTTTGACTTCGCTTCTTCTGATTACATTTGGATAATAACGTATATTGTTTGCAAGTTTTTCAAATTCTATTGTGTCAATAAAGCGCGCTCTGCAAGAGTCGCAATTCATAAGGTGTTGAATTAATTGTCTTTTATATACTGATGATAAATCGTTATCAATAAATTTTAAGAATAATCCCATGCAATCAACGTGTTTGCCTAAAAGAGTTTTTGTTGCTATAGAGTGTTTGGTTAAATTGGCAAATTTTTTAATATCAAAAATCATATCCAAAGTAGGATAATAAAATTTTGAATCATGGGAGCATGCAGGAATACTTTTTGCATCAATAAAGCCTATCATTTTTGCTTCTTTAATTTTTGAGCCGATTTGGACTATGAAGTAAAAATGAGGCATAATATCCATATCTACATGGATTTTTGGTATTTTAACGGTTTTTTCTTTATATAATGTTATTACATCAATTCTGTAATTGCCGTAATATATATCGCTTAGTTTAAATTCTTCAAATAAAAGAGGAATTTTATATACGCTTCTTTTTGTGTCTATTCTGAATTTTCTGGCATGCAGATAATTGACGGCACAAGATATTCCAAGCATGTCTATTATGCCCCTTTTTCTTATTTGAGGGGTAGAAAGAGCGCTTGCTAAAAGCTTGGCATTATGCGCTTGTTCGTCATTTATTTCTATAATATCTACGTCCAACATTTATTCTAAATTAAACCAATAACTCTTATTAATAATTTGACACATACAAAATTTTTTTTCAAAAAAAAGATGATGTTTTTTTGTGTTTTGTTGCATTTTCTTAATAAAAAACTTTAAAATTGTATTCCGTTTTGAATTTTTTATAATACAATTTAGATTATGAAGAAAGATTTTTTATTGGAAATACAGGTTCAAGAGCTTCCCTATAAATTTATTCCTTCGGCAATAGGACAATTAAAAAGCTCGTTCGAGAAACTTTTTAAAGAAAATGCGCTCGAATATGATGACATAAAGGTTTATGCGACCCCTAGGCGTCTTGCCGTATTGGTTGATGAGCTTGCCGTATGTCAAGAAAATATTGAAAAAGATGTTAGAGGTCCGATTTTAAATATAGCAAAAAATGAAAATGGCGAATATTCTCCTGCCGCAATTGGTTTTGCCAAGAAAAACGGTGTGGACATATCGGCTTTGTACGAAAAAGATAATTATATATGGGCAAAAATTGAAATTAAGGGAAATTTAGCTTCCGATATTTTAAAAAATAATATAGAAAGCTTAGTTTTAAAACTTCAAGGTTCACATTTTATGCGCTGGAAAGATTTCGACGAAAAATTTTCTCGTCCTATAGAAAATGTTGTTGCGCTTTTGGGCGAAGAAGTTGTTGATTTGAAGGTTTTAGATAAAAAAGCTGTTAATAAAACTCAAGGACATCGCTTTTCTTTAAATCGCGAGGTGATAATTGACAAGCCTCAAAATTATGTTGAATTAATGAGAAAAGCAAATGTAATAGTAGATCAGAATGAAAGAAAAAGATTGATTATAGAAAGTGCAACAAAATGCGCAAATGAGTCAAATCTTGAAATTAATTTTGATGATATGCAGGAACTATTGGAAGAGGTTACTTTTATAACAGAATGGCCTGTTCCTGTTATGTGTGAATTTGATGAAAAATATTTGCAAATTCCTGCAATAGTTACAACAACTGTTATGTCAAGTCATCAAAGATATTTTCCTCTTTGGACAAAAGAAGGTAAACTATCTAATAAATTTATTACTATGGCAAATTATGTCGGAGATGAGTTTGCAAATATTAAAGCCGGAAATCAAAGAGTAATAGCTGCTCGTCTTGAGGATGGTATATTTTTCTATAATGAAGACACTAAAACTAAATTGATAGATAAATATGACAAATTAAAAGGTATGACTTTTCAAAAGGGCTTAGGAACTTTATTTGATAAAGCCCAAAGAATGATAAAATTGTCGGATAAAATTTGTGATCAATTAAATATAGTTGAAAAAGAAGATATTTTAAGATGTGCAAAGCTTTCAAAGTGTGATTTATCTACAAGTCTTGTTTTTGAATTTACTGAATTGCAAGGTTTTATAGGTGAAAATTATGCTCTTAAAGACGGGGAAAAGGCTAATGTAGCAAAAGGTGTTTGCGAACATTATTTTCCTCTTGGCGCAAATTCTTCTCTTCCTTCAAATATTGAAGGGCAAATAACTTCAATAGCGGATAAAATCGATACAATTTGTGCTTTGTTTATCTCGACTCAGGGCGATAAAAAGAAAAAGCGTCCTACAGGTTCAAATGATCCTCTTGGAGCAAGACGTGCCGTAATTGGCATATTGCGCACAATTATAGAAAAGGATATTAAAGTTGACCTTGATATTATAATGGATTATTCTTTAAAGCTTTTGTCGGAAGAATTTTCAATTCCTCTTGAAACTTGTATTAAGGATGAATTAACGGAATTCTTTATGCAAAGACTTGCAGTTATGTATGAGAAGGAATTTGATCAAAAGATTTTCGTTTCTTTGCAGGGTGCAAATCCTTTTAAAGATTTAGTTGGTTTTATTAAAAAAGCTGAAATTTTGAAAAAGTATCAAAATGATGAAGATTTTCTTAAAATAAAAGAAAACGCAAATCGCGTAGTAAGAATTTTAAAAGACTTCAAGGAAAATGATGTTGATAAATCATTGTTTGTTTTGGATGAAGAAAAAAATCTTTATGAAGCAATTATTTGTCATCAAAATGAAAACACAAATCTTGAAGAATATATAAAATCTTTAAAAGTTTTAATTAAGCCGACTTCGGACTTTTTTGAAAAAGTTCTTGTTATGGATAAAGATGAAAAAGTTAAAAATAACCGTCTTAAATTGTTAAATCTGTTAAAATCGAAATATACGGTTGTTTGTGATTTTGAAAAACTTTAGATGAAAATTTTAATTATAAGCGATTTATATCCTCTAACAACAGATAGGACAATTCCTTCTGTAGTTGAGGATTTTGCTTTTGCTTTAAATGAGAAGGTTGAAAAAGTTGAGGTAATTCGGCCAAATTTTATTTTTAATACGATTTTAAGAAGGCATAAGATTGTAAAGAGCGGAGAATACGTTAAAAATAATATAAAAATATATAATAGAAATTTTATTTTACCTTTTATTTTTGAAAATAAAAAGTTTATACGAAAATTTTTAAATTTTGATATTATAATTTCCCATATGCCGTCAGGGCATATGTATGCTAATTTGATAAATAGAGTTCTTAATTTGCCCCATATTTCAATTGTTCATCAAAGTGATTATAAAGTTTTGTCGGATTTTAGGTATGCTTTTTATTTTAGAAAAAGATTGTCTCGTGCGCTTATGGAATCTTCGTTTGTCGGGGCCAGAAATTTTACTTTGTTTAAAAAGCTTAATTGCGATTTTATTTTACCTTCTTTTGTAGACAAGAAAAACATAAAAGAAAAAAAGATTTTTAATAGCGATAAAATTAAGTTTATAACTTTGTCTAAATTTATTAAAAGAAAAAATTTAGATTTGGTAATAAAAGCTTTAAATAGAGTTGATTATGACTTTGAATATAATATATATGGCGAAGGACCAGAAAAAAAGAGGCTTTTGAAGCTGATATCAAAATATAATCTTGAAGGCAAGGTTAAAATTAATGGCTATGTAAATCATGATGAAGTATATAAAAAATTGAATGAAAATGATGTTTTTATTTTACCTTCGAAAAATGAAACTTTTGGAGTTTCGTATTTTGAAGCTTTATCTTGTGGTTTAGTTGTTATTGCGAGTAAAAACACCGGAATGGATGGCATAATAGAAAACGGAGAAAATGGTTTTTTAACTGAAGTTAATGTTGATTCAATTGCTGAGGTACTAAACAAAATAAAAGAATGTAACTTAAAAGAAATTAACAAGAAAAATACAAAACTAATAAAAAATTATGAAAAAGAAAAAATTATAACGAAATATTTTGAGTTTATTAAAAAAACTCTATGAAATGAGATATTTTTAAAATATAATAATTTTGAACATTAAAAGAAGGAATTAAAAATGCAGGCAAGACGCGCAAGCAGAGAATTGGCTTTAATATTATTTTCACAATTAGATAAAAATTTAGAAAAATATAAAAATGAAGATTTTACACAAATTGTTTTAAAATCAGTAAGGACTTTGATTTCAAATTCTTATGATGAAGTTTCAATGAGTGTTTCGGAGCTTACAAATATCAAAAATCAAATTATTGAATTTGAAAATAACCATGAAGATAATCTTTCAAGACCTATAGACTGTGAAAATATTCCTGTACAAATTCCGTTAACCTCTGATTTGGAAGGAAAAATTGACGTCTTGTTAAATGCTGCGGAAAAAACATTGTCTGCTTTAGATGTTGCGGAATTGTGCACTCTGGCAAACAAAGAAGATGTGCGTAGCTACATTATAAAAATTTGTTCAGAATATCAAGCAAACAGAGAAGAAATTGATAAGATGATTAGCGAGTTTGCTTTTGGTTGGGATATTGACAGACTATTTAAAATCGATAAAGATATTTTAAGAATTGCAATTGTTGAATTAGCATTTATTAAAGATGCTCCTCATAAAGTTGTAATAGATGAGGCTTTGGAATTAGCAAAGAAATATTCTACCGATGATTCTCCATCTTTTATTAACGGCATTTTAGCTAGAGTTGTTGAAAAATATGTTTAATTTTTTTAAAAATAAAAGTGAAGAAAAAAAAGAAAATTCTCAAAATCTTTCAAGTTTTGGGGTTTTGAAAAATGTTTTATCAAAGACTGCAAATTCACTGGTAAATAGCATAGTAAATTCAACTTCAGGGGATAAGGTTGTAGATGAATTTGAGCTTGAAGATATTGAAACGCTTTTGATTAAGGCTGATTTAGGAGTTGATTTAGCTGTTGAAATAGTAAACAAAATTAAAGATGAAAAAATTAAATCATCGCAATTAAAAGATTTTTTAAGAAAAGAGTTTACCGATATTTTAAATACGGATAAAGAAGAAAAATTAAAGTTTGATAAAAATAAATTAAATATTTATTTTGTGGTTGGTGTCAACGGAGCAGGAAAAACCACATTAATAGGAAAACTTGCAAATAAATTTAAAAAAGAAGGAAATAAGGTTCTAATGGTTGCAGGAGACACTTTTAGAGCGGCAGCCGAAGAACAGCTTGATATCTGGTCCAAAAGGGCTGGTGTGGACATTTTAAGAGAAGACAAGGCAGATAGTGCATCATTGGCATTCAGGGCGATAGATTTAGCAAGAAAAGAAAATTATAACGTTGTGATAATAGATAGCGCAGGTCGTTTGCAAAATAAATTTAATTTAATTGAAGAATTAAAGAAAATTAAAAATGTAATTTTGAAAAAGCTTGAAGATTCTAATCTTGAAACAATATTGGTTTTAGATGGTTCACAGGGGCAAAATGGTTTAAATCAAGCGCTTGTTTTTAATGAAGCTGTGGATATAACTTCTATTGCAATAACAAAACTTGATGGTTGTTCTAAGGGCGGAATTATTTTTTCAATAGCAAAGAATTTGAAGCTGCCGACAAAATTAATCGGAACAGGTGAAAGCATAGATGACATAAGCGAATTCAATAAAAATGATTTCATCAATGCTCTTTTTGACTGAAAATGGAAGAAAAATTTTCATATACAAAATTGTTTACAATTTTATTTTCGGTATTTTATATATCGGGATTAACTGCGGCATTTTTTGGACATAGTTTGCTTTTTGCAGTTATTGCGCTTTTGGTTTTAATTTTAATTACTATATTTACTGATTTTGATTTTAAAAGAATAGTAGTTTTATATTTGATTTTCTTTGTCGGCATTATAAGGGCAGGAAATAGTGAAGATATTGATAGATCTTTGCAGAATATAAATTCTAATAATGTTATTTTATCCGGACAAGTTTCAACATCAAAAGAAGTTTCAAACAGATATAAAAGAGTAAGGTTCTATTTAAATGTAAAAAGCATTGAGATTTTAGGAAAAACATTTGATAATTCAAATTCAAAAGTTTTGATAAGCTACATCAAAAACGATAAAGATGACAACAATATAACTATAGGTGATTATATTCAAGTAAAAGGAAGACTTGTTCCTGCAAAAGAAGCAAAAAATCCTTATCAATTTGATTATAGAAGATATCTTTTAAACAGTGATTGTACAAATGTTTTATATGCTGAGCCTGATAATATTTATAAAATAAAAGAACCCTCTTTAAATATAAGAGATTTATCAGACAGCTGGTATTATATTTTAAAGAAATTCGAACTTATAAGACATAGAATTATTATTCAACATTCAAAATATATTAAATCTCCGAGATTAGAGATATTGGGCGGTATTGTATTTGGTAATGAAACTATAAATCCTGATGAAAAGATTAAAGAAGATTTTAAAAATTCAGGTTTATTGCATTTACTTGCTGCAAGCGGATTGAATGTTGCTTTAATATATGGAATTTGGTGGTGGATTGCAATGCTTTTGCGTGTTCCATATAATTTTGCAATTCTTTTGGGTTCGGGATTTGTTGTTTTGTATACTTTTATGACAGGTTTTCCGCCTTCTATTTTAAGAGCTTCTTTTATGCTTTTGTTTGTGCTGTTCGGAAAATTGATAGATAGAAATGTTAATTCTGTTGCGCTTGTATTTTTCGTTGGATTTTTAATTTTGTTTTTTAATCCTAAAATGCTTTTCGATGTCGGTTTTCAATTATCCTTTATTGTGACTATAGGTCTTATTGTGTCTTGTCCTGTTGTTGTTTCAAAAATTGTTGAAAAAGATAAGAAATTTAAAGAAAAATTTAAAAATTCTTCTGTTATTAAAAGATATTTGGCTTATGCATTTTGTCCTGTTAATATTATCTCGGCTATAATTGTGCCTTTATTTGCTCAAATTTGGGTAATGCCTTTGCAGATGCATTATTTCAATAATTTTGCACTTTTCAGTGTAATAGCCAATATTGCGGTAATTCCTTTTATAGGAATTTTGAGTTTTGTTGGTTTTATAAGTTCAATTATTTCTCTTGTGCCTTATTTGAATGAGCCTATAGTATTTTTGTTTGATATGTTTGCAAATCCGATGTTGGCTTTGCTTGTTAATATAAGCGAATTTTTTGCATCATTTAAGTATTCAATGTTGAGCGTTATTGGTTTAAATGTCTTTCAGATGTTTGGTTTTTGGATTTTAATATTATTGTTTCTTTTAAATTTAAAATATGATTTTAAAAATAAAAGAAATCTATATGTTTTTCTGTGCGTTGTTTTAATTTTCGCTTTTAGTTTTATTAAAATTAATAATTTTAAACATAATTTTGAAATCATGATGTTTGATGTTGAAAACGCTGACAGTTTTTTGATTAAAACTCCAAAAAAGAAATATATTCTTATAGATGCTGGAAGAAAACCTTATAAAGGTTTATCAAGCGGAGAAATTATATTAAATCGTTATTTCAAAAATGAAAGAATTAACAAATTAAAGATTCTTATTGTAACTCATTTTGATATGGATCATTGCGGCGGGGTTATTGACGTTCTGAAATCAAATAAGGTTGATGAAATAATAATTCAAAAGGATAAGGCAAAATCAAATTTATCTCAAGAAATTTTGAATTATATAAAAGATAATAATTTTAATTATAAAATTGCTGAAAATAATAAAATAATCTATGAAGAACCTAATTTAAAGGTAAGAACTTTTGTTCCAAAAATTAGCAAAATAAGCAATGATGACAAATTTGATAATGAAACATCAATAGTCACTCTTGTTACTTATAAAGATAGAAATTTTCTTTTTATGGGTGATGTTGGCATTATGGGATATAAATCTATTGAAAAATATTTGCCTGAAAAGATTGATGTTTTAAAAGTCGGTCATCATGGTGCAAAAGATGTTATTGATAAAGAGATGCTTGAAAGAATAAAACCCGAGTATGCTTTAATTTCGACGGGAGTTAATAAATTTAATCATCCGCACTATTCAACGATTAATTTGTTGTATGAAAATAAAATCAAAACAATTTCAACAAGAAACTATGGATTTGTCAGAATAATTTTAGATAATAAATTAAATTATAAATTTTATCATTATGAAAATACTTCTAAAAAAATGGAAAAGGTTTTGTTTGATAGGCAAAATCCAATTCCATTTCATAAAACAAATTATGTTCAAAATTTTGTAAAAGCTAACCTATAGGGCAATTTTTACAATTACTTTTTTTATGTTTTCAGGTTTTTTAACACTTAACATAGGTGCATGAACGTCTTGCGGATAAAATATAACAAAATCACCTTCTTTAACGTTTATATAGTTGTAAGTTTCCCCTTTTAGGAATTCAACGTCTTTAGTTTCATCATATTTTTCGGCTACGTTTTTGAAGTCTTCTAAAATGCCATACCCCATACATTCTTCGCCTTTAATAACATATTGAATGTCGATATATTTTCTGTGAACTTCCCATTTTTGTTCGGATTTTTCCTTGGTTGTGAGGGTTTGAACGTTTGCGTAAATATCGTTTCCATCGATTTCGTATCTGCCTTCTTTTAAGGAGCTTAAATCGTTGTTTAAGATGAATTCAAAACCTTTTTCAAGTCTTTCATTTAGTTTGTAGTATTGTTTTGAGTTGTTTAATCTGTCAAATATCATAGTCGTTCTCCGTTTTTTCGAATATTAACAATTCTAAAATATATTTTTCTAAAGCTTTTTCTATTGAAAAAATATAACCTGTTTTTCCGCTCAGAAAAGCTCTTTTTATAAAATACCAATACAAAAATGTAAATAAAGGTTTAATGAAAAGCGACGGCTGTTTTAAATTTTTATTTTTTATAAGTATTTTATTTTTTTGTAGTATGCAATTTAATTTTTTTGAAATACTATTTTTGGAATATTTTAATTTGCTTGCATTTTTTATTTTAAAGTTTTTGTTGAGTTTGTGAACTTTTCCTGAAATTACTTTAAAATCTTCGCTACAATCTTCTTTGGGAATTGCTGCCCCTTTTTTAAAGAAACATAAGTCTTCTCTAATTCTTGCTGCTTTGATTTCTTTATTTGAGTAAAATATTTTTTTGCTCAAAGTTAGTGCAAATTTATTTTTCTTTGGTTTTTCAATATATTCTTCAAGTTCAAAAAGTAGCTTTTGAGGAATGATTTCGTCATCTTCAAGAATAAAAATCCACTCACAAGATGCTTCTTCAACTGCATTATTAAAAGCAGTTGAAAAATCTCCTCTGTCGGCATAAATTATTTTTGCTTTGTACTCTTTTGCAATGTCGATAGTGTCATCATTTGAATGAAAATCTATAATAATGATTTCTGCCCAATCTTTTATTGCTTCGAGTACTTCGCACAAAGTTTTTTCGGAGTTGTATGTTTTAATTATTGCGCTGATTTTTATATTTTCTTTTGTCATAAGGAAATTTTAGCAAAAAATTTTATTTTAAGCTAAATTATTCTTTTGGAATTTTAATGCTTCCTCTGACATCTTTGTTAATTCCTACTGTTTCAAAGAGTGAATTTGATAAATCTTGTTCATTTTGTGCGCTTAAAAATTTTCCGCTTGTCATAAGTGCGGTACATCTTAGCTGGTTATTTGCTTCGATATCGTGTATATCAAACGCAATGACATCAATTTTGACATCATCCCTTGTTTTCATGAGGTTTATAACGTATGTACAAGGGCTTTCATCGCAATTTTCTCCGCCGTCCGTTAATAAAATTATATGTTTTTTACCTGTAGTGCCTATAAAATCATTGTTTATAGCTTGTTTTAGAGAATATGTAATAGGTGTCCAGCCTGTTGCATTTGTTCTATAAAGGCTGGTTAAAATATCTTGATAATTTCTTGTGCCTAATGGTACGGTTAAACTTGAGGCCTGACAGCCCTGAAGGTATGTAAATCCGGCTTTATGTCCATATACTCTTAGTCCTGTTTTTACATTAGCAGGAATTTTGGGCAATATTTCAGCCAGAGTATTTCTTGCCATTTCAATTTTGGTTTTGCCGTCTATTGTGTCGTTCATGGAATTTGAAAAGTCGACAATAAAGATAATCTGCGAGTCTTTTTGTGCTTTTGCAACACTTTGGCTCACTCCTGTAATATTTTCAGGTGCGTATATTTTATAATCAAAATTGGGTTCTGTTTTTGCATTCTGACAAAATACAAAACTTAATAGTCCTAAAATTGCAATACTACATATAATTTTGCTTTTCATAAAATACATTATATATTAATTCCTACTTGGTTTTTATATTAGAAAAGATATTAGTCGATAACTCTATAGCATAACCATAGCATCATTTGTAAGTTCTTGTTTAAGTTCTTCTACGGTTACTTTTTCTATGGGCGAAAAATTGTCTTTTCTTAAATATACCGTTTCAATTCCTGATTGAACAATAAATCTTTTGCACAAAATGCAAATCATGTTGTGGCCCCAAATATACATTGTACCTTTTTGACATCTGTCCTGTCCTGCTTGGATAATTGCATTTTGTTCCGCATGTATACTTCTGCAGGTTTCATAACGAGTTCCTGAGGGGATATTGTTTTTTATTCTGTAGCATTCGCCAAGTTCCAGACAAGAAACAACTTTTGACGGTACGCCATTATATCCTGTGGCTTTTATTTTTTTATCGGGACCTACAATAACTGCTCCGACTTGTGCTCTTATACAATTTGAACGTTTAGCAACGGTTTGAGCTATTTCTAAAAAATATTCATTCCATTCTATTGGTGTATTGTTTTCCATTTTAAATTCCTTTTCTTAATAAAATGTTACCATAGAAGCATGCCAATATTACCTTAAATTTTTTGATATTAAGAAATATTACGGAAATTTAATCATGTCGAAACATGCACCATGACATGATTTTGGCATGATTTTAAATCTTTAAAAATCGTTTGAAATTAATTTTTTGCAAGTTAAAAACAATATTTTATAATTAAAAAGAAGGGGCGTTAATGCTTCCTTGATGCGAATAATTGGGAGTATTATTAAGGCTTTTAAAATGACGGTAAGAGAAAATCTGAACAAAGTTTTAAAAGATATAGAAAAGTATAATCCTAGGATTATCGCAGTCACGAAATATTATGGTATAGATAGGATGATGGAAGCCTTTAATGCAGGATTAAGAGATTTTGCAGAAAGCAGGGCGCAGGAAAGTATCGAAAAAATCAATAATATAGATGATACAACCAGAGGTCAATCGATATATCATTTTATAGGACATTTACAAACGAATAAGGTAAAATATGTTGTCGGTTTTTTTGATTATATCCATTCGGTGGATAGTCTGAAAATCGCACAGTGTATCAATCTGGAGGCAAATAAAAAAGGCATTGTTCAGAAGATTTTAATTCAAGTCAATAATGCTTATGAGCCTCAAAAGTTTGGGGTTTGTCCTGAGCAAATTGAAAATTTAATCGAAGAAGTTTCACAGATGAAAAATGTCGAGTTAGTAGGTTTAATGAACATAGCACCTCTGACGGATGATATTAATGAACTTCAAAGACTTTTTTCGGATATGCATAAATTAAAAGAACATTTTAATTTGCAAGAATTATCCATGGGAATGAGTCATGATTACAAAATTGCCGTTGAAAACGGTGCAACAATGATTAGATTAGGCAGAATTTTATTTGAATAATTAAAAGGAGAAAAGATGGCACTTTCAGAAAAAATTAAGGAAATTATCGGAGCTTTAACGGATTCTTTAAATCCTATGGGCGAAGATGCTTATGAAGATGAGATTGAAAACGGATATGATTCCGAATATCCTACTGATAGAAATGCAGCATTGCAACCAAGTTTCACAGAAACTAATCCTATCAGAAAAAACAGAGCAAATCTGAGAGTTTTACCGCAACCAAAAGCAGGTGCTTATGAAGTTGTTGTAATAGAGCCAAAAGCATATAATGAATCAATTACAATTGTTGAAGCATTAAAAGAAAGAAAGACTGTTATTTTAAATTTACAACTTTTAGATAGAGAACAATCACAACGTATAGTTGACTTTTTATGTGGTTGCACACATGCTCTTGAAGGTTCTCAAAGAAAAATCGGTGAAAATGTATTCATCTTTACTCCGTCTAATATAAATATTTCTCAAGAGTTTGTAAATTCAAAATTAAGTTCTGATGCTATGTGGACAAAAGCCTAAGTGAAGGATAAATAGCATTACGGAATAAAAGAGAGTTAATATAATTGATGAAGGCGCCAATGTGCGCCTTTTTGTTTTTTGAAATTACTTCTGTCGAGTACTCGACATTGTTTATTCATATTCTATAATATTACTAGATTAAATTTTCAAAAAAGGAGGAAATTATGGAAGATAATAAAAAAAATCCTTTCCATGATGAAGAAGAAAATATAGAAAACGTTGAAGAAACTCAAGAAAAAGATGAAACTCCCGAAGAAGATTCATCTGATGTTACTGAAGAAAAGCAACAAGAAACTCAGTTAGAAGATTTTGAACAAAAATATGAAGATTTGAATAACAAATATTTAAGACTTGCTGCAGATTTTGATAATTTCAGAAAAAGAATGGCAAATGAACGCCAAGAGCTTTTAAAATATGCTGCGGCAGATGTTTTAACGAAAATAATTTCAGTATTGGATACTTTTGATAGAGCAAAAGATAGTTTGAAAGAAATTGATAATTGTACAACAGTAAAAGAAAGCTATGAAGTTGCATATAAACAGCTGTTGGATACTTTAAAAAAAGTGGGAATGGAAGAAATTGAAGCATTGGGAAAAGAATTTAATCCTAATGAGCATGAAGCAATTACGCAAGTTCCAACAGATGAATATGAGGAAGATCACGTTGCTGTAGTTGCTCAAAAAGGTTACAAATTAGCTGATAAAGTTTTAAGACCTGCCTTGGTGGGTGTTGCAAAGAAGAAGGAAAATGAATAGTACAATGGATTATTATGAAATATTGGGTGTAGACAGAAATGCGACAAAAGATGATTTAAAAAAGGCATTTCGAACATTAGCAAGAAAATATCACCCTGATGTTAATAAAGCGCCAGATGCGGCGGATAAATTCAAGGAAATCGGAAAAGCGTACGAAACGTTATCTGATGATAATAAAAGACAAATATACGATAGATACGGTGAAGAAGGGCTTTCTAATGCCGGATTTAATCCTCATTCATTTAGTATGGATGATATTGATTTATCAGATATATTTTCTTCGTTTTTTGGCGGTTTTGGCGGTTTTTCAAGGGGGTATGAAAGAAATCCTAATGCTCCGGTTGATGGTGAAGACTTAAGACTTGATATAGAAATAGATTTTTTAGAAGCATGTTTTGGATTAGAAAAAGAAATTAAAATTAAACATCTTGAACCGTGTGAAGCTTGTAATTCTACAGGTATAGATAAAAATGCAAAAGATACTGTTTGTCCTATGTGTCATGGGCAAGGAAGGATACAAAAAAGCACCCAGACAATATTGGGATCTTTTACATCCGTTACAACTTGTCCTAATTGCCATGGGACAGGTAAAAATCCTAAAGCATTTTGTAAGGTTTGTAATGGCGAAGGGACTATTGCAAAAGAGAAAAAATTGACTATAAAAATTCCAAAAGGCATTGAATCCGGTTCTAAAATGCGCGTTGCCCATGAAGGAAACGCGGGAAGGAATGGTGGTCGCCCGGGGGATTTGTATGTGGTTGTATATGTAAAATCATCCAAAGAATTTACAAGACATGGATTTGATATATATACAGAATTAGAAATTACTACTCCGCAAGCAGTTTTAGGTGATGATATTTCAGTTAAAACGATTCATGGTGAGGTTTTGGCAAAAATTCCTGCAGGTATTCAAAATGGAGATAGAATTACTCTAAAAGGACAAGGTGTTCCTTATCTTGGAAGCGAGTCGCAAAAAGGCAACCATTACGTTACAATAAAAGTAAATATTCCGAAGAAATTATCAAGTCGTGAAGAAAGTTTATACAGAGAATTGTATAATATTTCTAAGGAACAGACGGGGCTTTTGGATAGAATGAAGTCCGCACTTGGTAAATAGCCAAATACAAAGGGGTTATTATGAATATAAAAAGATACATTGCATATTTATTTTTGGTTTTTGCATTTTCAAATCCTGTTTTTGCATCAAAGTTGCCAAATGATGTCTGGAATTTTGTGAAATCACAAATCCCCTCTGCAAAACAAAGATTTGACAGTGTAATAACAATTACGGATGATGTAATGTATATACCCTTGTATCCTCCTTCGGGTAAAACTGTAGATAAGATTTCAATTGAGTATTCTTATCCCGAAAAATCACTAAGTGCTCTTCCTGAAGTTGTTTTATTGAACAACGGATATTCTTTATTGAAGGTTTTTAAAGATAAAGATGGGAACTATACTTTAACAAAAAAAGACGATTTACCTATAAAAGTAAGACTGGGATTAATGCCTCAGGATATGTTGACTCCTGCCGGTTTAAAAATTCCGGAAAGTTTGAAACTTACACTGGGTGATCTTTTAATTCCTTCTAAGGAAGAAAACACGCTTGCTTTAAATCCATCCGAAAAAGAAAAAGCAAAAAGCCCTTATAACCCTGTGGTTAAGAGAAATGAATTTGTTCCTACGGTAGATTTTAAAAACAAAAAAACATTTATTAATCCGAGAAATTCAAAGTTTTTAGAGGTTTATGATAATACAAGTCAGAATCCTTTGTATGAGCTTAAATTAACTTCAATGCCTTTGAAAATTTTAACTTCGGAAAAGACAAAAGTTGCGCTTGTTTTATATTGGAGTGGTAAAAATCTTGAAATTATTGATTTAAAAGACGAGAGAGTTATTGCAACAATACCTATCGATGCAAATGCAACCGATGTTGCATACAACAAAAAGGAAAATCTTGCTTATGTAACAAGTCAAAATGCAAATTCTATATATGTAATTAGTTTAGATTCTATGGCCTTGGTTAAAGTTGTTAGAGTTGATCAAAAGCCTTCTAAGATAGTATATTGTGAAATTGATGATTCAATTGCTTTTTATGATGAATTTTCTCAAAAAATATTCAATGTAACAAGAAACGGAGATGATTTTGTTGTTCAACCAATGGGGGTTGTTAATAATGTTTCAAAAATAGCTGCTGATGTAGCAAATATTTATGCTATTTCAAGAACTCAAGATCAACTTTATGTATACGACAAAGTTCAAGGGAAATTGCTAAATACGGTTGAATTAGATAAAAAACCAACTGACGCTATAATGTTTGGCACTAAATTATTTATTTTGTGTTCAAAGGAAGGCTATATGGATATTTTTGATACTGTTGAAGGAAAGGTTGTATCAAGAGAACAGCTTTCAAAAGACGGATTTTATTCAAAAATTACATTAATTCCGAATGAAAATAATATTTTGATAACTGGAATAAATGCTAAAAACTATTTACTGTATAGTTTGGATAAAATGCAAATAGTTAAAAAACAAGAATCTTATATAGATGTTGCAAATATAATAATTATAGATAAGGTTCAAAAATTATAAACTATGGATGTTTGCGATATAAAAAAAGTTAATTCGATTTATTTCAGCGAAGATATTGAAGAAGTTCTTTCTTCCCTTGAAAAGACAAGATGCGAGTTTTGGAATTTGGATAGAGCAAGTGCTAATTTCTTGAATATGTTGATAAAAATGAATAATTCAAAGAATGTTTTAGAAATTGGTACTTCAAACGGATATAGTGGAATTTGGATTTTAAAAGCACTTGAAGAAACAAAAGGAAAATTAACCACAATTGAATTTTGGGAAAAAAGACAAAGTGTGGCAAGAGAAAATTTTAAACTTTGCTGTAAAGATGCAGCTTTTGAGGCAAAAATTGGCTCAGCTTATATTGTTCTTCAGGATTTAGAGGAAGAAATAATTAAATCAAAAAGAGAAAAATTTGATTTTGTTTTTATTGATGCAAACAAAAAGGAATATATTGATTATTTTAAGATTGTAGATAGAATTTTAAAACCAAAGGGCGTAATTCTTGCTGATAATATACTAACTCATTATGAAAAAACTCTTCCTTATGTTAATACGTTATTTGAAAATTCAAATTATCAGTCGCAAATACTAGAAATAGGCGCAGGGATGATGTTATCAAGAAAGATAAAATAAAAAAAGACTTGAATATTTATCAAGTCTTTTTTATCCTCATTTAGTCTAGTAGCTTGCCTTTATGCATTAAAAGCGGAAATTGCAGTTGGTGTCTGTGTTGGTCTTGATGTTGAAATATAATTCATTGTCCATATTAACATTGTGCAAGAAATTAACACTAGCGCACCAAGTAAAAAATTGGTTAGTTTTCCTTCTGTCATCTCGTTGTCCTCTATTGTTTTATTTTTTATGCCACTGCACAGAAACCTGTTGAAGAAGTTGGAGTTGATGCAGGTGTTAAAGATGCTATTGAGCCTGTTGTTTCTGTTGAAGGGGTGGTGGTTTGTGTTGTATTTTTGAAAGTGTTCATTCTGTATGATTTTAGACCCATAGTTCCTGTTGTTTCAGGTTTTGTATTTCTTGATAAGGGTAGCCAGTTTGACATTTTTTATCTCCTTTTTGTTTATATCATTTTTATATCACATTTATATAAAAACAATATAAAAAAGGTAATTTCAAACTTAATCGCTTTTGTTACATAACTTAATAAAATGCAAGTCTAGAAATATGTTTTATCTGATATTCTTGTTGAATTTTGTTCTGGTTTTTTAAGTATAATTTCACCATTGCTTAATTTTGCAATAGTGTCTATAATATCTGAAATATAATCTTTATATTTTGAACTTATAATTTTATTTTTAAGCGCATTTTGAACATCGTATAAGTATTGTTGTAAACCTTTTTGAAATTTTGCTTCTTTGTTTTTCATCCAAACATAAAAAGGAGTATTGCTTCTTTTTGAATTGCAGTCATTACAATCGCATATGTAATTTTCCGTAGAATTTGGTCCACTATTTGATTTTGGTATTAAATGTTCTGCTGTTACTATTGATTGGGAAATAAGCGACCATGCTATATCTTGATTTGTTGTGCCTTCTGAAGAGTATTTAACAAAAAATGCGTCTTCTTTTGTTTTTGAGGATGGTAATTTTTGCGCAATGGTTTTAATTTTTTTTCTTGTTGTGTAGCTGGATATTTCTGATTGAATGTCTTCAATAAAAACTTTTCTTTTAAAGTCACTATTTGTTGTGTCTTTAGCCATTTTTTTGTACATTTCCAGTTTACGTAGAATCCTTCGTCTTTCTCTTCTATTCATTTTACTGTTTTGAATTAATCTTTCAATTTCACTAAAAATAGCAAGTTGTTCTCTTATTAATTTATTTAGGCTTTCTTTTCTTTTTAATTTAACTAATTCGGAAAGATCCAAATCGGGATATCTGAGAGCTAACTCTTTTAGAGTTGTAACTATTTTTTGTTTTACTCCTCTATATATTGTTTGATTTCTGCTGTTTTCTTTATTTTTAACTACTTCTGTTTCGTTTTCATATTTTTCAAGTGCTTTTTTTAGAGCTTCACCTTTTTTATTTGCAACATCTTTCATGTAGCTTCTTTGTTGTTTTTCATTTAGCATTAGAAGCCCGCATATTGGGCAGTGTAGGTCGTTAATATTTTTTACTTCAAATGCCTTTTCGTCACATTGAAATCCTTCAAAACTGATAAAATTATTAATTTTCTTATTTTGTGCAGTTTGATATGAATTGTTTCTTTGTTTTATATAATACTTCGGAGCTATTAAATTAATTTTCATTTTATATTACATGACATTTTTACTATATATAAAAAAGTCGTAAAAAAAGAAATTTGCTAGTGATTTTGAAATAAAAACGTCCACGAGAGGATTCGAACCTCCGACATTCACCTTAGGAGGGTGACGTTCTATCCATCTGAACTACGTGGACATTTGACTTGATTTTAACACAAAATTATTTTATAGTATACATGTTATGGGTTTGTAGCTCAGTTGGTAGAGCAGTTGACTCTTAATCAATTGGTCGTGGGTTCGAGTCCCACCGGACCCATTTTAAAGGGATTTATTAAAAAGATAGCATTTAGCTATCTTTTTTGTTTAATTCCAGAAATTTAATCAATGCTACACATGGTCCGTCGCATACTGAATTAACACAATTTTTTTTATTTTTACATTGTAGCCAATTTTTTTTCATATAATCATCTAATTCTTTTTGAAGAAATTCATAACAGTCTTTTGAAGTTTTAAAGTTTTTGTATGAATTTGTTGATAAGAAATTATCAGGTGTCATAAAACAATATTTTACGCTTTTATCTGCCATAACATCTAAGACGGGTCTGCAATTTAAGGTTGTATACATATTTTTAACTTCAAACTCGTCAATTAAGCTTGCAGCTTGTGTTAGAGGAATGTTGCAATTGTTTATAAAACAATCCATCCTTATTATGACATTTGGTGTGTGTTCTTTTGCAAGTTTGCAAAATTTTAATATTGGCTCTGCAAACGATGATAAACTCACATTCATATTCTCGTCAAGTGCTGCAATTGACAGTCTGAATACTTCTATTTTGGGATATTTTTTACCTAAATTAATTAAGTATTTTATATTTATATCGTCATATTCGGGGTTATTTGTGAAGGTTATACCTAAAGATAATGGATATATTGTGTTTGAATTTAAGTATTCTATATTTTTTTCAAATAATTCTTGTTTTTCTTCGGGTACTGTTGAATTAATTAACCAAAATAATTCGGGTGCATATTTTGTTGTATCTTTTATGATTTCACTTTCGCATAATATATTTGTAAAAAGAATTTTAGTTTTAAATGAAGAATTTGCAAGGCTTGCAATTTTAATAATGTCAGGATGCAGCGTTGGTTCACCGCCTGTTATTCCTATAGTTGGGCAGTCTGATGTCCATTTAAAAATATCTGATATTTCTTCGTAAGACAGTATTAAATTTTTTTTGTGATACGTGTTTTTTTGAAAACAATATTTGCAGTTGTTGTTGCAATTTGAAATTATACTTACGTTTGTCAAAATCTTATCCTCATTATGAATTAATAGAACAACCTTGTCTTCTTATGTATTCTGTTATTGCTGCACATGGCCCGTTGCATAATGTGTTATTACAGTTTTTGTTTTTTAGACATGGATAGCTGTTTTCTTTAATATAGTTAAAAAATTTTTCTTTTAAATATTCCAAGCAAGCTTGATTGTCGGGAAAATCGCGGTAGTGTTTGACTGTTAAAAAATCATCAGGCATAGAAAGACAATATTTAACACTTTTATCTGCCATAACATCCAAAACCGGATAACAGTGTGACATTTTTAAATTGTCAACATTGTAATTATCAATTAATTGAGCGACTGTTTTTAGTGAAATTTGACAATTATTAACAGGACAGTCAAATCTTAATTTAATATTTGGCGTTTCTTTGTTTGCAGTTTTGCAAAAATTTAAAACGACATCATCATAAGAATCTAAGGTTACTATATTTTTATGATACGGTGTTGCAATAGAAACCCTGTAATTGCCTACCAGATTCGGATAGGTTTTGCCAAGGCGTATTATTTTATCTATGTTTCTTCTGTCGTATTCTAAATCATTTATTAAAGTTATGCCGAAAGTAAGCTTTTTATCAATAATTTTATTTAAATATTCTACATTTTCTTCAAATTTATCAACAAGCTCATCTCTTGTTGTGGTGTTTATCAGCCAGTCAATTTTTGGAGTGTACTTTACAATTTCAAATAATAATTTTTTACTGCACAATAAATTTGTGAAAATAACAGATTTTTCAAAATTCATTGATGAAACTTTTTCTAATATTTTTACGATGTCAGGATGTAATGTGGGTTCTCCCCCCATTATTCCCAATTTAGTTCTATCTGAAATCCAATCTAATATGTCTAAAATTTCATCATAAGATAACATTTGTCCTAAATTATGATAGTTATCTTGTTGAAAACAATATTTACATTTATTGTTACAGGCTGAAATAATACTTATATTTGTCAAAATAAACTCCCCTAATAAGAAAGCTAACATATCAAATTTGGTTCGTCAAACAAAGTTGTTTATGGTCTTGTGTTTTGGTCTTGTTTGTTTGAAAGCTGCTTTAAAATGGCAATGACTTTTGGATTTTCAACTTTATAGCAAATTTGATTTCCTTTGCGACTGCCAATTAAAACATTTGAGTTCTTTAATATTGATAGATGTTGTGATATTGTCGGCTGCGGAATATTTAGGCATTGGCTCATTTTGCTTACATTGCATTCGGGTTTTAGCATTAAATTATATGCAATTGTAAGCCTTGTTGGGTGTGCTAAAGCTTTAAATATTGCCGAATATTCATCTATATCAATATCATTTTTCATATTATGAGAATATTATAATATGCGAATATTGTCAAATTCTTTTAGGGTTGACCTTGAAAATTAATTTTGATAATATGAATATATTAATATGCGAATATACTAAGATATGAGGTTTAAATGAAAGTAGTTATAATTGGCGGTGGTGCTTGCGGAGCAAGTTGTGCAGCAAGATTAAGAAGGCTAAATGAAAATTGTGAAATTACAATTCTTGAAAGAACAGAAGAAATTTCAATAGCAAATTGCGGGCTACCATATTTTTGTTCCGATGTAATTTCAGATAGAGAAAAAATTCTTGTTTCAAGTCCTGAAAGATTTAAAAATTTATTTAATATTGATGTCAGATTAAATAGTGAAGTTATAGAAATAAATAGATTAGAAAAATATGTTTTAACCAAAAATAACGAAAAATTTTATTATGATAAATTAGTTTTATCTCAGGGTGCAAATCCAATAAAGCCTGAAATAGAAGGTATTGATAACAAAAATATCTATACGGTTAGGACTCTAGATGATGCAGATAAAATTAAAGAAAGAATATCTCAAAATAATGTAGAAAATGCCGTAGTAGTTGGTGGCGGTTTTATTGGTGTTGAGATGGCTGAAAATCTTGCGCATCTTAATATAGATACAAAGCTTGTGGAGCTTTCAAGTCAAATATTAGCTCCTGTTGATTATGAGATGGCTTGTTTTGCACAAAATGAAATGAGAGCAAACGGAGTCGAGTTAATTTTATCGGATGGGGTAAAAAGATTTTTTGAAAATGAAATTGAATTAATATCGGGAAGAAAAATTTCTTATGATATTGCAATATTGTCTATTGGGGTAAAACCGGAGATATCACTTGCTCAAAAGTCAGGTCTTGAAGTAAATAGAGGTATAAAAGTTAATAAAAATATGCAAACTTCTGATCCTGATATATATGCAGGTGGTGATAGTGTTGAAGTTGAAAGTTTTGTAACAGGTGAAAATACTTTAATTCCTCTTGCAGGACCTGCAAACAGGCAGGGAAGAATTATAGCGGATAATATTTGTGAAATTAATTCTACGTATAAAAAATCTCAAGGAACTTCGGTTTTAAAGGTTTTTGATTATACGGTTGCTTGTGTAGGTTATAATGAAAAAGCTTTGAAAAAAGCGCAAATTCCTTATTGGAAGATTTTTGTTTTTGGCAACTCGCATGCAGGATACTATCCGGATTCAACCCAGACTTTATATAAGTTGCTTTTTAATAATGAAGGTAAAATTCTTGGCGCACAAGCAACGGGACAAGAGGGCGTTGAAAAAAGAATTGATGTAATTGCTTCTATAATGAGAAACAATGGTAAAATTCAAGAATTACTTGATAGTGAATTATGCTATGCTCCTCCTTATTCATCTGCAAAAGATTCTGTTAATGTGCTTGGAATGTGCGCTGACAACCTTTTAAGGGGATATTTTAAGCCTGCATATTATGAGGATATTGAAAACTCCTACATAATTGATGTTAGAATATCTGACAGTTTTCAAATAAAAACGATTGAAGGAGCGGTTAATATTCCTCTTCAAGAATTAAGACAGAGAATAAATGAAATTCCTAAAGATAAAAAGGTTGTTTTGCTTTGTAATACCGGATATACAAGCTATCTTGCTTCAAGAATTTTAATTCAGAACGGTTTTAATAATGTTTATTCTTTGATGGGCGGTATGACTTTATATAAAGAAATTCAAAAAGATAAACAAAGTAAAGTAGTAAAAAAAGAAAAAGTTTTAGCAGGCACCGTGATTGGTGAAAATATTTTAAAAGTTGATGCTTGTGGGCTTTCTTGTCCCGGACCTATTATGAAATTAAAAGAAAACATTTTAAATATGAAAGATGGCGAGATTTTAGAAATATCGTCAACTGATAAAGGTTTTTATTCTGATGTTGAGGCTTGGTGCAGTTCTACAAATAATACTTTATTAAGCTTGAATAACGTTAATAAAAAAATAATTGCAACTATTCAAAAAGGCAGCACTCAACAAAAAATACAAACAAACAATGGGCAGACTATTGTCGTTTTTTCAAATGATTTAGATAAAGTTCTTGCTTCTTTAATAATTGCAAACGGTGCAAAAGCGAGCGGGCGAGATGTCACATTATTTTTCACTTTTTGGGGATTAAATGTTTTAAGAAAAGATAATGTAAAAATCAACAAGAAATCTTTTATTGATAAAATGTTCGGTTTTATGATGCCAAAAGGTGCTGATAAATTAACTCTTTCAAAGTTAAATATGGGCGGTTTTGGTTCATTGTTGATGAAAAAAGTAATGAAAGATAAAAATGTTTTATCTTTAAAGGAATTAATTGAACAGGCTCAAAGTCAAGGAGTTAAATTTATAGCTTGTAATATGACTATGGATATTATGGGGATATCAAAAGAAGAATTAATAGATGGAGTTGAAATTGCAGGAGTTGCAAAATATATAGCTGAATCAGGAAACTCCAATTCTAATCTGTTTATATAATTTTTTAAAAACAATTTATGTAATAAAATTATAAATATGTTATAAATTTATTACGGATAATTTGTAGGTTGGTTATATGAAAAAGATATTATATTTTTTGATGTTTTTTGTAATGTCGCCTGTTTTTGCGGCAGATAAGTTACATGTTAGTGCAATGAGAGATTTTAATTCCGTAAATCCGGAACAAAGTTTTCAGGTAATGCTTATTGAAGATGGTGTTTTGGATGATGTTTATATGATTAAGGGTGATGTTTTAAATTGCACATTGAAAAAAGTAACTGACCCGACAAGAGCAAAGCGAGATGCAAAAATATATTTTGTATTGGATAGTTATACTGATAAAAAAGGAACGCATAATTTTGAAGATATAATGGTTGCAAAATACGCAGAAAAGATTTTGTCAAAAGAAGAAATTAAAAAAACTCCCCCCAAAACGATTGTAAAGAAAACAGCAAGCACGGTAGGCAATTTCTTTGTAAAGGGTTTTTCATACGGTGTTTCTTTTGTTGATGGCGTTAAAGAAAATAAAGAAGATAACAGATTAAAATCGGGTGTAAAACAAGTTTATGATGATTCTTTTCTTTCCTTGGTTGAATATGGCGAAGAAATTGAAATAAAAGAAGGACAAGAATTTTATTTTGTTGTTAAAAAAGTAAAAAATAAGGATTAAATGTAACAAATTGTAAAAATGGCTTTTAAAATCCTAAAGTTTAGTTGAATGATTGTCGATATCCATTATGTAGACAATAAAGAACAATGGGAAATAAGGAGCCTCGTAATGGATATTAATCAAGTAAGGTTTGGCAATTTTTCAACAGGTAATTCTTATGCAAAACAAGCAAGAGAGGAAAAACCTGAAGAAAACAGAGCGGAAGAAATTAGGAAGGAAAACATTAGCACTTTTAATCCGGAAAATGTATTGGGTGCTATGGACGCTCAGGGTTTACAAAATTTGGCACAAGTTAATATGGTGTCTAAGAAAGAGGTTAACCCTGCAGACTATTTAACGGAAGATAGAATAGCTGACATTGAAGCCATGATGGTAAAATTTGAAGACGGAGTTAATTCAACGGCAAGTATCTTGGAAGAAGATTTTCCAATGATGTCACCAGACAATAGACTTGCTCTTGCAGCACATATATTTGCAGCAGAGTAAAAGTCAAAGAGAAGTTTTCCTTATTCTCCTCTATTGTTTAATTTTTATGCCGTTAAAGAAGCTCTTTAGCGGCTTTGTTTTTGAACAAAGTTAATAGCTTCTTCTTTTGTTGTTATTTCACCTGTTAGTTGGGCTTCTTTAAGTTCAAGTAAAACTAGTCCCACTTTTTTAGAAGGTGGAATGTTTAAAATTTCCATTATTTCTTTGCCGTTTAAAAGGCTTTTTGGATCTTTTACCATTGATTGAACTTCGTTATAATAATTAAGCAAATTTTCAAGGTGTTTTATTGATTTTTCAACCATTTCATCGCTTACATCAACTCCTCTTGCAGAGAGCCTGTCTGCTTTTGATAGTTCAATTATATCCGGTGTATCTTCTGCTAATTTTCTTATAAATCTTGCATAAGCTTTTTTATTGTCCGGACAATTTATTAAACTTGCAGGATATATATGAAATTTAACCATTTTTGCAATATATGAAATTTGTTTGTTTGAGAACTTTAATTGTGAAAGCTCTTTCTTTGCAAGTTCAAATCCTTTTATGTCATGACCTATAAATCTGTGTCTGCCTTGTGGTTCTATTGTCCAAGTACTTGGTTTTCCGATGTCGTGATATAAGGCTGCAATTTTTAAAAGAGGTTTGTTTGATTGAATATTATTAACTGTCTCTATTGAGTGATGAACTAAATCAAGATGATGATGAGAGTTCGGAGGAACTTTTTTAATCTCTTTGATAAAAGGAAAAATAACCTCTAAGGCATTATTTTCATACATTTTTAGAAGTGTTTCAACCAGAAAATCACCTTCAAAAATCTTTAAAATTTCGTAATTTATTCTTTCTTTTGCACTTGATAATACTTTTTTAAAATTTTCTTTTGAATAATTTTCAAGGTTTTGTTCGATTTCAAAACCCGTATATGACATAAATCTATACATTCTTAAGTATCTTAAAGAGTCATCATCTAAATTTTTGAGGTTTGGTGTTCTTATGATTTTATTTTCGATATCTTTAATTCCGTTGAAAGGGTCAAAAAGTTCATTTTTATTTAAATTGTAAAATATTGAGTTGATTGTAAAATCTCGTCTTTCGGCATCTTTAAGTATGTTGTCTTCAAGCGCATTAGATATATCGAAATAATTTTCTTTGTCGGATAAAACAACTCTGTATATTTGATTTTCTTTGTCCAGTTCTATAAATGTTCCGTTAAGCTTTTGAGATATTTCTTTTGCAATATTTTCAGCATTTTTAATGCAGACTAAGTCCCTATCTTTGGAGATTTCTTTTTTTAAAAAATAATTTCTCAAATATCCGCCAACAAGGTATATTTCTTGGTTTTTGGTAATTTCTTTTATGGAATTTAAAATTTTATCTTCAAACATATTTATTCTATTCTTGTAATAATATTGGAAATTGCTGCTGTTATTGCATTTGGAGCTTTGTATATCATTTTTCCCAGAGTTATTAATTTATAATTTTCTTGTTTAAAGAAATTAAATTCACAATCGGAAAAACCTCCTTCAGGTCCTATAACTACAGCTATTTTTTGATTAAAGTCAATAGTTTTTATGCAATCATCTAAAGAAATATTTTCATATTTTTCTGCAAAAATTAATATATTTTCTTTTTTGAAATTTTTAAGTACGGTTTCAAGTTTATTTATTTCATGAATTATTGGCAAATCAGCTCTTTCACATTGTTTAAAATTTTCAAGGGCAATTTTTTCCCATTTTTGGATTTTGTTTTTACTTGAATTTTCGGAAACCGATACATTGTCTGAAATAACGGGGTAAATTTCTTTTATGCCTGATTGAACAGCGTTTGCGATTGCATTATTTTGTGCATCGGATGCTAAAATTGATTGAATCAAACAAAGATTATGTTTCAAAAATCTCTTGCTTTTTGTCTTTTCAATTATCTCTGCTTTTAGAGAGTTTTTTGTAATATTGACAATTTTTGTGTAGTAAATTACTTGGTTTTCGTCAATAAATTTGATTTCTTCTCCAATTTTTGCTCTTAAAACTTTTGAAATATGAAAGAGATTTTCATTTTCATTAAGTTCTATAAAATCGTCTTTTATTTCTTCTTTTTTGATTAAAAAATGTGGCATAACATATTAATTTTAACACATAATTTGGTTTTTCTAATACATTTAGAGGATATTTTAAATTTAAATTAAAGACCTTAAAATTCTTGCCAGAATTGGTTTTTGGTTGTTTTATTATACCAAAGTATGAAAAAAACATACTAAAGTATAAAAAAATATTTTCGATATAGAGAGTGTGGAAAAAATGGAGAGAAAAAATGGCTATCACATTAGGGACAAATGTACCTGCATTCGTTACTCGCATGAATTTGAATAGCGTTACAAGCGATTTAACCACTACAATGGAAAGATTGTCTTCGGGCTTAAAGATTAATAAAGCAGGCGACGATGCAGCGGGACTTGTAATTTCTGAGAACATGAAAGCGTTCATTAGCAGTTCAAGACAAGCAATGAATAACATTCAAACAGCAGAAAGTTATTTAAACATTGCAGAAGACGGAATGGTATCAATAAGTGATCATTTCCAAAGAATTAATGATCTTTTAACTAATATGGCAAATGATACTAATGATATTGATTCAAGAACAGCTGCTGTTAGAGAAATTATTGAACGCTTGGATGAAATTAACAGATTAGCGGAAACAACAAATTTCAACGGAAGAACTATGTTGGATGGCTCCGCTGAAAACGCTCAGATTATTGTGCAGATGGGACCGGATGAAACAGAATTATCAACCCTCGATATTTCACCCGCTCTAACAGATTGTCACGTAAGCGCTTTAGGAGCCTTACTTCCTGACAATTTAAATCCGGACGATCCTGCTTTTGATCCGACAAATGAAAACTGTAGGAATTATATGGCAATGATACAAGATGCTATAGCAGAGATTACTACTCGTAGAGGACTTTTAGGAGCTTATGAAAACAGAATGGAAAGCTCTTATGATAGTTTATCGACCAGAATTGAATCATTGGAAACGGCAAAAAGTGTTTACACTGATACCGATATAGCTGAAGAAGCAACAAATTTAACTTCTCAGCAAATTATGCAACAAATTAACGTATCTATTTTATCGGTTGCAAATTCTATGCAACAAACGGCATTGTCGTTATTGGGCGGCTAAATATTTAAAGTCTGATTAGACGGTTATAATTTTCTCTCCACAAGGCTTGCTTTTGAGGATTCAAGGGCAAGCCTTGGTTTATAATCTTTGTTTTAAGAGTAAATAATAATAAAATGCTACAAGGTATAACTCTTGTAGCATTTTAACTTGAAATTTTATTTTAAATTAACCTCTGATTCCTAGTTCTTTAATTAATGCACGGTATCTTTCAAGGTTTGCATTTTTTAGGTATGTAAGCATACCTTTTCTTCTACCTACCATAACTAAAAGACCACGTTTTGCTTGGAAATCTTTTTTGTTAGTTTTTAAGTGTTCGGTTAGTTCAGAGATTTTTTGAGAAAGCATTGCGATTTGAACTTCAATGTTTCCGCTGTCTTTTTCGGTTTTACCGAATTTTTTGATAATTTCTTGTTTGTTTTTCAAGTTGATTGACATTTTTGTTTCCTTTTTATTTTGTTATACCTATTTGTTTTTAAATTGTAACAAAAACAAAATAAAAGTTGCAAAAAATATTTAATAAAAATTAACACTATAATTTAACCTTTTAAACAACATTTTACTTAATGTTATAATTTAATTATGAATGATTTTATTGAAATATACGGGGCAAATCAACACAATCTTAATAATGTAGATTTAAAAATACCAAAAAATGAATTGACTGTTTTTACGGGTGTATCTGGCTCGGGAAAGAGTTCTTTGGCATTTGATACTATTTTTGCTGAAGGTCAAAGACGTTATGTAGAAAGTCTTTCAACTTATGCACGTCAATTTTTAGGACAGATGGATAAACCTGATGTAGAAAGAATAGACGGGCTTTCTCCTGCGGTTTCAATTGATCAAAAATCAACATCAAATAATCCAAGGTCAACAGTAGGAACTATAACGGAAATATATGATTATTTGAGGCTTTTGTATGCAAGAGTTGGCACTCCGCACTGTCCGAAGTGCGGTGAAGTTATTTCTCCTCAAACAATTGATGAAATTGTAGAAAGTATAATGAATTTACCTGAAGGAGAAAAAATACAAATTCTTGCCCCTATTGTCAGATCTAAAAAAGGAGAATATAAACAGACTTTATCGGGATTATTGTCTGAAGGGTTTGTTAGGGTAAGAGTGGATGGAACTGTATATAATCTTGAGGAAGATGAAATTGAAATAAACAGAACTCAAAAACATACTATTGAAATAGTTATAGATAGAATAATAGTTAAAGAAAGTGCAAAATCAAGAATTTTTGATTCTGCACAAGCTGCTTTAATGCGCTCAGACGGGCTTTTGGTTGTAAATAAAATTAAAAATAATGAAGATATTATATATTCGGAAAAATTAGCTTGCCCTAATTGCAATATAAGTTTTGAGGAACTTACTCCAAGGATGATGAGTTTTAATAATCCTTATGGTGCTTGTCCTGTTTGTAACGGTATCGGGGCGCATTTTGAAATTAGTCCGGATTTGGTCGTTCCTGATAGTGAAAAATCTTTAAGTCAAGGGGCTATATATCCTTGGGCAAAGACTTCAAATCCATACTATTCGGATATTTTGGAGAGCGTTTGTGAACATTACGGTATTGATTTTAATAAGCCCTTTAAATCACTCTCCCCTGCTCAAAAAGGTATAATTTTATATGGAAATGGTGATGAGAAAATAAAAATTAGATATGCTGATTTCGGTACTAAAAATTATAGAACCCATGTTATGAGTTATATGGGTGTTATACCTTATTTGATGAAAAAATATGAATCAGATTCTGATTTAGTCAGGGGTGAAATAGAAAAATATATGATTTCAAATCCCTGTAAAGCTTGTGGTGGCGGCAGGTTAAATAGTTTTGCATTAAGTGTTAAGATATCCGATAAAAATATTTTTGAATTTTGTTCAATGTCTATTTTAAAGGAGTATGAGTTTATTCAAGAACTTTATTTAACGTTGGATGAATTTAAGTTGAAAATTGCAAAACAAATTTTAGATGAAATTAGGGCAAGATTAAAGTTTTTGATTGATGTAGGTATAGGATATCTTACCCTTGCTCGTTCTGCAGGAACTTTATCCGGCGGCGAAGCTCAAAGAATACGTCTTGCAACGCAAATAGGCTCGGGACTTTCAGGAGTTTTGTATGTTCTTGATGAACCTTCAATTGGTCTTCATCAAAGAGATAACAGTATGCTTATTTCGACTCTTTTAAAGTTAAGAAATCTTGGAAATACTTTAATTGTTGTTGAACATGATGAAGATACGATGGAGGCTGCTGATTATATTGTGGATATTGGACCTTATGCAGGTGTTAAAGGCGGTAAAATAGTTGCTTGCGGTTCAATTGATGATATAAAGAATTCTCCTGATTCGCTGACGGGCAAATATCTTTCTAAAAAAAGAACAATACCAATACCAAAACAAAGAAGAGAAGGTAGTGGTGAGTTTTTGGAAGTTAAAAATGCCCATTTAAACAATTTAAAAAATATTGATGTTAATATTCCTCTTGGTAAAATTGTTGCAATAACAGGAGTTTCAGGCTCGGGTAAGTCGACTCTTGTGGGAGATATTATATCAGAGTACGCTCGTCATGAATTATTAAAAAATAAACCAAAGCCACAAGGGGTTGATTTAATCAAGGGTTTTAAAAGTATAGATAAATTGGTTATTGTTGATCAATCCCCGATAGGAAGAACTCCAAGGTCAAATCCTGCGACTTATACGGAAGTATTTACGCATATTAGAGAGCTTTTTGCCCAAACTCCGGAAGCAAAAATGCGAGGTTATAAGCAAGGTAGATTTTCTTTTAATGTAAAGGGCGGAAGATGCGAAAAATGTTCAGGTGATGGACTTTTGAAGATAGAAATGAATTTTTTGTCTGATGTTTATGTTACTTGTGATGTTTGTAAAGGAAAAAGATATAATCAAGAAACCTTAGAGGTTAAATATAAGGGGAAAAACATAGCAGATGTACTTGAAATGAGCGTGGCAGAGGCATTAGAATTTTTCAAAAATGTTCCAAAGATTGCCAATCGTTTGCAAACGTTGTATGATGTCGGTTTGGATTATATTAAACTCGGACAAAGTGCAACAACTTTATCCGGCGGAGAAGCTCAAAGGGTAAAACTTGCTTTGGAATTAAATAAAAGAGCTACCGGAAAAACCTTATATGTTCTTGATGAACCTTCAACAGGGCTTCATTTTTATGATATCGATAAATTAATGAAAATGTTGCAGCAGCTTGCAGATAACGGAAACACTGTTTTAATTATCGAACATAATATGGATATAATTAAATGCGCGGATTGGATAATTGACCTTGGACCTGAAGGTGGAGATAATGGTGGAGAGATAGTATTTAAAGGAACTCCGGAACAAATTGTGAAGTGCGAAAAAAGTTATACGGGTAAATATTTAAAGAAATATTTACAAGATTAATAAAATATAAGATATTTTGTTAATGTGATTATAATTTTTTTAGTGTATAATCAAATAAAATTTTTAGTTTTAGTGGAGGAACAATGAAAAAAATATTTTTTATATTAACTGCTATGTTTTTATTCTCAACCTCTGTTTTTGCAGGTGACAAGGAAGATGTAATGGCAACTTTTGATAAATATGTTCAAGCTGCAAACACATACTCAACTTCACTTCCGTCATACTATACGGCTGATGCTAAAATTATTCGTGTTGTAAATAAAAAACAAGGCGGCCAAAAAAGTATTTTAATTCCGTTTGACAGATATTTGGATGAATTAAAAAGCCGTGCTGCGCTTGCAAAAACTGTGCGTTATACAAACAGATATGAAAACAGGGAAGTGGTTAAATTTAATAACGGATATAAATTGACTGCAACAAGACTTCCCAGAAGCGATAAAAAAGGATTACCTTGTTATTTTGTATTTGTAAAACAAGGTGATAAATGGAAAATTAAAGAAGAAAGCTTAACAACGAATGTTCAAACATTTTTAAATGCAAAATAAAAGCAAGAATTTTGTGTACTAATTAAAATATTCAAGACATCTTGAAAAATAAATAAAAATAGTGCATAATGAATTTATAAGTTTTATATAAATTAAAAATCGAAATAATAGAGAGTCAATAAAATCAAAATGGATTTTAATGGCTCTTTTTTAATTTTATTGGACTTTGAGGATTATATTAAAATAAGGAGAAAAGAATGACTTGGAACGAAGAAGAGCACCCTAGGGATGAGGATGGTAAATTTACATTTAAAAACGGAGGATCTGACGAAGAAGAAAAAAAGAGGATAAAAAAGAAACATCAGGAAATCAAAATTCAAAAATGGAGCCTTTTAAATTAGGTGCAGAAATTAATGTATATAAAAATGAAGTTTCAAAAGCAGGGTCTGAAACGGAAGGAAGTAAGACATTTCCTAAAACGCCTGCTGAAATTTTATATAGAAAAACTGAAAATCAAAAAAAACAAAGAGAAATAGAAAATAAATACAGAAATGTTTTGCTTGATACATTAGGTAAGCTTGCAACACCTGCGATGGTTCTTTTGGGAACAACAAAACAGCTTGAAGACGCGGTGAAGGAAAACGGGTTGTGGGATAAGGTGAAGGAAAGTGAAATGTTGCAAAAAATAACAGAGAAAA
>CALUZA010000058.1 GCA_944325185.1 Candidatus Gastranaerophilales bacterium | reverse complement strand
CAAAACGAGCAGCAGAAGAAGAAGGTAAACCAGCAGCAGAAGAAGAAGCTAAACGAGCAGCAGAAGAAGAAGCTAAACGAGCAGCAGAAGAAGAAGCTAAACGAGCAGCAGAAGCAGCAGCTCAACAAGAGGAAACTCCAAAGGTAGAAGCCGCTGATGACGAAGTAATATTAGGTCAAATACCAAAAGAAAGACGCTACAACGCATAATAAATTTCAAATAAACTAAAACCCTGAAACAAGACAAAAGTCCATTTCAGGGTTTTAGTTTTTAAATTCAACTAATAAAAATTTGCGAAATCACAAAAAAAAATTTATAATCTCTATAAACGGAGATTTAAAAAATGAAAAATAAAAAAGCCTTTACATTAGCTGAAGTTTTAGTGTGCCTCATGATAATAGGCGTTCTTGCTGCAGTTATGATTCAAAATATAAAAACCAAAGATTTTACGGAAGACGGCTACACTGCAACCGCTCTTAAAATCCTTGACAATGTTCAACAAGCGTCGTTAAAAATAAGAGAATTGGAACCCGAAAGATGTCCTACGGGAAGTTTTATGGTGGATGTTGCAGGAGACTGGGAATTTACTCTTGTAAACGACTCTCAAACAGCTTTAAATACTTCAGAAGTTTTAAATTTATACGGAAATTACTTAAAATTTGAAGAAACGGATTTGAATTTTTGCGACCATACTCCATATTGTTCGGATGATGATATAAAAGGCGCAAAATTAGCAGGAAACAGCTATATTGGTTTTGAAGTCGGCGCAATAGAAGATTGTCCGGACTATTATATGCCCAATACTGACACTATAATTAGTGGAAAAGGCAAATGCTGGGGTAAATTATACATAGACGTTGACGGCTCAAAAGGACCAAACACCCTTGGTAAAGACGTTTATGTTATAGGCTTAAATGAAAACGGGATAGCATATTAATCAGGATTCACCGTTTATTAAAAAAAGAGTTCTATTTATTCTTGCTAAAAGTTTTTGTTTTTCGTTTTGAATATTACTTTCACTGTATTTTCCCTGCATAGTAGGTATATATCTTGCATAATAATTTGAATCATACAACAAATTTCCCAAAACCTTAGCGTAATAATTTGTTGAAAGAATATCTATATAACTTTCCTTAAGGGATTCGGATTTATCCTGATATTTCATTTTTAAATTTTTTACATACAAGTCTATAACATTAACACAAGCGTTAAAACGCTGTATATCACCGTTTTCTTCTATGCATTTTTTTAAATTCGAAAGAGCGTACTTTGTTTTTTGTATATCATTTAAATAATTTGAAGATTTTTCTTTTTTAACAATAACATCCAAAAATAAAGCGTCATCATAAGGAGCTTTTTTTAAATTATCATCAGATAAATCATTTTCATTCGGAACTTTTAAATCATCATGACTGTTTGAAGCAAACTCTTGTCTTTTGTATTCAAAATCTCGGTTAATATCGGGAAGTGAACCCCAATATCCTTTTTTTTCTTCCTCTGAAACATCATTTTTTGTTTTTCTGTTAAAGATTTTTGAAAACCAATTAGTTTTTTCTTTTGTTTCTTTTGAATTATCAAGATTTTTTTTATCCTGAATTAATTTAACATTACTTTTTGCATCCTCAAAAGGCGTATCAAGGAAAAAATCTTCTTCACAATATGCAAAATTTATTGTGAAGAAGAAAGATAATATTATTAAATTGAGAGAGATAAAAAATTTTTTCATAATTTACATAAAATATTACTCAAAAACATTTTACATTTATTAGCTCAACATTTCCATTGCGGATTCTAATAGTTGCTTATAAGTTGTCATAATTTTACCTGATAAATCAAGTTGCGTTTGAGCCTCCTGCCAATATGTCGCATTTGCTTTAAAATCAATATTAGAAAGTTCAATTAAACCGCTTCTGATTTCACCCCTGCCTATAACGGGTTTTCCTGAATATTCTGTCTCTAAATATTGACCCTGTTTGTATTCAAAAAGTTCTTGAGGGTTATGGAAATTCATAACAGCAATCTTATACAAAGGAGTTGAAACGTTGCCGTTATTAGCTTTTCCGTATAATACTCCGTCACCTTTTATTTCAAATTCATCATATTTTCCAAGATATTTCCCGTTATCAGGATCAATCCAGAGTTTTATTTCTGTAGTCGGAACCGATAAAGCACCGCCTTGAGCTATTGTATCTTGAAAAGAACTGTTATCCAAAGATTTTGTACCCGACATGATTTCACCTTTATCGTTCAAGATATAACCCTGAACTTTGGAGCCATCTGCCGCTCTATATACTCCTTCTCCATCAAATTTAAACTCGCCTAAACGAGTGTAAGCAATTCTACCTTCATCATTTCTCAAAACAAAAAAGCCATTACCTTCAAGAAATACATTTTCATTTGACGTTCCGGGAATTGCTTTACCCTGACCTTGATTTTTCAATATTCTGTCAGGAATCGCAGCATCTAAATAGGTTTTAAAAGTAACCTGATTTTCACGATATCCGGGGGTATATAAATTAACAAGGTTTTCAGATATTGCATTCATCCAATGAACAGTTGTCTTCTGAACATTCATTGCATTAATGTATGTATCTCTCATTTGTTACTCCTTTTTTGTCTTTTTGACTGATTTTCCTCTCTGTATCTTGAATATCCCAAAGAAGAATAATTGATATTTTCATCATCAAATCTTTGTTTAAGACATTGAATATTATTTCTTAAATAACTTTCAACTTCTGCCGTTCCGGGAATAAAATGTGCTTGAACTTTGCCATCTTTATCCAACTTCAAAATAACCGTAACATCTCTGTCAAAGTCCAATCTTATAGGTTTATTTGTTTCAACCGACGTCTTTAATACATTTATAAGAGAATTTGTAGCATTAATTTTTTTATCATCCGAAGTAGTTAAATTAAGTCCGTCATCTTCAACAGAATAATTAATCAGATTTTGTTGATTTAACAAATTCACAAAAAATATAGCATCCTGTACTCCTATTTTTGTAGCGTCTATGTCAAATTCGGAACCAAAATCCAATTCCAAAAATTTTGCATTCAATTCTTCATCAAAATTAATTTCTTTTGGAGAAATAAGATTTTCAATAATTTCTTGCAAACGAGTCTTTATGCTATCAAAGGGATTCATCTCTTTGACGCTTATATACTGACCTGATTCAAAAATTTCTCTCAAATTTGTTTGAATTAAATCATCACTATATTCTTGTCTTGTAAGATTTTCAATTTCCATTTTTAAGTTTTTCTAAATACTCCAAATACTCTTGATATTCTTCGTCTTCTTTTTTTTCTCTATTTCTTATAAAGAACTTTTGTGAACCTATTTCATTTAATTCTTTTAATTCTAATGCTTTTTGCTCCTGTATATAATTTTCTTTTTGATGTTCTTTATGCTTTTCAAGTACATTTACTTCTTGTTCTCTAAGCCTTAAAAGTTCTTTTTCTTTTTCTAAAGCTTCTATGGCTTCTTGTTTTTGCAGTTTTAATTTCTCGTCTTCTTCCCAAAGATGTTTAATGAATTTATCATATTGCTCAAACATCATAGGATCAGCTTTTTTCATCTGTTTTGTCAAATCTTCGATTTGCTGCAAATTTTTAATTATCAAAAGTTCAATTCTATCTACCTCTTTCTGAGCATTAATAACCGCTTGCAATTGCTCTTCTTTTTTTCTTATTCTTATTTCAAGAATTTTTTGCAATCTGTACGAAAAAGGCATTTTTTATCCATAAATATACTTTCCTGTAATCGTATACGGCTGTAGGACAAACTTTATTTAATGAAAATTTAAATAAAGTCAAAAAAATCAACTGAATATATGATTTTAATTGCATAAAATATAGTCGATAATTTTAGTACTATGATGAGGGGATTTATAAAAAAAGTCGTATTGGTGCTTGGTTTTCTTGCTTTTTGCAATTTAAACTGTTTTGCACTTGAAAAAATAGGCATTATAACAGATACCCTATTAACACCTGTAAATTATTATAATGCTTACTTTAGAACTCCTGAATTTTTTGCTCAAGACGTAAGAGCAAGTCTTATTAAAAGAAACGTACAAGTTATTTCGATTGATTCTGCGCAAAATGCGCTAAAACAAGCAGGTTTAAGACAATACGACTTAGAATCCTTGCAAGGTTTACAACAAGGTTATAATATAGAATATCCGCTTTTAAAGAAAATTGCAAGAAGAATTGGAGTTAAAAAAATGGTGGTAATCACCATGGGAATGGATATTCAACGTGATTTTCTTAAAAACACAATGTGGAATATTCTAAATGTTTCAGGCATGGATGTAGTAAATCCAACGCACAGAGTTTCTGTGTATGTCAGCTTTGTTGACGTTGAAAAAGAAGTTGTTTTATGGGAAAGCATTTATGCAAAAAATATCCGCAACAATAAAATGAAAAATCTGGACACAACAATTTCAAATAACTATGAAGGAATGTTGCGCCTAAAAGAATACTCCAAATACATAAGCCCTGATATAGCATATAATGTTAAAATGAAAATGCTCAATCCTAATTATGTTGAACCACCAACTGCAATAACAAGAGAAAACATTAAACAATATGCAAAAGACAAACATAATATAGGAGTTAAAAAAGAACTGTCTGAAATTGAACGCAAAAAATGGGATACCGATAAATTAAGAGACGACACAAAAGAAAACATAGTTGATGTGACAAATACAACAAAAAATGGAATAGTAAATTTTGGAAATAAAACAAAAAACGGTATAATAAATTTAAAAAATAAAATATTCAGAAAAAAAGAAGAAAATTGGTTATAAACGGAGGAAATATGGTAAAACCTTTAGATAATAAAGAAGATAAAAATCCAAACAAAAAACCGGCATTTGAACTAACTCCAAACATGATTATGATTTTAAATAATGTCATTTTGATTGTTGTTGTAATTGTTTCAATGTTAATTATGTATTTTATGATAGATTCGTCTATGAATAAAAAAATAGCTAAACTCCTTCCGCAAGGCGAACAAACCGAAGAAGAAGGAGAAGAGGATGTTAGACAAGAAGGAATTTTGCTCGATTTAGGAGAATTTATTCTAAATCTTGCGGATACAACTCATAGAAGATACTTAAAAGTTGGAATTGCAATGGAATTATCCAAAACAGAAGCAGAAATGCTTGCAGGAGAAGAACCCGCAGCAGGCGGTCACGGCGGACACGGAGCATCTGCACCGATTGACCCTGACGCAGCAATTATAACCGAAATGGAAAGATACAAACCGGCTATAAGAGATGCTGTTATTTCAGTTCTTTCAAATAAAACATCAGATGAACTTTCAACTCCGACAGGAAAAGAAATAGCCAAAGAAGAAATTCTTGAAATGGTTAACAACATCTTTGAAGGTCAAAGAGAAGTTATGAGAGTAAGTTTTGGACAATTTATAATTCAATAAACTATGGAAGAAAAACAAGAACAATTAAATACAGAAGAACTTTCCTTTGAAGAAAGCAAACAAAATAACAACCTTGAAGAACCCGAAGCAAGTGAAAAAGAAGAAAATTCTCCCTTTGAACTTGTAACGGTAAGACCTGTCAAATTTCAAGAATTCAAAGAAACTCCCGCTAATCGTTCAATTAAAAAGAATCTTGATATAATGCAAGATATTTCTATGCACATAAGCGTAGAACTGGGAAGAACAAAATCCTCTATTAGAGAAGTAATGGAAATGGAAAAAGGCACAATTGTCGAGCTTGAAAAAATTGCAGGTGAACAGGTTGAAATCTATGTAAATGAAAAACTTGTTGCAAAAGGTGAAGTTATAGTAATTGAAGACAAATTCGGCGTCAGAGTTACAAGCACAAGCCTTCCTAAAGGTCAAAATATTTAACCTCTAAACAAATTATGACTTAAAGCTTCTTTCTTTAAAAGAGGATAGTCTTCAATATTTTCATTATTCACAAATTCAAATGCATATTCTCTTGCAAGATTTAAAATTTCAACATCATTAACTAAATCGGCGAGATTAAAATCAGGAAGTCCGGATTGCCTTGTTCCTAAGAATTCACCGGGTCCCCTAAGCTCTAAATCTTTTTGAGAAATTATAAAACCGTCGTTTGTTTTTGTCATTATACCAAGTCGTTTTCTAACGTCAGAAGAAGAACTTGTTGTAATCAAAGCGCAATATGACTGCTCATCACCCCTGCCCACACGACCTCTTAATTGATGCAACTGAGATAAACCAAATCTTTCGGCATTTTCAATTACAATAACCGTTGCATTTGGATTGTCAACTCCAACCTCTACAACTGTAGTTGAAACTAATATATCATACTCACCCTTTTTAAAATCATTCATGACCTCATCTTTTTCAAGATTTGACATTTTCCCATGTAAAAGTCCGATTTTATAGCCCTTAAATTCACCTTCTTGAAGCTTTTGTGCCTCTTCTGTTGCAGCCTTTGCGCTTATTGCTTCGGATTCATCAATTAAAGGATATACAATATAGGCTTGATGTTTAAAAAATATTTCCTTTTTTATTAATTCATAAATCTTTTTTCTTTCATTAATACCACCAAGAGTAGTTATAATAGGCTTTCTGCCCTTTGGTAATTCATTCATAACAGTCATATCCAAATCACCATGCAAAGTTAAAGCAAGCGTTCTTGGAATTGGTGTTGCGGTCATATTAAGCATTTGAGGCATTTTACCCTTGTTCAACAAAGCATTGCGTTGCTTTACTCCAAATCTGTGTTGTTCATCAATTACAATTGCACCGAGATTATTAAACTCAACTCCTTCTTGTATAAGTGCATGAGTTCCGACAGCAATATGTATCTGCCCATTTTTCAAATTAGCATAAGCTTCTTTTCGTGCTTTTTGAGTACTTTTCCCAACAAACAATCCCACACTTAAACCTAAAGGCGTAAGCCAAGAAGAAAAGTTTCTATAATGCTGAAGCGCTAAAATCTCAGTAGGTGCCATTATTGCACCTTGATATCCGTTTTCAATTGCACACAAAAGCATAATACAAGCAACAACAGTTTTACCGGAGCCGACATCCCCCTGAAGCAGCCTTTGCATGGGTTTTGCAGAATTCAAATCCTTAAAAATTTCATCAACTGCTTTTTTTTGAGCATTCGTTAATTCAAAAGGCAAATTTTTTATAAAATTTTCAACCAGCCCGTTCTTTTTTATTTCAAGTTTAATTGATTCATCTTTCTCGCTTTCTTTTCTTAAAAGAGCAAGATTTAACTGCAGGGAAAAAAATTCTTCAAAAACCAATCGATATCTTGATTTTTCAATTTCTTCAAACGAAAGAGGGAAGTGCAAATTTGAAATTGCCTCTCTTTTTTTTATTAAAGAAAGCTTATCTAAAATATAATTTGGTAATGGCTCATAAATTTTATCCCAGTATTTTTCAAGTGCATTTTTTATTGCACCTACCAATGTTTTAGAATTTAAATCCTCTGTTAAGGGATATATAGGTACAATTTTATTTGAATTTGAAGTAATTTGCTCTCCTTCACCTAAAATTTGTATTTGAACTTTATCTAAAGTTGTTCTTGAATTATAGTCATCAAACTTAACTGTTCCTAAAACCAAAACAATAGAGTTTATCGGATACATTTTTTTATAATGCTCAATAATTCTTCTGTTGTTTGTTTTAACAAACAAATTAATAGGAATCATTCCGGTTGAGTCTTTTATATAAATTGTAAAAATAGTTAATTTTTTAGCTGTAGTATAATGTTGAACTTTTACGATTGTCCCGTATATAGTAACATTTTCACCAAGTTTTAAGTCTTTGATTTTATTTTGTCCCTTATAGTCAACATATTTTCTCGGATAATATTCAATTAAATCCTTAACTTTAAAAATTCCTATTTTATTAAATAATTTTGCAATTTGAGGTCCAACCCCTTTTATATATGTAACATCTGCATCTTCAATTTCTTCTTGAAATTCTTTTTTATTTTCCTCTATATCCCTCTTTGTCTTGGGTTTAATTTGCTTTCTTAATCTTGCAAAAAATTCCAAAGTTTTATCTATTGTATATTTTCTATTTGAAACACTATCAATCTTGTAACTTTCAAAAAGATTGATTAAATTTGCTACATTTTGTTTTTCAACTTTATTTATTCTTTTTAAAACTTCATATAAAATGCCAATCATAAATTTTGAAAAATTTGTTTTTCTGCCATCAAAATCTATGTACTGATATTTTATCTCCAAAGTGACAGCTCGTTTAACTTTGTCATATATTTCATCAAAATTCAAAATCTCAACCTTATTTCACCAGTCTTATTACTTCGTATAAATTTATTTTATTTGCTTTCCCCCTAATTACAACATTTTTTATTGTAATTGTATCAACATAGTCCTTGACTCTCTCATAAGTTGATTCACTAATTAAAAAATTAGTTCTATAAACCTTATTATAATTTTCAATTCTGCTTGCTGTATTTACTGTATCACCAATTACAGTATATTCCAATCTCTCACTCGAGCCGATGTTTCCAATAAAGGCTTCTCCTGTTGAAATTCCTATACCAATTTCAATTTTAGGTTTACCTTCATCAATCCACTTTTCCTGTAAATATTTAACCTTTTTAAGCATTTTGTCTGCGCATCGAACTGCATCAAGTGCATGGTTTTTATTTTTTTTAGGTTCGCCAAAAATTGCAAGCACGGCATCTCCCATAAATTTATTTAAAATACCGTTATGTTCTTCGATTATAGGGACTAAAGCAGAAAAATATTCATTTAAAATCATTGTAACCGAATTAGCATCCATATTCTCGGAAATTGATGTAAAATTCCTTATATCGGCAAATAAAACCGTTATATCTGCTCTTTTTCCGCCAAGAGAAATATTATCAATATTTTTTACAACATTTTGCATAACATCATAAGATAAATATTTACCCATAGCTTTTTGAATTTTAACTTTTTTATTATCCTCAAGCAAATACTTATAAGAATATGCGCATGTAAGCGCAACAATAATGAACAACTCAGGCAAAATTAAACTAAGTGCAATTTTATTGTGGTACATAAAAAATGTAAAAAATAAATACATAAGCATAACCGTAACAGATGACAATAAAGCTCCAGTAATCGACATCGAAATCGCTAAAACAAAAATCAAAATAAAAATACCGACACAAATTAAAAAATTATACAAAGGACTTGTCACTCTGTAAAAATTATTTGAAATTAAATTATCAAAATTGGTTGCCTGTATATCAAGACCTGAAAAATTTTCAGAAACAGGAGTTCTTTGAACATCGGATAAAGCTTGTGCTTGAGCATTCGCACCAATAAAAACAACCTTATTATTAAATTCCATCGGATTGATTATTGGCGTTTTACCTGATTTCATTGACCTGTATGAATTAATTATATCCGAAGCAGAATACTTATTGTGCGAATATACATTATCTTCCGTCTTATAGTAACAAATATAATTAAAAACAAGTCCTAAATAGTTCTCTATAGGAACTTTAAGAGTATATGTGTCCGAAAAACCGTATATATATTTATCTGTTAGGATATATTCTTTTATACCGGTATATTTTGAATACATACCAAAAGCCAAAGATGGGAAAAACTGCCCTTTATAGTTTATTAATTGACTCGATTTTCTGATATATCCGTCAAAATCCTCGGGAACATTAACTGAACCCAAAGACAAAATATTCCTAAAATATTCTGCTTGCAGTGCTGTAAAGCTCTTAAAATCACTTTCGACTTTATATTTTTTTGAACGCTTATCAATAATTTTAATATCGGTTTTTGTTTTTAATATTTCATCATATTTATTCGCATTTATGCCGTTTTCAAAGTCATCATAAGAAAATGCAACTCCTGCAGTAAGCTTGTTAAAATTACCTATTCTTGAAAAAAACTTCTTATCAGAATTTGGATATTCACTATCAGGTGCCATAATCAATCCGTCATAGCCGATTAATTTTGCATTGGTATAGTTTTCAAAATAGTCAAATATCTCAAGATAATATTCTCTTTTCCATGGCCATCTGCCAATTTCATGGAGCGATTTATCGTCAATTACAACCAAAACAACATCAGACGAAGGAATTTTATTATTCATCGTCAATTTATTCATAATGTTATATGATTTTAATTGCAAAAAAGAAGCGGTTAGCAGATATATAACAAGAAAAATAAATACAAAAACCGGAAATAGAAATTTGGTATTTCTTTGCTTAAACTCCATACAAAATATTGTATAATATTTTATTAAAAATAAAAAGCAGATATTTAAAATATCTGCTTTTTATCACTATACCGATACAATCCCCTCTTTTATGGCTTTGACTGCCGCCTGAACTCTATCATCCACGCATAACTTTTGTAAAATGGAACAAACATGTGCTTTTGCCGTATGCACAGAAACAATTAACTCTTGAGCAATTTGAGTATTTGATTTTCCTTGTACCAATAGTTTCAAAACTTCATTTTCTCTCTCGGTTAATTTTGCCTTTGAATCAATATTATGAGATGAATTCATAATTTCTATGCTTTCAGGTTTCGGGAAAAATTTTAATGCTAAATGCGCAACATTAGAATCAATCCAGCAAGCACCCTTTGCAACATTCTTAATAACACCGGATAAGGTAATTGGATCAATATCCTTTAAACAATATCCGCTCGCACCTGACCCCAAAGAAGCAATGACTTCTTCTTCTCTATCATGAGAAGTTAAAATAATTACTTTTGTATTAGGTGATATACCCTTTATTTTAGCTGTAGCCTCTAATCCGTTAATACCCGGAAGTCCTAAATCCATCAATACTACATCGGGCTGTTCTTTTTTAATTAACTCTAACCCAACTTCCGCATTTTGTGCTTCTGCAACTACATTGATATTTTCAATTTCGTTTAAAGCATACCTCAAACCAACTCTCGTTAATTTATAATCCTCCACAATAATAACGCGCACATCTTTTGCGCCATTCCTACTAACCGTTTGTTGGCTCATTAATTTAATCCTTTCTCGTCTTGTATTGTTAATAAATATTCTTGGATTAATACTATCTTGTAAAAAGTTTTTAGTTAATTAGCCACATGTCTAATTTACATATTAAACAGTTGGGCAAGTAATTATTTTTTTAAAAAAAACTAAATCTTTAAACTTTAATTTTTTATATTATAATCTTCCTATGGAAGAAAATTATTTGCCGTTATTTAGAAAATATCGTCCGCAATCTTTCCAAGATATAATAGGACAAGAAAGCCTCGTGAAGGCACTTTCAAATGCAATAGAATTAAATCGTATTGCAAATGCTTATCTTTTCTGTGGTCCGAGAGGAACAGGAAAAACCTCAAGCGCAAGAATTTTCGCAAAATCCCTAAATTGCGAAAAAGGACCAACTTTAACACCATGCCAAAAATGTGCAAGCTGTATCGATATAACAAACGCAACAGGATTAGATGTTATTGAAATCGATGCTGCTTCCAACAGAGGTATACAAGATGCAAAAGAATTAATTTCACAAGTTCAATATGCACCAATTAACGGGAAATATAAGATTTTTATAATAGACGAAGTTCACATGCTTTCAAATGATGCATTTAATGCATTATTAAAAACATTTGAAGAACCGCCCAAAAATGTTATTTTTATACTTGCAACAACTGAGCCTCATAAGGTTTTGGAAACCATTGTGAGCCGCTGTCAAAGATTTGATTTAAGAAGAATTACAACAGATGATATCATAAAACGTTTAAGACAAATTTCAGACATTGAAAATATTAAAATAACAGATGAAGCACTTTTTACCATTGCAAAAAATGTATCAGGCGGACTTAGAGATTCGCTTGCACTTTTGGATCAAGTAAGCATTTTAGGCGTAAAAGAAGAAATAACTAAAGATTTAATAGAAGATTTGCTTGGCAAGGTCAATTTTGACGTTCTTTTAAATCTTCTAAAAGATATAAATGAAGAAAATATAGAGCTTTCCTTATATGACATTGATGAAATATATTCAAAAGGAAACGAACCGAGAAATCTTGCAGAAAACTTTATCGAATTTTTAAGAAATGTAATCCTTGTATTAAGTTCAAAAGACGATAATTCAATTACAAAATTCACAACTCTTATAAAAGAAGACATAGAAAAAATTAAAAACCTTAATTTTGACAAAGAAAAAATAATAAAAATTCTAAATACAATAATTGAATACTATAAAGAAATAAAAATCTCGACAAATCCCTATTTATGGATGGAACTTGCAGTAATTGCAGCTTGCAAATTAAATTTGCAAAACCAAAAAATTGTGCAAGTTAAACCTGTAGACGTTTCTCTTAAAACTGTTACGCTTGAAGCGGAAACTTTAAAACCTGCTCAACCCAAAAAAGAAGAGGTAATAAAAGAAATTGAACATATTGAACCAATAAAAAATACCGAAGAAATAAATCAAACGAAAGAAAATACAATACAAAACACCCCTGTAAAAAATCAAAATGAAAACGCAAACGAAGCTACAATATGGACAACGATTATAAATGCAATACCTTCGCTTCCTTCCAAGGCTTTTTATTCGGGAGTTGCCAAATTAGTAAAAATTGAAAATAAAAAAATCACACTCGGATTTTTAAACGAAAATTTAATTATACAGGCAAAATCAGAATCAAAACTTCCACAACTTCAAAATGCAATAAATTCAACTTATAAAGACTATGAAGTAGAATTTGTTAAAATTGATTCCTCTACAAAAACACTTGATGTAAAGCCAAAAATAACACCAAATGTCCCCAAAAGACCTCCTGAAATACCCATAAACCAACCAAAAGAAACAATCAAAGAGGTTTCTTCGCAAAATCCGATTAAAAATGAAGATTTAAGTGAAGATGAGGACAATCAAAAAAAAGAAAATGAAAAAAGGCAATATAGCCCAAAAGTCCAAGAAATGATTGAACAATTTAACGGAAGAATTATAGAATAATTATCTAATTCTGAAATTAATCATTGCTTTGTGGTTTACTGCGATTAATTCCATTGAATTCCAAATTTTGTTAGGGTCAACTGTTGATTTAGTGTCAAGGTTAACAGTAACTTTAGAAGAATAAAGT
>CALUZA010000057.1 GCA_944325185.1 Candidatus Gastranaerophilales bacterium | reverse complement strand
GAACATTCTGTTGTTATATCAGATACATTATTTCCACTTATTGTAACATTAGAACTTGATAATTTTTTTGATATTACAGGCATAAATGCTGCAACTATACAAGATATTGTAATTAAACTAATCATTAGTTCGATTAGGGAGAAAGCTTTTTTGTTATTTATAATATAATTATTTATTTGAAACATAATTATTTTAAATTTACCATATTAAATACAGAATTACAATATTAAATATTGAAATTATATACTTTTGTATACTTTAAATACGGTTTATATAATTTAGTTATCTTATTATCCTCAGTATTGGGGGATAAAATGAATATTAAAAAAGATTTCGGTCTAAGAATAAAAGAACTAAGAAACAAAAAAGGAATGACACAATATGAACTTGCAGAAATGGTAGCAATTGACCCAAAACATATAAGCCATATAGAAACAGGAAGAAGTTTTCCAAAAGCTGATCTTATAGAGAAATTTGCAACTGCTTTTGGAGTAGATTACACAGAATTTTTTAAAACCGAACACTTGCAAGACAGAAAGTATCTAACAGAAAAAATAAACATCATCATAAAAAACGCAACCAATGAAGATTTAAGAAAAATCTTAAAAATACTTATGTGTTTAACTAACTAACAATAATTGTAAATTTTTGTAAAATATAGATTTTATATATGCATTTTATATACTCTTATATACTTTTTATATATAAGAGGTAAAATAAAATGACATTTAATTCTATACCGACATTTACAAATTTAACATCATTCAAGGAATACATCTTAGAATCTTACGAAGAAAAAATGAAAGAACAAGGCAAGATTTCAGAAGATACAATCCTTGAAGCTTCGGATATAAACTTATTTTCAAATAATTCAATAATTCAAGAATGTTTGCAAGAACTTGGAATTAAAGATTTAGATGAATATTTTGAATCAATAGAATCATTAAAATCAGAAGAAAACGAGATAAATCCGGAAGAAACAGAACAAGAAGAAGATAGTTTTATTTCAGAATATTTCGACGAACTCCTTGAACAGGAAGAAATTGTAAAGCTTGCAGATTTAGATGGTGACGGCAATTTAAGTGATGACGAAAAATATGCTTTTATGGAAAAAATAAGCGCAAATGACGGAAATAGCGACAATCTTTCACTTACAGATATGCTGACTGCAATAGACACACTTAATAAAGAGCTTGAAACACAAGATGAGGAAATGACATTTGAAGCAGAAGCACCGATTGAAGAAGCAAAAACAAGCAACAGAAAAGGCGGAAGTACATCTGTTCCACAATCTTACCAAGTACCAAAATACGACGAAAACGGCAATCTTATAATTGAAAATTTAAGCCTTGATGAACTTAAAAGCGAACTTTCAAACAAACAAAATACGCTAGAACAAACGAAAAAAGCGCTAAATGGAGCTATTGACGAAACTGACCAAAATAGTCTAAAACTAAAAGAACAAGAAGAAACAGCTAAACAAAAATTAGAAGAATATCAACAGCAAAATGATAATGAATTATCAAAAAAATTAGCCGAATTTAACGAAAAATCAAATGCGGTAGATGAAGCAGAAAACGCAGTATTTGACAACGAAAGAAATATTGCGCTTGCACAAGTTACGCTATCTGAAAAAGAAACAGCTTTAAATAATGCAATTAATTATGAGGCAGGACTTCAAACTACGCTCTCCACTCTTGAAGCACAGTTAGCAAGCGCTCAAGTTTACCCTCAACAACAAGAACAAAAAGAGGCAGAACAAGAAATCCAAGCAAAAATTGATGCACTAAAAAAAGAAATAACAAACGCGCAAAATGCAATTCAACAAGCACAAACAGAAAAAGATGCAGCACAAAAAGAAAAAGAAAACTTAGAAGCGCAAAGCCCAAAATTAAATGAAAACCTAACAAGTGCAAAAAATGCTTTAAGCATTGTCGAAGAAGAAATGAAATCACTTGAAGGGTATCCTGAAATAAAGGAATACTTAGACAGCTACAATGAAGCTAAAAGCAAAACGTCAGAATATAAACAAGAAGCAATTTCTACTGCTAAATCAGCACTTTCAAGCCAAATGGAAGAAATAAACAAAATAGAAACAAGAATAAACGAAAAAGAACTTCAAAAAACTCAAACCGACATGAAATATAATCCGACAGAAATGGATGATATAGTAAGCTACTTTGGAGAAGAATATTATTCATTATTATCAGATCAAGAAATTAAAAATCTTCAAAATTATATTGCAGAATCCGGAATGTCGAACATTGGCAACATGCCAAGTAAATGTTTACAATGCAGCGTTGACTATATGAGAAAAATTCAAGGAAGCTCAGCAAGCTACAAATCGATTTGCAGTTTTGACAAAGAAGAAATCCTTGCAGGCATTAAAGAAAATCTTGACGAAGGACGCCCTGTAAGTGCAATGGTAACAACTCAAGCAGGCACAAGACACTTTGTAACAGTAATAGGATACAAAACATCAGCAGATGGAACACTTAAAGAAAGTGACTTACTTGTAATAGATACGTACGATGGACAAATAGACGGAATGGGTGGAACCGGCGGAGAGGGCGGTTATCGCACATTATTCGCACAAAGCAAAGGTTACAGATATGACATTTTAAAAACAGCATAATAAAATCGGCTCAATGAGCCGATTTTATTTTATTTCTTCTTTTCCTTTTGTTTTTATTTCTTTTAACAATTTTTCTATGAAATCATCTATTGTCATTTCGCCAATTTGACCAACTCCACGCTTTCTTATTGCGACAGTATTTGATTCGATTTCTTTATCTCCCGCAACAAGAACATAAGGAACTTTCTTATTTTGTAAATAATCTCTTATTTTATAGTTCATAGATTCTGATTTTTCTTCAAATATTACTCTTATTCCATTTTCTCTTAATTTTTTATAAACAGCTTCCATATAATCATTATGTCTATCTGCAATTGGCACAAGAGCAACCTGATGAGGTGCAAGCCATGCCGGAAAAGCTCCTGCATAATGCTCTATTAAAATTCCGTGGAATCTTTCCATTGAACCAAAAATAACTCTATGCAACATTACAGGAGTCTTCAAAGAACCGTCTTTATCTTGATATTTAATTTCAAATCTTTCAGGCAAATTAAAATCAAGTTGAATAGTTGCACATTGCCAAGTTCTTCCTATTGCATCTTTTACCTTAAAATCAATTTTAGGACCGTAAAAAGCGCCGTCGCCTTCATTTATTTCATATTTCATGCCTCTTTTTTCCATGGCTTCTTTTAAACCGGCTTCGGCCAAATCCCAATTTTTAAGCTCCCCAACATAACTTTCGGGGCGAGTAGACAGCTCAACTTCAAAATCCATATTAAATATTTTCATGGTATCTGAAACAAAATCAATAATTTCATTAATTTCATCCACTAATTGCTCAGGTGTACAGAAAATATGTGCATCATCCTGAGTGAAACCTTGAACACGAGTTAAACCCGATAGAGCACCTGATTTTTCCCTTCTGTATACTGTTCCAAGTTCAGCCATTCTCAAAGGTAAATCACGATAAGAATGTCTTTGTGATTGATATATTAATATATGGAAAGGACAATTCATGGGCTTAACTATATATTGTTCATCAGAATCTTCATCTTTTTGAATAAAGAACATATTTTCTTTATAGTGATCAATATGCCCCGATAACTCCCAAAGCTTCGATTTTGCAAGTTGAGGAGTTTGAACGATAACATAACCTCTTTTCCTATGTTCACTTCTCCAATAATTTTCAATTTCTTCACGAACCGTATATAAATTTGGATGCCACAACACTAAACCGCCACCAATTTCATCACGAACCGAAAACAAATCCAATTGAGAACCTAATTTTCTATGATCACGCCTTTTAGCTTCTTCAAGTTGTTTTATGTATTCATCTAATTCTTCTTTTGTTAAAAATGCAGTTGCATAAATTCTTTGGAGCATTTTATTTTTTTCATTTCCTCTCCAATATGCACCTGCAACAGACATCAATTTAAAGGCTTTAATTTCCTTTGTAGATTCAATATGCGGACCCGAACAAAGATCATTAAATAAAACGTTTCCGTCTTTATCTTTTGTTAAATATAAAGTCGGATTATCATTTTTATGCTCTTCCAATAATTCTGCTTTATATATTTCACCCTCACGCTTAAATTCTTCGATCTGCGCTTCAACATCAGGGATAACATATTTTTCAAAAGTCAAATTACCTGCAATCAATTTTTTCATAACTTTTTCGATTTCTTTTAAATTTTCATCCGATAAAGTTACGCCTTCAATATCGAAATCATAATAAAAACCATTTTCAATAGCAGGACCTATTGCAAGTTTTGCTTGCGGATACAACTGTTGTACAGCCTGTGCCATAATATGAGAACAAGAATGTCTTAAAGTTTGTAGTTTTTCATCAATATGTTTTTCCATTAAAACTTCCTTTATTATGCTAATTTATTAATTTAATTCTACCACGAAACGAATACTTGTGAATATTATCTTATTTTTTCCACAATTAAATCAGTGATTTTTGAAGTTGTACAAAGTTCTTTTCCTTTTTCAAATATATCTTTTGTCCTATAGCCCTCTTTTAGAACATCTTTCACAGCACGATATATACAATCGCTTGCTAATTTATTATCAAAAGAATAATTTAACATCATAGCCACAGAAAGAATTGTCGCAATCGGATTAACAACATTTTTGCCTGCTAAATCAGGTGCAGAACCATGAATTGGCTCGTACATATAAGGAGTTTTGCCGTCAGATAAAGAAGCGGAAGGCAACATACCTAAAGAACCGCATATAGTCGACGCTTCATCAGACAAAATATCACCAAAAATATTTCCTGTTAATATAACATCAAACTGTCGCGGATTTTGAATTAACTGCATAGCAGCGTTATCGACATACATATAACTTAGCTCCACATCCGAATATTCTCTTGCAACTTCGGATGTAACCTCTCTAAACAATCTTGAAACATCTAAAACATTTGCCTTATCAACACAACAAACCCTTTTTTTTCTTTTTTGAGCAGACTGAAAAGCAACATGTGCAATTCTTTTTATTTCATCTTCGTCATATATCATATTATTAAAACCAACTTTTATTTCACGATTATCCAAAGTTTTTTTGGTAACTATACCCCTTGGTTCACCAAAATATACATCACCCGTCAATTCTCTTACAATCATGATATCAATATCTTTTGCAATTTCCGATTTCAACGGAGAAGAAAATAAAAGCTCATCAAAAACTTTAACAGGACGCAAGTTTGCAAATAAATTTAATTTTTTTCTAATTCCCAAAAGCGCTTTTTCGGGTCTTAGTTCAGGTGCAAGAGTATCATATTTCCAATCGCCTACAGCCCCCAATAAAACAGCATCGGATTTCAAACAAGACTCAATTGTTTTATTTGGCAAGGGTACACCAGTTTCATCATATGCCCTGCCGCCTATCGGAACATAATCATATTTAAAAGATATATTATAAACTTTTGAAATTTTATCCAAAACTTTAATTGCAGATGACAAAATTTCACCAGACACACCATCACCCATTAAAACTGCAATATTTTTCATTTTATTTCCCCAATTTCCTTTTAGTATATTCAACCAAACCGCCCGTTTCAATCATACACTGAATTTCAGAAGGATATGGTGAAAACTTATACTCTTTGTTTTTGGTTTTATTATAAATTTTACCCGAATTTATATCCAATTCGATTAAATCATCTTTTTCTAAGCCTGATTGAATTTCAGAATTTTCAATTATTACAAGACCAATATTAATTGCATTTCTATAAAAAATTCTTGCAAACGATTTTGCAATAACCGCTCTAATACCGGAAGCTTTAATTGCAAGAGGAGCATGTTCTCTGGATGAACCACAGCCAAAATTCTCACCTGCAAAAATAAAATCACCTGTTTTAACTTCCTTTGAAAAACTTAAATCAATATCTTCCATACAATGAGATGCAAGCTCAGCTTCATTTTTTGTATTCAAATATCTTGCAGGGATAATTACGTCTGTATCTACGTTATCGCCATATATCCAATTCATTTTCCCGTCCTTTTTTCATCCATTTAAACTATATACAATCACTATATTATAAATTAATATAAATATGCAAACAGGAATTTGAAAAACAAATTCGAACAGTAGTAACTTGTATACAAAGCATTAAAAAGGAGTACAACAATGCAAGAAACAATTATCGAAACAGCTGGAAGAATCTGGGAATACCTAAATGAAAACGGCGAAGTAACAACTAAGAAAATGAACAAAGATCTTGGTTTAAATGATAACTTTGCTGGTCTTGGTTTAGGCTGGTTAGCTCGTGAAGACAAAGTAAACTTCTCTAAAAAAGGTTCTTACACAAAAATTAGCTTAAGATAGTTACAAAGATTAATTTTTAAAAAGAAGTCCGTGTCAATATGTTGACAAGGACTTCTTTTTTTTAGACAATAAGAAAGTATCGAATAAATTGGTTATAATATACAATAAAATAAGAAAAGGAAATAAAAATGGCTACACCAAAGAAAAGAACAGGAAAAGCAAGTCAGGCAACAAGAAGAGCTAACTGGAAAGGTACAATTCCGGCTACAACAACATGTCCGAATTGCAAAGCAATCGTTTTAACTCATACAGTTTGCCCGGAATGCGGATATTATAAAGACGGTTTTGCTTCAAAAAAAGCTAAAGAAAACAACGAAATGAAAGTAGAACCTGTAGCTACACCTGTTGAAAAGACAGAAGAAAAAGTTGAAGAAAAAGCTGAAGAAACTAAAAAAACAAGAAAACCTAGAGCAAAAAAAGCTGAAACTTCAACAGAAGAAAAAACAGAAGAAAAAACTGCTGAATAACATAGTATTAAAGGATTTTATATGACTAGAATTGCTGTAGACGCAATGGGGGGAGATTACGCTCCGGACGAAATAGTTAAGGGTGCAGTTTGGGCTGCGCAAGACTATAATGTTCCAATTGAGTTAGTTGGAAAAATTGATGAAATACAAAGAATACTCGATGAAATATCAAAAAAAGGTATTCGCTCCACTCGTGGCGGTTATTTTATTAAAAAAATTAAGGTTGATTTGTCTAAACTTGACATAAAACTAACTCAAGCAGACGAAGTTATAGAAATGGGCGAAGCTCCTGGAACAGCAATTCGCAAAAAGAAAAATGCATCAATTGTTCTAACGGTTGATGCTGTAGCTAAGGGAAGCTCTGACGCTGTTGTTGCAGCAGGCTCGACAGGCGCTGCAATGGCTGCTTCACTTTTTGGGCTCGGAAGACTAAGAGGAATTGAACGACCTGCAATTGCAGCTACTTTGCCCACAATGAAAGAACCGGTCATCTTAATTGATGCAGGAGCAAACAGTTCATGCACTCCTGAAATGTTATTTCAATTTGCAACGATGGGTTCAACCTTTGTAAAAAATGTATACAACAGAAAAAATCCAAGAATTGGAGTCTTAAACATTGGTGAAGAAGAAGAAAAAGGTAACCAACTTGTAAAAGACACATATAAACTCCTAAAAGAAAACACAATAGGACTTAATTTTATAGGCAATGTTGAAGGCAAAGAACTATTCCAAGGAGATGTAGATGTAATTGTTTGCGAAGGCTTTGTCGGCAACGTTGCACTTAAAACCATTGAAGGTTCCGCTATGATGTTGTTTAAATTAATCCAACAGGAATTTACAAGCGACATCCTTTCTATGATAGTAGGACTTCTTGCAAAACCTTTTATGAGAAGAATATATAAACGCATAAACTACGAAGAATTTGGCGGAGCACTTTTGCTCGGAGTCAAAGGTATTACAGTAATTTCACATGGCAGAAGCTCTTCTTATGCAATTAAAAATGCCGTGCGTGTTGCAAAAGAAGCGGTTGAATCAGGTGTTAACAAAAAAATTGCAGAAATCATAAGCTAAACAAACTAAAAAGGGGAGAAAATGAAAAAATTTGCTTTTATTTTTCCGGGTCAAGGCTCGCAAACTACAGGCATGGGCTTGGATTTATATAATAATTTTGAAAATGCAAAAAAAGTTTATAATACGGCAGACGAAGTTTTAGGTAAAGAAATTTCCAAAATATGCTTTGAAGGGCCCGATGAAACATTAAAACAAACTATAAATGCTCAAAGTGCAATAGTTGCTACTTCAATAGCCGCCCTTGAAGCTTTCAAAAGCAAATGTGATATTTTACCGACAGTAACTCTCGGACACTCGCTCGGCGAATATTGCGCAATGTATGCCGCAGGTGTTATGGATTTAAAAACAACAATGAAAGCAATTCAAAAACGCTCCGAACTTATGGATGAAGCAACAAAAACAACAAAAGGAACTATGGCTGCTATTTTAGGGGCAAAACAGGAAGATATATTATCATCTGTAGAAGAAGCTTCAAAAGTCGGACTTGTACAAGTTGCAAATTATAATGATCCGACTCAAATTGTTATAACAGGCGAAATTGAAGCAGTTAACAAAGCATGTGAACTAATTAAAGAAAAAGGTGCAAGAAAAGTTGTACCTCTTGCTGTTTCGGGCGGTTTTCACTCTAAACTTATGGATAGCGCAAAAGAAGGTTTTGTCGATTTTGTAAACAGTTTAGAATTAAACGATGCCAACATTCCGGTTATAACAAACGTGGATGCTAAACTAACAACAAAAGCAGATGATTTTAAAAATAAAATGCCAAACCAAATAAATTCGTCTGTTATGTGGAATCAATCAATTGAAGCCGCTATAAAAGAAGGAGTTGACACATTTATAGAATTTGGCAACGGAAAGATTTTAGCAGGACTAAACAGAAAAATTTGCCCTGAAATCAAAACATACAATGTTTCCGATTCAGAAACATTAAAAACGGTAATTGAAGAATTAACAGTAGGAGTTTAATAATGAGTGATAACAAATTAGCTTTTATTACAGGCGGTTCAAGAGGTATCGGAAAAGCAATAGCACTAAAGCTTGCTGAATGCGGATATGATATCGTAATAAATTATGCAGGCAACACTGAAGCTGCAGAAAAAACAATTGATGAAATTAAAAAACTTAGCGTTAACGCAGAAGCCTATAAATTTGATGTATCAAACCAAGCAGAAGTAGACGAAAACGTTGCAAAAATAATCGAAAAATTCGGAAGAATTGATGTTTTGGTTAACAACGCAGGTATCACAAGAGACGACTTATTTATAAGGATGACGGAAGATAAGTGGAGCGCAGTTATAAATACTAACTTGAACAGTGCATTTTATGTTACAAAACCTGTTGTTAAATTAATGATGAAACAAAGATTTGGCGCAATTGTTAATACAACAAGCGTTGTTGGCGTATACGGAAATGTTGGTCAAGCAAATTATTCTGCTGCTAAAGCAGGATTAATCGGATTTACAAAATCACTTGCAAAAGAACTTGGTGCAAGAAATATCAGGGTAAATGCGGTTGCTCCCGGTTTTATTGCAACCGATATGACAAAAGATCTTGCAAATATAGATTAATATTTAAAATTAATATCTCTAAAACGCTTAGGAACAGCGGATGACGTTGCTCAAGCAGTTAAATTCTTAGCAGTTGATTCAAACTATGTTACAGGTCAAGTCCTTGAAGTTGACGGCGGAATGATTATTTAATTTATGACAATAACAAAACAAAAAATATTTTTATTACTGTTAATACCGACATTTGTGCAAATGTCGGTATTGGCGTCAGAATACAACAGCTTTGATGGAACGATACCAAATTTTTCGGAACGTTCCGTAATTATGAAATCACTCTATAAACAAGAAACTATAAATCAAGAACAAAAAGATATTTTGGCTTCCAAAAAACTATATCTTGCAACAAGTTGCCTTTTTGACCAAATTAAAAAAAACAATATAGATAACGTTAAACTATTGCTCGAATTTAAACTAGATCCAAACGTCAGCTATTTAAGTGACTACCCCTTGTACTATGCGGCAAAATTAAACAGAAGCGAAATTGCAAAATTATTGTTAGAATATAACGCAAAACCGGATAGAGGTTTCTATAGTGAATTATATGAAGCAGTTAAAAATAAAAATACAGAACTTGCGCAATTACTACTGGATAAAGGCGCAAAGATAAACTATAGAGATTCAATTACAAATAACTCTATATTATACTTTGCACTAAAAAATAATATGTTCGATATCGCTCAACAACTGATTTCAAAAGGAGCTTACCCTGATAAAAAATCTGTTCAGCTTATCAAGAAAAAGAAATTGTACAACTTAATTCAAGACAAATAAATTAAAATTGTTTTAAAAATCTCACATCATTATTGAAAAACAATCTTATATCATCTATCGCATATTTTAGCATTGCAAGTCGTTCAATCCCCATACCGAAAGCAAAACCCGAATACACAGCAGGATCAATTCCAACATCATTTAATACATTCGGATCAACCATGCCTGCACCCAAGATTTCAAGCCAGCCTGTACCCGAACATACAGAACAGCCTTCTCCTTTGCACATTATACATTGAACATCAATTTCAACCGAAGGCTCGGTAAAAGGGAAAAAACTGCTTCTAAAACGAGTCGGACGAGAAGCCCCAAAATAAAGACGAATAAATTCATTCAACACGCCTTTAAGTTGAGCCATGGTAACACCTTTATCCACATATAAGCCTTCAATTTGGTGAAATAAATTATTTTTTCTTGCAGAAACATTTTCATTTCTATATACTCTACCCGGAGAAACAATTTTAATAGGTGGCTTTGAATTCATCATTTGACGAGCCTGAGCGTTTGAAGTTTGGCTTCTTAAAACCACATTCAACATATTTTCACAATAAAAAGTATCCTGTACATCACGAGCAGGATGTTCTTTTGGAACGTTAAGCAAATCAAAATTGTATTTCTCAAGCTCAACTTCAGGAGATAATTCCGGTTTAATTAATGAAAAACCAAGAAGATTAAATATTTCAACTATTTCATCTATAGTCTGAGTTAAAGGATGAACATGACCTAAGGGAATATAATCTCCATCCAAAGAAATATCTATTTGCTCACTTAAAAGTTTTTCATTTAATTCTTTTTTATAAAAAATTTCATTTTTTTCTTCTATTAAAGAATTAAGTTCATTTGAAACCTTATTTAACAATGCGCCGATAATAGGTTTTTTATCGGGCGATAAATCTTTCATTCCTTTTTTTAAATTATTAAATTCCGAATTTCTAGACAAAAATTCATTCTTAACAGCCTCTAATGACTTTAAATCGTGCGCTTGTTCAATTTTTAAAAGAGCATTTTCTCTTATTTCTTTAATTTTATTTTCCATTAATCTTTCTCCTGATACATATAATAGCTTAAACATAAATTTTATACTATAATACTTGCCATGGATTTTATATTTTATTTAACCTTGGGATTATTTATTCTTCTTTTTGGAACTTTAGACAACAACATTGATTTTGATTTTTGGGCAAGGCTCATTGTCGGAAAAAGTTTTTTTCAAACAGGTGAACTTTTTAATTATGATTTTCAATCCTTTGGAACAACGCATAAATTTATAGACCACGAATGGGGCTCGAGCCTCATTTTCTACCTAATTCAAAACTATTTTGGAGATATTGGAATTTATATATTCAAATCTCTTATGATATTTTTAACTATTTTCACCATAACAAAAATCATCAGACTACAAAATAAAAAAATTCCTTTATATTTTTTATTTTTCTTTTTTGCAATTCAAGCAATTTCATATAATATTTTTTCAACAATAAGATGTCAGACGTTTTCATTTTTATTATTCGCAATATACCTTTATATTTTAAAAAAATCGTCACTTGAAAAAAAATACAGAATACTTTGGTGTTTGCCTATTTTAAATATCATCTGGACAAATCTCCATGGTGGATTTGCGCTTGGTATCATTTTGATTTTAATCTATTCCATAGGAGAATTTTTAAACAAAAAACCATTTAAACCCTATCTTTTAGTTTTTTTCATCACATGTCTTACAAGCCTTATTAATCCTTATGGTTTTGAATATATTTCTTTTATAATTTCCGCACTTAGTTTAAATAGATTTTATATTACAGAATGGCAAAGTATGTTTTTTACAAAAATCTACAAACATACTCTTTTAAAATATGAAATATATTTTTACCCTGTAATATTAATGTTTATTTATTCAATATCAAAAAATATTAAATCTTTGGGATTTAAAAATTTCTACATTAAAACTGACAAAACAAAATATCTAATACTTTTATTTACTCTATTAATATCCCTAAAATCAATACGTTTTCATGTTTTTTTCGTATACTCCGTAATTGCTTTTTGTTATTGTGACTTTTACAACATATTCAATAAAAAACTACCCTTAAAAATAGACAAATTAAAAGAAATAGTCATATTAATTCTAATATCAATCTCGACTATATCCCATTTAATTAGTTATAATTTTATAAATACAACCAAACCATCCCAATATCCTATATACTGTTGTGAATTTATCAAGATTAACAATATAAAAGGAAATATATTTACAAATTTCCACACAGGAAGTTATGTTTCATACAAGCTTTATCCAAACAACAAAATATTCATGGATGGCAGATATGAAGAAGTATATGATACAAATTTAATAAACGAAATGGCAGACGTTTTTCTTTCAAAAAATTACAAGAACTTTTTTAAAAAATACCATACAGACATCCTAATTATAGACAAATTCTATCCTATATACGATACGCTAAAAACCGACAAAGATTGGTTTTTAGCGTACGAAGATAAATATTTTGCACTTTTTCTTCCTGTCAAGCAAAAAAATAAAAAATATAAATTACCCGAACAAAATGAAAACTATTACAACAAAAACAAATTTATAACCGAAATCAATTGGTTATAAACCAAGTTTTTTTAATTCATCTTGAAATGGCGAAATTTTAGCAAGTTTTTTTATAACTTCCACAACCTTTTCAATAGCATAATCAATTTCTTCTTCTTTTGTAAATCTGGATAAAGAAAATCTTATTGCACCATGTAAAGAAGTAAAAGGAACTTTTTGCGCCCTTAGAACATGTGAAGGATCAAGGCTTCCCGACGTACAAGCGCTTCCCGATGATGCACAAATTCCAAGCTCATTAAGATACAATAATATAAGTTCTCCTTCAATATATTCGAAACCTATATTTGTAGTATTTGGAACTCTATTTGAACTCCTTGAATTCAATCTTGCATTTTTTAAAGATGATAAAATTCCATTTTCCAATTTATCTCTCAATTTTTTAACTTCTTTTAATTCAAAATCAAGACTACTTTTTGCAAGTTCACAAGCTTTACCCATACCCACAATATATGGAGTGTTTTGAGTGCCGGCTCTTAGTGAATTTTCCTGATGTCCGCCCAGCATAAAAGGTTCAAAAAGCACGCCTTTTTTAACATACAACGCACCAACTCCCTTTGGAGCGTGAAATTTGTGTCCTGAAATCGAATAAAAATCAATTTCCGTGTCTTCAAGGTTAATTGGAATTTTTCCCGCAGCTTGAACCCCGTCAACAAAAACTTTTAAATTTTTATTTATTTTTTTGGCCTCTTTTGCAATCTCGTAAACAGGATAAATTGCGCCCGTTTCATTATTTGCATGCATAATTGACAAAAGCACAGTCTCGGGCGTTATTTTAGATAAAAGATTGTCAACATTTATTTCGCCATTTTCATTAACCGAAACATAAGTCGCCTTATATCCCTTTTTTTCAAGATTTTCATACACCGACAAAACACAAGGATGCTCGACTTGCGTAGTTATTATATGATTTCTAGCAGTAATATCTCCATATTGATTAACAACTCCTTTTATTGCAGTATTAGCTGACTCTGTACCACAAGAAGTAAATATTATATTTTTTCCGCTTTCTGCACCCAATAAATCTGCGACCTGTTCTCTTGCTTTTTCTATGGCATTTGCACAAATATGTGCACTATCATACATACTTGAAGGATTAGCATACTCATCCTTTAAATAGGGTAGCATTTCATTCAATACTTTTTCATCAATTTTTGTTGTTGCGTTATTATCCAAATATATAATTTTATTCATAATCCTACTCGTTACATACAACTAATTCATCATCTACAAGCTCTTTTAATTTTGTTTCAACAAAATTCTTCAAAGTCATTTTTGCATTTGCACACGTTGAACAATGACCTTTTAATTTAACATATACGTTATTTCCTTCTACGTTCACAAGTTCTATATCTCCAAAATCTTTTTGTAATTCCGGAGAAATAACATTTTCAATAACATTATTAATTTTAATAATCTTCTGGACAGGATTTAACTTTTCCGATTTTTCAACTTTTACATATTTTTTTATTATTTTTTCAATATTTTCTCTGCATCTTCCGCAAGCAAGACCGGCAGAAGTAATCTTAGAAACATCGTCCAAAGTTTTTGCCCCATTTTCAACTATGGCATCAATTATATTTTTTTCACTAACGCCAAAACAATGACAAATAATCATTGAACCTTCTTCGTAATCATCATCTGTCAATTCTTCCCAGTCTTCTCCCGTATAATTTTTAAGCGCATCTTCAAGGGCTTCTCTGCCCATAACAGAACAATGCATTTTTTCAGGAGGAAGCCCATCCAGCGCTTCTGCTATTTGTTTATTTGTAATTTTTCTTGCTTCTTCTATCGTTTTTCCTATAACCATTTCAGTTAAAACGCTTGAAGCAGCAACTGCAGAACCACACCCAAAAGTTTGAAATTTGGCATCTACAATAACATTATTTTCAATTTTCAAATATAATTTTAATTTATCACCACAGGATAAAGCTCCCGCTTCACCTATAGCATCAGCATTTTCAATCGAACCTACATTTTTTGGATTTTTAAAATGTTCTTTTACTTTATCAGAATATTCCCACATAATTACCTACTTATTTCTCTACTTAAAAATTATAACACTTAAAAATCCTACGCCTATATGGCAAAAAAATTCTTATTTAAGTGCATAATTATATATTATGGACAATCCTTTATATAATTCATTAACGGAAAAGTTAATACAAAATGGTATATTGTCATCTGACGATTCAAGCTATGACAAACAAAGCAACAATGAAAATTTTTTCGAAAAAGAATACAAAAACGAAGAAGAAAATGACATCGAAGAAAAACCAATAAAAACTAAAAAAAGGTTGAATCATTTTGAATTAGATCTGATTGAAGACAATAAAAATACAACAACATCAAGCGCTAAAAATCCTTACGATTCAATAAAAAGATTTTTGAATTTTAAACAAATAAAACTCCAAAATGGTAAAGCAAATTTCAGCGAAATTCTTTTTTCAAAAATTTTTCCAAGACTATACAGGGCAAAGCTTGTCAAACAAGCAATGTCAAAATTTCTTGAGCTAAACATTGACACTCAAGCACTGCTCGAAAAAACCATACCTTACGGGGAAAATGAAACAAGGTATAAAGATTTAATCAAATATTTAAACTATGCTAACGAATTACAAACAAGACTCAGAAAGAAAATTAATTAAACTGTCTCATCAAGGTGATTACCTTCGACCATTTTTCTTAAGTTTCTTCTGCTATTGTACAAGTTCTTTTTGGATAATGCTTGTTCATAAAGCATATTAAGCTTTGACGTTATAAACAACTCCGAATTATCCGAACAAGTACGTTTAGTGTACAAGTTCATGCCGTTATTCATTATGTTGTAATTTAGTCCGTTAATTCTTGTCATAATGTTGTTCTCTTTTCGGCGCATTACCCATTATATCGAAAACCTATGAATTGTCAAGATTTACTAAAGTTTTAGAAGAAATACATATTTTTTTACATTTCTTCACTTTTCATATTTTTTATATTAAAATTATTACACTATGTTGAAAAATTATTTTATTGAAATCACAAAAAATGCCATAAATAAGGCAATAAATAACTCTGAACTTGGAGAAACAAAAGAACTTACATTTGATTTAGTGTGCGAAGCACCTAAAAATAGGGATTTTGGCGATTTTGCAATTAATGTATCAGCTCTTGCAAGAACAGCAAAAATGCCGCCATTAAATATTGCGCAAATAATTGCAAAAAATATAACTGGGGAAAATTTTTCAATTAATACAGTCGCCGGTTTTATAAACTTTAAAATTGAAAAAGAATTTTTAAATAAAATCATAGTCGATATACTCAATAAAAAAGAAAACTACCTCAAAACAAACATTGGTAACGGCAAAAAGGTTAATATAGAATATGTAAGTGCAAACCCGACGGGTCCTTTTCATATTGGACACGGACGCTGGGCAGCATTGGGTTCGGCACTTGCAAACATAATGAAATATTGTAATTATGATGTATTTCAAGAATTTTACATAAATGACGCAGGAAATCAAATAAATAAACTTGGAAAATCTTTAGAAATACGTGTTCGTCAACTAAAAGGCGAAAATATAGAACTTGAAGAAGGTTTATATCCCGGAGAATATTTAATTGATTGCGCCAAAAGATATCTTGAAGACAACAAAGGGCTTTCTTATGCAGACTTTGCAAAACAAGATATGCTTAGGTTGCAAAAAGAGCTTTTGGAAAAATTCAGAACCCATTTTGATCTTTTCTTTTCAGAGCTTACTCTTTATGAAGATAAAGAAGTTGAAAAAGCCATGGAAGCACTTAAAAAAGCAGGAAAAATCTACGAAAAAGACGGAGCTGTTTGGTTTAAAAGTTCCGACTATGGCGATGATCAAGATAGAGTCCTTGTTAAAACAGATGGCAAAAACACTTATCTTACGGCAGATATTGCATATCATAAAAATAAACTCGATAGAGGCTTTGATTTATTGATTAATATTTGGGGTGCAGACCACCATGGTTATATTCCAAGAATGAAAGCAGCCATTGAAGCACTTGGATATGACAGCAACAAACTTGAAGTTATTTTGGGTCAACTTGTAAATTTAATCCAAGATGGCGAACAGCAAAGAATGGGTAAACGCAAAAAAATGGTTACTCTTGATGATTTGGTTGATGAAGTCGGTGTTGATGCAACAAGATTTTGGATGATTATGCGCTCGTCAGACACAACTATTGATTTTGATATAGATTTGGCCAAATCACAAAGCGATAAAAACCCTGTTTTCTATGTGCAATATGCACATGCAAGAGCTTGTTCAATTTTAAGAAAAGCTATAGAAAAGCGTCTTGATATAGATAATAAAACCGAGCTTGCTCCATTTTTAACCAAAGAAGAAATTAAAACTTTCTTTGAAAATGTTGATATAAACGATTTATTTAAAAATCTTTCTGATGAATCTTATGAAGCAACAAAAGCACTTGTTTTAAAAATGGAAGAAGGAAAAGCGCTTCTTGCAAATGCAGTTAAATATAGGGCACCATATATGCTTTGCAAATATTTAACGGAACTTGCCAACTCTTTCCATCATTTTTATAACTACACAAGGGTGCTATCCGAAGATAAAAAAGACAGCTTAATGAAACTTTCACTTGTAAATTGTTTCAGAATAATTATGTCTACAATGCTTAATCTAATAGGCGTTGAAGCTGTTGAAAAAATGTAGTTGATTTTAAATTTTATTTATGATAATTTAGATACTGCAAAAGGTTAAGATTCTTTTTAAAACCAAATGCAACGCCCAACAGGCGAAATGAAAATCAAATAAAATTTAAGGGCTATTAGCTCAGGTGGCTAGAGCGCACCCCTGATAAGGGTGAGGTCCCTGGTTCGAGTCCAGGATGGCCCACCATAAAAGACACTATCATTTGATAGTGTCTTTTATTTACTATAAATTACCACGCAACTTAATTGTCAAAAATATTTTTAAAAAGCAAAATCGATAACAAAATTATTTTCAAAATATCTGCAAACAATAAAGCAAAACAAATTATTTTAGCATGCAGTTCTTTGTAAATAATGGAAATATGAATTTATTGATTTAAACTAAATGCCAAATGATTCTAACAAGCTCGTTAATGAAGAGGCATCAATTTTATATTGCTTTAATAAATATCTTAATGCATTTTCAGAATTTTCATCAGCTACATTTGAACTTTTTGCTAATTTTAACCTTTCGCTTACAGGTAATTTAGCAAGATTTTTTCTTTGTTGCAATAAATTCATAATTGCTTCCCTGAATTTTAAACTTCCAAGGTCATAAGTTAACTCGGTAACGCCTTGCGCTGCCATAGCAGCAGCTTGTGTTGTTGATTCAACTTTTGAACCTATATATTTTGATGAAAACTTAGACATATAAGATTTATATAACTCTTCTAAAGAATTGTTACTTGATTTTTTCGCTTTTAAAAGATTACCTTGAGTTGATGAAGGAATTATTCCCAATTTTTCCATTATGCTATCGGTTATTCTTAGCAAAGAATCATTTGTCATAATTGGCAATTTTGTTTCTTTATCAAAAAATATTTCATTTAATTCTTTACTGATCATTTCTTTTGCTTTTTGCATAGTCATACCATCAGGAAGAGTTGCACCTTCCAATACAAATTCTGTGATATTATCTACATCAGCATTTTTAATATAATTAGTAAGATTAATAAATCTAAGAGCTTGGGCTCCCGTTTGCTCAATTGTATTACCTGTATCAATTAAAGTAAAACATTTTTTACCTTCTTTTAATTTTCTAACATCAATAAATATATTGCCCGGATGAATATCGCCATGAATTGTCTTTCCGTTAACATCAACGTTTGAAAATTGCTCAGATAATACATCTTGATATTGCTTCAACATATCTAATGTTTCTTTTTTCGTCAAATCTTCAAAATCCATATCGATACCAATTTTTTGTTTAAATTCTTTTGTAAGTCTATCTAATTCTTCTATGCACTCACGAAGTTTGTCTGAACCTTCGCCATAAAAATTCTTTATGTATTGTGATTTAAATTTCAAATCTAAAAACTTAGTACTAAATTCATTAAAATCTGCAAGGCTTATGCCATCCGCTCTTTCCATTACATAAATATTATTTTTAACTTCGATAGGTTTTACCACATTAGCCATTTTTACTGTTTTAGCGAGTCTTTTTGCTGCTTCCATTTCGTTTGATAAATCAACTTCAGCCATAACGCCATTTGCAATATTTTCTACATTTTTAATTAAAAATTCTTTTTCTTTTTGAGATTTCGACGAAGAGTTAATCATTTTAACAAAAGCGTCTTTGTCTCTTGCAATTTTTTCTTTATCTATTCCTCTATGAATTAATTTAATACAAACATCATTGCCTTTTTCATCTTTTGCTACAAATGTTTGAGCCACAGTGCCTACACCAACGCATTTTTTCAATTTATACTTATTTGCACCAAAAGTTTTTTCCACCTCTTTTTGAGCATCCTCTAAACTCCAAGTTTGCGGACATTTTTCTCTTAAAGCTTTGGTTAAAGAATCATCATCATTTGCAATTTGTTTAAATTTAAGTGCAAAAATATTTTCATTACTTAAAAGTCTTATTTTTTCAGCTTCATCAATGTTTTGTTCTAATATTCCTTTAATTCTTTCATCTGCAAAAATAATGCCTTCCAAATCAGCATAAACGCCTTTGCTGCCAATGTTTTCAATTAATTTTGCATTTTTTAATTCTTCAACTACCTTTTGAGCATTCTTTTCATAAATTTTTATAAATTGTCCTTTTTTTACCAATGGAACCGTCATCAACAAGGCAGTAAGGGCATTTGTTATTTTTGATGCTGAAATATTATCTATGTAAGAATTTATTGATTTATTATTCTTGTCTTCTCTTGAGCCTATAAAATATCTTGAAAGGGAATTAACAACAACATATATAGGCACACCCACAGGACCCAACAAACCAACTATCGGAAGTGTTAGACCATTAATTGCACCCGTTAATCCGTTTCTAAAGTTAGCATTTCTTTTTGCTTTTTTTGTTTCTTTTTTAACTTTTTTAATTTCTTCTTTTGACATTGACTCTTTATTAAGCTCGGGTTTGTATTGTTTTGTTCCTATTCTATTAATTTTTAAAACATTTTCCTTAATAAATTGACCTACAAACATTGCGGGTATAGCAGCTGCAAAATTAAGAGTCTTTTTATCAGTAAGAGTTTTTACTAATTTTTCTCGATTATTTACATCTAAGATTTTTCCTATTCTTCCTGACATGTCTATTTCATTATTTTTAATAAAATCATCAACCTTACTTAAGATTTGCTCTTTATTAATCATAAAAATAGATTTACCCTTAATAAGATTTTTATAAAGTGTAAAAAATAATAAAGCAGCACCGCCAATAGACAATAAATCACCTACCGCTTGGGCAGTATTTTCCTGAGAACGTCTATAGTTTTTTATTTCATCTTTAACTTCTTCAACGGTTTTTGTACCATTTTTCGCATCTTCGATTGATTTCTGAATTTTCTTAGAGCTAAAACCTAATTTTGTTGCACCTTTTATTTTATCTGCAATTTTTTCAATTAGGCCGTTTTGCTTTTTTGCTTGTTCTAATTTAGTATTTAGCTCAACAGTATCAACTTGCTTCAAAGCTGTAACATTCTGCTGTGTTTGAGATTTTTTCAAACTGTGAATCGATAAAGTTCCATTTTTAGCAAGATTAAGATAGTCATTAAACGATACAAAGTTATTCATCTTTTATATGTCCGATAATAGTACTACTATATAATATATAAGTTAAAATCAAATAAAAAATTGCTAATTATAATATTATTTACAAATACAATTTAAGTATTTTATCTTAATTTAACAATTTTCCCCTAATAAAACACGAAAAATAAAAACAAACTCAACAATAAATTCGCAAACACAAACTTGCAATTAAACCTTTTTTCGTATATCATCAAGTAAGATAAATGGGCGGTTAGCGCAGCTGGTAGCGCATCACATTGACATTGTGGGGGTCGCTGGTTCGAGTCCAGTACTGCCCACCATTTAAAAAAGACGCAACAAGCGTCTTTTTTTATTACAACATACAAATTTTATTTTGCTTCATTGGGCACTTCGGATTTGCTTTCCTTTTGCGCTATAGCTTCTTTATCAGCCTTACTTTTTCTTGTGGAATTAATAATAGCATCAACAATAGCGCCAATTCCAGTACCAAACAATGCATTTATTGCCACACCTATTCCCAAAGAAATAGCAAGCAAAGGCTTACTTATACCAAAAGAGCTAATCAAATCTTTATTGCGTGCAAGATTCACCACGCTATAAGCAGAAGCTAAAGTAGCACCCACAATTTTCCCTCCTCTGCATTTATTATACTTATTTCCTTTGCTTGTATAATCAGGGGTATTTAAAATAGCAGATACATTCATGATTTACTCCTTATATCTTAACTATTATATTAAAAACAAAAAAATATTTTTTTTTGCCTTTTTCAAAAACAAAAAACGGAGAAGGAGGGATTCGAACCCTCGGTAGAGTCACCCCTACAACGACTTTCGAGGTCGTCACCTTCAACCACTCGGACACTTCTCCATTAAATCCAACAAAAAACGGAGAAAGAGGGATTCGAACCCTCGAGGCAGATTACTCCACCTAACACCTTAGCAGGGTGCCGCCTTCAGCCACTCGGCCATTTCTCCATGTCATGTTATTAAATTCTAACACAAATAAGTTTCTTTTAGCAAGACTTGACACAAAACAATATGTATTATACTAAAAATGTAGTAAAGCATAATGCAGTCATTGCAAGGCTTTCGGGGTTACTAGTTTTTACAAAGGTTGCAAAAAATAAAAATTTATGATATAGTATTTACAAAACTTAGGGTGTGTGGCTTAATTTAAAGCAAATCTTTAAAGACGAGTTTTTTACCCGGTTAATGACAAAAAATGAGGATATTTTTATGACGAAAAAGCTAGTAAAAACTTTGTTAGTTGCTTTTTGCTTCGTGCTTATCGCTTCTAACACAGCAAATGCTTCCCAATCGCCAGAAAGCGCAAAAAAATTGATTGTTCAAACTGCACAAAAATTAGGAGTGGACCCTTATATTGCGCTTAGTATCGCAAAAATCGAATCGAATTTTAACACAACCGTTAAAAGCCCAAAAGGCGCAATTGGTTTATTTCAACTTACTCCGTCTACAGCCAAAAAGCTTGGTGTAAATCCATACATTGTAAGCGAAAATGTTGAAGGCGGACTAAAATATTATCAAATGCTGTATAAAAAATACGGCTCTATGGAGCTTGCCTTGGCTGCATATAACGCAGGTCCGGGTAACGTTGCAAAATACAACGGAGTACCTCCATTTAGTGCAACTAAAAGTTTTATTAAAAACATCAAAAGAGAATACAGCACATTTAAAGCTGACGAAAAAACACAAACATTTATGTCTGATACAATATAGAAAATATATTGAACAATCAATTTAATTAAAGCCCGCATTTGCGGGCTTTTTAAATATCAAAACTATTTTACAAATATTTTATGAAAAATCTTCTTCCCTTTTTTGATTTTTAAACCGCCCTTTAGGGACTCTCTTGTTAATTTATAATCAAAGGAAGTTATTTTATTATCTTCAACTGTGACTCCGCCTTGTTGAATCAATCGCTTTGCTTCACCCTTGCTTTGGCATAAATTTGATTGCACCAAAGCATCAACAAGCAAAATTTCATCTCCATCAAAAACCAACTCAGATGAAGGCATATTTGTATCATCAGCGCCAGCTTCAAATAATGCCTTAGCTGAATTTTGAGCAATAATTGCTTCATCTTTACCATGAACAAGTTTTGTTAATTCGAATGCAAGAATTTCTTTTGCTTTATTCAGCTGTGCTCCTTCCCAATTTTCCATTTCTTTTATTTCGTCCAAAGGAAGGAATGTAAGCATTCTTATACATTTTAAAACATCTGCATCTTCAACATTTCTCCAATATTGATAAAAATCATAAACAGAAGTTTTATTTTTATCAAGCCAAACAGCACCTGAAGCAGTTTTACCCATTTTTTTGCCCTGAGAATTTAAAAGCAAAGTAATTGTCATAGAATGAGCGTCTCTACCCGTTTTCTTTCGAATTAAATCAGAACCTGCAAGCATATTTGACCACTGATCATCACCACCGAATTGCAAATTGCAATCATAATTATTATTTAAATAATAGAAATCGTATGCTTGCATTATCATATAATTAAACTCTAAAAAGCTTAAACCTTTTTCCATGCGTTGTTTATAACATTCGGCACGCAGCATGTTATTAACAGAAAAACAAGCTCCGACTTCTCTCAATAATTCAACATAATTTAATTTTAATAACCAATCCGCATTATTAAGCATTATTGCTTTATCGTCACCAAACTCAATAAAACGCTCCATTTGCTTTTTAAAACAAGCACAATTATGGTCAATTATTTCCTTACTCATCATAGAACGCATATCCGAACGACCCGAAGGATCTCCAATATGCCCCGTTCCGCCCCCAATTAATACAATCGGTTTATTTCCCGCCTCTTGCAGTCTTTTCATAAGACACAATGCCATAAAATGTCCAACATGCAAAGAGTCTGCAGTAGGATCAAACCCAATATAAAAACGAGCCCCGCCCGAATTTATTAATTTCTTTATTTCATCTTCGTTTGTAACTTGTGCAATTAATTGTCTTTCTTTTAATTCTTCAAATATTCCCATGATACTTCCATTTAATAACTGTTCACTTAAATTCTAGCTTAAAAATCAATTAATTGTTGATTTTATTTTTTAAATTTGCTTTTACATCAGCAAATGGGCCATTATTAGGAGTCTTTAAATTATTTATATAATTTTTCCCGTAAACAAAGGGGAACTTAAACAGCCATGATGATTTTATTAAAATCGAAGCAGTATCTGCCCCATGAGCCAAAATCAATTCATCAATAGTTTGTTCATAGGCAGGAGATATTGAAGAAAAGATCTTAATAAAATAATCACCCAAACTAACAACACCATAACCTGCACTTGTAATCGGGTTTTCAATTATTTGAGTAATAGTAAAGTTATTATTCATTTCACTTGCGGATAAAATTTCATTAGGTATTTCGATGACCTCTCTATTAGGCTGAGATATTTCATACCAGACACCATCATATTGTATTTTTATAACATTTGGTTTTGGCATATAAATATCATCAGCAACAGGAGCAAGTAAAATATCACCATTAAAACTTATCAATCCATACTTGTAATTTTTTCTAACTAAAAACATCCTGCCATATAAAATATCAATTGATGTATATTCCTTATCGATAATTAAATTACCCTTATCATCATATAAAGCATAAGTTCCTTTTGAGCCAAGTTTTGCATATTTACCAACAAATCTTTGAGCTGTTGTAAACTTGGGTTCAACCAAAACACTTCCGGAATTATCAATAATTCCATATTTATTTTTGTATAAACAAAGCCAAGAAGAATCTCCAAGTCTAATTAATTTGGAATATTTCGCTTCGGTAATTTTATCCTCGCCCTGTATTAAACCAAATTTATTGTCCTCGCTATATGTTGAAATCAGCTCCTCAATTGCATAAGAAACACCGGAGAGCATAAATATACAAATTAAAAACAACAGTAACTTTTTCATAAAAATATAATACCATAAATTTATGATATAATTTTTTTATTATGAAAGATATGAAAAAAGTTAAATTAATAGGCCTTACAGTGCTTATTGCAACAAGTATTTTAATAATTATAACAATTTTTGCATATTTAGTTGTATTACCTGAATTTGCAAAATCAAAACTTCTCTCAAAAACATTGCACAAAATAATGTACGATTTTACAAAAACAGAACTATATTATGACAACGTTAAATTAAAAACATACATAAAACCACAAATTGACCTTGAAATAGGGAATTTATATCTCAAAAAAAACAATAAAAACCTTATCGAATTAAAAAACTTTGAAACATCAATATCTTATAATCAAATTTTCTCCAAAAAAATTGAACTTAATCGACTTTTAGCAACTACACTTATAATAAAAGCAGATGAATTACTTGATTCACTTGAAATTAAACAAGAAGAAAAACAAGAAAAAACGGTTTGCGATTGGAAAATAAACATATACAATTCACAAATCAAACTTGACGAAATGGAGTTGTCATACAAGCAAAATGGTGCTGTATTTGATTTATATTCAAGAGATATTGCTCTTGTACAAGACAACAATCAAAAAAATCTTGAATTCAACTTTGAAGCTATAATTTCAAAAGGTTCTAAAACATACGTAAATATTGCATCTTCATCTATAAACGAAGTAAAAATTTTTAAAGATAGAGTTGAAATAGAAAAATTGCTTGTATTGATAAATAATTCAAGACTACTTTTATCATCCAAAATAGATCAAAAAAATATTTTTATAAATGCAAAATCAGATAAATTTACACTTTTAGACGTATTTAATCTAATAAATTCAAATATTGTAATACCAAACGGCGAAAATCTTTTAAAACCCCTACAAAATCCAAGCGGGCAAGTTAACTTTGACGTAAACTCAAACAATAATGAGCTTTCCGGATACATCAATATTAACAACACAAAAGCAAGTCTAAAAGACGTTTCATACATTCCTGTTAATATTTCAAAAGGCAGAATAAACATATCAAAAAATTCTATAGATTTTATCGATTTAATAGGTTATTGGGGCAAAAATAAAAACAATAATGTTAAAATATATGGCTCAATTAAAGATTATTATAAAACTTTTGACTCAAATATAACAATAGACACAGTAATATCAAACGAATTTTTTAAAGATTACTTGGCAAAACTTATAAACAATACTGTTTTACATACATCAAAACCTTTTGGAACAAGAATTATATACAAAGCTAAAAATAATATAATGGATATTGTTTGGCTTGCGAAAATTCCAAAAGGTGTAAACTTCGGTATAGATGATTCAAAATCTGCACTTTCAGATTATGATAGAGCAGCAAAAGGTGATTTTCATATTGAAGGCGACAAATTTGACATAAAAAACATAAATTACTACATAGCGCCAGACATAAAAAGAGGCATAAAATTAAAACCAATACTAATTTTAGATGCAAAAATGAATCTAAAAGGACAGCTCTATAGCGCAGGTTTTACATTTGGAAGAGAAATGCCATGCGAATTTTTAAATATATTTGCAGGACAAAAATTATTTAAAAAGGGTACTGTTAAGGGAAATCTTCACGTAGATTTTAAAAACAACATTCCAATATTAAACGCAAACATGAAAATAAATAAAACTTTAATTCCATCACAAAGGTTATTTGTTAAAAATGCAACCCTAAAAACAAATTCAAACATAATAGATATTCAAGCGCAAGGAAGATTTAAACGAGCAAAATATATATTTAGCGGAAAAATTAAAAATGAACTTCAACCACCTTTTGTTATAAAAAATTTAACACTGGACATTGATAACATGGATGTTGAAAGATTTTTAAAAGCTGTAAATAACCAAAATAAAAATGTGTCAGACGACACATCCAATATAGAAAATGAAAATGATATCGCAAACGACGAATATATGTTCGACACAAGCTTTATTAGAATTGAAGATGGCGATTTTACTTTACATAAAGGAAATTATAAAGAAATTAACTTTGGAAATATAGAAGCAAACATGACTCTGGATGAAAATGGTATTTTAAAAATAAAATCAAATAAGTTTGATATTGCAGATGGAACATCCTCGTTATTTGTTGATTGCGATTTAAAAAATTTAAAATACTATGTAAAACTTGGAGCAAAAGACATAAATTCTGACCTTATGGCAAAAGTTTTATTTAATCTTGAAAAAGAAATAACAGGACGTGCCTCAGGAATAATAGAATTATATGGTGATAAATCACTAAAATTAAACGGTGATATGAAATTTATAATAAAAGAAGGTACAATAGGTAAAATTGGTCTGGTTGAATATGTTTTAAAAATTGCTTCAGTATTTAGAAACCCTGTAGCAATGCTTAGCCCCGGAGCAATTATGGATATTGTAAGTATACCTGAGGGCAATTTTGAAAAAATTACAGGCGAGCTAACAATTAGAAACAATGTTGTAAATAAAATAAATATCAAATCATATTCTCAAACACTGAGCGCCTTGATAAGAGGCAGATTTGACATGGAAAAACATGATACATCGCTCAGAATCTATACAAGATTTTCATCTGACAAAAAAACAATGTTTAGTTTTTTAAGAAACATGTCTTTAAGCGCACTTGCAAACAAAGTCCAACTAAACACAAGAAATGATGCAAACTATTATAAATCTGAACTGGATGAACTGCCTGAAATCAATGTTCCAAACGAAAAAACGCAAGTTTTCTTAACGCAAGTTGAAGGCGACGTCGAACATAATAATTTCTTATCAAGTTTGAAAAAAATTAAATAAAATCATTATCCAATTTAAAAATTGTTTTAATTATCAAATGCGCCAAAATTAAAACATTAATTGAAACCATTGATTTGGAAACAACTTTAAAATTTTGATTTTGAGTGTTAGTTTGTGCATTTTGTTTAATTTTATATTCCAAAAACAAATTTATATTAGCTTCTTTTGAAAAAGTTTTAACAACTTTTTCAAATGCAATAGATGGGAAATTATCAAAAACAGACATAAAAACAGTCACATCATTATTTTCAACATTTATAGTACATAATATATTTGAAAAATTTAAAGTTTCAAACATCAAAGAAAGTTCCGAAAAAGAAACTTTCTTTTCTTCATCATTCTCCATAGGTATATATTCAAGCTGTTTTTCATAAATTTGTCCACTAACAGGTATATAAAGTAATAAAAACTCTTTTAAAATATTAGAATTTGAAGAACTTTGAGATTGTATAATATTCAAAATAGACAAAATATCTCTTAATTGCCCGCTATCACTTAATCCTGCTTTAAGAGAATTTGAAATAGCTTGCATGGTTTTATCAACAGCAATTTTTGACTTTTCATTTAAAAATTCTGCTAATGCCTTAGTGCTAATAAGATTTTCAACCAATACTTTTATCATTTCAAAATCTTTGCTGTTTTGAGCAGCTTTTTGAATGAATTTATCTATAGAATCAGGTAAAGACATCATATTTAAAAGGTATTTCATCATAACCTCGTAATCCATTTTTGCCATTGAATAGTTATATAGCAACGAAGGATTAACTAAAGAAGTAGTTTCATTTTGCATATTGGAAGTATTTTGTGTCAAATTTGAAAGGCTATCATCTACAATTCCTGCTGGTTTTGAATTTTGCACAGACGAGCCATTTTGCGAAACATAAAATCTTAAATTATTAATTGAATTAAAATTAGTCATGACAATTAGAATAATACTCTTATTAATTTAACAAATATATATAAATTGTAAACTTTTTTTAAACCACTAAAATCCACTGCTTGTATGATGAAAAGCAATTACTACACATGTAAAATATAAACATAAATTATATATTTGCATTAATAATGCACTTTAGTTTAAAATATAATTAACAAGAAAAACTTAACGGTTTATTAATAAAAAAATTTTTTAATGGGGAAATGGGGGTTTTGATAACCTCCCTTTTTTTATGGTTTATATTTATCAATATATGCCAAAACATCGAATTTAGACTTCGCACCGTTATATGTCATTGGACGAATTTTTCCATAAATTTCCCTATCTTTAAACGCCCTATCATGCAAACCACCAAGTGACCACAAAATAGCAGTATATCCGTTTGCAGAAGGAGCATCATAGGCATATTTATCATTTAGATATATCGCTGTTTTTAAAGCATCATCTACTGAATATGTCCATTTTAAAAGCATTTTTGCCCAATACATCCTAAGATAACTTTCGATTTTACCTTTTCTCATTAATTGCCTTTGACAGGCATTCCATAATTCATCCTCAGTTCTAGCATTTTCAAATTCATTTATACTGTATATTCTTTTTTTAAAATCATTCTTATGTTCTTGAATTGAATTTTTTGCCCAATTTGGAATACAGGATAAATTTTTAAAATCCTTACAATACAAACAGAAATTCTCGGCAAGCTCTTTTCTTACAATCAACTCCTCTAAATACGCTTCTTTATTTTCATCACTTGAAGAAGATTTTAATATTTCAATAGCGATTCTATAAGACGAAATAAATCCAAAATTAATATACGCTGAAAGGTTTGATGTCATCTCGTAATTTGGGTTATTTTTAAATTTCGAATAATGCATTAATTTATTCTTGATAAAATCTAATAAGACCGTATTAGATTTTAATTCAACATCAAATTTATCAGGTAATTTTTTCAAAAAATAACCGATATTTTTATAAACCTTAATTCTAAATGACATAACAGAATATTCTTGTTTATTTGAAATAAATCTTGAAGGAAGTATATTATGCCCATCTATTTCAACAACTCTAAACAAAAATTTATCATAAATATTTTTTTCAAGGGGACTAAAATCCACAACCAAAAGGGCAACTTCGAATTCATCAAAGCTTTTAAATTCCAAAAAAGAAATATCATTTATCCTAAATATGTTTTTTAACTGTTCAAAATTTTCATAATAAAACTCCTGTTTATTTAGCGTAGCTAAATCAGGAATTTTATATAAAACTTTTAATTCCAAATTGTTTTCAAAGGCTATTTTTTTTGCATACCTTAAAGCAAAGTTATCAAAAAAGCGAAACTCTCTTGTCATCAAATAAATAACATAACCCTTATGCTTAATCGGAACATTATTTAAGATAAATACTCTTTCTTGCAAGGGAAATTTTTCTTCATCAAAAGAAAAATCTATGTATTTTAAAATATTATTCCTTTTATATCTCATTGCCTATAAATCGAATAATATTTACACAAAAACAATATGCAAAAAGATAATAACCAACTATTTTTCGTTAATTGAACTTAAAAAATATTCACTTATTAAATTATATTTCTTTAAGTAAAACACAATTTCAGAATCATCTGCATAAAATTCATTATTATTTTCCAGTGCAGCAAGAATTTCAAGAACCTTTTCTTTTTTCAATTTATATAGTTTATTTTTAAATCTATACTCAATAATATTTGTCATACTTATCTCCAATAGAAACACTCTAGCATAAGCCAAAACACATATACGCTATCTGACAGATAAATAAGTTTAGAATTGAATGTAAAAAAATAAACTATCCTAAATAAAAAAGTTCGCTAAATTTGAGCATGTAATTATAAAAATAAATTTAATTACAAAAAACAGCAAAATAGCGCGGGACAAAACTTTTCGCCCAACGCTATTTTACTAATTTTATTATTATTTATCAGTAAGTTATTTTGCAGCTTCAGCAGATCTTTCTGCATTATCAGCAGCCTTGCCTGCGGCATCTGCAGGTTTTTTTCCTTTTTTAGAGAAAAAACCAACAACTTGATCTTTATATGCTTTTAAACCTTCTAAAATTGTTTTAAAGAAACCTAGTTTTTTATCAGTGCCCTGTGTACTAATAAAAGCATCGGTTTTTTTGCCTTTTAAATATCCTGCAACACCAACAGCAGCAACAGCAGCGCTTGCAACAGCAACACCGATAGCAACCTTTTTCTTTGTTGTCATTGGACCTACACTTAAGCTCATTATTCACCTAACTTTCTTTTTATTAATTTAATTACACCTATACAACAATGCTAAAAAAAATTTTTTGACTTTTTTTATAAATAATTTACATTTTTTTACAAAGTTATAATAACCGAAAAACATATTTTTTTCAACCATACAACAAGGGTAATTTATAAAATTAAATAATTTAATCAGTTTTATGCTAAAATTATACATATATTTGGATTTTAGCTATGGAAGATATATTATACCCTGAAGAATTAAGTAAAAAATTGCAAAACATTCAAAATATTGCTATAGAAAACAAATATAGCAAAATACTGGCACCTGTCAGTGAACTAATGAATTATCTTAAAAACATAAATCTACCCAACAAGACTATTCCAAGCGAAATAGATTTCAAAAAAGACAAAATACAAATCCTTGCATATTACCTATCTCGCTTTGATCATTATGATATTTTCCCAAACTTAAACCAAAACGAAGCACTTGAAAAAATTTCAACCATGTTAAATATTAAAAAAACAACTCTTAGACTTGCAAGAGACTACTTTGATTCAAAAATCACCAAAATTAAACTAAAAGAAAGTCCTTACCTTAAACCAAGAAAAGGAATTGATATGCCCTTGTCAAAACAAGCAGAAAAAATATATAACTACTATCTGCACAAAAAAAGAATAGAAATTACAAAAGATATATTAATGATTTTAAAGGAATGCAATGCAACAACAGATTAATTTCAACAAAGATGAAAAAGAACCAAATCAAAAACAAAAGGAATGTATAAACTTTAGAAACGGGATAAGACTTGCACTTGCAGGCCCCGGAACAGGAAAAACATTTAGTATTTCAAGAAGAATTAAATCTTTAATCGAGGACAATATAGCTCCCGAAAAAATACTGTGCATGACTTTTACCGATGTTGCAACAAATGAAATGCGAAAAGCTGTTTCCAAAATTTTGGATGAACCCACAGCGCAAAAAATAAACATTTTTACATACCACAGCCTTTGTTTGGATATCATAGAAAACAACAAAGACGAATTTTCAGATATGTATAATGAAAATTTAAAAATAATAAAAGATACAACAAAATACAAGCTAATGAAAGAATGTATTGATGAACTTGAACCAACAGCAAACAGAGATAAAAAAAATAACCCCTATTCTAAAATAAAAAACTTAATTGACGACATTTCCGAAATCAAAAAAAATCTTATAGATAAAAATACTTTTTTTGAAAACATCAAAAATCATCCAAACTGGGGCGGATATATCAAAACACTGGAAGAAAAAAGGGAAGAATACCTTATAAACAACAAAAAAATTCCGCTTAAAATAGAAAAAGAAATCACAAAAACTCAAGAAAGAATAGAAAAAGCAAGCGAACTTTGGGATATCTACGAGCTTTATGAAAACAAAAAAGCCAAACGCTCATTAATCGATTTTGATGATATGCTCACTTTTGTGGTTAACAAATTTGAACAAGACAAAGAATTTACACAAAAAATTGCGTCAAACTACACGCAAATTCTTGTTGATGAATATCAAGATACAAGCAAAATACAAAACAAAATTATTTTTAACCTGATTGACAATATGCAAAAGCAAAATGCTTTTGTAGTTGGTGATGACGATCAAACAATATTTTCTTTTCAAGGTGCACATATAGATAATATAGAAAAATTTATAGAAAAATATTCAAATTCTGAAAATTTTGACGTTATTTGCCTTGAAGAAAACAGAAGATCAACAGAAAACATACTAAATTTTAGCTATGAAGTTTCAAAACTGGACCCGATGAGACTTGAAGGAAATCCAAAATTTGAAAAATATAATATAAACAAAAAACTAAAAGCCAAAAATGACTCGCTTAAAGAAAAAAATAAACTGCCAATTTTTACCGAATACATTTCATCAAACAGAGAAATAAACGCAACGATAGAAAAAATTGAACAAATTATAAACTCACCTGAATGTCCAAAAGAAAACAATGAAAAAAAACTCAACGAAATAGCAATTTTAGCTAAAAACAATGATGAATTAAAAATATATGCAGAAAAACTCAAAGCAAAAAATATTCCCTTTGAGTTAAAAGAAGGAAAAGATATTTTTGAAACAAAGTCAGCAACAACTCTTTATCTGTATTTAAAGCTAATTGCAAATCCGGCACTTTATGAAGAAAATGCCTTTAAAATACTTTTAATGGAACCGTTTAACTTCAATAAAGATGATTACATTTACCTTTGGAATTTAAGACACAAAAACAATGATACCCTATTTATAGACGACTTTAAAACATTGTTAAAAGAAGAAAAATCCAAAGACCCTAAAAAAATTGAAGATTTTATAAAAACCTATGAAAATATTACAGAGTTAATGACAAGCGAAAGCCTTAGAACAACAATACTTTCGGCAGCTCAAAAAACAGGAATATACAGTTATTTTGTAAATACAAAAATAAATAAAACCGAAAACATTGCAGCCTTAAAAACACTGATTGATTTAGCCTATGAATTTTCACAAGACGAAAGCAATGCAAACTTAAAAGATTTTCTTGACTACCTTGACTTATCAAGAGAAAACGGTTATAAAATCAAAACAGAAAAACCGCCAATTTCACTAAATGCTATTCAACTATCCACATACCATTCATCAAAAGGCAGGGAGTTTGAATATGTATTTATGCCAAATCTAAAACGCAGTAACTGGGAATCAAATAATAAATCAACCGAACCCAAGATACCTGCAAACGAAATTTTAGATGAAGAAAAAAAGAAAGACATTAAAAAGTCAAACGAAATAAAATTAATGTACGTCGGGCTAACACGAGCAAAGCACACGTTATATCTTTCTTGCGCACAAGATAACAGGCTTGGCATAACCGAAATTATTAAGCCGCTTTTAAATTTAGTCGATTTTAAAACAGAAGAATTTGACACAAAATTATACGAAAACGATTTAATTAAAGAATTGGAACAAAAAGATTTTGATTATTTAAATGAATTTAACACATTAATAAAGACGATTTTGTCAGAAATTCCATACTCACCAAGTTCAATAAACACATACATTGAATGTCCAAGACAATACTTATATTCATATATACTAAAATTGGATACAAAATCAGAATTTAGAGATGAAGCAAATTACGGAACAGCAATGCACTATACGCTTCAAGTATCCTGTAATTACGCAAAGGAAAAAGGGACATACCCCGATAAAAATTATATAGTTGAAAATTTTACAAAGAAATTCAACAATCTTGTTATATCAGATAAAAATACTCGAAAATTTATGGAGCAAAGAGCGCAAAAAAGCATCAATGCTTTTTATGCTCAATTTACTTCAACTCCAATCGAAAGAATAACAGAATCAGAATATTTTATAAAAAATACATACAACGGAATAAAAATAAGCGGCATAATAGATAGAATTGAATTAAATGACGACGGAACATATACAATTGCAGACTATAAAACAGGATACAATAAAAAACAAACAGATGTGAAAATAAAAGGAAAATACCAAAAATATTTAATCCAATTAGTTTTATATAAAGTGTTTTTTGAAAAATTCAATTCTCAAAAAGTCACAAAATTAAAAATAATTTTACCTGATGATTGTCAAAATACATTCGAAATAAATTTTGATGAAGATATTGAAAAAGAAGTGCTCGAAATATTTAAAGCAGCACATAAAAACATAAATGATTTAAAATTTGAAAAAAATCAAAACAAAGATTCTTGCAAATATTGCTCATTTAAAGATTTATGTGCTGCAAATCAATAATTTTATTTTCTAACAGTATGTGATCTTAAGTATTCAATTTCTTTATCACCCGAAACATTTACTCTGCCATCTGAGTATATATTTATCGAGAATATATCCTGATCGTCACCCGACGCAAGATTAGGTTCATTTTCAATACCATTTACATCTACGGTTATTGTTTTTTTATCTGCAAAATCATCAATTCCTGTTGGCATTGTCCAAAAAACTCCATCTGTCGTTTCAAAAGTGCAAGTATTATTTTCATAAACAGGTTCACCTAAAAGATTTAACTTGCTTGTAAACAACTGGCATAATTTCGTATCACCCTCAGCAGCTTCAGTAGTTCCAGGTATTTGAACAACATCAACATTCAGAAAACCGATTCTATCAGGATCATAAGGATATAATGTTTCATCATTAACAAGTTCTGCTACGGTTCTTTCTGTTATTGAATATGCTTTTTTAAACATTGCCTTATTTTTATCCGGAGCAGAATTTTGCAATGTTGAAAGAACAATCAAAGCCAATACTCCGATAATAGAAAGTACAATTAAAGTTTCTGCCAATGTAAAAGCTTTTTTTATCATTTAATTTTCCTTTTTACCATGTAATTATAACAGCTCCGTCACCGCCTTTGAAGTTGACATTAGCAGGTTTTAGATAACCGTTTTTATATTTATCCGCAGTCTTTGAAGTTGGAGAAGTACCTTCAGGAGCGCCTGTTGAAGCAGAAGGACTTGATTTTTTATATACAATTCTTTGAGCAATACTGAAACTTATATCAGCAGTTGCATTAATTCCAAGCCTTGAACCGTATACTTCAAACTCGCCCGACGCAGTTCCGGCACCTTGTGCACCTCTGCCGAGACCTATACCGATAATTTTGCTGTTACCGACAAATGATTTTATTGTATCAAAAATACTCTTTCTGACATTTGTTGCAGAAACCTCACGAGAAGTTTTTGCTATACCGCTACAGCATTGAATATTGGTATTATCAGAACAAGCTTTGTCTCTGTCGTTTGCATAACACAAATCATAATTATTTGTTTTGAGTCCGCCTCTGCCGCCTTGACCGCCTTTAGCGACAAGAACTTTTTTAGCTACTATACTGTTTTCGCCCATTCTAACAATCGTATCAGTACCATTTGGACCTTTTTTGCCGTATTTCCAGCCGTCATTAGTCCAAGCACCGCCTTTTCCGAGTTTTATAAACAAGGAGCCATCAATCTTGGATAATTTTGTTGTTGCATATTCACCGGCACTTCCCGCTTCACCATAGCCAAGATAGTTGGTTGCATAAGGAATAGTCCAAGTATATATGTAATTATATCTGCCTGTTGTTTTTCCTATGCCGTAACTGTTTGTAGCAGAAGGGTTTGGAATACCTGTACCGCCTGACATGCATTTAACAGATGTACCGTCAGAGAATGTACAAACATCGTGGTTAGAATTTATATTGCCAGGAGTTGCAACTCCTGCTTTACCGTTTTTACCGCAACTCGAAGTCGGCATAGCTTGACACATAAAAGAAGGTGCTAATGCATATATCATTGTTTTATCTGAACTTGTTAAAACACATCCGGGGGTATTTGCGCAACCAGCTGCAACTGTGTCATCAGGGACATATGTTGGGGTAGAATAATCTGTATCAAACTGCGATTGAATACAAGCAATTCCACCCGTGCCACCTGCAGAATGACTTGTTATATTATCAACAGTAATAGAACAAGTTGCTCCATTTTCACCGTTTATTCCTGATGCAGATATTCTTGCACTCATATTATCTATCACAGTTTTACTAGAACCTGATCTTCCGGTATAGCCAACGCCAAGACAGCTCTGTGAAACAGTAACCGGATCTTTAACATAAGTTCCAAGCCAAACGCAAGGAGGAGCAGCGCCGCCTGAGCCACCAGTGTAGGTGTGAGTGTATGGTGTGCCATTTCTTGTTCTTCTACTATGATCATCACAGCCGCCTGCTTCACTTGGGCAGCTTGACGTTCTATAATATTCAGGACAACTATAATATGTCGTATTTGAACACGAACATTTTCTTACAACACATACATTTGATGCATGTTTACATTGTGTTTCTTTTTTAGCGCAAACGTATTTTCTTGTACCACCCTTTAAACTATGTTGAACATAGTGCAAGCAAACATCTTTGCAATCATAATAACACGAACTACTAGCTGTACACTCTGATTTGTCATATTTACCATAAGCATTTCTCATGCAATCAATATTTGCATCAGAAGTTTTAGTTATCCATATCAAACTTCCGGCATTTCCGCCCGCAGTGCCGCAAGCAACAGCTCCTGCCTTGAATTTACCGTCTGTTATATCTTGCCAATCAAACCATTTTGGCATATCGTGAATTTCAGCGACTTGTGTTTGTGCGCCAAGAATTTTTGTATAATCCAATAATTCATGCGGCAAAATCATTCCGGTTGTAACATCAATTTTAACCGTGATTGTCCCGTTTGAAGTATTTATCAAAATATACGTATCATCAACCAATAATTGCGAAGGATTATTTGCATAACCAATATTTGAATTATTAACAACCTTAACTATAGCGTCATCACTAAGACCCGCAAGGTCGTTTCTGCCTTTTTTCTTTGCAACTTCTCTAAATCTATTTGCTAATTGCTTTTTCATTATTTGAATTTCTGAGCTATCAGCCTTATTTGGACTAACATAAGCGTCCAAAGTAGAAACAGACGGCCCACCACCTGCTCCACCGCCGCCTACAGCATGAAGAACCGTATTTACTGCAGTAGAAGGAGGAGTAAACTGACCGACATAATCTCCGTTGCTATCTTGTCCTAGGGGCCTATCTACAATATCTTTTGAACCACTAACAACCTTTTCCCAAGGAATTGTCGTAACATCACCATCAAAATTATTTGATGAAGCCTGAATATGCCATAGAGAATTGTTAGTAGCAGGGTTATTTTTACTATATCTTTCCGTAAAGTTACCTTCAATTACTCTGTTTTTGTCTCTATCAATTGTTTTGCCTTTTTCATCAGGAATAAATGTTGTAATTCCGTTTACAACTTTTAAAACACCTTTAATATAGGTAACTTGAGGATTTTCGAAAATATATTTGCTATCTTCTTTTATAATTTGTTCTTTACC
>CALUZA010000056.1 GCA_944325185.1 Candidatus Gastranaerophilales bacterium | reverse complement strand
TTCTGTATGGATGTAGACGGTATTAATAAAGGGGAAGATCCTTTTGGCTACGGTATTAGAGTAGACGGTAAAATTTTATACGGCGCAAGAGCGCAAGAGTGGATGCAAAAATCAATTCAAAAAGGTGATTAAGATGACTAAAAAAGAAAAAATAATAGCAATTTGTTTTTCAATATCATTTCTTATGGTGATAATTTCATCAGTGTATACAGCATATTTAAATAAACCCGAAGGCTACGAATTTAGAATAGTAAAAATTATAAAAAATTTAAAATATTAAATCATAAACCTCAAAAAGCTCAGCTAAATCCTTGTCCTTGATTGCTTTTTGAATTATAGAATTTACAACTTCACCATTCTTTTCATCAAAAGGTTTAATATTTTCAGGCATTTTAATCTGATTTGTATTTGAACAAGAAACAAAACCCTTATTAATTATCAAAAAATCCTTATATGTTTTTAAAATTTTCAAATATTTTTCATCGGGTAAATATTCTTTATTCATATAATATTTGCAATCACGGGGAAAATCCTTCTCTAAAAAATCAATTAAAAAAGAGATTTCACTTGTATATTCTTCTTCTTTTGCATCTTCTCCCAAGAGTTTATTTCCTTCAATTTCACAATCTGAAAATTTAGAAATAAAATTCGCCCAAAGCAAACATCCTAAGTAAAAAGAAACATTTACTTTCAAAAGTCTTTCAATTTTTTTAAATGTCATCGGAAAATTTAATCTTTTGAGTTTTAAATTTGGAATTGCCGAAAACATATAATATGTATAGCCAACCTGCCCTATTGAATCTATAACGAGCGGAGCATAACCGGGATCAAATAAAACTTTTTTATTTTCTGTCATAAATTAATTTTACCAAAAAATGAATAAACACAAGTTTTTATTTTATTAATTCTAATTAACTATATTAACTTTAGTAAATTTATACAAATGTACTAATTCTAAATGATTATTTTTTATTATAATTTATGTTATAGTAAGAACACTAGAAGAAAAATCGGAGGCAATCAAAAACATGGTGCAAAAAATCGGACAATTCGTCTTTATGCTTCACTCACACCTTCCATATTATAGAATGGCAGGAATGTGGCCTTTTGGCGAAGAATGCTTATATGAATGTATGGAAGAAACATACGTTCCATTATTAAACATGATATCTGAATTATACGATGAAGGTATTAAAGCTAAATTAACCATCGGAATTACTCCGATTTTAGGTGAACAATTAAACGACCCGCATTTGCAACAAGGTTTTATTGACTATCTTGATTCAAGAATTAAAGCAGTATCCGAAGACCTTGAAAGATATCCCGATCCCGAAGTAGCACACAGTCAACATTTGAAATATTTAGCTAAATATTATTTCGATTGGTATAACAGAATTAAAGACTTATTTATAAATAAATTCAACAAAGATTTGATTGCAGGATTTAAAAAATATCAAGATTTAGGTTGTATAGAAATTACAACCTCAGGTGCAACTCACGGTTTTTCACCACTTCTTGCAACAGATACAAACTTAAATGCACAATTTAAAGTAGGTTCAGACACAACAAAACGTCTTTTCGGCAAAAAAGCAAAAGGTTGCTGGTTGCCCGAATGTGCATATCGCCAAGGATATGAATTTATAGGAAAAGACGGAAAGAAAAAATGGCGCCCTGCAGTTGAAGTAACATTACAAAACAATGATATTGAATACTTTTTCACCGAATCACACGTGATTGAAGGTGGAAACTCTATCGGAAACCGTAGAAATATCGGAGTCTACGGAAATATTGAGTATATACCATTACCAAAAAGAGAGGCAACCGGATATGACACTTACAGCGCATACTGGTTACCTGATGCACAAGTTGCCGTGATGGGTAGAAACGATAGAGCAGGATTTCAAGTTTGGTCAGCAGCAGACGGATATCCTGGTGACGGATGTTACAGAGAATTCCACAGAAAAGACTGTAACTCCGGTATGCACTATTGGAGAATAACTTCATCTACTACTGACCTTGGAGATAAAATGCTCTATGATCCTGTTTTAGCGATGAATCAAGTTAATTCAAATTCTGACCATTACACCAACTTAATTTATCATTTGCTAAACGATTACAAAAATGCTCACAACGGAAAACAAGGTCTTGTTATGGTTTCATTTGATACGGAATTATACGGACACTGGTGGTTTGAAGGAATTGAGTTCATCAAGCAAGTAATTAAAAAACTAAACAATTATGTTCCCGAAGTTGAAATGATGACAGCAGGAGAATACCTGAAAGCTCACCCGCCAACAGAAGCAATCCAAATTCCCGAATCTTCTTGGGGTCAAGGCGGACATTTCTGGGTATGGCAAAACCATTTAACAGAATGGATGTGGCCTATAATTCATTCTTGCGAAAAAAGAATAATAGACATCGTTTCAAGATATGAAAAAATACCGGAAAATAATCTTTTAAAACGTGCTTTAAATCAACTTGCAAGAGAAAATCTATTGCTTCAAAGTTCAGATTGGCCATTCTTAATTACAACATGGCAAGCAAAAGATTATGCAACCGACAGATTTAGAGAACACGTTGAAAGATTTGAAAAAATTGCAGACATGATAGATAACAACGCTATCATTGAGGAAGAATTATCAAAAATTGAATCAATAGATAATTGCTTCTCTGATATCGACTATCGTGTATATCTTCCGATTGAAGAAGGAACAATGCCTCAACAAGAAGTAAAGCTTGCTCCTTTATATGAAAATCGTGAAGAACAATTTATAGCTGCACAAATAATTAAAAAATAAAATAATTAAAGAATAAAAAAGAGCTTTTAAATTTAAAAGCTCTTTTTTTAACCCTTTTTTAAAATTATATATCAAATTTAAAAAGTTTATTTGTTTCTTGCTCAGTCACATAGATTCTATTGTGCTCGGAATCATAATAAACACAATATGGTTTTTCGATATCCGCAAGAATTGTAGCTTGTCCGTTTGATGAAATTTTTAATAAATTATTCGTTAAATAGTTAGCAACATAAACATTATCATTTTTATCAACCGCAACGCCAATTGGTCCTTTTATTAATGGGGAATTTGAAAATACAATTTTTTTACCATATATTGAAATCTTATAAATTGCATTTTCTGCAAAACTGGCAACATAAATATTACCCCTTGAATCAACTGCAACGCCAGAAGGAGCAGCAATTTCAGATAATTCAACTCCTTTTGTTTTGCCCATAGAATCAACTGAAATTTTATGTTCTTTAATTTTTGCTTCCAAATTCAATTCTTTTTGCCTTGTTTCAATTTTTGAAATTAAAAGCTTAGCAGACTCATATTGCGGAGCCTCTTTTGGAATTTTAACCAAATATTCATGCGAACTTAGTAAGTATCCTCTTTTATATTGGGTTTTACCAATATTATACAAAGTTTCAGAATCATTCGGCTTAATTTTGAGCAATTTTTCTAAAACTTCATAAGCCTCGTCATTTTTATCCAAAGACATTAAAATCTGAGCCAAATTATAATGTGCTTCATAAAAATCAGGTTTGATTTGAATTGCTTGATTAAAAAGCTCAATTGATTTTTCAACATTATCTTGTTTATATAAATCAATCGCTTGATTGTACAAATTTGCAGCATCCTCTAATTCATTAGAAAAAACAATATTAGAACCTAATGATATAAAAATTAAAAATGAAATTAGAAGTTTATTTTTCATGCTATTATTATAACAAAACGCAAATAAACTACAACAAAAATTAATAAAGGAATTATAATTGATAATTTTTGCACTCGAATCAAGCTGTGACGAAACAGCAGCAGCAATAGTACAAGACGGACGAAAAGTTCTGTCAAATGTTGTATCAAGCCAAATAAAAACCCATGAAAAATTTGGTGGGGTTATTCCCGAAGTTGCAGCAAGGGAACATCTTAATTCTATAAATCTGGTTATAAAAGAAACTTACGAAAAAGCAAATATAACGCCTGATAAAATAGATGCTTTCTCTTCAACTGTGGGCCCGGGGCTTGTCGGATGTTTGCTTGTAGGATTGAATGCAGCAAAAACATTATCTTTAGTTCACAATAAACCCTATATCGGCGTCAATCACTTAAACGCACATGTTTGTGCTAATTTCATTGACTCCAATCTTGAACCCCCGTTTATATGCCTTTTGGTTTCAGGAGGACACAGCCAAATAATATATGTTCAAGACTATGATAAACAAGAAATCTTGGCTCAAACAATAGATGATGCTGTAGGAGAAGTTTATGATAAAGTTGCAAGACTATGCTCAATTCCATACCCCGGAGGCATTATGCTTGATAAAATGGCGCACAACGGCAACAAAAACGCTTTCAATTTCCCTGAAGCAAAAGTTAAAGAAGATGAATTTTCATTCTCCGGTCTTAAAACTGCAGTTTTAAGAGAAGTCAAAAAATTCACCCCCCAAAATCTTCCAAAAGAAGATATAGCAGCAAGTTTCCAATACAGAATAGCAGACACTTTAATTAAAAAAACAAAAAAATTTGCAGATAAATTAAATTGTAAAACAATAGCTCTTGCAGGGGGAGTTGCAGCTAATTCCGAATTAAGACATCGCTTAAAAGAACTTGAAAAACAAGGCTATAAAACAAACGCTCCGGAACTCAAATATTGTACCGATAATGCTGCTATGGTTGCAAGTGCAGCATTTTACAATCCGATTAAAACAGATAATCCTCTTTTATTAGAAGTTTTTTCAAGAGGTTAAATGTAAACTTTTGTAAAATTATTAAAATAACTGTCAATTTATATCTTAAAAAATACTTTTTTAATATGTATAGATTAGTATAGGGCATTTTATATGGCAATGAGTGCAATTAATCCGTTTAGTAGTCAAACAACTGCATACCCGTCTTATAATAATTCGCAAATAAGAGGGTATCATCAAGCATCCGCACAAGTTACCCCAAGCAAGTTTCCAACAAATGCACTAACAGAAGAAGATTATAGACGTGCAATTGAAATTTCAAACGCACTTAGAGAATGTTCAAATAATGAAGAAAGGATAAAAGCCCTAGAAGAAATAGCAAGAAAACATTTCAATTCTCAAGGCAGTCTTTATGCAGATTTTGAAATTCCCGAAAATAACGGAACAGGACAACTTAGACCAAAAGACGATAACGAAACAAGAAGAACACTTTATTACGCATAAAAATTAAATAATAGAAAGAATAGGAAAAAAACGAGTTAACTAATTAACTCGTTTTTTCGTGTTTATAAAATATGACCATTTTAGCTAAATGTTTTAAATGAAGATTCTATATTATCATCAATTACTTTTGTTATACTTTCAATTTCTGTTTGTATTGCACTTCTTTCATTTTCAAGTTTATTTAATTGAAGCTCTAATTTTTTATCTATATTTTGAAGTTTATCTGATGTTGCTTTATATTCTGCTTCTGCTTGAGCATCGTCTGCAGTATCATAAGTTTCACCAATAGCTCCGCCTGCAATTGAATCCCAAGAATCCGTTTTAAATTCATATTGATTTGTTTCAGTATTTAATTCTCGTTTTGCAAAATAATATACCCCATTTTGAATTGCAGTTTGAAAATTATCAACATCATCAAGATTATCTACTATAATAAAATCACTTGCAGTAAGTTCTCTAATCGGATTTTGAACACCTTCACCTACTGAAACAATTGTGGTATTACCATCTTCATCATCTATAACAGGTGAAGAATACGTAGTATATTGTTCAATCATCTCATCTCTTTCTTCTTCACTTGAAACAACTATTTTATTTCCTGATGAAGAAACAAGAAAAAGCTTGTCTTGAGCAGTTGTTAAACCTTCCATTTGTTGATTCATATAATTTTTATAATTTTGATAAGTAACATCAACCTGAGTTATGCCATCTCCATTATTAAAACTATATACTAATTTTCTATTTGAAGTTTTATCTTGGTAATCGCTTGAAGCAGCAGACATTTTATCAGACAACTGAAGTCTTTGAAAATTAATTTGCTGAGCTTGATATTCAATATTGCTTCTCCTTGCCGTCAATTCCAAGAATCTGGCTTGGCTTGCCGAAAGCCCCATATTCATTCTCCTTAACTTTATTGTCTAACAATTTAAATATCGGCAAAAAAGGCTTAAAACTTTAAAAATATAGGCAAAAAAGAGAATTTTTGTTACAAAATTTAATAATTAAATTACCTATTTTTATATTACTCCCCTAGCTGATGAAGATATTGAATTTTTAAAATACCTTTTATGTATGAAAAACATTGTTATTATTATGAGTTTATTATTATTTTCCAATTCTTTTGCTTTTGCTTATGAAAAAATTTATCTGCAACAGCCATCTTCTTACGGAATTGCTCCAAAAAGGACGATATACCGTCCGACGTACAATCCATACGGAACATACTACAGTCCATATCAATATCAAAAAGTAAATTCAAACAACATAAGAAGACTCCAAAGACTTCATCGCATAAGACAAATGAACAGACTAAAAAGAAACTACTACGGAAACTACTTAAGTTGGCTTAATAGAGGCAATGGCAAAGGAACATTAACAGGTTGGTCAACTCCTATTAATGAAGATGTATACAGACAAATGGGGATTAGTCCGTACAATTCAAATATTAAACAAAAACCAAGCTCAATAAATTGTAATCAACAACTTTTTTCAAATCCAATTGGAAATGAAATGTATTACAGAAATGGTGAATATCGTAAAGACATAGGCGGAGCAACAGGAAAAACAGGAGTTACCATAATTTACGACTAAGAGTTTTAATTTTAATAAAAATAAATGTATAATTAATTTATGAAAAAAATTAAAACCATAGGTCTTGTTGCACCCTCAGGAAATATAAAAAATATTGATGAAATTAATAAAAAAATTTCAATTCTTGAAAATTCTTTCAAGGTAAAAAAATTCTATAATGAAAAAGCCCATCAAAATTACTTGTCTGATTCGGATGAAAACCGAATTAAATTCTTTGAACAAGCCTTTCTTGATAAAGAAGTTGACCTGATAATTTCTGTAAGAGGCGGGTATGGCGCAATAAGAATTGTTGATAAAATTAACTACAGTCTGATAAAAAACAAAATTTACCTTGGAAGTTCCGATGCGACCATCTTGCTTATGGCCTTAAATAAAAAAACAAATGTAAAATGTTTTCATTCGCTAATGATTTCAAACGGTTTTGTCGAAAACCTTAAAGAAAATATTGAAATAATTGAAAATAACTCATTCAAATTAAATTTAAAAACTCTTAAAAAAGGTAAAGCAAAAGGAATACTCTGGGGTGGAAATTTATCTAGTCTGGTTTCAACTTTTTCACAAGAAAGTTATCTTCCAAACAAGGATATCATATTATTTTTAGAAGATTTAAATGAACCAATTTATAAAATTGATAAAATGCTTTTTGAAATTTACCGATTTGAAAAATTACGCAAAAAAATTAAAGGAATAATTTTTGGAGATTTTTACCTAGAAGAAAATGAAATTTTTCCTCTTTTAAAAAACTATTGCGAACTTTTTAATGTTCCTGCATTTCATTGCCAAGATATAACACATAAAATAAATAATATAACAATTCCTTTTGGAAAAGAAATTGAAATATAACTTTTATTTGTTTTGATTTTTTGTTTTTGCTATCATTTATTTATGCGCAGTATTATTCATTTTGATGAGCTTAATTCTACAAACGAATATGCTCGTCAACATTTAGAGGAATTAGACGATTTTGATGTAGTGACTTGCGACCTTCAGACAAAAGGACAAGGACAATTTGAGCGCATTTGGTACAGTTCAAATAAAAATGGCGGAAATATCTATGCTTCGTTAATACTAAAACCTGACGATATTACCCACTTAAATGAACTTACACGTTATTGTGCTTTGATTGGTGCCAAAACTATTGAAAAATACGGTCTAAATCCGACTTTCAAATACCCCAATGATATTTTAGTAAACGGTAAAAAAATAGCAGGAATACTTGCTAAATCAGAATTTTTCGGACAAACGTTTAAAGGTGTGGTTGTTGGTTTTGGAATAAACTTAAATCTTGAAAAAGATGAACTAATAAAAATAGATCAACCTGCAACTTCAATTTTTGAAGAAACCGGAAAAAACGTTGATAAGAATGAATTTTTGAATTTATTTTTATCAAATTTTAAAAAAGACTACTTGGATTTTATAAAAAATGGAATAAAAGGAGAAATACTATGTTAAACCCTGAATTATGGACTGAAGGCGGCATAACAATGCTTGTCGGAATGGGAATTGTATTTTCATTTCTTGTGCTTTTAGTTTTTGCAATGCTAATTATGGCAAAATGCGTTACTTTAATCAACAAACTTTGCCCGCTTCCTGTTGAAGAAGTTAAAACAAAAACAACAAAAACTTCAGATGATTCTGAAATAGCTCTTGCAATTGCTATTGCAGGCGCACAAGCGTAAACAAAATTAAAGGAAAGAGGATAAAAAAATGACAAAAAAACAAATTAAAGTTATGGATACATCATTCCGTGACGGTTTTCAATCCGTATACGGCGCAAGAGTATTCGTTGATGATTTTTTACCTGCTCTAAAATCTGCAGTTGAAGCAGGAATTAAACACTTTGAAGTTGCAGGCGGAGCAAGATTTCAATCTCCGATTTTCTATTGCAGAGAAAATGCTTTCGAAACAATGGATAAAATAAGAGAAACAGTAGGTCCTGATATCAACCTTCAATCATTAGCTCGTGGAGTTAATGTTGTAGGCTTAGATTCTCAACCTCGTGATATGATTAATCTTCACGCAAAAATGTTCAAAAAACACGGTGTTACAACAATCAGAAACTTTGATGCGCTAAATGATGTAAACAATTTAATTTACTCAGGTCAATGCATTACAGATAACGGTTTAAATCACGAAGTTACAATCACTATGATGGAACTTCCCATAGGCTGCACAGGCGCTCATGACGTTGCATTCTATGAAAAAGTTTTACGTTCGATTTTAGATGCAGGCATTCCTTTTACATCTTTAGCATTCAAAGATGCTTCAGGTACTTCATCACCAAGAAAAGTATATGAAACCGTTAAAAGAACTCGTGAAATTCTAGGTGCGGACGCACATATTCGCTTCCATAGCCATGAAACAGCAGGAACAGGTCTTGCAGCATATCTAGCAGCTCTTGAAGGCGGCGCTGACGGCATCGACCTTGCTATGAAACCTGTTTCAGGCGGAACAGCTCAACCTGACATCGTTTCTATGTGGCACGCTCTTAAAAATACAGAATACGATCTTGGAATCGATATAAACAAAATTTTAGAAACAGAAGAAATCTTCAAAGAATGCATGAAAGATTACTTCTTACCGCCTGAAGCACTTGCAGTTAATCCTATGATTATTCAATCTCCGCTTCCTGGTGGCGCTTTAACAGCTAACACTCAAATGTTACGTGACAACAATTTAATGAACAAATATCCCGAAATTGTTGCAGCAATGAAAGAAGTTGTTGAAAAAGGTGGTTTTGCAACATCTGTTACTCCTGTTTCACAATTCTATTTCCAACAAGCATTCAACAATGTTATGTTTGGTCCTTGGAAAAAAATTGCAGAAGGATATGGAAAAATGGTTCTTGGCTACTTCGGAAAAACTCCTTGCGAAGCTGATCCTGAAATCATCAAAATTGCCGAAGAACAACTTAACCTTCAACCTACAACCGAACTTGTTGTAGATTTGAATGACAAAGACGAAACAAAAGGTATTAAAGCTGCAACTAAAATGCTTGAAGATGCAGGTCTTGAAGTTAATGACGAAAACATCTTCATTGCAGGCGCTTGCAAAGAAAAAGGTATCATGTTCCTTCAAGGAAAAGGTACTTTGGGCGTTAGAAAAAATGAACCAAATAAAGCATGTGCTTGTGCAGACGGAGAAAGCACAAACAACGGTTACACAGTAACTCTAAACGGTAAAAAATATACCGTTAAATTAGACGGAACAAAAGCAACCGTTAATGGTAAATCTTACGATGTTGCAGTTAAAGCAGGTATCGAAGAATCAAAATCTCAAAGCACAGGTGAAGGACAAGACATAAAAGCTGCTCTTCCGGGCGTTGTATTAAGAATTGAAGTAGAAGAAGGCGAAGAAGTTGCTGAAGGCGATGTTTTATTAGTTGTTGAAGCAATGAAAATGGAAACAGAAATTAAATCTCCTGCTTCAGGAAAAGTTCTTTCAATCAACGTTTCACAAGGTGATCAAGTTAAAAATGGTCAATCATTAGTAACATTAGGTTAAAAACAGGGAGAATAAAATGAATATAGGTGAAATTTTTCAACAATTATGGCAAACCACTGGTATTTGCAATTTTGTTCAACCTGCAGATCCAAATATAACAAATGCATTTGAACAATTTTTACATCAATTCGGCTCACCAATTATGTTGGTTGTGTGCTTATTTTTGATGTGGCTTGGCATTAAAAAGCAATATGAACCTCTTTTGCTTATTCCAATTGCTTTTGGCGGATTTTTATCAAATATCCCAGGAGCAGGAATGAACGAACCCGGAGGTTTCTTATATATCGTTTATGAAGCAGGTATCCACCAGGGCTTATTCCCATTGATAATCTTTATGGGTGTAGGCGCTATGACTGACTTTGGACCGCTTATTGCAAACCCAAAAACTGCATTATTAGGTGGCGCTGCTCAATTTGGTATATTCGGAGCATTATTACTTGCACTTTGCATTTTCGGTTTCACATTACCGCAATCAGGCGCTATTGGTATTATTGGTGGAGCTGACGGTCCTACATCAATTTATGTTACTTCAAAATTAGCTCCTGAATTACTTGGTGCAATCGCTGTTGCGGCATACTCTTATATGGCTCTTGTACCTGTTATTCAACCACCAATTATGAAACTTTTAACAACAGACAAAGAACGTAAAATCGAAATGAAACAATTAAGAGAAGTTTCAAAACGTGAAAAAATTGTTTTCCCGCTTTTAGTTCTTTCTTTATGTATTTTATTCCTTCCAAGTGCTTGCCCGCTTGTTGGCGCGCTTGCTTTCGGTAATTTATGTAAAGAATGTGGCGTTGTTGAAAGACTTTCAAACACAATGCAAAATGCTTTAATTAACATAATTACAATTTTCTTAGGATTATCAGTAGGTTCAAAATTATCATCTGATCAATTCCTAACAATCCAAACATTATTCATATTAATTCTTGGTATTGTTGCTTTCTCGCTTGCAACAGGAGCAGGAGTTGTTATGGCAAAAATAATGAATTTATTCTCAAAAGAAAAAACCAATCCGCTTATTGGCTCTGCAGGTGTTTCTGCTGTACCTATGGCAGCACGTGTATCTAATAAAGTAGGTCTTGAATACAATCCAAATAACTACCTTCTAATGCATGCTATGGGTCCAAACGTAGCAGGTGTTATCGGCTCTGCCGTTGCAGCAGGTGTATTATTAACAGTTTGTGTTCAATAATAAAAATAAAAAATGGGGGCAAATGCCCCCATTTTTTTGTGCAAACATATCTTAAAAAAAATAATTATTTAATTTTTAAAAAATGCTTGAAAAATATCATTAAAGGAATACAATTTTTTTCGGGTGAATTTCACCTTTGTTTTAAGCATTACAACTTTTAAAGAAAACTAAGGAGATATTTATGTCAAATCAAACAATTGACAACAAAGACTGTCTTGCACCAAACGAAGTTGCTCACGGTTTTTCTGAACAAGTAATGCCTCAAAAAGCAGGCTACAGAAAATCTAAAATGTTTGTTCTTGCAATTGCAGCAGGCGCATTTATAGCATATGGTGCACAAGTCAGCTTGACTGTTTCAACAGGAGAAGCAGAATTTTTAGGATGGGGCGCATCTAAATTAATTGGCGCTATGGTTTTTGCGGCAGGTCTTATGATGGTTGTACTGACAGGCGCAGAACTTTTCACAGGAAATGTTATGATGATGTTTTCGGTAATAGAAAAGAAAATAACTTGGGCAAAACTATTTAGAAGCTGGTCAATAGTCTACATTGGAAACTTCATAGGCTCAATTATTTTAGCGTTCTTAGTTTATTACGGCGCAATGTGTCATAATGCACACGATGCTCTCGGCGTAAACACTCTTACAAATGCTCATATGAAAGTTAATTTAAGTTTTTGCGAAGCATTCTGCAGAGGCATATTATGTAACTGGCTTGTATGCTTAGCTGTTTGGATGGCAACAAGCTCAAGACGTGTAATTGGTAAAATTTTTGCAATATTCTTCCCAATTATGACATTCGTTGCATCAGGCTATGAACACAGTGTCGCTAATATGTTCTTTATTCCAAGCGGAATTTTAATGAAATCAGTTCCATCAGTTGTTGCAGCGTCAGGTTTTACTGCTGATCAATTAGCAACATTGACTTGGAAAACTTTCTTTGTTCACAATTTAATTCCTGTTACACTTGGAAATATTATAGGAGCACTTGTTTTCGTAGTGCTTTTATTCTGGATGGCATACCTTAGAGATGACCATAATAAAACAAATGAATAAATAAAATAAACGGCTTGTAAGTAATTATAAGCCGTTTTTATTCCTTAGATATGAAAAAGATTATTTACTTATTTTTTATATTATTATCCCTAACACCTGCTTTTGCTATTCAAAATGTAGCAAAAGACGATGTTGTAATTTTCCCTGATGAAAATATTGAAAGGAAAAAAGATTTAATAGAAGGTGAAAAAGAAGTAATTTTAGAAGAGCCGATTATCCTTGAAAAGCAGGAAAAAACTTTAGAAGAAAGAATTGAAAAAGAAATAAACCCCTACACCAAAGAAGCCTTAAAAGGAATAATCGAAAAAGAATATGATACAAATTCCCCTGAAGGTATGTTTAAAAGACAACTGACGGCAGAATTTAACAAAGGTCCGATTAAAAGTGCAACCCTTCAAGGAAGCTTCATTTTTACTTTAGGCGAAACAATCGATAAAAAAGATTCGGATTTTAAATATAATACTCAATTAATTAATGTGGGATTAAAGGGTAAATTTAAGAGCGAAAAAGAAGGGTATAATTTACTTTTTGACTTAACTCCCGATATGCATGATGATTTTTTCCACAAACTTGTACTTGATGCTTGGATTGAAACTAAAAGAATACCTCACAACACACTCATGTTTGGTACATCTCGGCCCAATGTAGGTTATGAAGGCGGACAAAGCCCATATTTAGTCCCCTTCCTTGCTCGTTCACAAACCGCAAGAAACTTTGGAAACATAAGAAAAACAGGTATCCGTTTAAAAGGCGATTATAAATATATGGACTATGACATAGGCGGATATAGTTCAGACACTTGGTATAGCGAATTTTTTCCAGGAGTTGAAACAGATTTATGGGTAAATTTCAAACCTCTTGCAAAAGTAAATGAAAAATTTGGCAACCTCAATATCGGCGGAGGCATTCAAACCGGAGGAAGAAACTCGCAAGATTTCTTTGTTACAAGCGCTGCCATAAGATATGATTACAAACGTTTTTGGTTACTTGCAGAATATCAAAATGCAGACGGATCAAACGGTGCCTCAGGAATAACCGACAAAAAAAGATGGGGCTACAATATAACCTTAGCTTATAGAATTACAAAAAAACTTGAATTGCTTTTAAGATATGATGATTTCGATCCTGATAAGCTAAAAGGGAATAACAACATAAGGGAATACACGGCAGGCATAAATTATTTTATTTTAGGACAAACTGCAAGAATAATGTTAAATTATGTCTTTGCTCAAAATCAAGGCGGTTCAGACTCGCATAAAATTATCGTAGGCACACAATTATTATTATAAAAAAAGCCCCGAAGGGCCTTTTTTATTGCAATGCTTGTTTTTGTCTTGTGTAAAAGTCAATTTGTCTTTGAATTTGACGAGTTTTCAAAACTCTTTCGGTTTCAGAGATATTTTTATCTTTTTTAGTCGAAGCCATTTCTTTATTCAACTCTGATAATTTAGAGTCAATTTGTTTAATTTTTTCAGCTTTTTTAGCCTGAGAAGCGCTAGTTTGTGCTTGTGCTTTAGCTTGCATATCTTTTTTAACCGCTTCTTTTAAATCTGATTTAGTGTTTTGAATATCTTGTTTTACAGCATTTTTAATAGAATTACCAAAAGTTGTTGCTGCAAACGACATTGAAGTTGTAAGAGCTAACATTGTAGCTAACGCTAATACTTTTTTCATAATTCTCTCCTTTTCTAACCTATATACTTAATTTTAAATGTTTTACGAGCATTTTTCAAGTTCTAAAATTAAACCGCCCGAAGGCGGCTTAATTTAATTTAGAAAAATTGACAATCCCCACATAAAAAGAAATATTATAACAGTATAAACTAATGTTAAAACAATCTCCGGATGAGAATTGCTTTTTTTCTGCTTATTATTTTCATTTGTCATATTTTTTCCTTTTTATCTTAAAAATCTTAGATAAATATATGTTGTACTAATAACAAGAGAAATCAAAACAATAGCGACACCATATTTCATAAATTTTAAAAATGCAATAGGATGTCCTTCTTTTGCTGCATTTTCAGAAACTATAACATTCGCTGCAGCACCAATAATTGTCATATTTCCCCCAAGGCATGCACCCAAAGACAAACACCACCATAAAGGATAAGCGTATGTAGTTCCCATAACCTTTTGAATTTCAGCTATCATTGGAGCCATAGTAGCGGTATAGGGAATATTATCTATGATACCGGATATAATTCCAGAAGCCCAAAGAATTATCATGGCAGTAGCAGTTTTAGAACCTTCGGTCACATTTAAAACCCACTCAGCCATTAATTTTATTCCGCCTGAAGCTTCAAGTCCGCCTATAATAATAAATAACCCTATAAAGAAGAAAATAGTATTCCATTCAACATCTTGAAGGATTTGTGTCGGTTTTTCAAAAAGCAATAAAATACTTGCTCCTAACATTGCAACGACACAAGTTTCAATATGAATAACATCATGCAACACAAATCCCAAAATTACACAAGAAAGAACAATCATTGATCTAATCATAAGATTATAATCAGTTATTGTTTTTGAATTATCAATTTTAACTACTTCTTGCATTTTACTTTCATCTGCAACAAGGATTTTTCTAAAACATAAAACAAGCATAAAAATCACAGCCAACAAAATAACTGCAACAACTCCCGTTAATTCTTTTATAAAATCCATAAAAGCAAATCCTGCGGCACTTCCAATTATAATATTAGGAGGATCGCCAATTAAAGTAGCCGTACCACCTATATTTGAAGCAACTATTTCAGTAAGCAAAAAAGGAATCGGATTAATTTCCAATTTTTTCGCAATTGAAAAAGTTATAGGCATTATTAATATTACAGTTGTAACATTATCCAAAAAAGCACTCACAACTGCCGTAAACAAGCCCAATGCCACCAAAACTCTAATTGGACGACCTTTTGTAAATTTCAACAATTCATTTGCAATATAGCTAAATACACCGCTTCTTGTGGTTATAGAAACAATTATCATCATTGAAACCAAAAGGAAAATAACGTTAAAATCAACAAAATTTATGAAATAATGAGGATTTATAACTCCATCTACAGTTTTGGTTTGACTAACAAGTCCCAATATTATAGTAAGTACCCCGCCCAAAAGCGCAATAGTAACTTTCGGAATTTTCTCCAGTGCTATAAAAACATAAGCCACAAGCAACAGAACAGCAGAAATAACAACGCTGTTTGCGCTCACAAAATTATGAATCAATTCCATATTATTTGCCTCCGTTTTGAGCAAAAGCTATAGCTATTGCAGCTGCAATCTCGGATTCATCATTATTTTTAACTTTTTTCTTTGGCTCAGCAGGAACTTCTTCAGGAAAAAATTTATTTAATTGAAAAATAACTTTTTCCATCAAATGCATAACAAATATCATCAAAGTTAAAAACAATAAAACAGTAGCCATACCAATAAATGTTATGACAACACCTGTATTAAAATTTTGCAATAATAATTCAGTATTCATTATAATCTCCTATTCTTATTTTTGTATTACTAACCAAAATAAGAATTTTTATGGAGCATTTGGTTGAATTTGGAATAATAAAAGAGAAATACAGGCAATATTGCCTTCTATATATAATTTGGAATAAAGGTTATTCGATAATAATTCTAACTGACTATCAGAAAAATGAATACAAGAATTTCCGGATGAAGAATTATTTTGAAAATTTCTACCCGAAAAACAAGCTACTGCAGAGTTATCCGCAAACGTGCATAAACCTTCTTCTAGAGCTTTAGAATTTATAAAAACATCTTTTTTAGTTTCAATTATATTGATTGCAGGAATATTTTTATCCGCAAAAGCCTTACTGCTTGCTCCGACAAATCCTGTAAATACAGAAAAAAATATAAAAAATATTAAAAATATTCCCTTTAAATTTTTCATAACATAATAATATGATAAAAAACAAATTATTCAATTATAAAAAAACGGGGCAAAATTTACCCCTAACCAAAACACAAAAAATAATATGAAAATTATCCATTTCCCCACTCAAGTTTTACATATCCTGGGGCGCCCTTACCCCCATTATAGCCAGCACCGCCGCCACCGCCGCCGCAACCGCCGTAATTAG
>CALUZA010000055.1 GCA_944325185.1 Candidatus Gastranaerophilales bacterium | reverse complement strand
ACAAAGCAGCGCTAGAAAAACTGGCTGGCATACCAATCCCAGAAGCTGCAAAGGAATTAATAAAAAGTGCCATTGGAAATGGAATTGGCAAAAACGGACTTACTCAAATTATGCCTGAAGATGCTCCGGATTTTACAACAGCAGACAAAGTTTCAACAAGAGCTGTTCTGCAAGCAGGATACTTATTGCTTGGTAACAACAGCAAAACGTTCAACGAATTAATTGAAGGACCACTTACAAAAGAAGCTCTAAATAGCAATAAACAATCGATTTCAGAAGGCACTCAACTTCAAGTAGGAGACATTGTATTTGCAGGAAAAGACGGCACACTTCCATGCATTATAACTGAAGTAGGGGAAGATGGAATATCTGTAGTTCAAGGCGGTTTATCACAAAACGGCGTCCAAAATGGTATTTTCATAAATCAAATTTCACTGGATTCTATTTCAGAATACATACCAACAGGACAAGAAGCAGCCCAAGCAGCAGCAGATGCCCAAGCAGCTCAAGAAGCAGCCCAAGCAGCTCAAAAAACAGCTCAAAAAGCAGCTCAAGCAGCTCAAGCAGCAGCCGAAACACAAGCAGCATTACAAGGAGTAGGACTAGAAATAGGACAAGCACTGCAAGCCTCGGGCACAGATATGCAAAATATGATGTCTGAAATTAGTCAGACAATAAAAACAACGGCGGCAGCAAATTTGAAAGCTAATATGCAGGCTATGCTAGACAACCTCGGAATTGAAGGTGAAATACAAGAAATAACTACTGATCCAAATTATCAAGATACACAAGTAATTACAGTTCAAGATGGCAGCACAACACGCGAACTAGAAATTAAAACAGACGAAAACGGAAAAGCAGAAATATACGAAAATAATGAATTAATCGGCATAAGAACAAAAGACGAAAATGGCGAATTTGAAACAAGAAGAGCACGTAGCCTTGACCACGAAAGCTTAGCAGATATTCTTGGTAGCGAAGAATATACAACAACTCGAACCGAAGACGGATCTACAACCTACACATTAAGTGACGGCAAAGAATATATATTTGATGAATACGGCGAAATTGTTGGCTTTAACGGGCTAGGAGTTGAAGATATAACAAGAATACAATCGCCCGATTTCCCAACATTCACCACAGAATGCATGGAACAGATAGGAAAAAATCTTGTAATTACAGAAAATGCAAAATTAGACTATGAAAACGGCAAACTTCAAATAAGTTATACTGGTGATGACAATACTGAAAAAATATATGAATTCAACACCGAAGGAACATTGACCGGATTCAGCGGATTGGATTATGAAGAATACAAAGAAATAACCCCAGAAAAATGGTTATTCAATACTTCTCTCACAGATGCCATTATTCAAATGAAAAATTTAGATGAAGCAACATACAATTATAAAGACGGAAAAACATTAATATTCAAGGAAGGAAGAGACGAAGAACAAGACAAACTTTATATAGTTGATAAAGGATCAGGAATTACAACACTTACCTTGGAAAACGGTATTCCAATAGAAAGAAACGGCGAAGTAATACCATCAAGTCAAGCAGCGCAAAGGACTATCAATCTATTGGGTGACGCAATACAGAATTTATCATTTGATGAAAATGACTACAGTATAACATTCGGCTTTAAAAACGGAGATATAGACACAATATTAACATACACCCCTACTATAAATAGTAATGATAATAGTTTTGACGGATACCAGGTCAAATCGATCGTAAACGGAGAAGAAACTATTCGATTTTTTGATATCAACGGAAACCCAATCAGTAAAGAGTCGCAAATCGGATTAATGGGCAACCTTTTCAACTCATTTAGCGATGCAATAGCCAGTAGTTTAGGAATGGAAGAATATAAAGAAGAAAACAACATGGGAACCATAAGATTCACAAGTGGTAGCAGTATTAGTTTTGATAAAAGTAGTGGCGCAGTTGTAGGCTTTGAAGGTCTAACCGCCGAAGAGTTCAGACAAATGCGTTTCAACCAAGGAAATGTCGAAGATAGAATACCATCTGAAGATTGCGTATCAAGCATAAATCAAATGAAAATCAAAGGCAAAACTTTCAGCTACAATGACGGCATAACGACCGTAACAACTGAAGACGGTAAAAGCTATAGTCTTGATGAAAGTGGCGCAGTTATAGGCTTTGAAGGTCTTGAACTTACAGACATAAATCGATCAGAAATAACTATTCCAGACCAAGAATGTAGAGTATCTATTTCAGGAATACTAAAAATAATGAATAGTGCAGATCCAAATGAAGCGAAGTATAGCTACAGCGACGGCATAACTACCGTAACCATTGGTGATACAACTATTGAATTTGATTCCGAAGGATGGATATCAGGTGAAACTTTCAATGCAATAATGCATCCAGAAAAAAATAAAAGTGAAAATAGTAAATTTAGAATATATGGCGGGACTTTAATGGAAAAAGAAACGCAATAAAATTTTTCAATCAGCATAACCCCCTTAGGTTTAGGGGGGGTTATGCAATAAAATGTATAGTATATGTAACAATTTAGTAATATATTTGCATTAGTATTTTTTTATGTGGCATAATCATGAAAGTTAATAGTCTAACCATTCCTTTCTTGACTTATGCGGTTTTTAAACCGCATTTATTTTGGAATAAATGTGTGGTATATATAATTTATGAGAAAAGCATTAGAAAAAATAATCAAGATATTTGTATTTATTTTTAGCATTTTCGTCATTACAGAACTCTCTTTTAACTACATTGCGCTAAGCTGTTGCTTTCCGATAAAAAACAATGAAAGCTATGGATACATTGACAAATACACAAAAGAAACAATAATCCCATTAAACAAATACAAAACAAGACTAAGTGCGCAAATTGCACTACCCTATGAATATATTATTGCAAAACTAAACAACAAAAAATTAATAAAATCATACAATAGAGAAACCGGAAAATTTGGCTACATTGACACACACAACAATACTGCAATAGATTATAAATATACAAAAGCAAATGACTTTATAGGTGGAAATGCAGTAGTAGCAATAAAAATAAACGACAAAGAAAAATATGGAACAATTGATACAAAAGGCAATTGGATTATTTACCCAAAATACGATTTTATATGCCCCTTTTCTAAATACCATATAAGAGTCTGTATAGATAAAAATCACTGCGGGGTTATTGATAGGTTTGGAAACTCAATTACACACTTAACCTACAGCACAGAACGGCTAAATTGTGACAAAAATAATTACAATATCAAATTTTGCCAAATAGAAAATAAAGATGAATTATCTTGCAATTATTTTTTATGATAAAATAATTGTATGTTAAGCGAATTTTTATACGGAAAAATACACAGAGCAACAGTTACCGAAGCAAACCTTGAATATGTCGGCTCAATTACCATCGACAAAAAACTTCTTGAGGCTTCAGGAATCAAAAAAAATCAAAAAGTTGAAATTTTAAATATCAATAATGGCGAGCGTTTTTCAACTTATGTTATAGAAGGAAAAGAAAACTCCGGAATTATATGCTTAAATGGTGCAGCAGCAAGAAAAGCGCAAGTTAAAGACAAAATAATTATTGTTGCCTATGCTCTCTTGAATGAAGAAGAACAAAAAACATTCAACCCTAAAATTGCACATGTGGATGAGAATAATAAGCTTATAAATATAAATGACTAAACTTATTGAAGATAACGGCACAACCTATGCAAAAATCATCAAATCGGATTGTATCAATCCAAGTGATGAATTTTTAACGAGTGCAAATGACGAAATACAACTTGGTTTCATAAACAGAAAGAAAGATTACAAAACAGGGGCCCATTATCATAGTCACATAACACAAAAAGCAAACAAAATTGATGAAATTTTAATGCTAAAAAATGGCTCAGCAAGAGTCGATTTCTATAACGACAAAGGTATATATCTAAAAAGCAGTATTTTAAATCAAGGCGATATTGTAATTATATACAAAGGCGGACACAATGTTGCATACCTTGAAGATACAGACCTTTTTATAATCAAACCAAACCCCTATAACCCCGAAACAGATAAAACAAGAATAATCGGAGCAAATAATCTGGATTTGGTTATTGATAAAGATTAATAAACTTCAGAAGTATTTTCTTCATCTTCCCTAAGCGAAGATAAATCATAATTATAGGTACAATCAAAATCCTCAGGCAATTTATCACTGTCCGGCCAAACTGTACTTTCATCAAACCTACAAGAATCAAGGTTTTCGCTTGTCGAAAAATCACTATCTGACAAATCTGCTTCAGCTAAATTACATCCAGCCATATCTGCATCCGAAAAATTGCAAAAATTGACACTGGCATAGCTAAATACGGTACCATTTAATATTGAACCTGAAAAATTACATTCCGATATATTTGCTCTTGAAAAATCAACGCTCGTTAAGTCGCAGTCTGTAAAATCAACATTTGAAAGATTAGCTTCCTGAAATGTTGATCCGGTAAAATCAACATTTGAAAGACTGACGCTGTCCAAATTACAATGCGAAAAATCACCTTCCGAAATATCTAAATCAGGATTATTTGAATGTAATTCCGAAAAAGAATCGTAATCATTTAAAATCATTTCAACCATGTTTTCACTTGTCTGCATTTATTTTTCCTTTTTTAAATTATTTCCGTTTGTTGAGCCAAAAGCACCGCCTGAACACGATTATCGACATTTAATTTTCTATATATACTGTTTAAATGTGTTTTAATTGTGACTTCTCTGACAAAAAGCTTTTCTGCAATTTGCGAATTTGATTTGCCTTTTGCAACAAGAGATAAAATCTCTTTTTCTCTTGCAGTTAAAGGAGATATCTCGCTGTCTTTAATAAAAGGTAGCGGTTTTACCTGTTTTATGTCTTTATTCCACGAAGAACGTCTTAATAACGCTTCAATTCTTGCTAATAAATTTGGAAGCACGAAAGGCTTTGTAATATAATCATCTGCGCCAAATTTTAATCCTGAAATTTGTTTGTTCGCTTCCGAAACAGAAGTCAACATAATTACAGGAATTCTGGAAGTTTTTTCGTTAGCTCTTATTGCTTTCAAGGTCTCCCAGCCATCCAAATTAGGCATTACAACATCCAATAAAATCAAATCAAAATCAGGGTTTTCATCTAAAATTTTTAACCCTACAAGCCCGTCATGAGCGCTCTGAACGTCATAACCATACATAGGAAGCGCATCTTCCATTAGTTTTGAATTGTCATCTATAATTAAAATTTTAGCTAGCGAAGTCATTATTTTCCTTATATTATAATATTTTCTCTAATAGCTTTAATAGCAGCTTGTGTCCTATCTTCCACGCCCATTTTTTGAAGAATTGAACAAACATGAACTTTTGTTGTATTAATTGAAATTGATAGCTTTTTTGCAATCTGTTGGTTTGAAAAACCACTTGATAACAATATTAACACTCTTTTTTCTTGCTGGGTCAAATTGTAACAATCTTTTACCGAGATTTTATCTTGAACAGGAGAACTTCCGGATGTCTTTTGCATAACAAAACCGGAAACAGAGGAATCAAAATACATTGAGCCGTTAAGCACATCTTGTATAACATCCGCCAGTTTATCCGGCTTAATATCTTTTGTACAATACGCATTAATTCCCGCTTCAAGACATGCTTGAACTTCGTCTTTTTCACAGTGAGATGTTAAAATTATAATTTTTACATCAGAATTATTTTCTCGAATTTTTTTGGTAGCTTCAACGCCGTTTATATCAGGCAAACCCAAATCCATCAATATTAAATCTATTTTATTATCTTTCAGTATTTGAAATGCACTCTCAGCACAAGGAGCTTCATATATATCTTTACAAAAATTTAAAGTTTTTAAAGAAGTCTTTAAAGCAAAAGCAGTAAGCGCATGATCTTCTACAATTAATACATTTTTTTGATTATCCATAATCAAATTATAAATTAACTTAATAATAAATTGCAATATTTTAAGTTTTTTGTTAAGTTAGAAAGTGAGGAAGAAATATGATTACAATTAAAGACGTAGAACATGTTGCAAAACTTGCAAGATTAGAATTAACAGAAGAAGAAAAAGAAATGTTCACGCATCAACTCGGAAGCGTACTTGAATATGCCGAGAAGATGAACGAAGTTGATACAACTGGAATTGAGCCAATGAATCATCCTATTGATTTCACAAATGTAATGCGTGAAGATAACAAAATTTACGAAAATACAAGAGAAGAACTTATGCAAAATGCTCCAGATGTTGAGGGCGAATTTTTCAAAGTTCCGAAAATTAATTAAAGGAAAAAAATGACAAAATATATTTTTATAACAGGCGGTGTAGTTAGCTCTTTAGGAAAAGGGATTTTAGCCGCCTCTTTAGGTAGGCTTTTGGTATCCAGAGGTTACAAAGTTTCGATACAAAAATTCGACCCTTATATAAATGTTGACCCCGGAACAATGAGCCCATTTCAACATGGCGAAGTTTTTGTTTGCAATGATGGAGCTGAAACAGATTTAGACCTTGGACACTATGAAAGATTTATAAATACAAACCTTTCGCAAATAAACAATGTAACATCAGGTAGCGTTTATCAAACAGTTATCAATAAAGAACGCAAAGGGGAATATCTTGGCGCAACAGTGCAAATGATTCCGCATATTACAGGGGAAATCAAATCAAGATTAATTCAAGCAGCAAAAAAAGATAGTCCTGATATTTTAATTGCAGAAATTGGCGGTACAATCGGTGACATTGAGGGCTTGCCCTTTATTGAAGCAATTAGACAGTTTAGGTCCGAAATCGGACGAAATAATTCTATGTCAATACATGTAACACTTTTACCTTATCTGCCGACATCAGGGGAATTAAAAACAAAACCGTCTCAACACAGTGTAAACGTATTAAGAAGCTACGGAATTCAACCTGAAATGCTAGTTTTAAGAACACAAGTACCGCTAGGCAAGAACGAAAGAGAAAAGCTTGCCCTATTTTGTTCAGTTGACAAAAATTGCGTAATTGAATGCAAAGATATGGATACAATATATGAAGTTCCTCTATATCTTGAAAAACAAGGCATAACAAAAGAAGTATTAGATATATTACAACTTGAAAACAAAGAACCAAATCTAAAGGATTGGGAAGAACTTATTGATTCTATTAAACATCCAAAAAGAGAAGCAACAATAGCTCTTGTAGGAAAATATACGGAATTAAATGATGCTTATATATCCGTTGTTGAAAGCTTAAAACATGCAGGCTTTAAAAATTCAGCAAAAATAAATATAAAATGGATTGCATCAGAAAATATAACATCTGACAAAGAAGCTGAGAAAATTTTATCGGATGTTGACGGAATAATCGTCCCTGGAGGCTTTGGCATAAGAGGCATTGAAGGAAAACTAAAAGTAATTAAATACGCAAGAGAAAACAATATTCCATACTTAGGATTGTGTCTTGGAATGCAATGCGCAGTTATTGAATTTGCAAGAAACGTTGCAGGTTTAAAAGATGCCAATTCAACCGAATTCGACAAAAACACAGAATACAAAGTCGTTGATTTAATGGAAGAACAAAAAAATATAGCAGGCTACGGAGCAACCATGCGTCTTGGTTCATATCCGTGTAAAATTTTACCAAACACAAAAGCGTACAAAGCATACAATAATGAACTAATAAACGAAAGACACAGACACAGGTTTGAATTTAATAACGAATATAAAGACATTTTAATAGAAAAAGGTCTTGTTATTTCAGGAACAAGTCCGGATGGGCTTTTAGCAGAAATTGTTGAAATTCCTGAAAACGACTGGTTTGTCGCTTGTCAATTTCATCCGGAGTTTAAATCAAGGCCTCAAAACCCGCATCCATTATTTTTAGGCTTTATTAATGCAGCACTAAATCAAAAATAATAAAATAAAAAGCCCTCTTAATTTAGAGGGCATCTGAAAATCTTTTTGCTTGATTCTCGTGTAGAAAAGGTTAGTGTGTCAGTTAGTGTGTTTTGTGTGTTAAAGCTTTTATGCTTGTTAGGGGGAGGTATTTATGTCTTACATATATATAAAGTATATACAAGAATAAAAATTGCTTATTTAATTTATTTGTTTACAAAACTTAATAAACAATAAGAAAGAATAACAGACAATTCAAGTTAAGCTATTTTTTTAATATATATCGATAAAATAAAAAGCCCTCAAATGAGGGCTTTTTATTAACTAACCTTTTCAATTACAATCTTATCATCTCTATAATCCATTTTTAGCTTATCATTTGGCTTATAGTTACCGCTCAAAATTTCTTCAGCAAGAACATCTTCAACTTTCTTTTGAATTACACGTCTTAACGGACGAGCACCATAAGTCTCAGAATATCCTTCTTTTGCTAAATAATCTTTTGCTGCATCAGTAACCTCGATAGTTAAATCACGTTCAGATAAACGTTTAAACAGATCTTTCAGCATTAATTCAACTATTTGTCTGATTTCATCCTGACTCAAGTGAGCAAATACAATTATATCATCAACCCTGTTTAAGAATTCAGGTCTAAACGCTTTCTTTAACTCTTCGTTTACGGTTTCCTTTAATTTTTCATATCTATCTTTTTTATCATCACCGGACACCGAAAAGCCTAGTTTTTGAGTATTTGTAATCATACTTGCGCCGACATTTGAAGTCATTATTATAATAGTATTTTTAAAGTTAATATGCCTTCCTTTAGAATCTGTCAATCTTCCATCATCTAAAATTTGAAGCATGATATTGAATACATCCGGATGTGCTTTTTCGATTTCATCAAAAAGAACGACACAATATGGTTTTTTTCTGATAATTTCACACATGTTGCCACCATCATCATAACCGACATAGCCCGGAGGAGAACCGATTAATTTTGAAGTTGCATGTTTTTCCATATATTCAGACATATCAACTCTGACCATATTATCTTCAGAACCAAACACTGCCTCTGCCAATGCTTTAGCAAGCTCAGTCTTACCAACGCCTGTAGGTCCGGAAAAAATAAAGCTTCCGATTGGACGATTTGGAGCCTTTAAACCGACACGAGCCCTGCGAATTGACTTAGCAAGAGAAACTACGGCATCAGATTGTCCTATAACCCTATTGTGCAGAGTTTCTTCCAACTTCAACAATTTCTCGGATTCGGCTTCCGTAATTTTCGTCACTGGAATACCTGTAATTGTTGCAACAACTTGAGCAACTTCCTCAACTCCAACAACTGGCTTATTCTCATCTTGAGTTTCACGCCATTGTTCCGAAATTTCATGAATTTTATCTTTAAGATCAGCTTCATCATCTCTTAAATCAGAAGCTCTTTCAAATTCCTGATTTCTGATAGCCTCTTCTTTTTCTTTTATTATTGCCTTTAACTGCTTATCAAGCTCTTTTCCTTCAGGAGGCAAAGTAGAAACATTTAATCGAACTTTGGATGCTGCCTCATCTATAATATCTATAGCTTTGTCAGGTAAAAATCTTTCTGTAATAAATTTACTGGACAATTCAGTTGCAGCAACAATAGCTTCATCAGAAATTATTAGCTTATGATGTTCTTCGTATTTTGGCTTCAACCCTTTTATTATTTCAATTGTTTCTTCAATTGAAGGTTGATCAACAATAACAGTTTGGAAACGTCTTTCTAAAGCAGAATCTTTTTCAATATATTTACGATATTCATCTAATGTTGTTGCACCTATAACCTGTATTTCGCCTCTTGATAATGCAGGTTTTAAAATATTTGCAGCATCAATTGCACCCTCTGCCGCCCCTGCGCCAATCAAAGTGTGCATTTCGTCAATTACAAGAATTACATTTCCTGCTTGACGAATTTCATCCATAATTTTTTTCAGACGTTCTTCAAATTCGCCCCTATATTTAGTTCCTGCGATTAAAAGTCCCATATCTAATTGAATAATTTTTTTGTTTTCCAAAATATCCGGAACTTCGCAATCAACAATTCGTTGCGCAAGACCTTGGGCAATAGCTGTTTTACCAACCCCCGGCTCACCAATTAAAACAGGGTTGTTTTTTGTTCTTCTTGCTAAAATTTGAATTACGCGTTCAATTTCCTTTTCTCTGCCAACAACTGGATCCAATCTTTGTTCTTGTGCAGCAAGAGTCAAATCTGTACCAAATTCATCCAAGGAAGGAGTTTTTGCTTTTGTTTGACTAACTCCAGGAGTTGCAAGTGCAGAACCAGGTGAAGAACTTGTTTTTGTTTCTCCAAGCATTTTAATAATATTAGAACGACATTTATTAAGATCTACTCCAAGGTTTTCCAATACCTTAGCAGCAACACCTTCGCCTTCTCTAATTAAACCCAGCAAAAGATGTTCTGTCCCAATATAATTATGTCCCAGTTGTCTTGCCTCATCCCAAGACAACTCCAAAACTTTTTTTGCTCGAGGAGTAAAAGGGATTTCAACTGCAACAAAACCGCAGCCTCTGCCTATTATTTTTTCAACTTCCTCACGAGCTTCTTTTATATTAACACCCATTGACTTCAATGTTTTTGAAGCAATTCCGGTGCCTTCGGCAATTAAACCTAATAATAACTGCTCTGTTCCGACAAAATTATGCCCCAATCGCCTTGATTCTTCTTGAGCAAGCATTATTACCCTTATTGCTTTTTCCGTAAATCTTTCAAACATGTAAACTTCCTTATAAAAAGTTAAATATCCACATTAAAATTCTACAATGAAAAAATTATTTATACAATAAAAAAATGGACTATTCATCAAGCATGTCAATTCTTCTTTGATGACGACCACCTTCAAATTCGGTATTTAACCAAACATTAAGTATTTCTATAGCAGCGTCTACTCCAAGAACTCTTTGCCCTAATGTTAAAACATTTGAATCATTATGTTGCCTTGACATTCTGGCGCAATAACAATTTTGTGGACAAGCAGCACGAATACCTTTGAAGCGATTAGCGGATATTTGCATACCAATTCCTGTTCCACAAACCAAAATTCCTTTTTTAAAATCACCGCATAATATTGCCTCACTAACTTTTTTTGCATAATAAGGATAATCACAAGACTCTTTATTATAAGTACCTAAATCACATATCTCAAAATCTATACTTGCAAGATATTTAATCAATTCATTTTTTAAATCAAACCCGCCATGGTCTGATGCAATTACAATTTTTCTTTCATCCATATATACAATCCTCTTTCTTATAATAATTATATAATAAATTTCTTGTAACAAAAATATTTTTGCGCTAAATTAGTTTTGTAGAGTTATTTTATTTAAGAGGATAAAAGCTTATGACAGAAAGAAAATTAGTCGGAACAAATGAAATGTTCCAAAAAGCACTTAAAGGTGGCTATGCTATTGGTGCTTACAATGTAAACAACATGGAAATTTTGCAAGGTATTGCAGAAGCAGCAGAAGAAACACAATCACCTATCATTCTTCAAGTTTCTGCAGGTGCAAGAAAATATGCAAATCAAACATACTTAATTAAACTTGTTGAAGCAGCTTTAGCTACTACAACAGTTCCTATAGCACTTCACTTAGACCACGGTGCTGATTTTGAAATTTGTAAAGCTTGCATAGACGGCGGTTTTTCATCTGTTATGATTGACGGAAGCAGATTTCCGCTTGAAGAAAACATAGCTCTAACTAAAAAAGTTGTAGACTATGCTCATGAAAGAGGAGTTTCAGTTGAAGCTGAACTTGGTAAACTAGCAGGTGTTGAAGATGATGTTAAAGTTCATGCTGCTGATTCAACATATACTGATCCCGCTGAAGCAGCAAGATTTGTTAAAGAAACCGGCTGTGATTCTTTAGCTGTTGCAATCGGTACTTCTCACGGTGCATACAAATTCTCAGGCGAAGCAAAATTAGACTTCGAAAGACTTGCAGCAATCAAAAAAGCAGTTAACGAAGCTGTTGGATACGATTTCCCTCTTGTACTTCATGGTTCATCTTCTGTTCCAAAAGAATTTGTTGAAAAATGTAATAAATTCGGCGGTAAATTACCAAACGCTCAAGGTGTTCCGGAAGACATGTTAAACTATGCTTCTAAACACGGTGTAGCTAAAATTAACATTGACACTGACTTAAGATTAGCTATGACATCAACAATTAGAGAATTCTTTGTTGAACATCCTGATAAATTCGACCCAAGAGAATATATGGGACCAGGAAGAACTGCTGTTAAAGAAATGGTTAAACATAAAATGGTAGATGTATTAGGTACAGCAGGACACGCTAAAGACTAATAAATTAACATTATAAAATAAATGCCTGAAATTATAGATTTCAGGCATTTTTTATTGTCAAGCAAAATAAGCGCAATATTAACGTTTTTAAAAAAAATTTACGTTATGAAATATTTAGAGATTTTTTAATATTACTTGTGCTATAAAGTAAATAACAAAAGACGAGATTAACTTTTATGGGGGAATAAATGAGCCAGTATCTAAGCAAAGAAGAAATCAAACAATGGAGAAGCTCTTTAGAAAAAATCACTCTTGAAGAATATGCAAAAAGACTTGGAAAAGTGCTTGAAGAAGAAAAACAAACAAGCGACATCATAGATATAGTAATGCAAAATGAAAAAAGACTATATACATCAAGAGAAAATAAAAATCCTAAACAACAAATCCTAAAAGTTGCCAAAAAAGCACAAAAAAAACAAGATGTTATTTTTGCTTCCATGAAAGAAGATTCACTTGCTTATGTAAAATCTAAAGTTACTTGCAAAAAACAATTAACACAAAGAGAAGATGCTGTTTTAGAACATTTTGCAAAAAACAAAGGCAAGATTGTTTTTGCAAAAGACTTGGCTGCAATTCTTGATTTACCAACAGATTACGTATATAAATACATTAAAAATTTAAGAACAAAAATAAGCGAAGATGTACTTGAAAACGCAACAAAAGGCGGTTATATTTTTAACCTTCCGCAAAATTAGAATTTAAAATATATTAACTTTTTTACATTAAAAGAAATATATTTTATAATCATATTATGTTAAACAAAACACTTGATTTAATAAATGACATCATTAACTATGAAGAAGTAAAATCAAAGAATTTTTACTCCAACATAACCAAAATGATGTCTTTATTATTTAAAGACAGTTCAATCGGAATATTCTTTATAGAAAATACCGATTGCACTCTAAAATGCGCAATCAATAAAGAAATAATAACAAATTACAAATTAAAACAAGATTATTTAAATAAAGTTATAATTGACCCATCCAGAACAACTATTATAAAAACAAAGAAAGACGAATTCCTTTATTCAAATACATTCTTTGTAAAACTTTCAATTAAAGGCTCAATATTTGGCTTTTGCGCTTTAAGCTCAGAAAAAGAAATTAGCGAAATTGAAAAAAAATCTTTTGAATCTATAGTAAACATTCTAAGCTACAAAATAAAAGATTATGAATTAAACGAAGTTTTTAAAATGCAACTAAAAGCTCTTCAAGACAATATCCTTGAAAAAGAAAATGCATACGAAATAATAAAAAAACAACATAAAAAGCTTGAAGAACTTGATAAAGCAAAGAATTTATTCCTTGCAAATATTTCACATGAATTAAGAACTCCGCTAAATGCAATAATAGGTTTTTCTCAGGCATTAGGAAGCAAAATATTCGGCGACTTAAACGAAAAACAAGCCGAATACATAAAGGATATTCAAATCTCAGGACTACATCTTTTAGGAATGATTAATGAAATACTCGATATCTCAAAACTTGAAGCAAATGCAATGAAATTTTCTCCAATTGAATTAAACCCAACTCAAGTTATACAAGAAGCAATTAATATCCTAGAACCGTTGTACAAAAATAAAAACATAACCGTAATCTTTAATTCGGATTTTAGTGGCAAAATAAAAGCAGATTACCAAAAATTCCAACAAATTTTATATAATTTACTTTCAAACGCTATAAAATTCACTCCCGAACAAGGAAAAATAGAAATAATATCAACATCAAAAACTGACACATATATCCTCAAAGTCAAAGATAACGGGATTGGAATTGATAAAAAATATCACAACAAAATATTTAAAAAGTTTATACATTTAAATAACATATACACAAAAAATCAAAATTCAACAGGCTTAGGATTAACAATCACAAAAGAACTTGTTAAATTACACAACGGAAAAATAACACTTGAAAGCGAACCAAATAAAGGTTCTACTTTTACAATAGAATTCAAGAGAATAATCTTATGAAAAATATTTTAATTGTTGAAGACAATAAACTTAATATGAAACTTTTTAATGATATTTTAAAATATCAAAATTATAAAACCGATACAGCAATAGATGGACTTGAAGCGTATCAAAAAATAAAAAATAATTCCTATGACTTAATAATACTTGATATCCAACTTCCAAAACTGGACGGTTTTTCCCTTATGGAAAAATTACAAAAAGAAAACATGCAAATTCCACCCGTTATAATAGCAAGTGCTTGCGCAATGGATACTGACAAACTTCAAGCCAAGAAATACGGAATAGATACGTACCTGACAAAACCGATTGATATAAACAACTTTATTAATACGGTAAAAAGCAAAATTGAAATTTAGCAAAAACTGTCAATTTTTCTAATGCCTTCAATTGCTTCATCGTATCCTTTTTTAACAACTTCTTGTTCTGCTTCTTTTTCGCTCAATGCACCCGAAGCACCCAAATAACCCGATAAAAATTCTAATTTTTTGTATAAATCACCATAAACCTTATCGAGCCCCTTTGCTTTGAATACCATTGACAATATCTCCGGACGATTAAAACCTTGCCCTTCCTGCAAAGATGCATGATATTGTCTTTCAAAATCCCAATTCAAGCGAGCTCTAAATCTATTAGCGTAAAAACGCTCATCTTCATTATTTATTCTGTCTTTTTTCCCCAAAACATCAATGTAGTATAAAAATCTCCTTGGCGCAAAATATAATTCCGCAAATTTTGCCTTAATCCATTTTTTTGCATCTTTTAACTCATATCTCGGTATATTTAATGTTTTAGAAAGAACAAAAGTTGATTTTTCCCTATTTTTTATCATATCAAAATCTTTTTTTTCTTCAGCAACCATTCTTAAAGGTATGCCATCATGATTATTTGTACCTATTGTAAGACTATCCGGATTCATGCCTGCAGTATTTAGGAAAAAATCAACACTTCCCCATCCATAGTTATTACCATGTTTTGGATATTCATAATATGTTGTAAACATAGCATTTCTATTTTTAAAGACATCTTTTGGATAAGGCTTTGCATCCCAATTTAAAACTTTTCCGGAATTTCCGTCAGCCTCATAGGTTATTTTTCTAAAATCATAATCATCACCTTTTATATCTCTTATTGTTTTTTCAATAAAATCTAAAACTTTACCCTTATTATCATAACTTTTATAATACATTTTACTGTATCCTTTTTGACGCATAAATAAAGGGGTAGTATATTCTTTATACAAATAAGACTCTTTTAAATCCTTGCCTTTTGCCATACGAACCATGTAAGCATCATAAGACACACCGACATCAACTCTTATTCCGTCGTATATTCTTGCCGCAAGTCCAAATTTTTGTCTTAATAGTTTTGCTGCAGCACTATTTGGATTTTTAATCAAATCATAATATTTTAAAAGAGGAAAACCCCACCCGATTGTGTGTACCTTATCGAAAGCATCAGGAAATGCCCAAATTTCATCCGGTCCGAAACCGATTGGAACGTCTCCATCAACTTCAATCCCTTTTTCATTAAGAGCTTTTTTGGTTTCAATTCTTTGTTTATATGCAATAAATTGCCTGAATGTAAAAAACTCAATCTCATCTTTATATTTTTCTTTGTATTTTTCAAACTTTTTTTGCCTTTTAGGACTTATATCAAAATTCTTAAATAAATCAGGTTCTTTTCTTGCAATAAAAGGATAAAGTGCAACCCTATCAAAATTTTCTGCAACGGGACTATGTTTAAAATCTTCAAATTCAATTCTTAAAGGATCAAAAAAACTGTAATGATGTTCATTAAAGCTATCCCACGCTTTTCTAAATAATCTTAATATCGGATAATTTTTTGACGTTCCTAAAACATTTTCATAATTTATTCTGTTAATACTTTTACGATTTATAGAATTTGGTATTACAAAATCATCCAAATCTTTTCTTGTCAACAAGCATCCATAATCTTCGTTTAATAGCTTACTAAAATCAACAGTATCCTCGCCGATTGTAATTGAAGACCTATCATAAGGGCAATAAAATCTGCTTTCATCGTGTCTTAACAAACGTCCCAAGGGATAATCCTTAACCCTTGAAAAACCAACATAGGGTTTCATATATAAAAGAAATTTTTGCGCTTCAAGACTATTTAGCGTACCAACTCCTATATCATTTTTGGCCAAACTATATGCCGCATAAGAAAAGAAATCAAACATAGTTGAATTTTTATCTTTATGTAAAACTTGTTCTGCATCAGTACAAATATCATCCATCAGCACAGTTGCTTCTTTGGATAAAGCTTTTTTAAATGACGGTTTTCCAATAAAGTCATCTAAACTTCTAATTTTCATATTCTCTCTTTCTTAACCAACAACACATTTATATAAAACACCTGAAAAAATTTTTACTTACTTAAAACTTTTTTAGTCTTTAAATTTCTGCAAACCCCACAGTCATTACATCTTACCTCGCATGGTATTGTAGAAATTGCATTTTTTGCTTTTTCATATTCACCCCAAAGCCAAGATTTATCAACTCCATAGCTTATATTTTCCCATGGCAATTTTTCTTCTTTTTGAAATTCTCGTGAAGCTTCTTTTTCAATATCTATACCTAAATCTTTTGAAACTTTCGAATACATATTAAAATCCAAATTTTCATCCCAAGATTCCAAATAAGCACCATTTTTATACATTTCATAAATAAATTTTGAACAATTTTCATCCCCTCTTGAAAAAAATGCTTCTAATTGTGACATTTTAGGATTATGAAAATTAAATCTGACATTTTTTATTTTATCTTTTAAATTTCTCAAATATTTAATTTTTTCATCTATTTCAGAAATTGTATTTTGTCTTGCCCACTGAAAAGGAGTATGTGGTTTTGGAACAAAAACAGATATAGAACAAGTTATCTGAGGATATTTTAAACCGTTTTCTCTGCATGCCGAGTTTACTTTTTCAATCAACAAAGGGATTTCACTTAAATCATCATAAGTTTCAAACGGTAGACCTATAACAAAATAGTATTTTATTTTATTCCAGCCATTTTTAATACAAGAAATTGTAGCATTTATTATTTGTTCTTCGGATAAATTTTTATTTATTATATTTCTCATACGAATTGAACCTGCTTCAGGGGCAATTGTAACAGTTGCTTTTTTCTCTTGTTGCATAAGAGAAGCAAGCTCCAAAGAAAATTTATCCGCTCTTTGAGAAGGCAAAGAAACATTAATTCCTGTATTTCTAAAATGACAATTAAGCTCTTTTAAAATATCCTCAATTTGCCCATGGTCATTAGACGATAAAGACAAAAGAGAATATTCATCATATCCGGTATTTTTTACATATTGCTTAGTTAACTCTACAATATCTTCTTTTTTTCTTTCTCTTATAGGAAGATTTATATGGGATGCTTGACAAAATCTGCATAATCTTCCGCAACCTCGCCTTAATTCTATCACAGCTCTATCATGTACAGATGAAAAATGAGGAATAGGTGAATTTGTAGGATGATTACTAAAATCCAATTGCGCAATACGCTTATTTGTTTTTTTAGGGAACACAGGGGAATAAACCCCTTCGATTTTAGATAATTCTTTAATTTTTTCAATTCTTGATAAATGTTTTAATTGAACAGTTTTTCTTAATATTTCAATATTAAGTTCTTCACCGTCTCCTATTGCAAAAATATCAATAAAAGGACTCATAGGAACAGGATTTGATGTAGATGGTCCGCCTGCCATAATAATCGGATGAAAATCTTTTCTGTCTTTTGAAAAAACAGGTATATCGGATAATTCTAAAATTTTAAGTACCGTTGAATAACACATTTCATATTGCAAACCAAAACCAATAACATCAAAATCAATAGGTTTTTTCTTTGTTTCAAGTGCATACAAGGTCTTGTTGTTTTTAACAAGCAACTCTAAAAAATCTTTATCCGGAGCATACATCCTATCACACAACAAGTCGTTTTGTTTATTTATTAAATCATATATAATTTTATGACCAAAATTACTTATTCCAATTTCATATTTATCGGGAAAAACAAATAAAAATTTTCCTTCAACACTATCAAAATCTTTATTATATGAGCCAAATTCCTCGCCAATATATCTTGAAGGTCTTTCAACCTTCTGTAAAATAAATTCGTACTCTTTTAAAAAGTTGTCATCTATCATATCAACTATTAAACTACAAAAACCAATTTTTTATGTTAAGAAATATTACATTTATTTTTATTTAAAAGCAATTTCTAAGTAAAAAAATACTTTATTATATTGTAAGGTTAGTTTAATAATTAGGTTAGGAGTGTTACTATGGGATGGATCTTCATGGCCTGTCGCAAGGCAGAGCTGACAAGAAGCCTAAACGATGACAGGAAAAGTCTACTTGACTTAAATCGCTACGCAAAACAACTTTCAAGTTTTGCGACAGCAATAGGCGACGGTACAATTACACCAAGTGAGATTAATAATTTCGGAAATGAAATTTTTGGTGATGCGATTGATTTTATGGAATATTCTCACATTGCAGCAGATCAAGTTGCCTCACAAAAAACAGATGTATACACAAGTACATATGGAAATTTGTCAGAAGAACAATATTACAACAATCCTTCAATTGCAGCACAAGTTCAACTTTATTATACAGACGGACAACTTGACACAACATCAATTTATACAAATCTATACAATGAAGCTCTTGAAGATTTTGCTCAAACAAAAATTGCACCAATATTAAATGAAAAACAAAAAGAAATTGACAATAAAATAGCAGATTTAGAAACTCAAATAGCGGCAAGCGAAGCAGAACTTCAACAACTAGACGATAGCATTAAACAAAATATTCAATCAAGTACAATTCAATTAGCATAAACTAACTAACTCTCCAAATCCTAAAAAACTAATCAAGCCCGCAAAAGCGGGCTTTTTTTCACACAATAAATAAGAATATTAATTTTTTGCAAAATAAATTAATTTATGTTAATATAAGTTCAAAAAAATATATATTTTGTAATGTTAAAATTTGATACGAGTAAGTAAGGAAGAAAAATGACAAAAGACATCCAAGGCGAAAACGCTGATGCAAAACAAAAAATACTTGTTGTTGACGATGAAGCAAGTATCAGAAGAATTCTTGAAACACGCCTTAAAATGGCAGGTTATAACGTAGTTACCGCAGAAGACGGCGAAGAAGCAATAGAATTATTCAATAAAACCAATCCGGACATAGTCATTTTAGATGTTATGATGCCAAAAATGGATGGTTACGGGGTAACCAGAGAAATTAGACGAGTATCTGACATCCCAATTATAATTTTAACTGCTCTGGGTGATGTATCAGAAAGAATTACAGGTCTTGAGCTCGGTGCAGACGATTATGTAATTAAACCATTTAGCCCAAAAGAGCTTGAAGCGCGCGTTAAAGCCGTTTTAAGAAGAACTGTTAGCAAAGATATAACTGTTCCTACAGGTAAAACAACTAAAAATGTCATAACTACCGGAAACATAAAAATCGACACAGCAAGAAGACAAGTGTATCGCAAAAACGAAAGAATTCGTTTGACAGGCATGGAATTTAGCTTACTTGAACTACTTGTTAACAACTCAGGTACAGCATATTCAAGAAATGAAATTTTGCAACATGTATGGGCATATCCGCCTGATCATAGAATTGATACTCGTGTAGTAGATGTTCATATTTCAAGATTACGCTCAAAACTTGAAACCGATCCTGCAAATCCGGAACTAATCTTAACTGCACGTGGAATAGGTTACATGTTTCAAAGAATAGGTTAAAATGTCAATAAAGATAATTAAAAAAGAAAACTCCAATTATGAAAAGAAAATACTCGTAATTGGAGTTTTTCATGGGGATGAACCACAAGGTGAATATTTTATAAATTCATATCTGAACAATCACACTAAAAACGGCAAAAATGCTGTTTACTACATTCCCTGCTTAAACCCAAGCAAATGCCGTAAAAATTCAAGAGGTGTAGATTTAAATAGAAACTTCCCTACAAAAAACTGGGTTTTGGGCAAAAATAATGATTATTTTGGTGGAAATAAGCCGAATAGCGAAATTGAAACACAATTTCTGGTAAAACTTATAAATGAAAATCATTTCGATTCGATAATCACAATTCATTCACCCTATAAAGTTGTGAATTTCGATGGTCCCGCTGAAGAACTCGCAAATACGGTTTCCAAAATTATAGGTTATAAAACGTCAAACGACATAGGATACCCAACTCCCGGAAGTTTTGGTACGTATTGCGGAGTAGAAAGAAAAATCCCAACTTTAACAATTGAAATTGATGAAAACGAAAACATAGAAATTCTAAATAAAAAATTTGAAAAACTTTTTCATTATCTTGAAAACGAATACTAATAAATGGTTTTTCCGGAATAATTAAATTCAGTAATTATTTTTTTAGCATCATTATAAGATAAAACTCTTTTTAAATTTCCATTTTTATCAAAGAAATATGTTTCATGATTGCCAGTTGAGTATCTTGCTTCTTTTAATATACTACCTTCTTCGCTGCGATATACTTGAACAAATGAATTAGGCGTTTCGATATAGTCATTTTTACGACTATCTTTTTTGCTTCGACCAATAGCTTTATATAACTCATCCCCGCGTCTTTTTAATTCTTGCTTTACATATTCATAATCTGATTTATCCTGCATCCCTACTGTTTCAATAGGGTTTGTAAATCCCGAAACAGGATATTTTCTAAATGCACTTGTAAATTTTGTATTATATAAAGCATTAATATAACTTACTTTCATATTGCCACCTTAATAAACTAATACTTAGATAATGCGCGTAAAAAAATTATTTTGCTAGTTTAATAATTATTTTTTATTTCGTTAAGTATTGTAAAATTTTCAAAATATACCCTAAAAGATGAATTCAAAATGACGTTAACTACAAAGTAAATATTTCTTAAGGAGTGACAAAATGGAGCCTATAAATCCAAAGTTTGAAACAAGAGTAACAGGTGAACAAATGCCTTCTTTTAACTTAAAAGAAGCTGAACTTTTAGAGGACGGGAGTTTATTTGATGAAAAAAATAATATAAAATTAACACCCGAAGACGAAAATGGTGATGGCATAATAGACTCACAAATTATGGAAATCCTTGACAAAAATATGCAATACTTTTATATTGACAACGATAATGATGGCACAATTGATGCATACGAAGAATATAAATATAAAGACGGTGAATTAACAGAAAGTTACAGGGAATACGAAAGCGGAAGACAAGAATATAGAACGTATGAAAGCACTGATAATGGAAAATTAACAGAGTATTATGAACTTCAAAATGAAATTCAAACTCATCTAACTGAACTTGAATTTGAAAGCGGCGAAAAATATTATGATATTAATGGAGACGGACTTCCTGATGCTACGGAATATGCAGAAGCAATGCAACTTGCAAAAGAGGCGGCAGGAATGCCCAAAGAAGCTGCTCCAACGCCTCCATCTGCCACTAAACCAACTCCAACGCCTAGTCCTTCAGAATTACCTGAAACAAGTCCAGATCCAACACCGACACCTTCTTGCGAACCAAATCCTAATGTTTCGCCGGAACCTAGTGCAAATGTAAGCGAAAGTCCTGTTGCAAAACCTCCGGCTACTTCTGAACCGACAGTTGAACCAACAACCAAACCAACAGTTGAACCGACAACTGAACCTACAGATTGTCCGGATATAGATACAGATGATTCAACTCAAGCAGAAGCACCAGCTCAACAGGCAGCAGCAGAAGCACCAGCTCAACAGGCAGCAGCAGAAGCACCAGCTCCACAGGCAGCAGCAGAAGCACCAGCAGAAGCAGAAGCTCAACTGGCAGCAGCAGATGTACTGACTCAACTAGCAACAGCAGAATCAACTCCTGAAGCCCTTGATAGCGAAACAATATTTAGTCAAAGACTCAAAGAGCTACTCAATAAAAAATAATTATTTTCAAAACTAAAACCCTGAAACAAGACAAAAGGTCTATTTCAGGGTTTTATCATAAAATTATATATGCAAACTGCAAACAACTATGCTAAATCTATTCTCTTTTTCTCTATAATTAATTTATCATAAATCCAATCAGGAACGAAATTTTTACCCATTAAAATTGTACCATGATTCATAGAAGGCGCATGAAAATCAGATCCACCAGTTACAATAAGCCCATATTGTTCAGCTAATGTTGAAAAATGCTCCACTGCAGCAGGGGAATGCTTTCTATGATATGCTTCAATTCCTCTCAAACCGTAACTTACAAGTTCGCGCGTTAAATCATCCGCTATATCGACATCTATAGGATGAGCAAAAACAGGAATTCCGCCAGCTTCGCTAATAACCTCGACGGCATCATGCGGAGACACCGTTTTTCTTTCAACATAAACATCGGAACTGTTGTTGATAAATTTTGCATACGCCTCCATAACGTTTGCCGTTCCGCCTGAATTTGTTATTGCTCTTGCGATATGCGGTCTTCCAATTGAACCTTTTGGAGCAACTAGTTTTTGAACATCTTCAAACTTAATTTTTATTCCTTGTTTTTTTGCAAGCAAATCAATTATTTGATGTGTTTGCTCAATTCTTGCTTTTTGTTGAAAATCAATCATCTTTATAAAATCATTGTTATTTTTGTCCATAAAATAACCCAAAATATGAACTTCATAATTTTTATAAATTGTATTAATTTCAACTCCGGAAATGATTTCAAGATTTATGTTATTTTTTTTCAAATAATCGCAAGCAATCTGATAAGACAATACATTATCATGATCAGTAAGAGCAATTACATCTAAATTGCAGCCGACTGCTGTATCTACAATTTCTTCGGGACTTAGCATTCCGTCAGAATAAGTTGTATGAATATGTAAGTCAATTTTCACTTTCCTTTTCCTCGTCTTGTGTGTATTCAAAACTTATTCTATTAATGCTTTTTGGAATATTCAAACAAAAATCAATTTCACAAGCATTAAACACATACGGATAAGACATCTCAACTTCAAATCTTTCATTTATTGAAGTAACTAGCCTTCTTAATGACGCTTCATATTCCATTCCAATTACGCCATTTTTACTTCCGCAAAATCCTGCATCTGTCAAATATGCGCAACTGTTGTCTATAATTGTTTCATCGGCAGTCTGAACATGTGTATGAGTTCCAACAACAGCACTGACACCAAGAGACGCTGCAAATCTTGCAAAACATTGTTTTTCTGCGGTAGCCTCAGCATGAAAATCTATAAAAACTATTTTATTTTCCAGTATATTTTTTTCTTTTAATTCTAAAATCAATCTTTCCAAAGCTTCAAAAGGACAATCAATTGGTGGCAAAAAAGTTTTACCCAACAAATTGATAACAATTATTTTGTCATTAAAAATTTTATACCCAACACCCAATGCAGACTTATGATAATTATATGGCCTAATTAAAGCAGGAGATTCATTAATATATTGCAAAATATCTTTTTTATCCCAAATATGATTTCCGGAAGTCAAACAATGAATTCCGCAAGCCAATAAATCATCATGATTTTTCTTAGTCAACCCAAAACCATGACTTGCGTTTTCTGCATTTGCAATAATAAAATCATATTTTTCTTTATTGTTGTCATCCAAAAGAAATTTTTTAACAATATTTCTTCCTGCGCGACCAACAATATCACCTATAAATAAAATTTTAAGATTTTCTTGCATTTTCAAACTGCCACTATTTGGCAATTTCGGTAACTCTCGCTTCTCTTACTACGGTTACTCGAATTTGTCCGGGGTACTCCAGTTCATCCTCTATTCGTTTTGCGATATCACGAGCCAGTTTTGCGCTTGCAACATCATCAAATACGTTCGGTTGAACAATAACCCTAACCTCTCGACCAGCTTGAACAGCAAATGTCTGCTTAATGCCTTCATAACTGTTAGCGATTTCTTCCAGTTTTTTAAGGCGTTTTATATAGATTTCAAGCGTATCACGACGTGCACCGGGGCGACCTGCCGAAATTGTATCTGCAATTTTAACCAACGCATCCGTCAATGTGTTACAAGGAACATCATCATGGTGCGCTTCAATTGCATGAACTATCAGCTCTTTTTCGCCAAATCTGCGAGCTAAATCTGCGCCAAGTTGAACATGTGTTCCTTCTTGTTCTTGGTCTATTGCTTTACCTATATCATGCAACAGACCGGCACGTTTAGCGCTTTTAACATCCGAACCAAGTTCTGCAGCAAGCATTCCAGCAATTTGTCCAACTTCAATCGAATGTTTTAGCACGTTTTGACCGTAGCTTGTTCTATAATATAAGCGTCCAAGTGTTTTTGAAAGCTCTTTGTTAAGGTTCATTATTCCGAGGTCAACGGCAGCCCGTTCACCTTCTTGCTTAATTTTATTTTCAATTTCTTTTACAGATTTTTCATATACTTCTTCAATTCTGACAGGATGAATTCTTCCGTCTTGAATTAATTTTTCTATAGTTAATTTAGCAATTTCACGTCTTACGGGATCAAAAGAAGATAAAACAACCGCCTCCGGAGTATCATCAATAATTAAATCAACACCCGTTAGCGTTTCAAGAGTACGAATATTTCGACCTTCTCTACCAATTATTCTTCCTTTCATTTCATCTGAAGGCAAAGAAACAACAGAAACACTGGTTTCAATAACTTGCTCAATAGCACATCTTTGCATTGTTTGACTTAAAATTTCACGTGCTTGTTCTTCGGCTGCTTCTTTGATTTTAATTTCATTTTCTCTTATTAACTGAACCTGTTCAGAAGCAAGTTCATCTTTTAGTTGATTTAAAAGCATTTCTTTGGCTTCTTCTCTTGACATTTGAGCAACTCGCTCAAGTTCAGAGATTTGCTTTGCAATGGTCTCAGCAAGATAATCTTCTTTTTCGTCCAATAAATCCTGTTTTTTAGATAAAAGAAGTTCTTTGTCAACAATAGACTGATTTTTTGCCTCAAGTTCATCTTCTTTTTTAAATAAGTCTTGTTGTATTTTTTCCAGCTCAAGCTTCTTTTCTCTGCTTAATTCTTCAAAATCCAATCTTTCTTTATGAAGCTGTTCTTTTGCTGAAATAAGAGCTTCTTTTCTTAAAAAAGTCTCTTTTTCTTTAAAATCTTCAATATACTTTTGTTCATTTTTTTCAAGCACTTCTACTTTAGCTTTTGACCTTACAAAAAGCATGGTCATAGCCGCTGTTGTTAAAAGCAAAAGGCCTACAATAACATATAATACGATAATAATTGTCCTAATCCTCTTATAATCTATAGTCCCGAAGATAGACTGTTTTCATATTTAATTGTATATATATAAAAATGATAAAGTCATCTTAATAATATAATTCTATCATAAGAATATAAATTTGAATATTAAATTAATATTTTTTAAAAATTTCCAACTAAATGCTTGATTTAATTTTTTACAATAATGATAAAATTAATTTGACAATTAGATATTTTTCATTAAATAAACTAAAAAAGGATTTAATATGCTGTCGAATTTAGTTTCACTCATCACAAAGTCTTTAAGTTCAACAAATCAGGTTGCAACAATTTCAAAAACATCAGTGCAATCAAATAATCCGTTTAAAGAACAGAATGAAAATCCTTTTCTTACAACAACTTTTGGCTCAAGCTACGCTTACGGCAAAAATCAACCGATAGCAGGCGGATATTTTGCAGGTTACTACAATGGCAAACCGAATATAGTAGGAAGAAAACTTTTTATTGAGGTTTAAGCCAAAGCTTTTTCCATTTCTTTTTCTTTTTGAACAATTGCAGGATTTCTGTTGTCGCCATGATTTAATGTTTTTCTTAACCATATATTAATTTTTGGTTGCAATATACCCATTGCGCATATTGCGATTGCAACATTACCTAATACAGCAAATGTTTTAAATGCCTTAATTTTCTTAATTGAAGACATTGCACTTGATAAACTTTCAATATTTGACAAAGCTTTTTTAACTTCATTTTCGTCAATTGGTTTAAAAGTACTTATAGCTTTAATTGATTTCTTATCTTTGACAACAGGAATTGTGCCGTTATTTGCAAGAATTTCAACTAAACTACTCTTAGGATTCAGATTATATATACTTTTTAGCATATCATTAGAATCCTTTAATGCTTTTATATCATTAACGGAAGCCAATAATTTTTCTTGCAATTTTGGATCAAATATAACTTTTGGATCAAGTTCTATTGGAAGTCCTGCCTTTTTACCTATAAATTCAAACGCCATTTGAATAGGTTGAGCTAAAAGATATATAAACACTGCCTGAAAAATTTCTTTTACACCAATTTCAGCCCTTTCACCTTTACGCCCTTCTTTTAATCTGGTGCCTGCAATAAATCCGTCCAATATAGATGTATTTTTTAAAGGATTAAACATAAAATCTTGTGCAAAATCACCAACAGCAGCGGCCATTCCGCCCTTAAACGAAATATTTCGGTTAGAAGCCTTATCCTGAAAATTCTTATAAATATTTTGACTTCCTGAAAAAATCTGATTTTTCTCTAATTTTTTTCTTTTAATATCAATATCTTTTTTAATTCTTTCATCAGTTGTTTTTTGTTTATATTTGATTAATTTTGTCAATGCAAAAGCACACAATAAAGTTGAAGCTAAGAATTTAGCTGCATAAACGCCTTTGTACATTTGTTTATTTGTAAAAGGAAGATTAATTTTATTAAATAATTTGGTTTTCTCGCCCAATGCATCAAAAACCTTCTTTTCGTCTTCTTTTGCAAAAGAATGCAATAAATCAAATCTTTTATTTTTATTGTTTAAAACTCTGGGGTCGAGCTCGGGCTTTAAACCCAACATAGGGTATATTGTTTTATCTATCAAAAATCTAAACGAAGGAATTCCAAAAAGCCAAAGGGCGCCTGTTCCAAATTCCTCTATAGCCTTCTCTCTGACGTCATCCTTGCCGCCTTCTTTTTTATATGTATGCACCAATGCGCAATCAGAAATTACATCTTTTGCAACTAATGGTATAATTGAATCTGAATTATTTCCTAAACCTGATAATGTTTTTACAAATCCACTTGTTATAATGCTCGGTATTGCCATTTCATTCCTTTACTACAATAAAAATTAAAGTCCCCAAATTAAATTCATTAACTTTTGAACTCGATTTCTTATTCGCATTTTAGAATTTTTCTTCATATTTCTTCCTTACTTTTGTTTAATGTAACTGAATAATTTTTTTTGCCTGTTTTTATTATTTTATAAAGAATTTTTAACATAAAAAAGACCTTTTTCAAAAGGCCTTTTTTCAACTTAATTTTATTTAATTAATCTTTCCTAATCGGAACAAAAACCAGGCCTTCTTGTTGAAAAGGTCTTAAGCTTCGGATAAGTCCAAGTAGAATTTTAAACATAATAATCCTCATATATGCCAGCAATATTAATTATACACTATTTTAAAAATTTGTCTAGTCTACAAAACAAAAACTATACTTTTTAACTAGTTTTTCTGAGTATTTCCGCCTTATGATTTTGTATTATTTTTAAAATTAACTTTTCTTTTTGCTCATTATTTAAAAAAGAAATTTTTGAAACAGAAGCCCTTATTTTTTCTATAGTCGAAATACTTAATTCAATTTTATCCAGCTCATCACAATTGTACCAAATTAAATTATCATCCGAATAATCGCCTTTTTTATTTTCATCAAAAGCATTCGATGTAACAACTTCAAAATTTTTAAAATTAAAAACAATATCCTTAATTTCATATCCTAAAGGCATAGAATATGAATTTATTTTTTTAATTAAAATCTTTTTATTTAAAGATAATTCTTGAGCAACTACAGGACTCTTAACACTCACATAAAATATAGATTTTTTAATTGCATAAGGTTTTGTTATTTTTTCAAATTTTCGACCTACTATTTCACCCCAAAAAGAAAAAATTGTAGAATGTTTAATTATATCCTGCAATTTTCCATCTTTCAAAGATTTAGCAAAAATTGAAGAGTCAATTAAAGAACCTATTGACAAAGTTTCATTGTTTTTATAATTCATATTAAATCTAAAAACCGCCTCAAAAGAGGCGGTTTAAACCTTTAACCTACCGAAAGCACGGAAGCTTTTTTCAATAACTCATCAGTCATTTGAGTTTCTTCCCAAGGAATAGAAAAATCTTCACGACCAACGTGACCGTACGCAGCAAGTTTTTGATAAAATTTTCCACCATTTTTTGCAGGAAGATTTCTTAAATCAAATTGTTTAATAATTGCAGCAGGTCTTAAATCAAACGTATCAACAACAATTTTTGATAACATTTCATCAGGCACCCTTCCTGTTCCGAATGTATCAACCAAAACAGAAACAGGTTGAGATTTACCAATTGCATAAGCAAGTTCTATTTCACATTTTTCTGCAAGTCCTGCTTTAACAATATTTTTAGCAACCCAACGAGCCGCATAAGCAGCAGAACGGTCAACTTTGGTAGGATCTTTACCTGAAAAAGCACCGCCACCATGACGAGCATATCCGCCATAAGTGTCAACTATAATTTTTCTGCCTGTTAAACCGGCATCCCCTTGAGGGCCACCAATAACAAATCTTCCCGAAGGATTAATTAAATATTTTGTTGTTTCATCAGGCTTAATATCATAATTTTCAAAAACCGGTTTAATTACAAGATTAATCATATCATTTCTTATAATTTCCTGAATTTTTTGATTGTCCGAAACGCCATTTATTTCAGGGTCATGTTGAGTCGAAATAACAACAGTGTCAATTCTATATGGTTTTCCATCTTTGTATTCAACAGTAACCTGACTTTTCCCATCAGGACGTAAATAATCAACAAGTTTTTGTTTTCTTACCTCAGAAAGTCTATAAGCAAGTTTATGAGCTAGAGAGATAGGTAAAGGCATAAGTTCTTTTGTTTCAGAACATGCATAGCCAAACATAATACCTTGATCACCAGCGCCTATATCTAAAGTTTCATCTTTTGAGGTGTCAGAGTTATCTGATCTTGTTTCAAGAGCTTTATTAACGCCTCCTGCTATATCAGTTGATTGCTCGTCTATCGAAGTTAAAACAGCGCAAGTCTTATAATCAAAACCGCCGCCTTCTTCTCCGTTATAGCCAATTGATTTAATAGTATTTCTAACCACAGAAGGGATATCCACGTAACAATTTGAAGTAATTTCACCGCAAACAAGTGCCATACCTGTAGTAACAGTAGTTTCTGCAGCAACGCGAGATTTTGGATCTTTAGTTAAAAATTCATCCAAAATTGCATCTGAAATCTGATCGCACACCTTATCAGGATGTCCTTCTGTCACAGACTCAGAAGTAAACAAAAAATTCTTTAATGTCATCTTTTTCTCCTTAATTTTTTCTATGCCGGTAAGGTTTTTAATTCCGACCCGGCAGTAACATTGTAGTTAATATTATATTACAAATAAAAAATAGTTCACTTGGCTAAATAATATTTACAATTCTTAAAATTTTTAAATATTCCTAAAAAAAATAAAGCAATTTTTTTATTTAGAAAATTTAATACCAATAGGAAAGTAAGAAATATGCAAAACATATCCGCAATAAATCCGAATACAACACAAAAAGCTGTTTTAATTCCAATTAATACAAATAAGTTAAGCATGCAAAAACAATCCATAGAAGAAAAAAATGACAGCTTGGAAATTTCTCAAAAAAAAGAGCAAGAAACATTTATTGACAAATTAAAGAAAAATAAAAAACCTATAATTTTAACCGTAATTTGCGCCGTTGCAGCAATTGGCACTGTTGTATATCTGCTAAAAAGAAGAAGTCTGTCTGCTGAAAATCCATCAATTAAAAGTAATTTAGGAACAAATTTAGATAAAAATGACAAACCTGTAGACAAAATAAACGATGCGCCCGCAATGTCAAACAAAAAACAAACTACAAAACAAAAAAGTAATATCAAATTCGAAAGGTTTAATTTATCAAGTAAAAGCAGAAAAACATCTTCGAGAATAGCTTCGAACAGCAAAAAAACAATTATAAATTCAAAAAAAATATTCAAAAAAAGCAATATGTACAGCCAAGAAGGCAAAAGAAAATATGATGAAATATTAACAATAATAAATAAAGCAAACAAAGAAAAATTAGAAAAATTTAATATTGGCAAAAAAACTATAACGTTTGAAAAACATGGCGATGGAACAATTGAAATACTAGAACAAGAAGCAGGCTGGCTCAGAACAAGTACAATCATACCACTAAAAACAAACGGATTTAAGATAGAAAATATAACAGAAGTAGGCTCCAATTTTTCTAAATACTACGAATATGAAAATGGTAAAATATCAAAAATAACAAGAACAAAATACAAAGATAAAACCAAAATCATAGAAGAATTTTTTGCGTACAATACAAGCAACACCAATGAAACACTGCTTACAAGATATAAAAGAAGTGCTTCAAATTTATCAAACGGCAAACGTACAAACTCAAGAGATGAAATATATTTATTTAACAACAAAAGACTTTCCGGATACGAAAAAAACGAGTCCGACAGTTTTACACCCATAAACAATTATATCGAACAAATTGAATTTGAAAATGAAAAAATTAAAAATTATAGAAAAGAATACGAAAATAATACATATTAAAATTTATAAAAAACAATCTCGAAACAAAAATAATCAACAGACTATTGCCCAAAAGTAAAAAATCTGCAAAAATATAAAAATACATGTGAAAAAGTCATGTACTGTAAAACATCACCATGTTTTATGCTTTAAAAGTATTTTCTTACTTAATGCTTTTACAAGATGTCAGAGGAGCAAAATGATAACTATAAACCTGAACGTACAAAGGTTAAATAGAGGCATACTTATTGCAAGCAAAGGTAAAACCAATAACCAAAAGCTGTCAACGGAAAATAAAATAGACTCTGTCGAATTATCTAAAACAAAAAAAGAAAACCTAACTGATAAAATTAAAAAAAATAAAAAACTTATAGCTATAAGTGCAATAGGAATTATAACAATCATAGGTGCAATTTTTTATGCAATTAAAAAAAGAGGAAGCTTAGACAACTTAAAAAACAAAAACATGCCTCAAGAACTATCGTCTGGTCAAAATTTTAACTGCAACACAATAAAATCTAACTTAAACATTGAAAACACGAACACAAAAATCAAAAAAAGGCATATAAAAAAATTAAGCAACAAAAAATACAAAGTAAAATATTCTCCGACACAGTTTAAAAAAATGTTATATGAAGAAACAGACCCGATAAATATAACTAAACGCATGCGAAAAAGACTTATAAAAAGTTTTTCCGTACAAGAAAAATCCAAAGAAATTCAAAAAAGAGGATACGAGATAGCAGAAAATGCACAAAAACAATACAAAGAAGCAGAATTAATACTTAAACAAGCAAAAGAAAAAGGGTTTTGTGACAAAATCAACACTGAGGGAAAATCAACATTATTCTTCACTCTTTACGGATCACAAAAAGCCATGGAAGAAATTGAAAACGGAAAAGTCGTAAGAAGAATAGAATTTAACTCCGATTCACTTGACATAAGTAACATCAGAACCAATTACCTTAAAACATCTGAACACGGATATAAATGTGCAGAAGAATACAATTTTTATATCGGCGTTTTTGATAACTACAAATCAAATTACGCACTCGCTGAAAATAGTGAATCAAGCACCTTTGAAAGGTTCAATTTCTACAAAAATAAACCCGTAGAATACCAAAAGGGACACAAAAAAAATATAGGTACAAGATGTTCTATTGATGAAAATTATAAATTTGATAACGACGAATTAAGATACTATACTGAAGGGTATAACATAAACGAATTTAATTCAATTATTGAAAAGCTTAATATCAAATTTAAAAACGGCAAAACTGATGAAATAACAAGCGGCACATTACTAGTGCCAAACGCTATTAAAAGTTATACCGAAAAATATGCAAAAAAATATGGCAAGCTGTCTGAAAGCGCATTAACTATATAAATTAACAAAACTTTATAAATAGGTAATATAAAACAAAAAAATTCCTTTATGATTTTTGTGTACATAAAAGGATAAAATATGCGCATAACAAACTCTATTTATCAAAATTTAATTTCTTCAACAATACCAAATCAAAATAAAACAAAATTATTTTCGCAACCAAAATTTCAAGGTACAGAAGATGACAATCTTGAATTGTCGCAAAAAAATAAAAACGGTTTACTTGATAAAATTAAAAAAAATAAAAAGCGCATAATTATAGGCTTACTTGGTCTTACGGCAATTATTGGCGGGATTTATATAGCATACAAAAAAGGATTATTTAATAAATTATTTTCAAGTAACCAAGAAAACTTCAAAGTCCAAGAAATAATTAACCAAAAAGATGAAATTCTAGACAATGCCTCAAAAGAATACAATGAAGTCTTATTAATTTTTAAAAAAGGCAAAGAAAATAACTTTGTTCGCGCAATAGACGAAGTCAATAAAACAGAAAGAAGATTTATTGATAGCACAAAAGATCCTTTTACGAAAATAATAGAAGAATTAAAAGACAATCAACTAATAAGAAGAAGCACAATTAAGTTATCACAAAACCCAAGTGTAGCAAAAATCGAAAAAGGCATAACGCAAACAGAACAGGGAAAAGAAAAAATTGCAGAAATATTGTCTTTTGATAAAAACGGAAGATTAACCTCGCTTCACAGAGGCAAAGATATGCTTACAAACGGAATCGCTAAATTCAAGGAAGTATTCCTTTTTGGTGAAGATAAAACGACAACTTATCTGAAAGATTGCACCGAAACAAAAGAAAAAGTTATAAAAGCTGCCGAAGGTGTTATTTTTACCGATAAAAAAACAGAATATATAATTGACTACAGCAAACTTGCAGATGGGACAGTCTTGTTTTCAACGCAGTAAAAATAAAACAGCCAAAATTAAAATCATATTTAAAAACAATACAAACAGAACAAAAGTAAAACAAAGTTCCTGTTCTAAAAAATCACTTATAAAAGATAGATAAGAAACTAAAAATAAACATTTTTAAAATTAATGCACATAATACAAAAAAATTGTTTAAATTTCCATGTTTATTTTATAATATAACTACAAAATACATTTAAACGAGAGGGAGAATATGGAATTAACCTATAAAAAACAATCCTGCACAGAATTAAAAGAATCTGACATTGGAAAAAATGCACTGTTAGCAGGTTGGGCAAGCACAATTCGTGATTTAGGCGGAATAATTTTTGTTGAACTTAGAGACAAAACAGGATTATTTCAAATTGTTGCTGACCCCACGATAAATCCTGAAGTACACAAAATTTTATCCAAAATCAAACCGGAATATGTAATTCAGGTTGAAGGTGAAATTTCAAAAAGACCGGATGATACAATTAACGACAAACTTAAAACAGGTACAATAGAAATGTATCCTAAAAAAGTTAATGTATTATCATCTGCTCAAACCCTTCCTTTTGTTTTAGATGACGACAATGTATCCGAAGATGTTCGTCTAAAATATCGCTATTTGGATTTAAGACGTGAAAAAATGATGAATAATTTTCAACTACGTCACAAAATCGTAACTGCAATCAGAACATACTTAAACAATCTTGATTTTATGGAAGTTGAGACACCAATTTTAATTAAAGCAACCCCGGAAGGAGCAAGAGACTATCTTGTACCTTCTCGTATTCATGACGGTAAATTTTATGCACTGCCTCAATCTCCGCAAATTTTTAAACAACTTTTAATGGTTGCGGGTTTTGAAAAATACTATCAAATTGCAAAATGCTTTAGAGATGAAGATTTAAGAGCGGACAGACAACCCGAATTTACTCAAGTTGATATGGAAATGTCTTTTGTTAACCAAGATGACGTAATTAAAATGACAGAAGGATTAATTGAAAGCGCATTCAAGGCAGCTGGAGTTGAAGTTAAAGCTCCTTTTAAAAGAATTACATACAAAGAAGCAATGGACAGATTTGGCTCAGACAAACCCGATACACGCTTTGGATTAGAATTATTTAACGTTACAGACATAATGCAACAATCGACTTTTGAAGCATTTAAAGCCGTAATAAACAATGGTGGAACAGTTCGCGCAATAAAAATCCCCGGAATTGCAGGGTATTCAAGAAAAGAAATGGATGATATAAGAAATCTTGCAATATCATTCGGTGCAAAAGGTCTTGCTTGGATAACATATATGGAAGATGGCACTGTTAAATCACCTGTTTTAAAATTCTTAAACGAAGAACAAATTAAAGAAATTCAAACAAGAGCAGAAGCTAAAAACGGTGATATTGTGTTCTTTGTAGCTGACTATCCTCAAATAGTATTTGATGTTTTAGGAAGATTTAGATTATACTTTGGAGAAAAACTCAACTTAATCGACAAATCAAAACATGACCTTTTATGGGTAGTTGATTTCCCATTGTTTGAATACAGCTTTGAAGATAACTCATATAAATCAATGCATCATCCTTTCACAATGCCTGCTTATGAAGACATAGATAAACTTGAAAGCGACAAAGGAAATGTTAAATCTATAGCATACGATATTATCTATAATGGAAATGAGCTTGGCGGCGGTTCAATCAGAATTCATGATGCCGAAATTCAAAGAAAAGTATTCCAAGCGCTTGGTTTAACTCAAGAAGATATACATGAAAAATTTGAATTTATGATAGATGCGTTCAAATACGGAACACCTCCTCATGGCGGTCTTGCTATAGGGTTAGACAGACTTGTAGCACTTTTATTAAGAGCTAATTCGATTCGTGAAGTTATAGCGTTCCCAAAAAATTCGCAAGCAAAAGACTTAATGACCAATGCTCCTTCAATGGCGTCAGAAGAACAGTTGAGAGAATTGCATTTGAAATTAAGAAACTTGCCTAAGGTATAAAATGTTAAACAATAAAAAAATAATTATAGTAATGCCTGCGTATAATGCGCAGGCTACTTTAAAAAGAACATACGATGAAATTCCAAAAGATTTTGTTGATGAAATTATACTGGTAGATGATTTTTCAAATGACAATACTGTTGAAATTTCAAAACAACTGGGAATCAAAACCATTTGTCACAAAGAAAACCTTGGCTATGGCGCAAACCAAAAAACATGCTACAATTCAGCGCTTGAAAGTGGGGCAGACATAATAATTATGCTTCATCCTGACTACCAATATGATCCAAAATTAATTCCTTCAATAGCTTCAATGATAGCCTATGATAATTATGACTTTGTTATTGCATCAAGATTTTTAAACGGAAGCGCAAAAAAAAGCAAAATGCCAAGATACAAGTATTTTGCAAACCGAATATTAACAACTTTTCAAAACATCATGCTAAATCAAAACCTATCAGAATATCATAGCGGATATCGTGCTTTTAGCGCAAAAGTGCTAAAACAAATTAACTATCAAAAATTAGATAATGATTTTATTTTTGATAACGAATTTTTATCACTAATTTGTTTTAATAATTTTCGCATAGGCGAAATATCTGCTCCTGCAAAATATTTTAAAGAAGCAAGTTCAATAAATTTTCTGCGCTCTTGTAAGTATGGTTTAGGTTGTATAAAAATAAGTTTATCATTTTTTATATCAAAACTTGGCTTCAAAACAAAACTAAGTTCTTGTTGCAATCAAAATCCAAAATCTTAAATCTAAAACTATATATTTGTTGCAAGGCTTGGAGCAATTATTATAAATTTTCTTACAAGCTCTTTATCCCATTGAACGCCTGCACCCATTTTAAGTATTTCACATGCTTTATGCACAGAAAGACCTTTTCTATATGGTCTATCTGATATTAAAGCATGATAAGCATCAGCTATTGCAACTATTCTTGCGGAAAGCGGAATATCATCCCCCCTTAAACCATAAGGATAACCGCTGCCATCGATGTGCTCATGGTGATACTTAACCATTGGAATAAGGTCATGGAGAGATTTATTTGGTTTTAATACTTTATCTGCTCCTATGGTCGGATGCTGTTTCATTATTGCCCATTCCTCATCCGAAAGCATTTCCGGTTTTCTTAAAACATGTTCGGGAATTCCAATTTTTCCTATATCATGCAAAAGTGCACCTAATTTAATCCTCTCAACTTCATTAGACGGAAGATCAACCGCTCTTGCAAGTGCCTCAGCGTATCTTGAAACTGCAGCAGAATGACCTTTGGTGTATGTATCTTTTGCATCAATAGTTGCAGCCAAGGAAGATACAACATCTAACAAATGTTCATTCGAAACTATCTTTTCACTATGAAATTGATTAATTAATTCTTCTTCAATATTAACTCCAACAGAAGCATGTTTTTTAGTTAAAATTTGAGCAAAGCACTTAAGAGCTTCATCATCCCAGAAATTGTAGTCGTTTGTTGAAACTATTGTAGATTGACCAGTTTGATTACGTTTGCTTTTTGAAATATATAATGCTTGCTCAGCCAATATTGTTAATTTTTCCTGTTTATTTGTGGAATCAGGAAACATAGAAATTCCGCAAGAAAATTTTAGTTGACCCAAATCATCAAACATAGTACAAGACAAGTTATACAATAAATACTCGCAAACGTATTTCGCTTCTTCATCTGTTGTATCAGGCATAATTATAGCTATTTTATCGCCGCCATATCTGCCTAAAATGTCAGTATTTCTAACATTTTTCTTAATCTTTTTTGCGACTTCTTTTATAACTTCATCACCTTTTGCATGACCTAATTCATTATTTATTTCCGAAATATTAGCAATATCAAATATGCAAAAAGCAAGTTTCTTTTCTGAATTAATACACTGCGAAATTTCAAGAGCCAAATCTTCTTGCAGTTTTTTATGATTTGAAAGTCCCGTTAAAGAATCAGTGTCTGTGTTTCTATCAACCAAATCAGAAAGCATTCTGTTTTTATAAAATACAGCAAAATAATTTGCAATCAATTTATACAATTCAAAATGTTGGTTTCCATAATTATCAGCAAAAATCATAACTCCGACACATTCTCCCATAGTAACTAAAGGAATAACATGAGTTGGAACATTTGCTAAATAATTCAATTTTAAATATTCACTATCTGTTGTTAATATAATTTGTTTATTTTGAAAAGCTTTTACAATAACATTTTCGCTTTCCAAAAGCATAATTTTTGTATTATATGATGTGCCATTTTTATCTATCAGTTTGACATTAATATAATTAGAACTTTGATTGTATATGCCAAGCGCACTGAAGTGCAAATTAAACCTTGTGCAAATATTATTATGAAGAGAATAAAAAAGATGCACAATATCCGTTTGTCCTGCAAATGAAACATTCAAAGCATTTATCAAATCGGGGTAATTTATATCGTTAGTTTTATAGTAAGAATTTGTATATCCGCTAAATAACCTGTTTGCAGAGGTTCTTGCATTAAGAGGCATTATCTTTGGTTTGTCAATCGGATTAGATGTATTACTTCCGATTATGCCGTCTGAAGCCAAGGAGCGGGAATTTTCTTCTTTTATATTATTAAAATCCACTTTCAACCTTTCGCTATTCAACAATATCTTTAAATCACCTGAATAAAAAAAATGCTAAAATATTCTAAAATTATAGCATATCTTTACAATTCTTAAAATATTAAGAAAATTTTTATTTAAATAAAAACCTGAATAGTCTTGATTGAAGAATGTTCGCCGTTTTCAATTTTTATTTTTGATTTTGCGATTTTTAAAATATCAGACAAAAAAATAATAATTGCTTTATTTGCTTTTCCTTCAATTGCTTTTTCTTTTATTTTTATTTTTATAAAATCCTCACAAAATTCAATACTATCAACCCTAGAAGAAGGAATTACCTTGATTTTAAATTTATCTGTCAAACCATTTTTAACTGAATCTTTAAATTCATCTAAATTTGAAAAAAGCACAAAACCCATACCTTAAACAAAATACAACAAATAATATACAACAAAAACAAGATAAGTTGTATAATGTAGAAATGGATTATCAAGAAAAATTTGATGAAATAAAAGAACAATTAATTAAGCAAAAAAGAAAACCGGAAGATATTGAGCAAATAGAATCTGCATACAACTGGGCAAAAGAGCTTCATGAAGGACAATATAGAATATCTCAAGAACCATATATAGTTCATCCGGTTGAAGTTGCTAAAATTCTTGTTGACCTAAAACTTGATAAAAATACAATTATTGCCGCTTTTTTGCACGACGTACTTGAAGATACAGAAACAACCCCTGAACAAATGGAAGAAAAATTCGGCTCAGATGTTGTTAACCTTGTTCAAGGGGTTACAAAGCTTGGAAAATATCAATTTAAATCCAAGGAAGAAAGACAAGCAGAAAATTTTAGACGTATGTTTATAGCAATGGCACAAGATATACGTATTGTTGTTTTAAAGCTTGCTGACAGATTACACAATATGCGCACATTGTCATTTATGGCATCGGCAAAGCAAAAAAAAATTGCTCAAGAAACTCTTGATATATTTGCACCACTTGCAAACAGATTAGGGATGGGGAAAATAAAAGCAGAACTTGAAGATTTATCCCTAAGATATTTATATCCCGAAAAATATTACGAAATTGCAAAACTTGTTGCAGAAACAAAGGCAATGCGGGATTCTACGGTTAATTCATTAATAGAAATTATCAAAAAAGAGCTTGAAAAGCACAAAATCAAAGCAACAATAAAAGGTAGAGCAAAACACTATTACAGCATTTATAACAAAATGCAACGTCAAAATGTTTCATTTGACCAACTTTATGATGTCACAGCAGTAAGAGTAATAGTTGATACAGAAGCAGAATGTTATCAAGTTTTAGGTATAATTCATCAACTATTTAAACCAATCCCCGGAAGATTTAAAGACTACATAGCAATGCCAAAAGGTAATATGTATCGTTCTTTACACACATCTGTGATAGGAGCAAAAAATAAACCTGTTGAAATACAAATAAGAACACATAAAATGCATGAAGTTGCAGAATACGGGGTTGCAGCACATTGGCGCTATAAAGAATCCGGCTCAATTAAAGCAAATAATAAGCAAGATATGCAATTCTCATGGATGAGAAAAGTTATGGAGTTAGATAAAGACTCAACTGACGCTAAAGATTTTGTAGAAAGTGTTAAATTTGACCTTTTTACCAATCAGGTTTTTGTCTTTACTCCAAACGGTGATGTATTTGATTTACCGCAAAATTCAACTCCTGTAGATTTTGCATATAGAATACATACAGAAGTCGGGCACAGAACAGTTGGAGCATTAATTAACGGAAGAATAGCACAACTTGATACAAAACTAAAAAACGGCGATATAGTTGAAATTTTAACATCAAAACAATTTATGCCAAAAATAGACTGGTTGAATTTTGTAGTTACTAAAAATGCAAGCTCAAAAATAAGACAATGGTTTAAAAAATTCAACAGAGAAGATAACATTCAACTTGGCAAAACAAATCTTGAAATAGAACTTACAAAAGCATGTTTTGATGAATTTTCAAAAGCGGGGCTAATTGAAAAAGCTGCACGCGAAATGAATTACAAAAGCTCCGAAGATTTATTTGCAGCCCTAGGATACGGCGAAACAACAATTCACAAGGTTTTAAACACACTAAAAAAATATGAAGCACCAAAAACAAATGAAGAATTAGCGGCAAGCCAAGGACAAAATGCTCAAACAAGAAAACATAAAAGCAAAAAAAATGACATTATAGGATTAGAGGGGCTTTTATGGTCATTAGCAAAATGCTGTTCACCAATCCCCGGAGAACCAATAATAGGAGTTGTAACAAAATCAAAAGGTGTAAGTGTCCATAGACTTGACTGCAAATGTTTATATAACATTGAACCCGAAAGAATGATAGATATCAAATGGGCAGAAGGCACGACAAAATCTACTTATATGGCACACATAAGAATAGAGTGTCTTGATAGGGTAGGGATATTACGTGATGTTTTAATGAAAACAGGTGATTTAGGAATTAATATAATTTATTCTAATACATATTTAAAAGGCAGAAAGTTCGGTATAATTGATTTAGGATTTGAGCTGGATAGTATAGAAACTTTGAAAAAAGTAATTCTTGCAATACAATCTATTAATGATGTATATTCTGTAAGAAGGTTGCAACAAAAAGAAAATCTAAATCAGCCTAAAAATACAAAAAAGAAAAACAAATATAAAAACACCTCCAATAAGGATCAGAAAAACAAATGAAAATTTTTCATGAAATAACCGAAAGTAATAAAAAACTTGCTTTGGCATTAGGTTTTTTTGATGGTGTGCACATTGGTCATAAGAAAATTTTAAATACGCTCGTTCAACAAGCAAGACTAAAAGGTATTAAATCTGCCGTAGTTACATTTGATGAAAATCCGGCAAATTATTTTAGTTCAAAAAAAGTTCCTGCAATTCAAAGCTTTAAAGATAAAGAATTAATCATGTCATCACTTGGAATAGATTATCTTTATGAATTAAATTTTGAGCAATATAAGGACCTTAGTGCGCATGATTATCTTGAAAAAGTTTTAATTTCTAATTTTGAACCTGAAATTATTGTTGTCGGGTATAATCACACTTTTGGAAAAGAAAAAAGCGGAAATCCCGAATTTTTAAAAGATTATTCAACTAATTACAACTATGAATGCATTGTTGTTCCTGAATACAAATATAAAGATAAAGAAAAAGTCAGCTCAACTGAAATCAGAAAAAGAATTCGATATGGTCATCTTAATGCCGTCCATGCGCTTTTAGGAAGATATTTCTCTGTCAGAAACTCTGTTATAAAAGGAGACAAAACCGCAAGGATTTTGGGCTATCCTACAGCTAATTTAGTTTGGCCAAACAGCATGATAAAACTTCCATACGGAGTATATTATGGCTTTGTGCAGGCAGAATCAAAAATGAACCCCGCTTTGATTTCATGGGGAACAAAACCAACCTTATCGGACGGGAAAAATGAAATTTTAGAAGCCCACATATATGATTTTGATGAAAACATATATGGGAAAATTATTAATGTTGTATTTGTTAAAAAAATACGTGACGAAGAAAATTTTGGCAACATAAGAGTTTTGAAAACACAACTTCAAAAAGACTACAGTGCTTTTGAAAAGTGGGCAAGGTTAATGAAGTAAAATCATAGACAAAATAATCACAACCATAACATAATTCAAAATCATAAAAAATATTGTTTTTCTTATACTAAACATATTCCAAGTGTCTTTTTTATATAAATAAAAAAAATCCGACAAATAGCTATGTTAATTTTATTAATATTTTTTAAAGTGTATTATTTACATTTTATAAAAATGTGATATTATAAAACTTGCGCCTATAATTCTGTATTGTTAAGAATTTAAAATATTTTTTAAAAAAATAGCAAAAAAACTTTTTCACAGGTTTTTAACATTTTGTGTTCTAAAGGAGGAAAAGGCTTAGTGAGAATTTCAGCCATTAATAACACGAATAATAGAAATAACGTAGACAATAACAATAATACAAACAAAAAACAAGCGTCATTTAAGGGTGGAGTAGACACACTTATTAATTTTTGGCAATTTGTAGACAATGGCGGAAGAGCTTTACAGTTTACAGTTGAAGATATGTTCGGCACAAACTTTCCAAGAACATACAAAGGTGCTATGGCAGGATACAAATATACAGGTGAAATAAATATTCCTGCGCTTTTACAAGAAGCAATAAGAGAATTTTTAACAGGTCCTACAATGTGCGTTACTCCTATTGTTGTACTTGCTTTGGCTAAAAAAGCAGGTAAAACAGTAGATACTCACACAGAAAACATCTTTAACTTATCATACATATTAAAACAAACCAGAGCACAAAATGAAGTATTAAAAGAAGATGACTTCATAAAGAATGTATTAAAAGATTTAATTGTAAAAACATCAGGTAAAGAAGCTAGTGAATTAGATATAAATGCTCTATTCGATGCATTTAAAAACTACAAAAACAATGCTGATATTTTAGATAACAAAGAATTGCTCAAAAAGACAGGTAAAAAACTTGCAAAAACAAGAGCATCAGAAGCAATGACACAACTTCAAGATAAATTTGAAGAAATAGTAAAAAGGTTAAAGGACAACTACAAAGATACAGACTTTACTCAAGCTAAATATTCTATAAATGAATATAAAACAGGAAGTACAAACTTCAAAAATTATGCAGATTACATCGTTGCTTATGCTCAAGACTTCTCTAAAAAATACGGCAAAAACGGCATTTGGGAAGCAACACAAAATAATATACAAAGCTTCAAAACTTCCTTCCTTGGAAAACGTGTACTTACATTTGCATCAATGTTTGCTATTACAGGCGTATTGATGTCATTTATACCTAAAATTTACACTTGGGCTTCAGGCGGTGTCAATCCAAATGCAACTGCCATTTATAAAGAAGCAGACAAAAATGAAAAAAAAGAAAAGGAGGTTAAATAATGTCATTCATTAATAAAATAGCCTCCAGTAATTTTGCTCAAGGAATCTCAAGTAATTTAGGAAAAGTCTGCACAAAAATAGGAGAATCTCTTGATAGTGCAGTTCAAAAAGCTCCGGATAAAGATACATTTATATCAAGAGCGCTAAGAACAATTGAACCTACAGGTTCAAACAATCCGTTTATTTCACTTGCAGCGTTAATGGTAGGTACGGTTATAGTTCCGAGAGTTTTAACAGCTGCAAAAAGAAACCCGGATAACAAAGAAGCAACAAAAGACGAAATAACAGAAATTCTCTTCAGAGATTGTCAAACAGTTCTTATTATGCTATTTGCACTTAAATCCGCAAATTCATTAATTGCAAGTTTAGCAACAAAACTTAAGGGCATACCTATGACAAATAAACCTTATGAAAAGCTTTTCGATACAACAGAATCAGGTTTCAAAGGTATAATAGAAAAAGGGAAAGAATTTATATCCAGTCCTTTGCAAAAACTAAAAACTATAGGAAAGAATGTTTTAAGCACTATACATCCAACCGGTGGTGTTTATGCACTTAATAATGATGAATTTATATCCAAATATTCAGGTTTCTCATCTATTAAAGACATAAGAAAATTAATTGACGAAATAGATTCTCAAGGCGGAGACCACAAAAAAGTATTTAATAAAATTATTGATTCGATAATAAATGAACAAAAAATACTTCTTGAAGGTAATGGCAAGAGTGGCGCAGATAAGATTGAAGGTCTATATGCTCAAGCAACAAGAATGGCAAATCCTGACGGCAAATTCACACAAGAGTTTAATGAAAAAATAACCAACGCCGAAAGAATAAAAGGCGCATTTGAAGAAATAAAAGAAAAAGGCTATGAAGCATTCACCGAAGCAAATCTTAACGAAGATACAAAACAAGTACTGTTTAACTTCTTCAAAAATAAAGATAATACTCTTGTAAGAGAAGCAAAAGGTCTAACTGCAATATTAAAATCAATTGCTCTAGCAGTTGAAGTAGTATACCTTGGTTTTGGGTTACCTGCATTAAACCAATTAAGACTTGAGAAAAAGTACTTAAAGAAAAATCCAAATGCAAAAGAACAAAAAAAACAAGAAATAAATATAAACAGTGCATCAAATTCATCAATCAAAAAGTCGCTAACTCCTCAACAAGTAAAAATATTTAGCGGTTTCATAAAATAATTTAGTAATACAATCGTAAATCTCATGTTTTAAATGTATCAATTTTAAAACATGAGATTTACTTTACACATTTAAAATGTAAAATAAAAAATAATTAAAGAGGAGTCAATATGATTAATACTATACTATCAGCTGTTATAAACTGGATACAGAATGTTATTACAACGCTTGGACCTTGGGGGGTTGCTCTTTTAATGGCAATTGAATCCTGCAATATACCATTACCTTCAGAAGCAATACTTCCGTTTGCAGGATATATGGTAACAAAAGGCGCATTTTCAATTCATACTGCGGCCCTATACGGCGCTATAGGCTGCGTGCTGGGTTCAATTCCATCATATTATCTTGGTTATTTTGGGGGAAGAAAATTCATTGAAAAATATGGCAAATATTTTCTAGTTTCAAAACACGACCTTGAAATTGCAGACAAATGGGTTGAAAAATATGGAGATTGGTCATTTTTTATATGCAGAATGCTTCCTGTTGTAAGAACATTTATATCGCTACCTGCCGGAATATTAAGAGCAAAAAAAAGATTTTTCTTTACGTTCACATTCCTTGGATCTCTTGTTTGGAGTTATGTTCTTGTATATGTAGGGGTTAAACTAGGAGAAAATACCGAAACTCTAAAACACATCTGGCATAAGTTTGATGCTTTAATTATAATTATTTGTCTGATTTTAGGAATAATATACGTAGTACATCACTTTAAAAATTTAAAAAATTCATAATTCTTAACAAAAATCAAAAAAACATAAAGATTACCTTGAAACGTGCCGTATACAGAAATGTACGGTGCGTAGTATGTTAGACAATATCGGAAAAGAAAACATAACCCCAAAACAATTAACTCATACCAAAGAAGCACAATTTGCTGCAGTACAATCTGTTGCCAACAATTACGATACAACAATTTTTAGCGAATTAAATAATGAAAAAACAACTGAAGATATATGCCCAATCACCATAGAAACGCATTCTATAGAAGATTTTGCAGCGAATGAATCTGATGCAATTTCACTTGAATATCTTTCCGAAATCACGCAAAATTATACTCAAAAAACAAATCTAACAGAAGAACAATACGCACAAGTTTTAGCCATAGACCAGCTAAATACCGCATTTGAGAATACATATTCTCAATATACAAACCAACTGGATTCTGAAGGTGCTATTGACGACGTGTATAACGCACTTAAATCAATAACCGGTCTAGGGATTACAAGAGAAATGGTGGAAGATGAATTCAAAAGCCATTTCAACACCACAAAAATACTAACAGCCGCACTAAACAACGATATACAAACCTGCGAAACAACACTAAAAGAAGAATTTATAAGAAAAATAAACACGGAAAGCAACGGAAATATACTGCTGCAACTAGATACTTTTATTGAATATTTTGAAGATGAAAACGAAGCAATAGAAAAATTCAACTATTTTTTAACAATATCAAAAAGAGAAAATGATCCGGATATTTCAATTGTAAAAAATGAAAACAATGAACTACAAGTAATTGTAGGCGGAGCCGAACCAATTGCCATAAGCGAAATTAAAGATAAAGAAAATTATGGACCATTGTATTATGGTTATGAAATTGATGAAAATTTAATTCAAGACGACGGATATTATGACACAGTAAAAAGCACTGACTTTAACAAATTATATAAATTTCTGACAGGAGTTGAATTTAGCCCAGAAAACCTAGAAACCTACATTCAAACACTTTATCTATACTCAAGCGCAAATAGCGGATATTTGACCGCGTTAAATATACAACAAACTCTGGGCAAAAAAAATTTAGAAGGAACATTTGAAGAATTCCTAAAACTTAACAACAATAATACAGAATATGCAATTCAGGAGTTCAATAACTACTATGATTCAATTTTAAACAGCAAAGATACACAAGGTATAATCACAAACGATATATATTCGCAAGGAAAAATAAATTCAATTGAAGCCAAAATTAATGAAGAAGGAGAGATAGAATACAAAATTACTATTGAACCATACAAAGAAAATCCAAGCTTAATTTCTTCATTTTCCACATATAACGAAGAAACAGGACTTTATGAAGTTACATATAATCCAAGTCAATTAATAGAACTATATCAAAATGAAGAATATGATGAATACACAAAGCAAAACGAAATAGCAGTATTTTTTGAAAACACAATTTTTCAAATAAATAGCGATGTAGAAAATAATAATATTTTAACAAAAAGATATGAAAATTCTTTTAAAGAAACAAACGGACTAACCCTTGAAGAACTCTATCAAAATTATCAAACACAATATTCAAACACTCTTGGAGATAGCGACTTACAAAACCTTTTAAATGACTATATAAACGATATGGATACCTATGCAGATAAATTATCTGCCATTGTTTCACTCGGCTCAATAGGGTTAAGTTTTGCATGTCCGATATTTGGCTATGGGGCACTTGCAGGAGCAGGACTTGATAATTCAATTGATGCAATTAACATGCTAACCAACGAGCAAAAAGATGACGCAAGCGGATGGTTAATTGAAACAAGCACCGAAATAGCTCTTATTGCAATAGGTATTGGTATAGGACAGAAAGCAAACCAATTTGGAAAATTTACAGGTGAGTATTTAAAAACTAATACAAACTTATCGCAAAAAGCAATCGAAGGAATATCTATAGGAGCAGAGGCAACTGCAGATTTAGCCCTTGGAATTGGCGCAGATTGGATTACTACAGGTGAACTTAATCCGCTTGAAAACGGACTGTCTGCGCTTATTGACATAGTAAGCGGTATAAGAGGTTATAAAGCGCTTGTTGCAAGCAAAGAATATGACGCCTATCTTGCACAACAAAAAGCAATAGATGATATCAGACTCGAAAGAGAGTATTCCGAAAAAACTCTGGAAAAAACAATAACAGAATTCCAGAAAAAAGGGATAGAAATAGATCAAGATAGATTAAATGCAGCAAGAGAAATAATAGAAGGCGGCGAAAAAGATCAAATATTAAGAGAGTTTTCTCATGAACTTGCAAAAGAATTATCAAGCGAAGATTATACCGAAGAAACTTTTAAAAAGCTCGGCGAATTATTAGGCTACATAGGAGAAGCGCAAATTGAATTACAAGGAAAAAACGCTTATTTTTCTGAAACAGATTCCGGAAAAATAAGCGCAAGAGCAAAAAGTGAAATATCTATTTATAGTAAACTCAGAAATAAAATGCTGGGTCTTGAAACGGATATGCCTGAAACTCTAACGGATGCAAAAGGTCTTATTGGCGATGGTCAAGGAGTTAGAATAACAATCAATTCATCCACTCTAACACCTGAGAAAATTAACGGTCTGGAAATTACCGGAAAAACAATTGCAACTGAAGAAGATGCTGAACTATTTATAAATTATTTACAAGGTAAAAGAATAAATATTGATGAAACCACAAAAACAATGTTTGAAGAAATCAAACCAACCGCAGTAAAAGAACTAAGTGAACAACAAACTCAAACTTTTGTCGACAGTTTATCCAGAGGTATTGAAAACGGCGACATTGTACTTGGCGAAATTAATAACTACAGCGGGGAAAACGGAATACCTTACCTAACTCAAAGTCAAGTAACTCAGCTTCAAGATTCATACGCAAAATGGTATCAAGATACTTTAACTGAAACCTTAAACGGAAATACGGTTTACCAAGTTTTAACAGATGAATTTGGAATACAATACCTATATGATCCAATAGCTAACGCAAAATTTTATAGAGAAGTCAAAGTTAAAAGTTCTACAATTGAAGAAAGCGAAGGCGTAAAGCCAAATGGCTACACTGCAGCACAATTTAATCTTGTTAACCAATTTCACCAAAATACAGAACTTCAATTCAGAGGAGTAGAACTGGATAGAATTGCAGAATATGAACATTTGCTCTACGATATAATTAAAGACAAAAGAACAGTTTCGTCTTCTCTTTATGACAGCACAAAAGATGCAGTAAGAACAGTATATGAATTCGGAGAAAACAATAAAGCAACAATTAATGCTTTTAATCAATACTATTGTGATATCTTTAACGTAGCAAGAGAAAAAGAATTAGGAATTACAAGCGAAACCCCAAACATTAAAAATTATCAAATATTAAAAGAAATGCTTACACCAAAAGAACTTTACACAATTAGCTTGCCTGCAATAATAAAGTTACACAAAAAAGCTAAATAAGGAGAGAAAATGAATATAGAAAATAATAAGTCAATTGAGATAAATCAACCCGCAACAACAAAAAAAACTCCTAAAAAAACTCAAGAAGAAGCAACAAAAAAGGCTGCTAAAAATTTATTTATAAAAACACGCAGAGAATTGACTCCAAACGGAAAAGAAAAAATAATAGAACCCTTTTCATTTGAAGGAAGAAATTACATACTGTATATAATTCCATCAGAAGACAAAAAAAATCCCGAAAGAAAAACTTTATCTGTTGCATATTTAATTGAAAAAGAAGGAGATATGGCAGCCATGGCTTTAGCCAGAGGCACAAAACAAGAAATACTCGACTATCTTGGAGACGAAAGAAATCTAGCGGAAATTATGAGTTTTGCAAATCACTTGTATGCAACTCATGTTAAATCTTAATTCCATTCATTCTTTCTTCGATTTCTTCAAGACTGACACCTTTAGTTTCAGGAACAACAAATCTCACAAAAAGAATTGAAATTACACAAATTAAAGCAAAAATTAAAAATGTCGCACATCCGCCAATTTTATGCAACGAAATCGGAAATAGCCCCGTTACAATAAAATTAAATACAAAATTTGATAATATTGCTATACTCATAGCACTTCCACGATATTTTAAAGGAAAAACTTCTGCTACAAGCAGCAAACCGACAGGTCCCAAAGACATTGAAAAAGAAACTATATATAAAGCACAAGAAATAACAGCCAAATACTTAACAAACACAAAATCAAAGCAGAAAGTTAAAGCTAAAATCAAAAGATTAATTAACATTCCGCCCAAACCAATATATAACAATGGTTTTCTTCCTATTTTATCCACAAGAACTATCGCAACAAATGTCATAAGAAAATTAATAAGTCCAATTAAAATTGTTGCAAATAATACATCATGATTAGATGAAAATCCAACCATTTTAAATATTGTAGGCGCATAATATATAATTGCATTAATGCCCGTTGCAATTTGAGCAAACATAATTCCAATACCTATTACAAAAGGCATTAAAAACCTTTTTTCAAATTTAATCTTCTTGTTATCATTCAATGTGCTTTTAATATTGTTTATTTCTGATTCAACATCTATATCAGAATCAATTTTCTTTAATACGAATTTTGCTTTTTCAATTTTACCTTTTGCAACATACCAACGTGGGGTATCATGAAATAAAACCATAGCCAAAAACAAAATTATAGCAGGAAAAGCACCCACAAGAAGCATTACTCGCCAATTATTTTCAAGATTTGCACAAAAATAATTTGTCAAATATGAAAATAAAATACCAAAAGTTATTGCAAGCTGATGAAAGGAAACAATTTCTCCTCTTTTTTCTTTGACTGAAATTTCTGATAGATATAAAGGACCCGCAAAACTGACCGCACCAACAGCGCAGCCAATCAACATCCTTGATAAAATTAATTCAATTATATTTTGAGATAAATAACAAAAAACAGAAGCAATTATAAAAACAAATGCGGTTATCAAAAGGATTTTCTTTCTGCCGATTTTATCTATTAAAGCACCGTTTATCAATGCTCCCACGACTGCACCTATTGAAACAGAACTCACAAGAAATCCAAGCAAAGCAGAATTCATTTCGAAACTTTGGTTGATATACAACAAAGCGCCCGATATAACCCCTGTATCATATCCGCTTAAAAGCCCGCCCAAAGAAGCAGTTAAAGCGCAAATATATAAAAATAAATATTTTCTCATGACTCTATTATACCAATAAATATTAAGAAATGTATTAGACTAAAAAGTATTAATAAATTCACTTTTTTTAATTTTGTGAGAGAATATTATTAAGAAAACGTTTTAAGCATGGGAGTTTATTAATAATGTCATACATAAAACTAGACAAAAACAAATGTAAATCATGCTATTTATGTATGGATGTTTGTCCCAAAAAATTGTTAAAAAAAAGTAATGAAATAGGAAAAACAGGGGAATATACAGTAGAATTTAAAGATGAGCAAAACCTATGCTTAGGATGCGGCCAATGCGCAATGGTATGCCCTGAAATAGCAATAACGGAAGTCTATAAAGATGAATGAAAAAGAACTCCTAAAAGGTAATATTGCAATAGCAAAAGCAGCACTTAATTGTGGCTGCAAGTGCTATTTCGGATATCCAATTACCCCGCAAACAGAAATTGGAGAATTTTTAAGCGGAGAAATGCAAAAAAGAAAACTGGCATACGTATGCGCAGAATCAGAAATTGCAGCAATTAATATGGCACTTGGAGCAGCTTCAACCGGAGCAAAAGTAATGACATCGAGTTCATCTTGTGCAGTTTCCCTTATGCAAGAAGCTATCTCCTATGCTTCATCAGACGAGCTACCAATTGTAATAGTTAATGTTATGAGGGCAGGTCCCGGACAAGGATATATTTTTCCATCTCAAGGAGATTATAACCAAGCAACAATCGGGGGTGGAAATGGCGACTACAAAACCATTGTACTGTCACCGTCAAGCGTTCAGGAATGTGTAGATTTAACATATAAAGCATTTTATCTTGCACAAAAATACAGAACACCGGTTATTCTTCTTGCAGACGGCATGCTTGGACAAATGGCAGAACCTGCGTCAATTACAGAAAATCCGTATCCCGAAATTGATAATTCATCTTGGATATTGGATGGCGCTAAATCAAGGCCTGCAAGAGAAATTCACTCGCTTGAACCTAGTCAAAATAAACTCAATAGGCATATTATAGAACTATACAAAAAATATACAACAATCGAACAAAATGAATGCGACTGGGAAGAATATAACTGCGATGATATAGAAGTACTTATAACAGCATTCGGTACAATGGCAAGACACGCTAAAGCACTATGCAACCATTACAGAAAAAAAGGAATTAAGATGGGGCTTTTTAGACCCAAAACACTATATCCATTCCCGTATAAAAGACTAAACGAACTGTCGCAAAAGGTAAATGTTGTAATAGACATAGAAATGAATATGGGTCAAATGCTTAAAGATGTAAGACTCGCAGTTTTATCAAATGCAAAAGTTTCCTTTATCGGAAAACCCACAGGAGATATGCTTAGAGAAGAAGAAATGGTAGATGCCTCAAAAAATGTACTCAAGGAATACTATGCAAATATTTAAGGTACCTAAATCAATCAAAAAAAATTCAAATTTCACATTCTGTTCAGGATGCGACCATGGTGTTGCAATAAAACTTGTAGCACAAATAATAGATGAATTAAATATTCAAGAAGATACAATTGCAATAGCATCTTCAGGTTGCTCGGTGCTTTTATATGATTTCCTTGATGTTGACTGTCTGGAAGCTCCGCATGGCAGAGCTTGTGCTGTTGCAACAGGAGTTAAAAGAGCCCACAAAGCAATGGGGAATAACAAATTTGTTTTTACATATCAAGGCGACGGAGATTTTGCGTCAATCGGACTGGCAGAATCAATGCATAGCGCACTTAGAGGCGAAAACATAACCGCTATATGTATTAATAATACAAACTACGGAATGACTGGCGGACAGCTTGGTCCTACCACAGCGCTTGGACAAATAACTACCACAAGTCCCAATGGAAGAAACATAGAATACCATGGCTACCCCATAAAAACTGCAGAACAAATTGCACTATGTGAGGGCGTAAGCTATAGCGCAAGAGTTGCCCTATATGATATTAAAAATATAATGAATGCAAAAAAAGTAATCAAAAAAGCTTTTGAATATCAAAAAAAAGGACTTGGTTTTAGCTTTGTTGAAATACTATCAAACTGTCCAACCAACTGGAAATTGTCACCAAAAGACTCGCATGAAAAAATAAAAAATGAACTTGTAAAAATTTACCCGCTGGATGTTTTTAAGGATGTTGAAAATGATTAGAAATTTTATTATATCAGGAGCAGGCGGACAAGGTGTTTTATCAATAGGCACAATTTTAACCAATATTTTTATGTTAAACGGCAAATTTGTTTCATTTAGTCCATGTTATGGAGCAGAAATGCGTGGCGGTGCAGTTAATTGCGAAATAAATGCTTCTGATGAAGAATTGTTTTGCATTCAAAATAAAGAAGTTGACTTTGTGGTAGCGCTAAATCAAACATCTTTTGATAAGTTTATTTCAAAAGTTAAAAAAAACGGTACAATAATCGTAAATTCATCACTTGCAAAAATAAATAAAACAAGAGATGATATAAAGTATATTTTTGCCCCATTAACACAAGAGGCACTTAATTTAGGAAATATAAAAGTAGCTAATTCTATTGCACTTGGTATACTGTCTAAAATAACGGATAATTTTTCAATAGAAAACGTTAAAAAAGCTTATGAAAAAATATTAAAAGACAAAAAAGAGCTTATTCAAAAAAATATTGAAGCTTATTTTATCGGCTATAACTACATTCAGGAAAGGTAAAAATGACAAACTCTAAAATAATAGCACTTGATTTTGAAGTTGCAAAAAACACAATAACAAATGACGATTTAACAAAAATTCTTGATACATCGGATGAATGGATTACAACAAGAACAGGTATCAAAGAAAGAAGGGTTATCGACGGAGATGAGACCTCTACGACTTTAGGCATTAAAGCTGCCCAAAAGACATTAAAAAGAGCAGAAAAAAGAGGGCTGAAAGTTGAAGATATTGATTTAATTCTTGCTGCAGCATCTGCACCTGAAGATATTTACCCTTCTGTTGCTTGCCTTATTCAATCTGCAATAGGCGCAAAAAATGCTGCATGCTTTGATGTTAAAGCGGCTTGCTCAGGTTTTATATATGCTATGGAATGCGCAAGAGCATTTATTAAATCAGGATTATATAAAAATATATTGATTGTTGCAACTGACGCTACAACAAAATTTACTGATTGGACAGACAGATCAGTATGTGTTCTTTTTGGCGATGGCGCAGGCGCAATGATAATAAGTGCAACAGAAAACGAGAAAGATGATATCATAGGAATTAATTTAATTTCCGATGGAGATTGCGGAGATTATATAACTTTAAAGACACAAGGCAAAAATTGTCCGCTATTAAAAGATATGACGCAAAAAGTTAAACCTTTTATTGAGATGAAAGGCAAAGATGTATACAAATTTGTCATGCATACAATTCCTCCAAAACTTGAAGAATTACTGGAAACCACAAATACGGATGTTAAAGACATTGATTATTTCGTACCTCATCAATCAAATCAAAGAATGATTGATGCCCTTGCAGACAGACTAACAATTGATAATTCAAAAGTTATATCAAATATAGAATTTTATGGAAATATGTCAGCAGCATCAATTCCTGTAGCAATAAGAGAATCAATAGATAATGGAAAAATTAAACTACCCGCCAAACTTATGCTTAGCGCTTTTGGTGCAGGCATGACGGGAGCAAATGCAATTATAACGCTGGATGAAAATGTATAAATAACAAATAAGGAGAAACTGGTAAGTATGAAAAGACGAGTTGTAGTAACCGGTATGGGATGCGTATCGCCTTTTGGAGTTGGGGTTGAGACTCTCTGGAATAGCCTAAAAAAAGGGCAAAGTGGTATAAGATACTTAAATCTGGATTTAGAAAAACATTTAGTACACATTGGAGGACAAGTTCCCGAGTTCGATTGTTCAAAATATGTAGATCCTAAAGACGCACGCAGAATGGATAAGTTTATTCTATGTTCAGTTGTAGCAGCTACAGAGGCAATGGAAGATTCAGGTCTGGATTTAAGCAAAGAAGATTTAACAAGAATAGGTGTAATTGCAGGTTCTGCGGCGGGCGGACTTGAAACAATTCAAAAAAATCATGAAGTAATGCAAGCAAGAGGATATCATAAATGCTCACCCTTTATGGTCCCGATGATGATTACGAATATGGCAGCAGGCAAAATATCAATTAAATACGGACTTAGAGGTATGTCCAAATCTGTTGTTACGGCTTGCGCTACAGGGGCACACTCTATTGGAGATGCTGCAAGAGCAATTCAGTGCAACGATGCTGATATTATGGTTGCAGGTGGAGCAGAAGCAGGCATTTGCGATATGGGAATAGGGGCATTTACTTCAGCAAAAACACTATCAAAATCAAATGAAGATCCAACAAAAGCTTCCCGCCCATACGACACTAAAAGAGATGGTTTTATAATGTCCGAAGGGGCAGGAATTTTAATTCTTGAAGAAAGAGAACACGCACTAAAACGTGGAGCAAAAATTTATGCAGAATTAACCGGCTATGGACAATCCTCGGACGCATACGATATGGTAGCTCCCGATCCTGAAGGCAATGGCGCGATTTTAGCTATGAATTTAGCTTTAAATGACGCAGGGCTTAAACCGGAAAACATAGATTATATCAATGCACATGGAACTTCAACCCATGTTGGCGACATAGCAGAATCTAAAGCAATCGCAAAAGTATTTGGAGATAAGACTCAAAATAAAAATCTGCTTGTTTCATCAACAAAATCTATGACAGGACACATGTTGGGCGGAGCAGGCTCGGTTGAAGCTATTATTGCAATTAAATCAATGCTTGACGGTATAGTACCTCCAACAATTAATCTCGATGAACAAGATCCTGAAGTTGCAAATTTGGATTATGTACCACACAAAGCTCGTGAAAAAGAAATCAATGCGGTACTTTCGAATTCATTTGGTTTTGGCGGATGCAACGCAGTATTGGTATTTGAAAAAAATAAATAAAACCTAACAAATAAAATAAAAAAGCCTCTATATAGAGGCTTTTTTATTACACAAAATTAATTACAAACCTAACCCCGATAACATTCCAAGAATAACGCTTCTTAAAAGCGATAAACAAAAAAATGCAACTATCGGCGAAATATCAATCATTCCAATTGGAGGAATAAGCTTTCTGAAAGGAGCAAGAAAAATTTCAGAAAAAGCTCTCATTGACCTAAACGGCTCATTATACCAATTTATTTTTGGAAACCAACTTAATAAAATAGTAACAAATAATACCAAAAATATTAGATCAAAAATTCTTGCAACAGCAATTGTTAAACCCATTTTTTAATTTTCCTTTACCATTTTGCTTGATTATCACAACTGCATGTCTTTGTGTCATCAACCGATTCAACAATTTTAAATAATAATTTTTGAAGTTTTTGTATATTGTCACTGAATACTTTCATAACAGCTTCATGTGAAACAGGTTCACATTCAGCAACAAGGCCTGCATCATAATCAGTAATTAAAGAAATATTCAAAGGACACATATTTAATTCTTTTACCAAATGTGCTTCAGGATATTGAGTCATATTTATAACTTCCCATCCTTGGCGAGTAAAAAATGCACTTTCTGCTTTTGTATTAAATCTGGGACCCTGAATTACAACAACTGTTCCTGTTTTATGAACAGAATAGCCTAATTCATCCGCACATTTTAATGCAATTTCTCTCATTTGAGGACAATAAGGTTCCGCAGAAGAAATATGTTGAATATCTTCTTTATCAAAAAAAGTATCCAATCTTCCGTTAGTCCAATTTACATATTGATCACAAAATACAATATCACCGGGTTTTACATGTTTTTGCAAAGAACCCGCAGCACATGGAGAAATAACTCTCTTACAACCTATTTCCTTCATTGCCCATACATTTGCTCTGTAATTTACTTTATGAGGGGCAATTGAGTGATTTCTACCATGACGAGGCATAAAAGCAACTTTCTTGCCACCAATAGCACCAAGCATAATAGCATCAGAAGTCTTACCATAAGGTGTATCTATAAAAACTTCCTCAATGTTATCTAAAAACTTATAAAAACCTGAACCACCAAATATACCTATACTTGCTAAATTTTTCATTTCCGCTTCTCAACCCCTATAATCAATAAAACAATCATGTAAAATTATATCAAGCCCATTAACTTTAATTCTTTAGCTATTTGATTATCATACATACTTGCATAAGCTAAATCATAGCTGGGAACACCTGTGTATTGGTGCGCAACATTTTGAGCATTAGTATTTGTATGCTTTTGAGCTTGAGCTCTTGAAATTTTTGAATTATAAATTCCTGTTGAATATGTACGAGCTACGGGAACTATGCGCATCAAAACCTCATTATTTTTTTTACATTGCTTTATAATATTACCATGATAAATAAGTCATGGCAATAAATAATTAGGCTAGAAAGACATAAATCTTTGGTTTAATTTTATTAGTGCAAAGGCAACAGAAGAGCATACTGCAAGATTTAAAGATTCAACATTATTATCCATAAATAGTGTCAATTTTTCATCGCTCAAATCGATAACATCCGAACTTAGACCTTCGGCTTCGGAACCGAAAGCCAAAATAAAATTGCAATCAAATTCATATTCCATAAAATCTTTCTTTGCATCAACAACAGTAGAAATCAATTTATGGTTTTTCTTCAATTTTTTTATAAAATTTATATCAGAATGAATTATGGGAATTTTAAACATATTTTGAGCAGCAGCACGAATTGTTTTTGAATTATATAAATCCACACACTCATTCAAAAGAATTATTCCGTCAATTGAAAAAGCACAAGCAGAACGAATTATTGTCCCTAAATTTCCAGCATCTTTAATTCCGTCTATCAAAGCTATTTTTTTAAAATCAAAAAATAGCTCACTTGAAACATTTGGTTCTTTTATAACCCCAACCATAGAACAAGGGGTTTTTACAGTTGAAATCTTTTTTAAAACCTTATCATCAACAAAAACCATTTCCTTTGTATTTATTTTATTTATTAACGGATTTTCTTTTTTTAAAAAGATAAACTCAAACTCAAATCCATCATCTATTAAACCTTCAATGGTCTTATTGCCATCCAATAAAACCAATTTTTGACTTTTTCTGAATTTTGAATTTTGCAGTTTATATACAAATTTTATCAACTCGTTTTGAGTACTTGATATTTCTATAATTTTCATACTTTACTTTGCCACTTTTTAACAAATTCTTTTTCAGCTTCACTTAAAAGCTCATATTTAATTAAAAGCTCCTCAAAAGGAAATTTTGATAATGAAAATCTTTTATAATCTATATCAAAATAAACGCAATTTTCAATTCTAACGCCAAACTCCTTGCCATCAATAGATTTTCCATACAAACCTGGTTCAATAGAATGTACTTGCAGGGGTTTTATAATGTCTTTAGAATTTAAAGATAATCTTGGAGGGTTTTGATGAACAGAGGTGCCAATTCCATGACCTAAACCATGTCCAAAATAAAAACCTTCTTTTTCTAATGGTTTCAATATTTCTCTTGCAAGCTTATCTAATTTTTTAGCATCTGTTTCACAAGATAAAAAACAAGAGACAAAAGCCTTTAAAACATAAGTATATACCTTTTTGTATGTATCTGAAGGGTTGGTTCCAAAATAAAAAGTTCTTGTTATATCCGTTGCGTATCCGTTATCCCAATATCCGCCACAATCTAATAAAATAAGACTCTCATCCGTTAAAATTTTATTCTTATCGTAACTTGAATAATGAATTGAAGCACTGTTTTCCCCAATAGCCATTATAGTTTTAAAAGAAGTTGATTTGGCGCCGGTTTTCATTAATTCACTTTCAAAAAGATTAACCAAATCAAACTCGCTTATACCTGTCTTTAACTTATTTTTAAAATTTAAAATTGCATTATCTAATTTTTCATAACATTCATAAAGATAATCAATTTCACTTTTTTGCTTAATTGAAGCAAGTAAAGAAAGGGTTTTCTTTTTATTTTGAACAGGTTTTTTTATTGATAAAAACTTATCCAATGTTATATCTTCATAATCAATAAAAATTTCATCGTCAATAGAATTAATGTAATCAAAAAAATCAGAAAGTTTTAAATATTTTAGTCCTTCTATTTTTTTTAATTTTAAGGGTTTATCAACAAATAAAATATTATTTTGATTTTTAACATCCAAATATAAGATTGAACGAAAATTTGACGAATTTTTAAACTGAAAACTTCTCAAATTTGTTAAATAAGAAATCTCATCAAGATTAAAGATTAACATTTTGCGATTATTAGAATTAATTTTTGGAATTTTTTTTATTTTAAATAAAAAGTCGTTAACAGCTATATCTTTATCAACTGGAAAAATAGGAGCTTTTTTAGAAAAATCATTATTAACTAAAAATTTATCCGGAATTTTATATGTTCTTAAATCAAAATATTCATCCAATCGCATATAATCAGATAATTTTATATCAAAAGGTACATATAGAATTGATTTTTTAGGGTAACATTTTTTAAAAGCCTCATAAAATGTCTCGCCCAAAGGCATTTTATGTACATTAATACCAAAGAATACCTGTTTATCGGCCAAAATATGATATCTTGTATCAACAAAAAGAGAAATATTGCCTTTTTTATCTATTATAGCTTCGCCTTCCGTACCTGAAAAATTAGTCAAAATATTAAGAGGAGAGGCTTCATAATGAGCTTTAAAAAAAGAATCCTCGGATTTTAAAAGCAAAAATTCATTCTCCTTCAATAAACCCGTATAATATTTAATTTGTTTTTTTCGCAATTCCGAACTCATCTTTATAAACCCACTCAATACACAATTGAAACAATAATTTGTCTTATTCTTGACTTATTATCAAAATCAATCAATACAATCTGTTGCCAATCACCAAGCTCTAATCTACCTGATACAAGAGGAACAGTAACACTGTTTCCAAGTAAAGCAGCTCTTAAATGGGAATATCCGTTCCCGTCATGCCATGCGTTATCATGTTCGTATACCCTATTAACAGGGACGATTGAATTTAATACTTGCGGCAAATCAACCACAAGCCCCGGTTCGTATTCAAGGGTTATAACAGAAGCGGTTGAACCGATAACAGATATATTTACTGTTGCATCCTCTACCCCGGTTTGTGCAACAATTCCCTGTACTTTTGATGTTATGTCAATCATATCATCAAAACCCCTTGTTGAAATTGTAAATTTTTCGTTTACGACACTCATAAAATCATTATATCCAAAACTACTGCATAAACAACGGAATAAAGGCCATTAATAAAACCGCTAAGAATTTTATTAATCCGACAAGTGACGGTGTAATTAAGTCTTTTAATGAAGCAAAAACTTCATTATTTTGAACTAAAGCAGTGTACTCGTCAGAACGATTTGAATTTATGTATTCGTTTCTCAAGTATTTTTTTGCACTTTTTACAACAAAACTTGAATTATTAGAAAAGAAAATCAACCCGCAAGAAGATAAAATCACTCCAATAACAAAAGCACAAGCTGACTCTGTCTTTATTGAAAAACCGACAGCAAAAAACAAAACTGCAACAAGAAATACATAAAACAAAGATTGAATTATAGAATTTTTAGAAATTACATCTATACATTTTTCATAATCAGGGCGCATTTCAAAACGCAATATTTGAGGAAAATTTCTAAGTTGTCTTTTAACTTCTAAAACCAATCTTTTAGAAGATTTTGAAACGCCGCTCAATACACATGCAATATACAAAAAGGGAACCGAAGAACCGATAAATAAAGAAAATAGAACGTAAGGATTTAAAATATCAAGTTCTTGAACTTCACCTGTTAATGTTGCCGCAACAACTGCAACAACAGAACACAATATAGCAGAAATATTAAAATAATTTTTAGATAGCGCAATAATACAGTATGATATATTGCTAAGATAAGAAATATTTTGCTTTGTTAAGTTTATATCTTCATTATTTTCATAGGTTCTTACAAATTCATTAGAGGAATTTAAAACCAATCCAAAACTATTAACAGAAATCATAATCCCAATTATTGAAATCATTGCAAGAATTGAAACAGAAACACCATACAAACCAAAAAGGGGCGATTGAATTCCATCAGACAAAATGAAACCAAATATAAAAATCAAAGAAAAAAGAAATACCGGTATAAATACACTCATAAATCCTTCACGAATAGTCTGCAAAAAGGAAGGTAGATAACCTCCTATAGCAGAATTTGCAACATTTTTTACCGGTTTAAATTTTTCAAATATGTAATTTGAACTTACAAAACAAAAAACAAAACCACCAAATGCACCTAGAGCTATAGAATAAAATAACTCCAAAGTATCAGGCATCCAAATTTTTATGCAATAAAAAGAAATTGCAAGAAACAAAATTATTGTTTTTATTACCGAAGAAAAAAGCACGCCCACTGGGTTTTTTGTCTTATTCATTTTTGTTGATAAAATTACAAAAACAGATGAAAAAACAGCGCCGGAAGCAATTATCAATGGTAAAAAACATCCCATTAAATTATATGCCCAAGCGCCAAGTGTCATAGAGGCAATAATTGAAATTGCAAAAGTTAAAAGCATATCAGAAGAAAGAGACACTATATTAAAAATCGATTTTGAAACGCCTTTTAAAAGCAAAATTGGAGAACGTTTATCATAAGAATCAATCTCACCAACAAAACCGGAAATAAATCCTGAAGCGCAAAAGGTTGATTTTTTAACAATTGCACTTGAAGTGCAATTCAATAAAGCCGGTATGGAAACTCCCAACAAAAATCCTGTTAAAATCTGATAATCTTTATAAATATGGAACAATATTGCAAGAGAACATAGACAAAATCCAACAACAGTCATTGATACAACAATTCCTGAATTAAATATTAATGAAAAAATACTGTTTGAAGAATTTTCAAATGCCTTTAATACTCTTACTGAAATTCTTGGAAATATAAAAATACCTGAATAAAATACAAATAGCGAGGTTAAAACTCCAACAATAAAACATAATGTAAAAGCTATTCCCATTGGTTTATAAAAAAACCAAGTCAAAACAAGAGTTATAAAAAGCAATATTTTTACATTTCTTTTGTGAAAAATCATTAAACCGTTATAAAAATATTTTACAACTTTATCAACATGCAAATCTTTGTGATTACAGTATAAACTTTCGCAAATTTTAACTGCAGCAAGCAACAAAGCAATAGATCCGGCAAAAAGTGCCACCCATTTTGATTTGGTAGAACTTAAATCTACAAAATAAACTGCATATCCTCTATATATTGCTATAAACAAAAAAATCCAAAGAATTAAATGCCATATAAATAATCTTTTTTTAATTTTCTCTCTATCCATATAACGTCCAAGGTATTCAATAAGACTATTATAAACAAAAAAAATTATTTTACTAAATGATATAACGTGCTTTAATTAAATTTAAACGCTTTTCATCCAACATTGCCGTTATAGCCGAGTTTATCAAATTTAACAATTCTTTAGATTTTTCCGATTTTCTTATTGCAACAGCATAATATTCTCTTGAATAGGATCTATTTACAATTCTAAATTTATCATTTAAATATCCTGAAAGTATGCAATCATCTCCTAAAATTGCATCAACTTGATTATTTAAAAGCAAATTATAAGCCTCGTTATAGCTTTTTGCGCCAATAAAATGTGCATTAGGAGCAATTAATCTTGAAATTTTTTCTCCTGTTGTGCCCATAACAACTGCTAATCTGCCATCCTTATTAAAATATTGCAAATGATTAATTTTAGAACTTTTCTTTACCATGAGTTTCTGGTTTGCAACAAAATAAGGGACAGAAAACGCCATTACAAGTTTTCTTTTTTCATTAATGCTCATAGTCGAAACAAGCATATCAACCTCTTTTGAATTTAATTTTTGGATTCTGTTTTGCGCATTAACCTCAACAAATTCAATATTAGCGGGGGATTCGCTCTGAAAAATATAATTTGCAATATTTTGAGCAAGTTCAACATCAACCCCTTGCAGCTTCCCATCCTTATAAAAGCCAAACGGAGGTGAATCACTTTTAACTCCAACTATTACATAGCCTCTTTTTTTAATAGCTTCAAGATCACTTAGTTCTTTCTTTTCATAAAAAGAAGTAGAGTTGAAAAAAAATATTATAAGCAAAAAAATAATTGTAAAAGCTATATACTTTTTCATAAAAATATTCTATCATAAATTTATGAAAGAAATAATTGTAAATTTAATTTTTTGCACACTGGGTGCTTTTCTTGCCGCCTTTGCGCTTGAATGTTTTTTAGTTCCAAATCAAATTATAGATGGTGGAATAGTAGGTATTTCAATTATGGCAAGCTATATTACCAAGATAAACCTTGGAATATTCCTTATAATTTTAAATATACCCTTTGTCTTACTTGCTTTAAACGAATTTGGCAAAAAATTTATTTTTATGGCAATGTATAGCGTTATTGCGCTTGCAGGGTTTGTTAATTTTTACCATCATATACCAAAAGTAACAAATGACTTACTTTTATCTGCCTTATTTGGTGGCGGAATACTTGGAATTGGAGTTGGTATAGTACTTAAAAATAATGCTTGTATGGACGGAACAGAAATTTTGGCAATGAAAATTTCAAAAAAATACCCATACTCTGTTGGCGAAATAATAATGTTTATAAATGTCTTTATATTCATAAGCGCAGGTTTTTTGTACGGCTGGGAACAAGCAATGTATTCAACCTTGACATATTTAGTCGCATATAGAGCAATAGATAGCATAGTTCAAGGTCTAAGCGAAGAAAAATCAATCAGAATTATATCCGACAAAGGTCATGAATTAGGACAAGCAATTATTGAAAACCTTAATAAAACAGTAACTTATATCGAAGCTCAAGGCGGATATAGCAAAGCTAAAAAAACAATGGTATATTGCATAGTTCCTCGTATAGAATTATACAAATTAAAAGAACTTGTTTTATCAATCGACAAAGATGCATTTTTATCAACAGAAAATGTACATGAAGTTTTCGGCAAAAGATATAAAAAATAGCTCTTTTTAATTAATAAAATTAATAATATCGCTTGTACTTTGAGGATTAACTTTAAGCAATTGATTTCCTGGACCGCCCGTTTGATAAATTTTTATTATAGGTTTTATTCCCGGATAAAAATTAAACAAAATTCTATCTGACTTTGACAAAATAACCATAAATTTAGTATTCGTATAGCTTGCAACTTTATATGGAATATATAAACCCTTAAAATTTAACATAGGAGAAATCATAACAAATTTTAAAGGTTCTTTTTTCATTAATTTTCCCGCTAAAATCCCTGCACTTGCGCCGATATCGGCCCCTACTATAATTGTATCGTTACAATTTATATTAGGATAATTTGCTTTAACGTAATTAATTGACTCAACAACATCATTGGGTAATTTTTGCCAATCGGACTGACTAAATTTATATCTGGATTTTAATTTTAAACTTTCAGTATAGACAGAGCGACCATGTCCTCTTAAATCCATAGCAAGAACGTTATAGTCTTTTAATCTTAAAGCTTCTGCCAAGGTTTTCCACAAAGAAGCATTTAAACCAAATGAATGCAATAAAATAACCAAAGGCTTATCGGATTTATTTTTTGCAAAATATAAATCTCCCGAAAGAATAAATTTATCCTTTGTAACAAATTCGATTTTATGTTTAGTTGCAGGAGTCTTTTTCTTTTTTGCAGCATTCGCAGGGAAAAAAGAAAATATAAAAACAAATAAAAATAAAATACACAAAAGCTTTTTCATATAAATAATTTTAACAAATTCCGATATTTTTTTTAATTTTTTAAAAAATTTACAACTTTTAGATGAAATTGAAAAATAAAATTAAAGTACGAGTTTTTGTGTGACGAAAATATGAACATATCAATTTTGATACTGGGCAGAAGCCCTCTATCAAAACCTCCTCCCCAAGTCTAGTAGCCGCCTTATGACGGCTTTTTTTTATTATTTAAGAAAGATGTTTAATTAAATCATCAATAACTTTTTTGGCATCAGCCACAATTTTATAATCTGCGTATTTAAATATCTCAGCGTTTTCATCAGAATTTATAGCAATAATTTTTTTAGAATTTTTCATACCGACAGTATGCTGGATTGCTCCGGAAATACCGAAAGCAACATACAAATCAGCATTAACAGTTGAACCTGTCTGACCTATTTGACAACTTTTAGACATTAAACCTAAATCAACAACTTTTCTTGAAGCACCAACTTTTGCATCAACTTTTTTTGCGATTTTCTCAAGTTTATCAAAATATTCTCTGTCTTTTCCTGTATATAAACCCCATCCTGCGGCAAGAACAATTTTTGAATTTGAAAAATCAATATTATTTTCACTATCAAAAAAAGTTCTTAAAAGCTTAATTCTTGTTTCATTTATAGGATACTTTAAATTGTATTCGCAATAAAAATTTAAATAATCTTCTTTAATTTCGCAATATTCTATGTCAAAAGTTTTCGGCCTAACCGTAGCACATTGAGGATTTTTCTTAGATAATATTGTCGCCATTAATTCTGCACCAAATGTAGGACGAGTAGATGCTAATGCAATTTTACCGTTTTTTTCAATAAACTCTAATCCTGTACAATCTGCAACAAGACCAGTTTCTAATATAGTTGTAATTCTTGGAGCAACCATTCTTCCTTCATAAGTTGCAGGAAATATTATCATATCGAACTGATTTGTATTATAATACTCAATAAAAGAAAGCGAATATGCGGTTTGAGAAAAATTCTCCAAAGACTCATCTTTTATAAAGGTAAAATAATCCGCACCGGCTCTAAAAGCATTTTCTAATGAAGATTTTTCCAAATTTTTACCTAAAGCAACTGCGACAACCTGAAAATCATTATCAGCACAATTCATCTTTTTTGCTTCTTTTTTAAGTCTGCGTGCCTTTGAAAGCAATTCATAAGAAACATCTTTTAAAGAATTATTATTCTGTTCAATTTCACAATAAACAGCAATTTTTCCCATTATTCGTTAACCTTTACCATAAAATCTATTATTTTTTGGACATAATCTTCTTTAATTTCTTCCGTATTTTTATTTAATTCAGGTCTAAAAGCTTTGTATACCATTGTAGGAGAACCGATAATTCCTATGTCTTCTCTTGCTAAATCTAAATTCTCAGCACTTATAATTTCAATTTTTGAATCTTGAGCCTTTATATAATCACCAATTTTTGGTTTATATTTTTCTTTGCATTCATTTTTAACCGCAATTAAACATGGAGAAGAAACTTCAAACATATTAATAACGTTATCTAACTTCTGAGAAACTATTGCACCATTTTTATCTGCATTATGAATTTCAACCACATTTGTAATATCGGGTATATCCAGCATTTGCGCCAAACTAACCGGAGTTTGCGCAGTATCACCGTCTGACGCCATTTGTCCTGTTAAAATTATATCAAAATCACCAATATATTTACTTATAGCACTTGCTAAAATTTTAGCTGTAGCAAAAGTATCCGAACCGGAAAACAATTTATCCGAAAGTAAAATTGCTCTATCAGCTCCTTTTGCAAGCGCATAATTAAGTGTTTCCAATGCTTGCATCGGACCCATTGAAAGCGCTGTTATTTTTACATCCTTAAATTTATCTTTGAACTTTTTTGCATAATCAAGCGCCCATTCATCCTGTTCATTTAACTTGGATAGCATATTTGATCTATCTAAATTATTTTCTTTTGTCCATTTTATATCATCAGTATCCGGAACTTGTTTTATGCAAACAACAATATTCATAAACTAACCGCCTCTTACAACTTTATTTAAGCCCTTTGGATTATCCACATTTTTACCTAATCTGACTGCAATCTTTAAAGCAAGCAGTTGAACAAGAATTATCATATTAACAATAGTTGCAATTTTAGATTGCCCTTTTTGAAATTTAATCAAAATGTCAGAGTCATAATCTTCATATTCATCAGATATTACAATGCATTTTAGCTTATAAGTTTTCTGTATTTTTTTAACCAAATTTATTTCATTTTCTGTGCTGTCACTTAATAAAAATGTTAAAAAAGTTTTTTCTTTATTTAATACGGCAAAATGTCCATGAATAAAATCACCCAAAGGGTAAGCGCAAGTGCTAATATAGCTGGTTTCTTTTATTTTTAATGCGGCCTCTAAACTCAATGCATAAAAAATTCCAATTCCCGAAATAGAAATTGCTTTTTTCTTTGAAAGATATTTTGCAGCTAAATCCAGATTATCAATATTTTTTAAAAACAGTTCAATATTATTTTTGATTAAATATATGTTTTTGGTTTCTTCCGAAACATCAAGATGTTTATTTTGCGCAATTTTAACTGCAAGAAGCCAAAGCATAACAACCGTAGCAGAAAAAGTCTTTGTAGCAGCAATTGCTTGTTCTCTGCCTGCGTTAATGTCAAATTTATAATCCGCCTCTTTATACATTGTGGAGTCAAGATTATTTGTAATACACAATACTTTTGCCCCCGAAGCTTGAATCTTTTTCATTGCACAAACTGTATCCACGCTCTCTCCTGATTGACTAATCAGAATATAAAGCGTGTTTTTATCAAACGAAGAAAAAGAACTATTTACAATTTCACTTGCATAATTAACAGTTGTTTCAACAGATGAAATATTTTCAAAAAAATTCTTACCAAAAACTCCGGCATTATATGATGAACCCGCAGCCACAATGGAAATTCTTCTGACCTCTAAAGGTATATCCATTAAAACACAATAATTTAAAACATATTTTTTTATTAAACTCTCAATTATTTCTCCCTGAGAAATAATTTCTGCTTCCATCACATAACTCATATTCATATTATAATGTAAAAATGGTTAAATGTGTCTATATTCATATACCTTTCTGCGAAAAAAAATGTCATTATTGCTCATTTTGCTCATTTCCATTGCTTTCTTACAAAGAAAAATATCTTAACGCTTTAGAAAAAGAAATAAATTTTTATTACAAAAATGAAACATTAAAAACTCTCTATATAGGCGGAGGCACTCCATCATTACTTGAATACGAAGATATCAAAAAAATTATAGACCACTTTAAAATTGACTGTAATACTGAAATCACCATCGAAGCAAATCCAAACAGCATAACAAAAGAAAAAATAAAATATTATAAAGACCTGCAAATAAATAGGCTTAGCATAGGAGTGCAGTCATTTGATGATAAAATTTTAAAAACAATTGGAAGAAAACACACAAAAAAAGATATATATAATGCAATTAATTGGCTCAAAGACTGTAATTTTGATAATTTTAATATTGATTTAATATACGGGCTTCCAAATCAAACAATAGAAACTTGGAAAAAAACAATCGATGAAGCTGTAAAAATTAATCCTGCACACATTTCATGCTATGGACTAAAAATTGAAGAAGGAACATATTTTGATAAATTTCCCCCGAAAAATTTGCCGGATGATACAAAACAAGCAGAAATGTATGAAATCTTAATTGAAAAATTAAAAAACAAATACATGCACTATGAATTTTCAAATTTTGCAAAAGAGAAAAAATATATATCAAAACACAACAGTTCATACTGGAAAAGAAAAAATTACTACGGATTTGGATTAAGTGCCTCCGGTTTTATTGAAAACAAAAGATATACTAATACTTTTAATTTAAAAAAATACATAGAAAACCCGATAGAAAAAAAATTTGATATTTTAACAAAACAAAATGAAATTGAAGAAGAAATTTTCCTAAATCTAAGATTATTGGAAGGAATAAACTTTGAAGAAATAAATAATAAGTATAAAATTGACATTTATAAAAAATATGAAAAATTATTCAAAAAATTTATAAACCAAGGACTGATGGAAAAAACCAACAAAGGTATTAAACTCACAATAAAGGGCATATTAATTTCAAATGAAATTTTATGCGAGTTTATCGAAATCTAAACACATTTACAAAATTTAAAAAATTGCCCAAAAACTAATTAAGGTTTAAAATCTAAATATGCAAACAAAAAACTACGAGCTAAAAAGATGGTATGATGTAAAACCTTATGCTGATGAGGTTTTAGATATATTAAAAGAACTTTCCTTGCAATCACATTATGATATAGCAAGAGAAGTTTTAAAAGTAATCGATGTAATAAAAGCTAACTCAAGAGAACTCGATGAACCCCCTCTTAGCCTTGGGGTAGACAGAGTTGTAGGGTTATTCTCTCAAAGTTACAAAAGAAGATGGTACGATAAAAACCTTCCGATAAACAGAATTTTTAAAAGTGCTTCCAGTTTGCAAGATGAAGATTTTCAAAATATAATGCAAGGTATGTTCACAAGTTTAAAGGAAGAAAATGAACAATAACACCGAAAAAATTATACAAGATATGCAAAGTGTCATTCATCAAATGAAACTTGACGACATTGAAGAAAATCCTGAAAGCGAATTTGAGATGTTTGAATGTAGCGCATGCGCTAAAACTTCCCCATTAGCGGGCTCCATTCAATATTCAAAATACAGACTTTGCAATGATTGCGTACTTTTATACGAACTTGCTCTAAAACTCAATAAAGTTAAAAATATTGAAGAATATATGGAAAAAACGGAAGACTCTCGTCTTGAAGAAATGTGTAATTTTATAAAAAAAGATAGTCAAAAAGAAAATAACTAATTATGAAAAATATTATAATTCTTGGTTCGACAGGTTCAATCGGAACACAAACTCTGGAAGTAATTGAAAAACTTGAAAACTACAAAGTAAAAGCCTTGTCTTGCGGAAAAAATATTGAATTACTAAAAAAGCAAATTGAAAAATTCAAGCCCGAATATGTTTGCACACAAAATTCAACAGATGCTGAAAATCTTTCTAAAGAATATCCTGAGATTGATTTTTTCTATGGAGAAGATGGTCTTTTGGAATTAATAAAAACAACCTACGATGTTCTGGTTGTAGCAACGAGTGGAATTGTAAGCGTCAAAACAGTTTTAAAGGCAATTGAAAATAAAAAAACTATCGCACTTGCAAACAAAGAAACCCTTGTTATGGCTGGCAATATTGTTATGCAAAAAGCAAAAAAATATAATACGCCAATTATTCCAATTGATTCAGAGCACTCTGCCATATTGCAATGCTTAAATAAAACGGATAATCCTTATGCAAAAAGGCTTTGGATTACGGCTTCAGGCGGGCCTTTTCTAAACAACACACGAGAAGAAATGGCTAATTTTACCGTAAAAGAAGCCTTAAAACACCCAAGATGGAATATGGGCAAGAAAATTACAATTGACTGCGCAACCCTTGTAAACAAAGGGCTTGAGGTTATTGAAGCGCATCATTTATACAATTTTGATTACGAAAAAATCAAGGTAGTTATTCATCCGGAAAGTCTTGTGCATTCTTTTGTTGAATTTACGGACGGTTCCTTTTTAGCTCAAATAGGATTACCATCTATGCATATTCCTATACAATATGCTCTCACATATCCCAAAAGAGAAAATGGCATAAAAACAGACAGTTTCTGTCCTTGGAGCAGACAAATGAATTTTATGGAGCCGGATTTTAACAAATTCCCACTATTAAAGCTTACCATTGATTGCGGGAAAAAAGACGGGCTCATGCCTGCAATTTTAAATGCCGCAAATGAAATGGCTGTGTACAAATTTTTAGAAGGCAAAATTAACTTTCTTGATATAGAAAAAATTGTATTTAAAGAAGTTGAAACTGCAAAAAATATACAAAATCCTACTATCGAAGAAATTTTTGCAACAGACAAAGAAATAAGACTAAAATTATCAAAAATTTAGAATTAAGCCTGTTCTGTTTCATCAAAAACCTGTACACCAAACTTTGCCCTAAACAAATGTCGTACAGTTTCTGACTGAATTTCCGCCATAAGAGCATTAAATAAATTATAAGCTTCTTTTTTATATTCAATCAAAGGATCTTTTTGACCATACGCAACAAGACCTATTGAATCCTTTAACATATCTATATTTCCCAAGTGATCAATCCATTTTGCATCCACAACCTGCAACAATATATCACGTTCAATATGACGAACTATATTATCATCCCTAAAGGGTTCTTGGCGAACAAAATCATCACCGTAATACTTTTCCATAACTGTATTAAAGTTATCAATAGTATCAATTTCAAATTGTTTGTAACATTCTTGCGCCATTTCCTTTAATTTCGAATTTATTTCATAAGCTCTTAAATCTTTTATATCATCAACCTTGATTTTATCTTTTAATTGAGGGAATATGCTCACAAATTCTTTAACAAACATAACTAAATCATCATAAATATATTCTTGAGGAGACATATCCTTACTGATGTATTGAGATAAAATTCTTTCTGTTTCTTTTAACATCATAAACTTAATATCTTCTGACAGATTTTCGCTTGCAAGAACTCTACGTCTTTGATAATAGAATTTTTCACGTTGAATATTCATAACATCATCATATTCAAGAACAGATTTTCTTATGTCAAAATGATATGTTTCTACCTTCTTTTGAGCAGATTCAATTTGACGTGTAATCAAAACATTTTCTATTGCCGTATCATCATCAACATTCAACATAGTCATTAATTTAGCAATTTTTTCACCACCAAATATGCGCATTAAATCGTCTTCCAAAGACAAGAAAAATTTGGTTGATCCGGGGTCTCCCTGACGAGCGGCACGACCTCTTAATTGGTTGTCAATGCGTCGAGATTCATGACGTTCTGTACCAATAACATGCAAACCGCCTAATTTAACAACTTCATCATGCTCTTTTTGAGTTATTGCTCTTGCTTCCTCTAAAGCTTTATTTTTAAGATTTTCATAGTCAGGATGTTCTTTTGTAATTCCTTTTTTGTCTAACTCTTCTTTTGCAAGATACTCAGCATTACCACCCAAAAGAATATCAGTTCCGCGACCTGCCATATTAGTTGCAATAGTAACAGCTCCCAGTCTGCCTGCTTGAGCTATTATATACGCTTCTTTTTCGTGGTGCTTAGCATTTAAGACATTATGTTTTATACCCATTTTCTTTAATAAAGAAGAAAGATATTCTGATTTTTCAATTGAAATTGTACCTACAAGAGTCGGACGACCAATTTTTTTCATTTCTGCAATTTCACGTGCGACATATTCATATTTTTTCTCACGTGTTTTATATATGACATCAGGATAATTAACTCTAATATCTTCTTTGTTTGTTGGTATTTGCGTAACTTGCAAATTATATATTTTTCCAAATTCTGCTTCTTCAGTCATGGCTGTGCCTGTCATACCGGAAAGCTTTGGATACAATCTAAACAAATTTTGGAAAGTTATTGAAGCAAGTGTTTGAGTTTCATCTTGTATTTTAACTCCTTCTTTAGCTTCAATTGCCTGATGTAAACCTTCAGACCAACGTCTTCCTTCCATAATACGACCTGTAAATTCATCAACAATCATAACTTGATTATCTTTAACTACATAATCAGTATCGCGAATGAACAATTCTTTAGCCTTTAAAGCTTGCAAAAGGTAATGAGCATATTGTGTTTTAACGTCAAACAATTCATCAACATTTAAAAGTTGTTCTGCTTTAATAACTCCTTCTTCAGTAAAGATAATATTTTTATTTTTTTCATCAACCTCATAATGAACATCTTTTTCTAAGATTGGAGCAATTTGTGCCATAATTTTATATGTTTGAGCAGATTTTTCAAGGCGGCCCGAAATAATCAAAGGTGTTCTTGCTTCATCTATCAAAATCGAATCCACTTCATCAATTATTGCATAATTATATGGTCTTTGAACCAATGCATCCAAGTCAGATGCCATGTTATCTCTTAAATAATCAAAACCAAACTCATTATTAGTGCCATAAGTTATATCGCATCTATAGGCTTCCTTTTTGCGTTCGTAACTGTTATATTCACCACTGGATAAAATTACTCCTACGGTTAAACCTAAAAATTCGTATATTTTACCCATCCAATCTCTATCACGTTTTGCAAGATAATCATTGACAGTAACAATATGAACCCCTTTTCCGGTTAGCGCATTTAAATACGCAGGCAAGGTTGCAACCAAAGTTTTACCTTCACCCGTTCTCATTTCCGCAATATGACCTTCATGAAGAAAAATTCCACCAATCAACTGAACATCAAAATGCCTCAAGTTCAAAACACGCTTTCCTGCTTCTCTGACTGTTGCAAAAGCTTCAGGTAAAATTTCATCAAGTGCCTGTTTTTCTAAAATTCTATCTTGCTTAATGTCGGATGAAGTCGGACGTTTAGATAATATTTCTCTAAATTCAACAGTCTTTGCCTTTAATTCTTCATCTGATAACTTTGAAAATTCTTCTTCAAGCGCATTTATTCTATCCACTATAGGCATTATTTTGTTTATTTTTCTAACATTCGGGTCTTTAAAAATTTTCAAAAGTATATCAATTAAAGTCATAAAATCCTCAAGTCTATATTTGTATTACTTTTCAAATATTAACACAAAAATAAAAAAACAGACAAATAAGACACTTGGGTATATATACCTCGCAAAATACTTAACTTCAAAAAGCAAATGTTATAAAACACATCTTTATATTTTTGAAGATATCGTTTTTATTGTATAATTTATTTAACTGACACAACACGAGGATTTAACATGATAGAAGAAAAACAACTAAAAGATACTCTAAACCTTCCTACAACAACACTTGCAATGAGAGCAAACGCTGCAAATCGCGAGTTAGAAATTCAAAAATTTTGGGAAGAAAATAAAATTTATGAAAAAATGCTTGAAAAAAACAAAGGAAACAAAAGTTTTATTCTTCATGACGGTCCTCCATATTTAAGTTCCGACAAAATACATATCGGGACAGCAATGAACAAAATCTTAAAAGATATTGTCTTAAAATATAAAACTCAACTCGGATTCTACACTCCATACATTCCGGGATACGATGCTCATGGTCTGCCTATTGAAAATGCTGTTGTTAAAACAATAAAAGGCGGAAGAAGCGCACTTACCCCTCTTGAATTAAGACAAAAATGTCGTGAATTTGCAGCAAAAAATTTAAAAGGACAAGAAGCAAACTTCAGACGTCTTGGAGTATTAGGAGATTGGGAACACCCCTATGTTACAATTGCTCCCGAGTTTGAAGCAAGACAAATTGAACTTTTCTGGCAAATGTATAAAAAAGGCTATATTCAAAAAGGCTTAAAACCTGTGTATTGGTGTGCAGATTGTGAAACAGCACTTGCAGAAGCAGAAGTTGAATATGCAGATATTACATCAGAATCAATTTATGTAAAATTTGAAGTACTTGAAAGCAAAAAATTATACGAAAAAGCAAATATTAAAACAAACAATAAACTATATTCAATCATTTGGACAACAACTCCTTGGACAATACCTTCAAACCTTGGAATTTGTTTAAACTCAAGATTTAACTACACAATTTTTGAATATAACAATGAAAATTATTTCGTAGCAGAAGATTTATTTGAAAACTTCACAAAAGAAGTTGAATGGGAAAATATTAAAGTATTAGGTACGCTAAAAGGTTCTGAGTTTGAATATTTTAAAGCAAAGCACCCTTTATACGATAGAACTTCTCTTATTATCTTAGGAGACCATGTAACACTTGATGCAGGTACCGGCGCAGTCCATACGGCTCCGGGTCATGGTCTTGAAGACTGGGAAGCAGGGCAAAAATATGGACTTGAAACATTCTCCCCGTTTGATTCAAAAGGCTGTTGGACAGACGAAGTGCCTGATTTAAAAGGAATTCCATATTACAAAGGAGATAAATTAGTCATTGAAAAACTAAAAGAATGCAGTGCATTAATTAAATCTCAAAAAATCTCTCACTCATATCCGCATTGTTGGAGATGCAAAAACCCTGTAATGTACCGTTCAACTCCTCAATGGTTTGTCAAAGTTTCTATGTTTAAAGATAATGCACTTGAAAACATAAAAAAAGTTAATTGGTACCCGGCATCAGGAGAAAAAAGAATTTCAAATATGGTCGAAAATCGCTCCGAGTGGTGTATTTCAAGACAAAGAGCGTGGGGTGTTCCAATTCCTGTTTTATATTGCAAAAAATGTCAAAAACCAATTATAAACGAAGAAATAATTAAAATTATAGCAGATAAATTTAGAAAAGAATCCTCGGACGCTTGGGTTAAATATGAAGCAAAAGACTTTGTTCCAAGCGGTACAAAATGCGATTGCGGATGTGAAGAATTTATCAAAGAAAACGACATTATGGATGTATGGTTTGATTCGGGTTCATCTTGGAGTGCTGTTGTTGAAATGAGAAAAAATGAATTTCAAACAGATGGTTCAGATGTTCTTCCGACAGACATGTATTTAGAAGGCTCAGATCAACATCGCGGATGGTTCCAATCATCTTTATTAATTGCAAGCGCAACAAAAGGAATAGCTCCATATAAAAACGTTTTAACTCATGGCTTCGTATTAGACGGAGAAGGAAGAAAAATGTCTAAATCATTAGGCAATGTTGTTGCTCCTCAGGAAATAATAAAAGTATATGGTTGTGATGTTTTAAGACTTTGGGCTGCAAGCGTAGACTACAGAAATGACGTTAAAATTGGCGACAATCTTATAAAACAACTTGTGGAAGTTTTCAAAAAAACAAGAAATACTATAAGATTTTTACTTGGAAATTTATATGATTTTGATCCAAAGACAGACTACGTCGAATATGATAATCTTGAAGAAATAGACAAATTCGCACTTTCAAAACTAGCAAAATTAATCAAAAACGTTGATAGCGCTTTTGAAACATACGAATTTTATAAATATTTTCAACATCTTCAAAATTTTGCAAGCGCAGATTTAAGTTCATTCTATCTTGATATCGTAAAAGACAGGCTTTATACCAAAGGTAAAAAATCTCTCTCAAGAAGAGCATGTCAAAGCGTTTTACATGAAACATTACATGTGCTTTTAAAAATCCTTGTTCCTGTCATGCCACATCAAGCAGAAGATATCTGGCTTAATATGAATGAAAACCTAAAAGATAGAGAAAGTGTATTGTTATGCGATTGGGCAAAATCTAAAAAAGAATGGGAAAACGAAAGCCTTGATGAAGAATTTTCAAAACTCTTAAAAACAAGAGAAATTGTGTCAAGAGCAATTGAACCATTGCGTTCCGATGAACCAAAAGTCATAGGTTCTTCCCTTGAAGCAGACATAATAATAACATCAGACAACAAAGAAAAAATGGCACTATTAGAAAAATATTCTAAGCTATTGGGTGATTTATATATCGTATCTCATGTCTATACTAAAGACCAAAATGCCGAAATATTAAACGAATATACATCCGAAGAATATACTATCAAAGTATTAAAAGCAAAAGGCGAAAAATGCGCACGCTGCTGGAAATACAGAGAACTTGACGAAAACGGTATTTGCAAAGACTGCAAAGAAGCAATAGAAGGTTAATAGTTTAACAGGAGAAAAAAATGGATTTAAAAGGTTCTAAAACAGAAGCAAACTTATGGGAAGCACTCAAAGGCGAATCAACTGCAAGAAACAAATACACGTATTATGCAGCACAAGCTAAAAAAGACGGATATGTTCAAATGTCGAGAATATTTGAAGAAACCGCAAACAATGAAAAAGAACATGCTAAAATTTGGTTTAAATTACTTCATGGCGGAAAAATTCCATCAACAGAAGAAAACTTAAAAGATTGTATATCGGGCGAAAATTACGAACATGTTTCCATGTATCCTGAGTTTGCGCGTGTTGCAAGAGAAGAAGGTTTTGATGAAATTGCAAGACTTTTTGAAGGCGTTGCAACAGTTGAAGCTCATCATGAAGAACGCTATCAAAAACTTTTAGATAACTTAAATAATGATAAAGTATTTAAAAGAGATGAAAAACAACAATGGGAATGCGGAAACTGCGGTTTTAGATTAAATTCAAATACAGCACCCGAAGTTTGCCCCGTTTGCGCTCATCCTAAAGCATATTTCTTTATTCAAGAAAACAATTATTAATCAAAGGAGGTTAAAACCTCCTTTTTTAAAAATCAATCACTACAAAATCAAAAGGTAAATATATATAATTTTTTATAATCATATTGTAAATATATTAAATTTCCACAAAAACAACATTCTACAAGTGATTTAACAAAAAGTTCGGTTACAATTTGATTTATAATTAAACAATCTTGTATATTAGAAATATGTCTATTAAAAATTTAAAAATACTCTTATGCGTTTTAACAATTCTTGCGGTTTTTGTTTTTGGTATTATATACAAATGTTCTTACGATAATACTGCAAAACGTCTCTATAAACAGGGCATGCGATTTTATAATCAAAAAAACTACTCTGATGCGTACTATAATTTTAAACAAATCAAAAAATTTTCAAATTTATATCAATTATCACTTTTGAAACAATTTCAGTGCGCAAATAACTTATCAGATAAAAAAACGGCACAGCTAAAACTTAAAGAACTTTCAAAAATAATAAAAGATGAAAATATAAGACCTTATGTTTTGTATCATGAAGCATTATTTTCAGAAGATCTCAATACAAATACAAAAACACAATTATATAAAAAATATAAATATATATATGAAACCTACCCAAAAAACGATTTTGCGATTGCAAGCGCATATAAAATAGCAGAAATAACCCAATATAAAGATAAAATTAAAGCAAAAGAAAAATATGTAGAATATTTAAAATATGCTCCGACAGGCAAATTTGCACAAAAAGCTCTCGAAAATATTACAACATGTAATTCGCACTTAACTACACAAGATAATGAAATAATTGCGCAAGCTTATCTTCTAAATGAAAAATACACAGAAGCATTAAAAATATTTTTAAATACTGATTTTAACAACAACTGGTACAATATTTCAAAATGCTACAAAGGATTAAAAAATCAAGAAGCAGAAAAAACAACCATAATAAAAGGGTTATCCTTAAAAACATCAAAAATTGACGAAAAAGAAATTAACAATGCAATAGACAGATTAATAACATTAACAAATTCAGATAAAATTTCTATCCTGCAAGAGTTATACACGAATTACAAAAACTCTTATGCGTTTGCAACCATTTGCTACAAGCTTGCAGAAAATTCCACTTCAATAAGAGCAATAAAATTATACGAATTAGTTGTAAACGATTATCCTAACTCAATTTGGGCTTCAAACTCACTTTGGGAATTATTTTGGTATAATTACAAACTTTCAAGATACAATTTATGCGAAACACTTGCAAAAAAGCATGAATTACTATATTCGACAACACAAGATGCTCCAAGAGTAGCATATTGGCGAGGGAAAGTTCTTTTAAAACAAAAGAAAAATCAACTGGCTAAAGAAGCTTTTTATAATGTCATAAATAACTATCCTCTTAGCTATTACTCATTTTTATCCGCAAGACAGTTAAAAATGTCAAAGGCAAAAAAAATGATAGTTAAAAAACCAATAATAAGCTACGCTATTAACTCCATCAATAAATTTTTATTTAAAGATAAGTTATTATTAACACTTGCTAATAATAACGATTTTGAAACCATAGACGAACTTAAAATCCAAGACGAATATATAAAATCATGGGTTTTAAACAAAAAAGAAAACTATCCAAAATCAATTACAACAACAAGAAATCAAATAAATAAAAAAATAAGTCAAAATAAAACCGATGATTTTGAGAATTCTCAAAATAGCGACGAAAGCGAAAAAACCAAAATTAAATTTTCAGATTTTGAGCTTAAATTAATGTATCCGATTAAATTCGAGGAAAAAATAAATCAAAAAGCAAATAAATACAAACAAAGTCCATATCTATTTTTAAGCTTAATAAGAGAAGAAAGCCATTTTGATAAAAACGCAAAAAGCTCTGCAGGTGCGCTTGGTTTAAGTCAAATTATGCAAAATACAGCCAACTATATAGAAAAGAGAGAAATTTCAACCGAAACTCTTTTAAATCCCGAAGAAAATATTGAAATAGGCTTAAAATATTTTACTTATCTCGTTAATTATTTTAAAGGAAATGAATTCCTTGCGATACTTTCATACAATGCAGGCCCGGGAAACATTAACAAATGGATGAATGACCCATCTATACAATCAGATGAAATTGATGTTTTTGTTGAGAACATACCCTACTTAGAAACTAAAAACTACATTAAAAAAATATTATCATCGTACTGGGCATATTTAAATATATATTCTTCAAAAAACAAATAAAAAATGCCTGTACTAAACAGGCATTTTATTATGTGGAAAATTACACTCAATGAATTTATGCTTTAAACATGCTCATTGCATCTTCTGCAACTTTTTTAATTTCAGGAACTTGAGATTTTAAAGGTTCAGCCAATATTTTTTCAACCGAAGCTTTGTCTTCAGGTGCAGCTACGTGTTGAATTGCTTGTATTGCAGCAATCTTCATTTCCGGCATAAAGTCACCGTTTATTATATTAACCAATTCACCAAATCCTTCTAAATCTTCTATTTTTGGTGCAGGAATTGGTGTTTCTCCATTTGCTTTTTGTGCTTCAATATATTCATTCAAATTTGTTCTTTGTAATTTTTGAAGCATTGCAAGCGTATAAATTGCTAATACTTTATTTTTATCAGCCATATCTCTTGGAGATTCTGTATCCAAAATTGTTGTTTCTTCAGCTGTTAATTTTTCACCCTTTTGTTTCTTTTTAGCAATGTCTAATTGTTGTTGCGAAGGACCTTCAAGTGAACTTGTGTCTTCTTTTGTAACATCAATTAAAGCTTGCATTATAGGAGCTGAAACTACTTGATATGCAATTTCTGGAGCCATTGTTGTGCTTTTTGCAATTTCACTTATTGCAGCCAATTTAACTTTTGGATCTTTGTCCTTTAATCCCGCAACAAGAACATTTGTATCTACTTGAGGAACTTCTTCTTTCTTTTCTTCAACCTTAACTTCCGGTTTTACTTCGGTAGCTTGAGATTTTTCTTCTATTGCTTTAGGTTTTTCAGCTGCAACAGCAGGTTCTGTTTGCTGTTGTTGTTCAGGTTGAGAAATAACACTTTTTGGCATTTCTTGAAGACTTGGAGCAGCCGCTACAGGAGCCTGTGACATTTGTTGATACATTACAGGCGCTTGTTGATACATCGCATTTTGTGGCATTTGATACATCATGTTTTGTGGCATTTGATACATCATATTTTGCGGCATTTGATACATCGCATTTTGTGGCATTTGATATATCATATTTTGCGGCATTTGATACATCGAAGGCACTGTTGCAGGCATTGTTTGCTGCATGCCTTGAGGTGAACTACCATAAGCCTGAGGATTAAAAATGTTAATGCTGACAGCATTCGCTCCATTTGGCTGTGGGTATTGAGGGTTAAATTGAGTATAATTTGGTTGAATCATTTAATTCTCCTTTTTGTGTAATCTCCACACGTTTCATACAACACATGTGAAAAAAAATAATTGCTAAATATCTGTACTAAATTTTATATTTTTCTTAATATTTTACCAAAACATCCTATTTATAACACATTTCGCCTTTACATTCCTTTACATTACTTTAAATAATCGCTTCTGTCAAAAATTCCCGAAGAATTCTTAATAAAATCATATATTTCAACAACTGCCAATCCTACAGCACTCATATTTGCTATTATATTACGTTTAGCAGAAAGTGCAATCGCCGACAATGCAATATTGGGTATATACCTAGAAGCAGCATCAACTACTCCTTTGAAATAACCTTTAACTCTACCCCAGGTTTCTGAAGCTCCCGCAAAAAAGTTGTTTCTTAAAAGCCAGTTTTTTCTTTCTGCATCCCTATATGAAACCCTATTTGCCTTTTGAGTACCAACAGAACATGATATATAAGAATCCCCTGCAGACTTTTGATATTCTCTATTAGAATATATAACACCTGTCTTATGAATATCTCTTAAACATGAAAATAAACTCAAACCACCTGCAACTTTAGATATTATTGTCATTTAATACCTTCTTCCGTTTTTTCAACAGCCTCAGGTTGAGCCATTTTCAATAATATTTTTGATGCTAAAGTTGAATCTTGTCCAAATTTATCCTTGTTAGAACTTTCAATTTCTTTTAAAAGCTGAACAGTTTCATCATTGCCGACGCTATATCCAACTTCCAAAATAGTCAATGCTAAAAATCTTATTGTAGAAGAAGTATCCCTTAATGCTTTATTTAATAAAGCTATTAAAGAAGGGTTATCTTTTCTGTTTTCATCTTCTTTAAATCTTTCCAATAATTCTTTTACAGCAATCAAACGAACTTTAGGATTTTCATTATTCATGTAATTTTCTAATGATTTAATATAATCATCTGTTAAAGGAACAATTTTTTTATTTTCTTTATCTTCTTTCTTTTTTGTTTCAGTATCTTTATTTAATTCTGTTGTTTTAGTTGCTTCTTTTGTTTCTGTATTTACGGTATTTTTTATATTATTTTCGCTAACCGCATTCATGCCATTTGGCAATAATGATTTTGGTTGCTGAACCATATTATTGTAATTTAGAGGATAATACGGCATTACAGGCATTTGATTTTGCCCATACATAGAATAAAAATTATTAGGATAAACAGGAACAGGATTTACGGCAGGACAAGGTGAACAATTTGTTCCCGAACCGTAAGCAGCAGGAGAATATATATTAATATTAACCGCATTCGGATTTAATTGCGGATAACAATATTGAGGCTGTAACATATTTACATTACTTTGCTGCATAAAAATTCCCTTACTATAAAATAAAAAACAAAAACTAAAAAAAATTGCTTTTAGATGTAAAAAATATTAAGCAGCATTAAGGCATGCCGAAATATTTATGTTAATATAAAAGAAAAAACCAAGGAGATAAAATGTCTGACTATAAAGATAAATACGAAATGGTAATTGGGCTTGAAGTTCATGCACAACTTAAAACAAATACAAAAATATTTGCAAGAGAAGGTTGCGAATTTGGGAAAAGCCCTAACACTGAAACATCTACGGTAACACTTGGTTTACCTGGTGCGTTACCTGTTTTAAATAAAGAATGTGTTAATATGGCTATATTAACCGGTCTTGCTTTAAATTCAACAATTCCAAACAGATGTAAATTTGACAGAAAACAATACTTCTACCCTGATTTACCCAAAGGATATCAGATATCTCAATATGATGAACCGATTTGCCAAGGCGGATGGATTCAAATTTCAAATAAAAAAATAGGAATTACACGTGCTCATCTTGAAGAAGACGCAGGAAAACTGGTTCACGCAGGCGCAGCAGGACTATATGGATCAAGCTATTCATTGGTAGACTTAAACAGAGCGGGTACTCCATTATTAGAAATTGTATCAGAACCTGATATGCGCTCAAGCGAAGAAGCAAGAGAATACGTTGAAACATTAAGAAATATTTTAAGATACATAGGTGTTTGTGACGGCAACCTTGAAGAAGGCTCAATGAGAGCAGACGCAAATATTTCAATTCGCCCAATAGGTCAAGAAAAATTTGGAAATCGTGCGGAAATTAAAAACGTAAACAGTTTCCGTTCATTAGTAAGAGCGCTTGAATACGAATTTGTTCGTCAAGCAGAAATCCTTGAAGAAGGCGGCGAAGTAATTCAAGAAACAAGACTTTGGGATGATGCTTCAGGCACAACATCTTCCATGAGAGGTAAGGAAGATGCCCATGATTATCGTTATTTCCCTGAGCCAGATTTAATGCCTCTTGAAATTAGCAAAGAATGGATTGAAGAAATTAAAAATAAAATGCCTGAACTTCCAAATGAAAAAATGGAAAGATATCAAAAAGCAGGCCTAAGCGAATACGACGCAGGGGTTATTGTTAATCAAATGGAACTTGCGCTTTATTTCGATAAACTTTTAGAGAAAAATATTGATGCAAAAACGGCTTCAAACTTCCTAACAGGCGAAGTTGCAGCATTTTTAAAAGAAGAAAAAATTTCAATAGAAGATTCAAAATTATCTGTCGACAATTTTGCACAATTACTTGATTTGCTTAAACAAGGTACTATTTCAAACAATATTGCAAAAAGTCTTATTGTTGAAATATTAAAAACAGGTGAAGATGCAAAAACACTTGTTGACAAAAAAGGTCTATCAGTAATTTCTGATGAATCGTCAATTCTGCCAATAGTTCAAAAAATTATTGCAAATAACCCGGAACAAGTTGCTGCATATAAAGGTGGAAGGGATAAATTATTCGGCTTCTTTGTCGGTCAAGCAATGAAAGAGACAAAGGGCAGGGCAAATCCGCAACTTTTAAATAAATTATTAAAAGATGAATTGGACAAATAAAACTTTTATAGTACAATTAATCTTGTGATAATTAAATAATTTGCCGATGTGGCACTCTGCCGAGAAAATGCGAACCATTGAGCATTTTCGAGAGGGCAAAAGCGGAAGCGGTTGCTTCGCCACATCAGACAAAACAAAAAACTGAAATTGAT
>CALUZA010000054.1 GCA_944325185.1 Candidatus Gastranaerophilales bacterium | reverse complement strand
TTCATTAATCTTTTTGGCTGAGCTTGAGGGGATTGTATTTTTGATGGTCAAAAATCTGTTTACTATCATACAGATGTAAAACTTCTAATTCAAAAAAATTGACAATAATATTAATTTTAAATAAATGCCTGCACTTTTAATTTACATTTTACATTTTTAAATTAATTGTATTATATTGTTCAAATATTTTTTTTAGAAGTTTTGTATGTTTGTAATATTGTTAATCAGGAAGGTTTATTATGTTTGTATCTTTTTCCCCTGTTGTAAATTTTAAAGGTAATATTATTGACTCTCATGTGCATTGTGGAAAGTGGACAAATGATTCTTTTCCTGTCAGTAGTGTAATAGATTTTTTTTCAAAAAAGATAAGTGGTGGAAAAGATAAAGTCGTAGGAGCTTTTATATCGAATTTGGACTGCATTATAAATTTAAACGGAAAACCCTATATGGATGAATTATCGGGTAATCTTGCTTTAATAAAAGAATGTTTGGTAAATAAAAAGCTTATTCCTTTTTTGGTTTGTCAGCCGGGGTATGGTTCTGCTAAAAATATTGAAACTTTGTTAAATTCTTATCCTGATTTAATAAAAGGACTAAAGTTTCACCCTGCTTGTTTAAAACTTCCTGCGAATGATTCAAGATATTTACCGTATATGGAATTAGCGGAAAAATTTAAAAAGCCTTGTCTTTTTCATAGCGAAGTAATTCAAGATGCACAAGGTAAGTTTATAAGAGGCGGAGTTTCTGATCCTGCGTTAATATATGAAACGGCAAAAAAATTTCCATCAGTTCCTGTTATATTGGGACATATGGGGCTTGGTGGCGACAAAGCTCATGATATTGGAATTAGAACTTTAATTGATTCAATTGAACAGAATGATGCGAAATTGTATGCAGATTTAGCATGGGTTGATTGGGATAATCCGGAAAAAACTCATATTGTAAAAGTCATACAAGAATTATTAAATACTTCAAAAGGGGACAAAACAGAAAGATTGTTGTTTGGAACAGATGCTCCTTTGGGGGTTTTTGGTGAAGCGGCTTTAAGGCAACCGGATGCTTACGAAAAAAATATTGTAAATATTAAGCATGCAATAAGAGAAGCTTTTCCTGATGAAGCAAACACTTTAATAAGTAGAATTTTTTATAGAAATGCTAAAAAGTTGTATGGATTAAGCTTTGATAAAATTGTTTAATTAATATTTATATGTAATTTGTTTTTGTCTATAATATTTGGATAAGAGTTTATAAGATAAAACAAATGACTAGTGTTTCTATTATTTTATTTGCATATACTGTAGAAAATTTAAAAAGATGTTTAGAGTGTTTATATTTTCAAACACTTAAAGATATGGAAATACTTTGCTATAAAATGGTGAATTCTGAGGCTTTATCTGATTTTTTGGATAATTATAAGGAGAAAGACAAAAGAATAAAAATATTCGAATTTCAAAATTTACCTTTTGATATAGTAAAAAATTCAGGAATTGAAGCAGCACAGGGAGAATATATTGCTTTTTTAGATGAATTAGATTATGTTGATTTGGATTTTTATGAATTATTGTATAAAAAAGCAATTAAAAAAAATGCCGATATTGTAAAAAGTAATCTTAAATATGTTGGTTCAAAAATATCTTTGGATGATGAATATAAAAATATAAAATTATTTAAAAATGATAAGGCAAAATTCAAGCATATTTCAACCTCTATAATAAAAAAAGAATTTTTAAAGAAAAATAATATAGAATATTTAAGTGCATTAAATGCTTTTAATCAGACATTTTTTGAAGAAAATGTTTCAAAAATTTCTAAAAAAGTTGAAATTGAAAAAAAGGCTTTTTATTATTATGTTGAAAAAAACAGATATTTAAATGATTATATGCAAAACGTTAATGTTTTTGATTTTGAAGAAAAGAAAGATTTAAATTCCAAAGAGTTTAAATATATAGTTTCTTTGACGTCGTATAAAAAAAGAATTGAAAATATTAGCTATAGCTTGTATTCTCTTATAAATCAATCAAAAAAGCCTGATATGATTGTTTTATGGCTTTCTTGTGATGAATTTTCAAGCGAAAAAGATGTGCCAAAAGAAATTTTAAAATTGTGTGATTTTGGATTAAAAATAAAATTTACAAAGGATATAAAAAGCTATAAAAAATTAATTCCTGCTTTAAGAAATTTTCCTGATGATGTTATTGTAACTGCAGATGATGACATTTTTTATCCTGAGGACTGGTTTGAAAAATTATATTTAGAATATCAAAAAGACAAAAGAAATATTTTGTGCCATAGGGCACATAGAATAACATTTAAAAATAAAGATGAAATTAATTTATACAAATATTGGAAAAAATTAACCATAAATAAAAAGCCTTCATTTTTGAATTTTTGTACAACAGGCGGAGGGGCTTTGTTTCCGCCGCACACTCTTTATAAGGATGTTTTGGATGAGAATTTATTTATGTCATTAGCTTTTGGGGCTGATGATATATGGTTTTGGGCAATGGCTGTTTTGGGTAATACAAAAATAAAAATTATAGATAATCCTTATAATAAAATTGATAAATATGAATTATTTAAAAATGTTGCTAAAAAGCAAGACTCTTTATATTGGGAAAATGTTGTTTTTAATGATGTAAAATTAAAAAAACTTTTTGAATATTATCCTGAATTATTTGAAAGGCTTAAAAAAGCTTAAAATTATGTATTTTTAGGATTGTTTTATGCTAATATTTCTTATATAGACTTGTTAATGGAGTTATTTTAATTTGGATATATGCATAATAGGGACCGGATATGTTGGTTTGACTGCGGGTGCATGTTTTGCAAATGCAGGGCATAGGGTTGTGTGTGTGGATAACAATTTAGAAAAAATCTCCAGTTTAAACAAAGGCATCATACCTATATTTGAGCCAAATTTAGATGAGCTTGTCAGGATAAATTTAAAAAAAGGACGATTATTTTTTTCTGATGATATAAAGCTTGCCGTTCAAAAATCTAAAGTTTGTTTTATTGCAGTTGGTACGCCTGCAAAAGACGATTTGTGTTGTGATTTAAAAAATGTATTTGATGTTGCGGAGAAAATCGGAAATTCAATTAATGAATATAAGGTAATTGTTAATAAATCAACTGCGCCTGTTGGAACTGTTGAAAAAATTCGAGAAATAATAAAGGAGAAAACCGATATTGAATTTGATGTAATTTCAAATCCCGAGTTTTTAAAACAAGGCGAAGCAGTGGATGATTTTATAAATCCGAATAGAGTTATTATTGGCGCTGATTCCAAAAGAGCAGTGAAAATTATGCAGGAACTATACAGAGCTGTTTTAAAGCCTGAAGTTAAGATGATAATTGAAGACATTAGATCTGCAGAATTAACAAAGTATGTTGCAAATTCCTTTTTGGCAACGAAAATCTCTTTTATGAATGAAGTTGCAAATTTATGCGAAAAGGTTGGAGCAAATATCAATGATGTAAGATATGGAATGGCTTTGGATGATAGAATTGGAGATAAATTTCTTTTTTCGGGCGTCGGATTTGGCGGAAGTTGTTTTCCAAAGGATTTGAAAACATTAATAAATATGGGAAATAAATTTGGTTGCGAAATGAAAATTGCTACTTCTGCAGAAAACGTCAACAAGAATCAAAAGAAAATATTTGTAGATAAGATTTTAAAAAGATTTGAAAATAATATAGAAGAAAGAACTTTTGCGCTTTGGGGGTTATCTTTTAAGCCAAACACAAACGATATAAGAGAAGCTCCTTCAATAGAAATTATAGATGTACTTCTTAAAAAGGGTGCTAAAATAAAGGTATATGACCCAAAGGCAATGAATAATATGAAATTAATTTTTAAAGATAATATTTTATATTCTGAGAATAAATATGAGATTTTAAAAGAAGCTGATGCTTTAATTTTATTAACAGAATGGAACGATTTTAAAAATCCTGATTTTTCCAAAATAAAGTCTTTGTTGAAATATCCTGTAATTTTTGATGGCAGAAATTTATACAATAAAAAAGATTTAATTTCGCTTGGTTTTGACTACATTGCTTTTGGAGTTTAGTTAATTTATCTAGATAATTTCTACTTCAAAGTGATTTTTGCCCGATACTTCATTTGAAAATTTCTCCAAAAATTCTCTAAATCCTTCTGCTTGAGGATGTTCCATAATTTCAACTTTAATTTTTTTATCAGGTTCTTCTTTAAATAATTTTCTAAAGTATTCCGTCATTT
>CALUZA010000053.1 GCA_944325185.1 Candidatus Gastranaerophilales bacterium | reverse complement strand
GAACACCAAGACACATTATTGATTTTATTGTAGATATTGTTAAACCGACTAAAGCTGATACAATACTGGATCCAGCCTGCGGGACAGCGGGTTTTTTGATTTCTGCATATAAATTTATTCAAAAAACAGCAGAAGATTTAAAACAACCATTAACTCCACAGGAACGAACTGCCTTAACCGAAAACATTCAAGGTTATGATATTTCACCTGACATGGTTAAACTTGCACTTGTCAATATGTATTTGCATAAGTTTAAAAATCCTAAAATTTATGAATACGATACACTAACGCAAGACACAAGATGGGACAACTATTTTGATTGTATTTTGGCAAATCCGCCATTTATGACACCAAAAGGTGGTATTCAGCCTCATAATAAATTTGGAGTAAAAGCAAACCGCTCGGAAGTCTTGTTTGTTGATTATATTATGGAACATCTTAATTCAACCGGCAGGGCTGGTGTAATCGTTCCGGATGGTATAGTTTTTCAAAGTGCAAATGCTTATAAAGAATTAAGGAAAAAACTCGTCGATGAAAATTATTTATATGCGGTTGTAAGTTTGCCAAGCGGAATTTTCCAGCCTTATTCAGGTGTAAAAACCTCAATACTTTTTATGGATAGACAATTAGCCCAAAAGACCGACAAAGTTCTTTTTGTTGAAATACAAAATGACGGATTTGATTTGGGTGCTCAACGTCGTCCGATAGATAAAAATGATTTACCAAAAGCGTTGGATTTAATAAATCAATGGCAAAATGCAATAAACACTAGAGCAGATTTTTTATCTGATTCTAAAATGATAACTCTTGTTGAAAAATTAAAACTTGCAGAAAATGAAGAATATAATTTAACAGCTTCAAGATATAAAGTGCAGAAAGACTACACAAATTGTAAGTGGAAAATGATTAAATTAGAAGAAATATTTGTGGAAATAAAGAATGGGAAAAATGTAGAACAATTTGATGAAAAAGGTAGGTATAAAGTCAGTCGCATACAAACCATTACAAATGGCACTATTGATTTAGAAAAAATAAAATGGACAAATGATAATGTGCCTGAGAGTGATTTTTTACACAAAGGTGATATTTTATTAAGTCATATTAATAGTTTTGAACATTTAGCAAAATCAGCTATTTTTAACGAAGATACAAAAGTCGTTCATGGTGTTAATTTGATTAGATTCCGAGCAAATAGAGAAAGAATAAACCCAGAATATGCTATTTATATTTTTAAATCTAAAAATTTTATCAATATTGCAAAGTCTTTTGCCCAAAAAGCTGTTAATCAAGCAAGTATAAAAGTTGCTGATTTAAAAACAATAGAGATTCCACTACCTCCATTAGAAGTCCAAGAAGAAATTGTAAAAGAACTTGACGGTTATCAAGCTGTAATCGACGGAGCACAAAAAGTCGTTGACAACTGGAAACCCACAATACCAATCAACCCAGAATGGAAAAAAGTAAAATTGGGTGATGTTTGTGAAATAAATCCCAAAAAGTCACAAGTCAGTGAAGTAGATAAAAATACTCTGGTTTCTTTTACCCCTATGGAATGTGTAAGCGAAAGAGATATGCTATTTTCCCCAAAAGAAGATAGAAAAATCGGTGAAGTTTATTCAGGATATACATACTTTGCGGATAACGATGTTCTTTTGGCAAAAGTAACACCTTGCTTTGAAAACGGAAAATCTGGGCTTGCTCAAAATCTAACTAATGGCATAGGTTTTGGTTCTAGTGAATTTTTTATTTTGAGGGCTAATGAAACGATACTTCCTGAAATTATATATTATACAATTTCGAGCAATAAATTCATAGAAAATGGCAAAGATAAAATGAGTGGAACAGGTGGATTAAAAAGAGTAGTCAAAAATTATATTGAAAATTATGAATTTTTAGTACCACCTAATTTGGATACACAACAAGAAATAGTTTCCAAAATACAAGAAGAAGAAAAAGCTATTGAAGAGTGTAAAAAACTCATAAAACTTCATCAAGAAAAAATCAACACAAAAATTCAATCAATCTGGGGTGATAGGTGTGAAAACAATAATTGATTTAGAAGAAGAATTATATGACTTAAAGGAATATTTGCCAATCAATACCTCAAATAATTTCTTTATAGTAATGTTTTCTAATTTATTAGTGGCAAAGGAATCCGATTTTTATAATAACGTTGTTATTAATTTAGCACATTTTTATAATTATATTCTTCACAACCTATTAGTTCGCTTATATAATTGCAATTGTGACAATTTAGAATTATTACATTATTTGCAATTAACCGAAGCTTGTTTAAATTCTAACGATGGACAAAAAATAGAACTCAAAAAGGATGAAAAAATAGATATCTATACTTTTAAAAATAAAGAGAAAAATGCAATCAACTACTTTTTCCACATATTAGGGTTTGATAAGACTTCACAAATATATAAGAATAATCAACTGATTTTTGATAAAAGAAACCTATCTGCACATTTAAACTATCAAATTATCAACTCTGAGATGTTTGAAGAATTTTTAACACTAATTTCAACTAATTTAAATT
>CALUZA010000052.1 GCA_944325185.1 Candidatus Gastranaerophilales bacterium | reverse complement strand
TGCTCGTTTAGCTTCTTCTTCTGCTGCTCGTTTAGCTTCTTCTTCTGCTGCTCGTTTAGCTTCTTCTTCTGCTGCTCGTTTAGCTTCTTCTTCTGCTGCTCGTTTAGCTTCTTCTTCTGCTGCTTGTTGGTTGTCTGCTACTGGCGTTTGTCCATCAGGATGCGTATCACCTGCAGGGACTCCTTCAGGGGTTGCGCAATTTTCTCCTGGAATTTCAGGATCTGTTACTGGAATTTCAGGATCTGTTACTGGAGTTTCAGGTTTTGGTGTTGGATTGGGTGCCTGTGTTGGATTGGGTTCTTCTTCTAAATCCGCATTCCCATCTTCTGCTTTAGGAGGTATTGTTTCTGTTGGATTACCTGTATCTATAGTCGGACAATCTGGGTCAGTTGTCGGTTCAGCTGTCGGTCCAGCTGTCGGTCCAGGTGTCGGTTCAGAAGTAGCCGGAGGTGTTGCAACAGGATTTCCATCTGGAATTTGACTAGGTTCCGCTGAAACTTCAGGATTCGGCACGCAAGGAAGTGTCGGTGTTGGATTTGTTTCAGGTGATTCTGAAGGATCAGCTGTTGGTGTTGTTTCAGGTGTTGTTTCAGGAGATTCTGAAGGATCAGCTGTTGGTGTTGGAGTTGGGACTACAGTTGGAGGATTTGTTGTTTGAGGTCCTTGGGGTTCGTCATTTCTTGTGTTATATCCTACTTCTTTTTCCGGTCCTTGATGAATATATGCAATATTTTCAAGTTTTATAGTTAAGTTTTCGGGTATTTCTAAATTTAAAACATCATCAGTTGATGTCAATTTTTCGCCCAGTGCATCACGTAATTCAGGGTTATTTTCTATAATTTGTTGGATTGCAGTTGCACAAAGTGCTTTTACAGAATCAGCAGTATTAGTGCCTTTAAGTGCTTCTAATAAAGTTCCATTACCATATCCTACATATTGAAGTAAATCTTCTGCTGTTTTGATATTGTCAGATGATACGGATTCTTCGGTAACATGCAGGTATGATACTGTTGTATCAAGTTCATCTTGTTTTCTTGCTGCAAGACTTTCTGCGTTTTCGATTTCATTATCAGACAAATAAGATAATGCTACATCGGGACAAGCTAAAGAAATTTCTCCATTTCTAGCATTTGCTATGATATAATCAATAGTTTCTCCTAAATTTTCATCTGCAAAGTTAAATGTATTATTATTTCCTTCTTCAAGCCATAAAGCATGCATTATTGCGGCACCTGCATGGCTATCAAGCGAAGCATCTTCCGGAAGGCCGTAATTTTCTAATAGGGCCTTTTCAATAGTTTCTTTTGCTTCATCTTTAGATAAGCCTGCTATGCTTATACTTAGCTCTTTATTATTGGCTGTATATTGAATATTACCCGTCATTGTATCTGTTGAAGGTGTATCTTCAACTCCAAGTGAAACAATATCAGGTACATAGAATTGTTTTTCGGGATTATTTATATAGAAATTTGTATCATAGACCAATTCAGGAGGTATTTCATCTGTTCTGCAATCTTTTGCAAATTGTTCATATTTTCCATTTTGTAAATTACTTTTGATTGTTTCAATTAGAGCTTCTTGACCCAGATATTGGGAGCTATCTATTTCGCCGCTTATAAAATCACTTGTAATAGATGCTATTGTTTCTTCGTCAAGTCCTTTATCTGAAGATAAATCACTTGCAATTTGTTCAGCTAAATATGTTCTATTAACATCTTCAATCATCCATCTGTTATGATCAAGAATAGACCAAGCAAGAGTATTTCTTTCCTGCTCGTTTAATTCTCTTCCGTAGTGGAATTGAGCCATGTTTTCAATTTGGTCTTCTTCTTCTCCGATTGTGTACCATTTACCGTTACTGGGTTCTATAATTTCATCCGGATAGTCATCATCCAATATTACGGTTAATGAACTCAAGTTATCGCTAAGACGCTCACTTTGTGAAGTTGATGCCGTTGTATAAGTTGCCTCAATTTGTTCATTTTGAGATGCTGTCTCAAAAACAGAGTTATCTTGTGGTTCATTGTTTTCAATTTTTGGTTGTTCCGTTGGTTGTGTTTGTAGAGCTTTTGCCATTCCACTTAAAGCATCAAAAATTCCCATAATAAATACCTTCCTTAGATTCTTGCATTACAAGTACATAAATCCACGTAAGGTATATCTTGAAACAAATTTAAAAAAATTGGTTTACAAAAGTTTACATGGCTTGAATTAATTTTCTTATAATTCTTCTTGAAGTTTCAACCAATAAGAGCTTTTTAATATTTTTGAAATTAATTGATTTAGCTCCTTTTGTCAGATTAAAAGAGCGAATCAGTATTATTATTTGAATTACATCAACTGTGGTTCTTAAAATTTGTCCTATTTTAATTAATTTTTTATTTGTAACAAATGAAACAAATTTATTTATTTTTGTAATGGTTGTTTTGATTTTTTCATTTATGGCTTTAATAATTTCGCTGTTAAGGATTAATTTTTCGTTTAGTTCCTTACATTTTTTATCGTAATCGATAATTTTAATAACACAAATTACGGTTAAAATTATTTCAAAAAATATTGTTATTATAAAAATAAAATCTAGCATTAATGTATTATAATATATATAGTTAAAAATCTCTATACGTAATAAGGATTATATGAATTTTAAAACAGCCGTCATACTTCAAGGTAAAATATATAAATTTTTAGAAAAACTAGGTCTTGAGAAAAATTTTTCTCTAGATTCTTTTATAGACTGTAATATGCCTGATGTTTTGTCAAGGTTACAAACTTATTCTAAAAATTCAAAAATTGCAATTACAGGTACAAACGGAAAAAAAACAGTTTCGGATTTAATTAATTGTATTTTAAGCGAATTTGAAAAAAGTGCTATAACAAATGTTTCAAAAAATGGTAAAAAATATCCTGTACTAACTTCTATAATTTTGGATTTAGCAAGAACTTTTGAGGTTTTTGGAGGAGATTTTGAAAAAGATTATTATGTTATGGCAATGGATGAACTTGAGCTTAGCGGTTATTTTAATTCAATGAAATTTGATTATTTGCTTTTAAATAATCTTTTTTGCGATCAGAGGGATTATTGTTCTTTAGAGGAAAAAAGAGAAAAAATTAGAGACGCGTTAATTTTAAATTCAAAAACAAATTTGATAATTAATGCCGATGAACCAATGTTTTATAAAATAGATGAATTTAAAAGTGAAACGGTTTTAAATAAAAAAAGAAATAAGTTTTATTTTGGATTTGAAAAAATAGAATTTGGGGATACAAGTCAAAAATATATACAATATAATGATATTTTAAGGTGCCCTGTTTGTGGATGTAAGCTGGATTATAAAAAAAGATTTTATTCGCATTTAGGGCAATATGATTGTGAATGTGGTTTTAAGCGTCCTAAGCTTGATTTAAGTGCAAATGCCAAGGTGTTTTATGATTATACTTTTCTGGACGTTTTTTATAATGAAAATAAATATGTTTTTAAATTACCGTTTGGCGGGGTTTATAATGCATACAATGCTTTAGCGGCGATTGCGCTTGCTTTAAATCTTGGTGTAGAAAGAAAAATCATAACCTCAGCTTTTGAAAATTATACAAGTATAAAAGCAAGAGATGAAATTGTAAAATATAAAGAAAAAAAGGTAAAAGTTAAGATTATAAAAAATGCTGTTTCTTTATCTGAAGCAGCAAGAGAATTATATGCAAATAAAAATTCTAAAGTTATTTTTTGCTTAAGCGATGATATACAAGACGGGCTTGATACAAGTTGGATTTGGGGTGCAAATTTGGAATCTGTTCGTAATTTTGAAAATAAGATTTATGTTTGTTCAAATCGTTTTGATGACATGGCTTTAAGGTTAAAGTATGCAGGAGTTAACCCATGTTTAATAATTATGGATAATTCTATTAAAAATACTTTAAAATCTTGTTATTGGGAAGCTGAAGAAGATGAAAACATTGTTGTTTTTTGCACTCCGTCCGTTGTTGATGAAGTTTATAAGACACTTTTAAAGTAATTCAAAACTATTGCAATAATTTAAAAAAAAGTTTAATATAATAAAATCAATTATCGAGCGTAATGTTATCTTTAAATTTTTAAAAATTTCTTGCCTTGGTGGATTGATAATTTACAAACTAATAAGGAGAACCTAAGATGTACCAAGATCAAACTCTAGTATGTGAAGATTGCGGAAAGGAATTCGTATTCACTGCAGGAGAACAAGAGTTTTATGCTCAAAAGGGGCTTGTAAACACTCCAAAAAGATGTCCTGAATGTCGTAAAGCTCGCAGAAAAAAATCAAGAAGAAAAATGTATGATGCGATTTGTTCAAAGTGTGGTGCGGAAACAAAAGTTCCCTTTAAACCTATCGAAGGTAAAGAGATTTATTGTAAAGAGTGTTACGCAAAAAGACAAGAAGAACAATAAACAGGGTTATATTTACCCTGTTTTTTAATTTATTAAAAAATTGCAAAAATTCCTCTTTAAGTTTATTATATATACATTATAAAGTTAAAAGGAAAAATTAATGTCATCCGGTCAATCAAATATGGTAATATCGGACAGTGAAGATATAGTAGAAGCAACTGAAGAAAATAAAAAAAGGATAGATAATACTAAATTAAAGGCTGTAATAAGAGCTTTTATAGCAAATATTGGTATTGCGCTTGTTAAGTTTATTTGTTTTTTATTTTCAAAAAGTTCTGCTATGTTAGCAGAAGCAATTCATAGTGGGGTAGATTCCTTTAACAGTATTTGTCTTTTAGTCGGTATAAAAAGAGGTTCAAGACCGGCAGATAAGGAACATCCTTTTGGGTATGGCTTGGAAGCTAATGTTTGGGCAATGTTTGCTGCATTATTGATGTTAGCAGGTACGTTTGTTGCAATTTTTCATGGTATTGATAAATTTTTCAATCCGCATGATGCAGAAGAACTATTGAAAAACTATAATTATATTGCTGTTGCATTAGTAATTTCAATGTTTTTCGAAGCTTGGGCGGTATCAAGCGCAACGAATGCTGTTTTGGATGAGGCACAAATAGTTGAAGGAAATTTGTTTAAGAAATTTTTTATTTCTTTAAAGTATATAAGAAAAGTTCAAAGTCCTACGACAAAGTTTGTTTGGTATGAAGATACAGCTGCTTTTTCAGGTGTTGTGATTGCTTTGATTTCACTTTCAATATCTAAATTTATAATGCCTTTTGAATATGCATATATTCCTGATGCTGTAGCTTCAATAATTATCGGTATTATTTTATTCTGTCTTGCAATTTATCTTATTAGAAATAATGTAAGCAGTCTGACGGTTCAATCTGCTCAACCGAGAGTCGAAGAAATAATTAGAAATATTGCAGGAACAATCCATGGAATCAGTAATGTTGTTGAATTAAAGACTATGGATTTGGGAACTTCAGGGCTTGTTATTAATATGACAATTGAAGTTGACCCAGAAACCCAGATGAAAGATGCTGATGATATTGCACAAATGCTTGAAAGAAAAATTAAAAATTATGTTAAAAACGTAAATCATGTAACAATAGAACTTCAAGCGCATGATGAGGAAGATAATTGGGAAGAGAAATTTGAAAAGTTAATTAAAGAAGGTGAAAGAATAGGCACAATTGATAATCACGAAGCAACTATGCTTTCAAATTTTTTCTCTTTTGCAAATACCGTTGTAAAAGAAATCATGGTTCCAAGAACTGAGATTTGCTTTGTTAATGCTAATCAAACTATAGAAGAGTTGTCTGAAATTATTATTAATTCTGGTCATACGAGAATTCCTATGTATGAAGATAATGTTGACAATTTGATTGGAATGATTAATGCAAAAGATGTTTTAAAAGTTATAAAAAATAATAATGTTGATGAAAATTTTTCTATTAAATCTTTGGCTCGTGATATATTAATAGTTCCTGAAAATAAATTTATAAGCGATTTATTGTCTGATTTTACTTCTTCTAAAAACCAAATTGCAGCGGTTGTGGATGAACACGGTGGAATAGCGGGTATTGTTACAATAGAAGACATAATTGAGGAAATTGTCGGCGAAATTTATGATGAATTTGATAAAATAGAAACTCCTGAAATAGTTAAAATAGAAGATAATATTTTAAGTGTTTCTTCAAAAACAAGCATTGAAGACATAAACGAAAGATATGATCTTGATATTCCGGATGAAGATTTTCAAACTATCGGAGGGTATGTTTTTGGCTTGTTGGGCAGAGAACCCGAAATTAATGATGTTGTTGAAGATAAAAATATTACATATACTATTTTAGAACTGGATGGTATAAAAATTACACGTATAAAAATGCAAAAAAGTACGCCTTTTGTGGATAAAGACGAGAAAAAAGAAAATATTGAGGAAGAAGAATGAAGCTGACTGTTTTAGGACCGGGGTGTTGGGGACTTACGATTGCAAAGTTGTTGAACAATAACTTTGAAGATATTGTTGTATGGGGCAGACAACAGGATTTGACCCCAATGTTATTGAATGAAAAAAGAATTGAAAAACCTCTTAAAATTCAATTAGACAAAAAAGTTCAAATCACTTCCGATTTAAAAATGGCATTGGATGGTGCTGATATAATTTTGCTTGTTGTTGCAACTTCAGGTATAAGACCGGTTGTTGAACAAATAAAAGAAGTTGGTTTAAAAGAAAATCAAATTTTAGTTAATTTATCAAAAGGGCTCGAATTACCTTCTTTAAAAAGAATGTCCGAAGTTGTTTTAGAAGTTTTGCCTGATGTTAAATTTGCTGTTTTATCGGGTCCTACTTTGGCAAGAGAAATTATAGAAGGTCACCCTACACTAGCTACTGTTGCTTCTTCGGATATGAACGTTGCAAAAAGAGCGCAAGAGCTTTTAAATGTTCCTTCTAAATTTAGATTGTATACAAACCCCGATGTTATTGGGGTTGAATTGGGCGGAAGTTTAAAGAATGTCATTGCAATTGCCTCAGGATTTGCAAGCCAGATGGGACTGGGGGATAATCTAAGAGGTTCTCTTTTAACTCGTGGAATGGCGGAAATGGTTCGTGTCGGGGTTGCTTTGGGTGCAAAACCTCAAACTTTATACGGTTTATCCGGTATGGGGGATTTAATTGCTACTGCTTCAAGTCCTTATTCAAGAAATTATACTGTCGGTGCAATGCTTGCAAAAGGCAAGAAAATCGATGATATATTAAGTGAACTCGGTTCGGTTGCAGAAGGGGTCAAGACTTCTAAGGCTTTATGCGAACTTGCAGACAAGTTAAAGATAGATGTGCCTGTTTCAAATGCTATATATGAAGCTGTTTATACAGATATTACTCCTGCAGAAATTTTGGATAAATTAATGAATAGAAAATTAAAGGAAGAAGACTAATGAGAAAGTTTTTTTTCATTATAATGTGTATTTTATTTTCTGTGGTTGGTGCTTTTGCTTTTGTTGAGGTTGCTCCAAATTCAAAGGTTTGTCTTGATAAAAAAACAGGAATATATACTCCCTATAAAGAAGGTTGTTTTGCTTTAGAAAAGAGAGTTTCTTCCGGCACAGGCAGTTTTAGTGAATTCTATGATGAAAATAATAAGTTTGTCTATATGCTGCCTACAAACTATGAATTTTTTTACAAAGACAGATTTATTGGGTTCAATAATGATGAATTAAAATTTTATGAAATAAAAGGCAAAGATGCAAAGTTGTTGTCTAAGGAAGATGTGAGTGAGATTTTTCCTGATTACGAAATTATTTTAATCTCTCAATTTGATAGAAATAAAAAATACACAATTAAAAACTCGCTTTTTAAATCAAGAAAAATTCTTCTTTTAAACGATACAAACAGGACTTTTCATAAGTTTTTTGTATATCCTGAAAGCTCGAGAAATCCTTTAGATAAGGATTTAAAAGAAGGAATGATTAAATCATTGATTACTGTATACGGAAAGAAAAATGTTCGCTTGAAGCACTTTGGCGGAGACGAATTTGAACTTGTTGTAAAATAACCATAATTGAAAAAAATATTTTTTATGCTATAATAAGGTATTCGTTTGTGAGGTTAGGATGTCTATTATAAGCTTACTTGCAAAACAAAATTTAATTTTAAGAAAGAATAATCTTCAATATGCGCTTTTGAAAAACAGTGCAGCAAAGAGAAATATGCTCAATAATATTTCTTTTGGCGGCGTTTCTAGTTTTGAAAATGCTTATAATTATGAAAAAGCGCTTGATTTGAATGCAATTTCTGCAAGTAGTGAATTAATGGCGATTAATGCCGAATTGAGTGCCATTAACGGTTATTGTGATAAAACTTTAAATTATTTAGCTTAAAAATTTATCAATTCTTCAAATGATTTAATTTGTTTTTGTTCTCCTGTTGAGAGGTCTTTTAAGCTATAGTAACCTTTTTCAATTTCATCTTCGCCGAGTATTATTGCATATTTTGAAATTTTAGAAGCTTTTTCAAGTTGTTTTGAGAATTTTCTTTTTTGCATGTCGAATTCTGCGCTTTTGTTATTTTGTCTTAATTCTTGCGTTAATTTCATTGCTTCTTTGATATTTGTTGAAACAACGTAAAAATCAATTTTTTGAGGAGTCGGTTTATTAATAAGAGTGTAAAGTCTTTCTACTCCCATTGCAAATCCGACTGCGGGAGTCGGCGCTCCGCCAAGCATTTCAACCAATCCGTCATATCTTCCACCGCCGCAAACCGCACTTTGAGAACCCAGCGCTTCACTTTTTATTTCAAAAACCGTGCGATTATAATAATCCAAACCTCTAACTAGCATTTTATTAATTGAATATTTAATATTTAATTCGTTTAGGTAATTTTTAAGTTCTTCAAAGTGTTCTTTGCATTCATCACAAATATAGTCTTTTAAAATAACTTCTTTTATTTCTTCTGTTTCAAAGATTTTTTTGCAATTTTCATTTTTGCAATCCAATATTCTTAAAGGATTTTTTTCATAGCGCATTTTGCAATCATCACATAAGTCTTCAAGATAGGGTGCTAAAATTGCTTTTATTGAATTTCTGTAATCGTTTTTGCACTTTGGACAACCGAGAGTATTTAATTCAATTTCTAAATCATTAAGCCCTAATGATTTAAGAAAATTTATTGCGGTTATAATAACTTCTGCATCTGCAGTTGCATCTTTTATTCCAAAAAGCTCAACCCCTGCTTGGTGAAATTGTCTTTGACGACCTGCTTGAGGTCTTTCATAACGAAACATAGGGCCAAAATACCAAAATTTTTGAGGGGGGCTTTGGCGGTTAAAATTGTGTTCAATATAGCTTCTTACAACTCCTGCCGTGTTTTCGGGGCGCAAAGTAATTGAAGTTGCGTTTTTATCTGCCCCGCCGACGCTAAAAGTGTACATTTCTTTGTTTACTATGTCGGTAGAATCTCCAACCCCTCTGTTAAAAAGCTCTGTTGCTTCAAATATCGGAGTTTTTATTTCGGTGAAATTTGCGTTTTGAAAAACTGTTTTAGCGTTTTCAAAAATCCATTGCCATACAACAGATTCATCTCCATAGATGTCTTTTGTTCCTCTTTGAGCTTTTATCATATCTTTTCCTTAAAATGTACATTTTAATTGTACTATAAAAATTTATTTTGTTTCTAAATAAGCGTCTATTGTTTTTTTAAAAAATTGCAAATCCTTTAAGGACAAGTTTTTTAAGCTTTCTTCGATATTCTCTATAAGCTCATCTCTTGTTTTTAGATGTCCAAAATCAAATAAATCCTTGGCTTCAACTTTTAAGGCAACACAAAGTTTTTCAAGATTTTCTTTTTTAGGCAATTGTTCGCCTGTTTCAAGCTTGCTTATGTTATTTAAAGATTCCATTCCGACAAGTTCTGCCAGTTGTTGTTGACTTAAACCCGCCTTTTTTCTGAGTTCTTTTAAACGTTTTCCGAATTTTACCGTCAGTTTCATTTTTGCCTCTATTTAAATAATAAAAAGGAGTTTAGTTTGATTAAATAAATTATTAATGCAAATAT
>CALUZA010000051.1 GCA_944325185.1 Candidatus Gastranaerophilales bacterium | reverse complement strand
ATGCAGAGTCTTACAAAACGACTGTGAGCTTTTGAAAAAAGCGAACAATACGATTTGTTGACGAGCTAACCGTAGGTTCAACATGGAATCCTGATTTTTTAACAAAAAATCGGGATGACAGGATTTTGCTAAGCCGTAGGCGAATTTATGAGCCTATACGGATTAGTATGCAGAGTCTTACAAAACGACTGTGAGCTTTTGAAAAAAGCGAACAATACGATTTGTTGACGAGCTAACCGTAGGTTCAACATGGAATCCTGATTTTTTAACAAAAAATCGGGATGACAGGATTTGAACCTGCGACCCCCACGTCCCGAACGTGGTGCGCTACCAAGCTGCGCTACATCCCGAAAATATATTCAATTGTCAAATTTGGTTTTGTTTTTTATCTCTCGGGATTTGTACGGTCTACGGGCTGTTCGCTGAAGCTCAACGCTTCATCGTCTCGCCCTTCGCACACATCTGCCCTCAACTTCGTTCGTTAAGTTCGCCCTGCGAACTATAACTTACTCGTTTCGGGTTCCCCACCGCTTCGCTCTGGGGTCCCTGCTACATCCCGAAAATATATTCAATTGTCAATTTTATTATAACAACTTAGGATAAAATTTTAAATACTAAAAAGCCGAGGTTTTTCTTTTTCGGTTCACTTTTTCTTTTTGCATTCCGGCGTTTGAGGGACAAAAAGAAAAAGTGAACAAGTATATTAAGGTACGGATTTAAAGTTTGTTTCTGAGAGACATTTATCAAGTTCAGTGCCGTGCTGTATGCCAAGGCTATACACCTTGTCATTTTTAACAGCTTTACACGGTGACTTCACTATTAACTTACTCGTTTCGGGTTCCCTACCGCTTCGCTCTGGGGTCCCTGCTACATCCCGAAAATATATTCAATTGTCAAATCGTTCAACAATTCTATTTTACACTAAATATTTTTATTTGTGCTATAATTTTTTTGTTTAATTTTGAGGACTTACAATGTTATTAAATGAGTTATTTCTTGAAGTTGGAGATTTTTGTCATAATAATAAGTCATTGCAATATCTTCCATATATTTTAGTTATATTAATTGAATTGGAAAATTTCAAAAATGTAAATGAGAGTATTCCTTTTGAAATTTTTTGCTTATTAATTTCTTTGCTTGGTATTATTATTCGTATTTATACGATTGCTTATCGACCTCAAAAAATGCAGTCTGATAAATTAAATACAAATGGTATTTATTCAATTGTAAGAAATCCCTTGTATCTTGGTAACTTCTTTATATTTTTTGGAATTACTTTAATGAGTCAAAGTTGGGAAATAGTAATCACAAATTCGTTATTGATGATTATTTTTTATTCGCTTGTGGTTCTATATGAAGAAAAAAACATGTTAGATAGATTTGGTGCAGAATATAGTGAATGGGCACAAAGAGTAAATTGCTTTATTCCGTCTTTTAAAACTTATCATAAACCAGATAGAAAATTTTCTTTAAAAAATGTTATATCACATGAACATGATATTTGGTTTCTTGTTACACTATGTTTTGTTGGTTTAGAGGTTATAAGAGGGTATTTTGAAGTTAATAAATTCTTTTTGATTTCAATGTGGGCGGTTCTGCTTTCGATTGTTTTTGTTTTTTGGATTGCTTGTAAGTTTTTAAAGTATAAGAAAATTTTATAATTATATTTGTAATTATAATTTAAAAGGACCCTTGGTAAGGGTCCTTTTAAATTAGGAGGAAGTGGGATTCGAACCCACGGAACACTCGCATGTTCGACGGTTTTCAAGACCGCTCCGATCAACCACTCCGGCATTCCTCCGAAAGCTCTTCTCAATAATATCAGAAAAAAAATATTAAGTAAAGAACTTTTTATTAATTATTGCTTTACTTGCTTGTGGGAGAATTTAAAGCTTTTACAACCTTGTCGGTAATATCAATTCCGCCAAAGAATATAACTGTTTTTTCAACCACTGTATCTATTTTGTTTGCCATTGCAACCTGCTTAATTGCGTTTTTAATTGCAGTATCTATTTCTGCTTCTTTTTTCTCTTTAAGCTTTAGGTATGCCTCTTGTTTTTTTGCAAGTTCTCTTGCTGTACTTTCTTCAAAGTTTTTGCGCTCCAAAGGAGTTGAAAGTTTTTTGTATTCTCTTTCTTTGTCTAGGCTGTATCTTTGTATTTCTGCATATTTATCAGAAATTTCATTGCTTACGGTCTTAACTTTTGAATAATTATCTACAACTTTATCAAAATCAACTACGCCTATTACTTCTGCATTAGCTGTATTAAAAAGTGTTAAAGCCGTAAAAATTGCTGCAATTCCAAATATTTTTTTCATACTCTCTCCTTCTTTTATAAAAAATTATATCATATTTATTTTTATTTAGTATAATTTAATATAAAAGTAGGAGTTTTTTTAAATTAGCAATGAAAAGAGATTATCAAAAAAGAAATCCAAAAGAATACAATAATTTCAGAGGTTGGTTGCAGTGGATAACTTGTACCTTGGTATATGGAACGTATTTTAGAATTGCTTACAATTTAAAAGTGGAAGGAAGGGAAAATGTTCCCAAGAAAGGTTTTTGTATTATTGCATCCAATCACACAAGTGCAATTGATCCTTTCTTAATTATACATGCTGTTCAAAGACATGTTGCTTACATGGCAAAAGTTGAACTTTTTAAAAATAGAGTTGCCCGTTTTTTCTTGGATATGTTGGGTGCATTTGCTGTAGATAGAGCTAAACTTTCTGTATCTACAATAAAAACAGTTCTCGGTTTGAAGCAGACAAATTGGTGCCTTGGAATTTTTCCACAAGGAACAAGGGAAAAAGAAGGGAATTTAGATAACGTTAATAAAGGTTTTGCGAGTTTTGCAAAGACTTTAAAGTGTGATATTTTGCCTGTTGCAATTACGGGTATGACAAAAGATCAGAGAAAAATTTTTAAAAGCCAGATGAAAGTTAAAATTGGCAAACCTATTCCATATAATGATAACATTGAAGAAATGATTTCAATATGGAGTAAGACTATAGTTGAATTATCGGAAGGAAAAAGGTAGATGAGTACAAAAAAGATTAATTTTGCACAGAAAAAAGCCGGTGATTTAAATTTTTTGACAAGATTGTATCAATATTATGCATTATATATTTTGTTTTTGCCTTTTTTTGGTACATTATTTTATAAATTTCACATCAAAAGAAATGCCAAGATTGAAAATAGACCCTATATTGTAGCTCCAAATCACATTTCATACATGGATGTTTTTATAGTTAATTATGCATTTGGTAAACCATTAGCTTATATGGCAAAACAGGAATTGTTTAAAACAGAAACTTGGGGACAAAGGTATATTACAAGAAATGTTTTAAGACTTGGAGGCTTTGCGGTTAATCGTGAAAAAGTTGGTCTTTCTACAATAAAGTCAGTCAAAGAGGTCTTTAAGGCTAAATATAATCTTTGTATTTTTCCGCAAGGCGGCATTAGAAAAAACAAAGTTATTGAAAATATTAATGCAGGATTTATATATTTTGCAAAAACAAACAAAGTAGATATTGTTCCTGTGGCTGTTTCTGGGCTTGAAACATATAATTGGAAATTATTCAAGAAGCAGGATGTTAATATTACCGTCTGTGAGCCAATTTCTTATGAATTATCTGACGAAGAGATAATAAAAGAGTGGGCGAAGAGAATTTCTGAAGCCACAGGCTATGAAAATAAAATTCAATAAATCCCTAGCAAATAATTTGCTTTATATGTTTTGTAGCTTTGTAATTTTAAAAATATAAGGTAAATTTTGTTAATAAATAATTCATATTCATTAGCAACAAATATTGTAAATACAATTCAAAATCCAGCATTGCCAATAGGAACGTTAATCGAAGAAATACCTGCTGATATTGGTCGTTCTTATGAAGGATATAAACGTGGTGGCATAATTGAGGGTGCCGAAAAATTGCGTAAAGAGGTAATGGCGGCGGTTGTTTGGCTTTTTGGCATGCCTGCTTTAAGGACCGTTGGTGATAAAATATGCGAATTAGTATTAAAAATTCCTATGAATATAGATTATTCAAATGCAAAGGAAGGCAACGATTCTATACGAAATTCGCTTAAATTTCTAAAGGAAAACGTTATTGAAGCCTCTACTCCTGATGTTAGTGAATTAAAAAATGTTAGTTCAAAAATTATTGAAAATGTCAAAAAAACAGATTTAAATGAGCTTGTCAAGAAAGTTACTTTTGCCAAAAAAGTAACTTCTATTTCTGCTTTGGTATTGAATTGTATTGCCATGGGCATTATTTTACCTAAATTTAATCAAATGTTGACAAGAAAAAAACTTGCCGAAATGAAAAATAATTCGTTTAAAAGAAGGTTTGAAACATTTGATGAATTTCATGAAAAAATTAAAAATGACAACAAGAAATCACCTGTTTCGTTTACTGGTTTAATTCAAAAAGTTTCTGCTGACGTTTCTAATTATGGATTATCGGGTTATGTTACATATAATGTTGAGAATAATAATGTATTTAGGCTTCTTTCAACCGATGTTCCAATGACCGGTGGGCGTATTTTAACTTCTAGAAACGGTTTTGAAGGGCTTGAAAATTTTGTAATGGATGCTTCCAGTGCATATTTTTATAATTTCTGCGCAGGTCATGTGCAGGGGTATCTTAGAAATAAATTCGGTATTCCTAATGTAAATCCTGTTGCAGTTGAAGCAATCAGAAATAGCTCGGAATCTGTAGTTAAAGATGCAATTGATAATTTAAGAGATATTCCTTCAGATACAAAAGAAAAATTAAGACATATATTTAAGTCAAATAATTCTTTGGCTGACGAAATATACAAGCAAGCTACATATGGTAAATATGGTAAAATAAACCGTTTTGTTAAAAATTCAGACATAGGATTCATTGATGATTCCATAATAACATTCTTGTCTAAAGCTAAAGATATATGCTATAAGGATGGTAAATTTGACTATGAAGAATTTAAGAAGTTCTCTAAAAAGGTCAATCGTGCAAATTCAAAATTCTTAACTATTGGATTAACTGTTGCGATATTTGGTCTTGCTATTTTTGTTCCAAAATTGACTTTCTGGATTACAAAAAAATTGACTGGCAGAAACGAATTTACTGGTCTTGCTGATTATAGTGATTTAAAAAAAGATAAAAACAATAAGAATGTAAATAAAAGTTAAATTAGTATATATCATAAAGCAATCTTTTAGCAAAAAAATACTTTAATTATTCATAAGGTATGTGTGAATAGTTATTTAGTGGGTGAATATGAGTTTTTTCAAACGCTTTAGTAATACTGCGCAGAAAAATTCTGATATATTTAAAAATGATTTAGGGGTGTTATCATCTTGTAGTCAAGGTGAAGTATCGAACACACTTTTTGAAGATGAGCTGGCTATAAATTCTCCGGTGCGTTTTATCGCTCGATATATTAATATTGCGGTAATTAATAATGCTTTAAGTAAAAATCCAAATATAAGATATATCTTAGAGACAAATGGCTTGTCATTGGAATTTAATATTCAAAATGTCATGTCGCTAACAATGTCACATTTGATTCCGACTGCCAAAAGAGCGCAAAAAATCTATCTTAAAATGGGGCATTCTAAAAATGAAATTAATTACATAAGATTGACTCAAGCAGCACTTTTGCATGATATTGGAAAAGTCTTTATTCCTAGCGATATTTTAAACAAAAAAGGCAAGCTTTCAATGAAAGAGCGATATATTGTTGAGCTGCATAATAAACTCAGTTATGAGATTCTAAAAACTACAAATTTACATCCAAGTGTTGCTCAGCTTGCTTTTGAGCACCATGATTATGATAGAAATTTGAAGCGTAACGATGAAAATCAGGCGATTACAATTGCGGATATTTATTCTGCTTTAAGAGAAAAAAGACCATATAAAAAACCAATAAATGATATAACAGCCCGTGCAATTTTATATGACATGGGCGCAAATGGTAAACTCGATACAAGATACGTAAGCTACGTATGTTAAGACTAACTAACTAACTAACTAACTAACTAACTAACCGATTGTAAAATTGCTTTTTAAAAGCAATTTTTTATTGTCTTTATAAAAGTTTATACTTTAGCAAAAAAATATTGTCAGGCGCATTCTATATTTGCATACTATTTTAAAGGGATTGATTATATGAAAATATCTAACGTTCAAAATTATGCTTTCGGAGCAAGAAAATACAGAAGGCCGCAAATTAATTACGATAATTTTAACTATGAAACAGATAAAATTGATATTAAAAGAAAACCAACAAAATTTGAAAAAGCTATTTTATATTCCAGTTACGGTTTTTTACTTCTTTCTTTAGGCTATAGTCTTGGCGGAAAAAATGCATTTAAAGAAGGATATAATGCTGCAATGAATGAAGTTTCAAATAATCCTCAAATATCCGAACAAGTGAATGCTGAAGGTAGTCTTCCTATTAAAATATCCGATAATGATGAAATTCCTGAAATTACTGTAGCTCCCAGTGTTACCCCGTTTAATGATGATGCAGATGTATTAGACGATGAATTTGTTGTATCAGATGTAGATGACACGTATAACAGAGATGATATTAATATGGATAGAATTAATCAATTGGCAGAAGGCGAAACTCCTTATGAAGTAGATTTGTCAACTGCACCATATCTTTATAGGGATGAATTTGGAGTTCCCTCATATTTGCAAGACGCGGGAATAGATGAAAATAAACTATCATCTGCTCAAGAAAATGTTGCAAGATTGTTTAAAGCCGGTGATTATATAATTGTTTCTCCAAAGCAAGATACTACAATGGGCGTTTTAAAAGATGTTTTTGGAATTATTGATGGTGTTGTAGGCGATGATGCTTTGAATTTGCTTGATGAAAGAGAATTAATCGAAGGTTCAAACGGCAATCTTGATGACGCTATAATTCCTGCAGGAGATGCAATAAGGGTTAAAAGATTTGATTCTGCTACGGGACATCAGATTGGTGCTTATGAATATCATAAAAGCAATAAATCCAGAGAAAAAATTGCTAACACGATTTTAGAATACGCTGACTAGAAGTTAATTGAAATTAGCTTTGATTTGGATAATATTTTATTGTAATAATATCTTTTTTGCTTATTTTTGCATGCCCTCCTTTGATAAAATTCGTTAAAGAACCTAAGGGAGGCAGAGGTGTAAGCACCCATTTTATTGGGTACACAAGAAGACTTAAATCAAAACCGAATTTTTCATATTTATTTTGTAATTTATTTGAATCAATATCGGGAATATAAAAATTACCAAGAATAATGCTTGCCGGAATTCCATTCATTCCGTTTTTTATTATTGTTTCGACTCTTGCTGTGCAAATTGTATTCTTTTTGATAATTATTTTTTTATCAATAAATACATTTTCCATGACTTTAAGTTCTATATTATCTCCTTCAAAGATGTCTTTTTCTGATTTAATGGGTGTCAACACTGTCATTTTAATCGGCAATCGTTTTGTGCTTTGATAGTTATAGTTATCATTAACAATTGGTTTTTCGATATTTTTATTTAATAAAAATTCTTCTACAATAAAATCTTTTTCAATACTATATGCTGGATATGTAAAACATATTAAACTTATAATTAATACAAAAAGCTTATTCATATTTTAGATTTTCCTTTGAGCTGTTTTTTATTTTTTCTTCCAGCATTTTTCTGTTATTTGTTGAAGTTAGGAGAAAATTTTGATAGCTTTCAGTATTAAAATATGGATTTTCTTTTAGATAATAGGGATATTTTGTATATATGTATTCATAAATTGTTGCCAGTCTTTTTGATGTTAGGTTGTGAGTTGAGATTAAATCTTGTCTTTTTTGTGATGCGGTTTTTTGAATATAGGTTATTAAGCCGATAGGATTGTAGCCGGATTTAACCATAAAATCAACAGCTTGCTTGTCGGCTACTATTTCAAATTTTTTTGGTGCTGCTTTAATTTGTAAGCTTCTTAAAAAACCGTTTGCAACGTCATCATAGCTTCTTGATGCTATTACAATTTCTCGTGCTATAAATGCCGCCATTTCGTCAATGTTTTCCATGTTTTTATAGGCATTTCGATATATTATAACTTCTCTATCGAGTAGTGTTTTATTGTTTTTGAGAATTGATTCTTTTTCATTATCGTCATATGTAAAAATAATTCTGTTTTCGATTTGATTACTATTTAAAATTTTATAGCCGCAATCGTTTATTTTGGTTTGAATTTCTTGTTCTTTTGCTAGTTTTTCTTCGTTTGCAAGAACAGAGTTTGAAAATATTGCTATAGACAGTATAAGAATTGCATAATTAATTATTTTCATTTATATCCTCGTTTGGTGGCTTTGATTCCTTGTTTTGCGTTTATGTTTAATTATACTATATTTTGCCTTTTTGAGAATATGTTGTTATTTGTAATGTTTCTTTAATGATTGTTTTGCATGGTTGCTTTTGGCATTTATAAAGAGTATGTCATGTTTTATGTATCTATGTTCAAATTGTATGCTATAATTATTCCATGGCGGAAAAGTATCTTGATGGAATAATAAAAAAGTTTAAGACTGGAAAGACTACTGAACACAGTTTCAGGGGAGATTTGCAAGACTTTATAGAAAGAATCGTTACTGGTGTTCAAGCTATCAATGAACCGAGACGACAAAAATGCGGTGCTCCTGATTACATAATACAGAAGAAGAACATTCCTATAGGCTATATTGAAGCTAAAGATATTGATAAAAACCTTGATGTGCTTGAAAAAACTGAGCAATTGGCGAGATACAAAACAAGTCTTGATAATTTAATATTAACAAATTATCTTGAATTTCGTTTCTTTGTGAATGGAGAAAAAGTTGATACTGTAAAAGTCGGCGAAATTACTAAAGGAAAGATTAAGGTTTATGAGAAAGAGTATCAGAAACTGATAGACCATATACGTAATTTTTGTGACTATCAAGGTCAAACAATAAAATCTCCTAAACAACTCGCAAACCTTATGGCACAAAAGGCGGTTATGATAAGAGATGTTATTATAAATGCTCTTGAGTGTGATTGTGCAGGCTCTTTGGCAAGCCAGAGAAATGCTTTTAAACAAATCCTATTACACGATTTAACCGACCACACCTTTGCCGATATGTACGCCCAAACGATAGCATACGGCTTGTTTGTTGCAAGACTGAATGATACTACTCTTGAAGATTTCACAAGACAGGAAGCAAGAGAACTTGTTTCAAAGAATAATCCATTTTTAAGGCAGTTGTTTGATTATATCTCTGGTGCAAACCTTGATGATAACCTCGTTTGGATTGTTG
>CALUZA010000050.1 GCA_944325185.1 Candidatus Gastranaerophilales bacterium | reverse complement strand
TTCGCTCGTGGGGTACGGACTGCGGGCTGTTCGCTGAAGCTCAACGCTTCACCGTCACGCCCTTCGCACACCTTTGCCCTCGCTTTGCTCAACGTGTGCAGTCGCACTACGTTTCGCTTCGCTCGGGATAAAAAAAAGCTATTGTATAGTAAGTATACAATAAGCTCTAATAAGGATGACAATAAAGTTATATGGTGTGTATATTATTTACGTTCGATTTGATTTACATTTTTGTATTCGTACCACCAAGTTAAAATCTTTAACATTTATTTTTAAATATCCACCATTTGTTGTATAATCCTAAAATGAAGTTAGTAATTCAAATTCCATGTTTTAACGAAGAAGCCAATATTAGCAAGGTTTTAGAGAGTATTCCAAAAAAAATTAAAGGCGTAGACGAAATTAAAATCATCGTACTTGATGATGCGTCAATTGATAAAACATCCGAAGTTGCAAATAAATTCAATGTAGAAATTATAAAATCACCTTATAACACAGGACTTGCAAACACTTTTAAAAAAGGTTTACAAAAGGCATTGGAAGAAAACGCTGACATTCTTGTAAATATAGATGGAGACAATCAATACAACGCACAAGACATAGAAAAACTAATCGAGCCGATAATTCAAAAAAAATGCGATATAACTATAGGAACAAGGCCAATTGATAATATAAAAACATTCTCCCCAATTAAAAAAATTCTTCAAAAATTCGGTTCATTTATTGTTAAAATAATTTCTCAAGTAGATATAAAAGATGCAGCAAGCGGATATAGGGCATATTCAAAAAAAGCGCTTTTAAAATTAAACATATTCAACTCCTACACACATACAATTGAAACAATTATTCAAGCAAAAAACAAAAACCTAATTGTAAAAAATGTAGACATAAGAGTAAACAATCAAGAAAACCGAAAATCAAGACTTTTTAAAAACAATCTGGATTATATTTTAAAACAAGCAAAAACAACGATAAGATTTTTTATAATATACAGACCTGTAAAATTTTTTAGTCTAATTGCAAATTTTTTTCTTTTCTTTTCAGCCTGCATTAGTTTAAGATTTCTATACTTTTACATAGCATATGGCGGAAAAGGACACATACAATCTCTTATCTTATGTACAATAACATCCATACTTGCTTTTCTCCTTTATATGATTGCAATTTTAGCTGATCTTTTTACAATAAATCGCAAACTTTTGGAAGATATTCAATTTGATTTAAGACAAAAAAAGTACAAAAAATAAATTTTATGCTAATATATTAACGCACTGAGGATTTAATGAAAAAAGAAGAACTTATTAAATATATCGACAAACTTACACTCCCTAAAATCTTAATTATAGGGGATTTTGCGCTTGACGAAATGGTATACGGAACAACCGAAAGAATCTCAAGAGAAGCGCCTGTATTAATTTTAGAACACTACGAAACAAAAAAAATACTGGGTGCAGCTTCTAATGCTTGTAACAATGTTTCATCTTTAAATAAAGGAAAAGCTGCCGCACTGGGTGTATATGGAAATGATTACTATGGCGGTGAATTACTTAAAATTTTAAAAGAAAAAAACATAGATACCTCGCTTATGGTTATGGATGAAACAAGAAAAACAACAACAAAAACCAGAATTTCAGGTTCCTGTAGCCAAAGTATAACTCAACAAATAGTAAGAATAGACAGACAAACAAAAACTCCGCTCAACAAAGAAACCGAAAACAAAGTAATTGAAAATATCAAAAAATCAATTAAGGATTTTGACGGAATTATTTTGTCAGATTATCATTTAGGTTGCTTAACTGAAAACATAGTAAATTGCGCAATTGAAGAAGCAAAAAAACACAACAAAATAATTGTTGCAGACATACAAAAAAACATGGAAAAATATAAAGGAGCAACCGCAATTACTCCAAATCAACCGGATTCTGAAAAACAAGTCGGCTTTTTTATAAAAGATGATGAGTCCTTAAAAAAAGCCGGAGAGAAACTTTTAACCGAATTAAATCTTGAAAAAGTACTTCTCACCAGAGGAGAAAACGGTATGGCGCTTTTTGAAAAAACAAGCGAAGGGGTTGATTTCAAAAAAGTTCCTGCATATAACAAAAAAGAAGTATTTGATGTGACAGGTGCAGGAGATACTGTTGTTGCAACGTTCACACTGGGTCTGTGTGCAGGATTAAGCGCAGAAGTTGCAATGTATCTTGGAAATCTCGCTGCAAGCATTGTAATCAGATATTTTGGATGTCATACAGTAACCGTAGACGACTTAAAACAAGAACTCACATAAAAGAGGAATGCTTATGAAATATATTAAAAAACTTAGACCTTTTGACTACTTAATCATTGCCATAGTTCTATTTATAGGGCTAATCGGCTTTTTGACATTTAGCGGCAAAAGATCAACTTCTTCAAACCAAATTGAAGCAACTGCAAATATAGAAATGGAAATTTATCTCAGAGGTGTTAATGTAACTTCTGGCGAACCGTTATTCAAAAAGAACGATGAAACATTTATAACAATAAGAAACGTTCCTTATACAAAATTAAAAATTAAAGACGTAAAATTCGACAAAAGAAAAATTATGATTCCTACAATCAACCCTAAAAAACCATACATCACCGTCAATGATGATACTGCACCATATCAATATGACTATCTCGTTAAAGTAGTTGATACAGCAAAAATCACAAAAGATGGAGATGCGGTTGTAGGTGGCAACAAAGTAAAAATCGGACTACCAATAACTCTTGAAGGGGCAAAATATAAATTAAACGGAGTTATATCAAATGTAATGATGAGCCCTGAGCCCGAAAACAATGTACATGAAGACTTAGACAAACACACAAAATTAAACCAAGATGTTCAATAATATTAAAAAAATCGTCAACAACAGTCTTTTTATGGAAAATATCGATAGTATAAATTTTCTAATTTTATTATCGGTACTATTTTCCGCAATAATATTTTCATCTGAAATAATAGGGTTATTAGCGCTGTTATTTTCGGTATTGGTTTTATTTAAAAAATTTTTTAAATCAACTGAGTACAATTTTTCAAATTATGAAAAAGCTTTATTTATATTCTTTTTGATTGTAACAATGAGCCTTTTTGGCTCAACACTGTTTAAATTGAGTCTTCATGGATATATTAAAACAGTAATATATATTTTATTTTTCTACTGCGCTAACATATTTTTTAACGACAACAAAAATAAAATCTTGCCGACCATAATATTTGTATGTATGCTTATGAGTTTTGAATCAATTATAGCAATAATTCAAAACTCATCTGATGTTGCTGAAATTTCAGGATGGCAAGATATGTCAAATATAAACCCCGAAGAAATTATCTCTCGAGCATACGGAACATTAAAACCATACAACCCCAATCTTTTAGCCGGATATCTATTGTGCGGATTATCTTCCTTTGTATTTATGATTTTAAAAAATATCAAAAAAGGAAAAAGAAAATATGCACTCGGTTTTCTTGTTCTTATGTTTATGAATTTAATTGCAATAATAGATACAGGATGCAGAGGAGCATACTTAGGATTTATGTTTTTCTTTCCTATTTTATTTTTTGCTCTTATATATCACATTAAAAAAACCATGGGTGGACTATCAAATATCAAAAACAGATATAAAAACATAACCTTTATAGGAATAATAGGTTTGCTTTTATTTGTTGCAACAAACCCTGCATTAATAAAAAGAGTAGAGTCCATTTTTGCCCTTAGAGCAGACAGTTCGATTTCATTCAGGTTAAATGTATACGAATCTGTAATTAAAATGTTTATGGATAATCCATTTTTGGGTATTGGAGTTGGAAACCAAAACTTTAGAGAAATATACGGTCTCTATATGAAAACAGGCTTTGATGCACTGGGTTCATATTGCGTACCATTGGAAATAGCTGTTGAAAGTGGAATTTTTGCACTTATTGCTTTTATTGTATTTATAGCTTTGGTAATAAAAACTTGTATAAAACAATGTAAAGACAATACAAAAGAAATTGACATCAAAATCTTGGCTTTATGTGTGATTTTAATGATTGCAGCAACAATGGGACACGGCTTATTTGATACAATCTGGTTTAGACCACAAGTTCAACTTTTATTCTGGACAAACATCGCAATGCTTAAAAGCTACAAACTACAATAATTCATTACCCAATAAAACTGCGCCAACCATGCCGGCATAGTTTCCTGCTTTAGCATGATAAACTTTTACCTTAGAAGTTAAAACTAACTCATTTACAGTTTTTTCTACTTCTTCAACATCAACAAATTTTTCCATAGAACCGGACAAAACAAAACATTCCGTATCAAATAAATTTGCAAGTCCCAATATACCAAGTGCTATATCATTTTGCCAAACATTTAATGCTTCAATCGACTTCATATCACCATTTTTAACACCTTCAACAACATTATATGTTGTAATTACAGGATTTCCGGTTATTTCTATTGCGGTTTTTCTTAGTCCATTTCCGCTGGCATACGCTTCAAAACAATCCCATGCCCCACATGTACATTGTCTTCTTTTATTTCTAGACATTGCAAAATGCATTTCGCCCGCGCCTCCGGATCTGCCTTTTAATAATTTACCGTTAATTATAATTCCGCCGCCGACTCCTGTTCCAAGAGTCAACATAATAGAATTTTTACAGCCCTTTGAAGCACCTATTCTATATTCTGCCCAAGCAGCACAATTTGCATCATTCTCAACAAAAACTTTTTTACAAGAAAGTTCTGAAAAATCAATCTCTTTATATCCTTCGGGCAAATTAGCAGTTGAACCTATAACTTTATTATTTTCGTTATTAACTGTTCCTGCTGTTGCTATTGCAACAAACTCAACTTTTTCTTCAAAATCTTTTATGATCTCTTTTAACAATTTTTTGATTTCATTTGAAGTTTTAGGAGTGGAAATTTTAAAAACTTCACCATTAATTATGCCATTATTATCCACCAAAGCATACGAAATCTTTGTTCCACCAATATCAATTCCAAGTGCTAAATTCACCCTATTACTCCTTTTAATCTTTTATAAATCAACTGCGGTCTTGTAATTGCAGACCCCACAACGACAGAATCTGCACCACACTCAAATGCCGATACTATATCTTTTTTCTCCCAAATTTTTCCTTCTAATATAGTAAAAATATTTAATTTACTTTTAATTTTCTTTACTAATTCAAAATCAGGTGAATCAGGATTATTTTCGGTTTCTTTTGTATAACCGCTAAGAGTTGTAGAAACAATATTACAACCTATTTCAGAAGCGTTTTTTGCTTCATCAAAAGTTGCAATATCAGCCATTGAAACTTTCTTTTCGGATGCAATATATTGAACCAAATCCTCTAGCTTTTCGTTATTTGGTCTTAACCTCATTGTTGCGTCAAAAGCTACAATATCAGCCCCTGCGTCAATAACCTTTTTGCAGTCATCAACCGTAGGTGTAATATATACAAGCTCTTTATAATTTTTTGGAATTACATTTGGTTTTGTAATTCCGATTACAACAATATTTGGAAACTCCTTTTTTACATTTTTTATATCACGCTCACCTGCTAATCTCAAAACCTTTGCCCCGCCCAATACAACAACGCTTTCAACCATGGCCAATAAACAATCTGATTTATATAAAGGCTCATCAGGCATAGCTTGAACCGACACTATAAGCTCATTTTTTATTTTTTCTAAAATTTCCATACTTTATATTATACAACATCATTAAATATTGGATATAATTAAATAAAAAAGGAGAAAAGCCATGGGAAAAATTATCGCATTAATTTTAATTGTTGCAGCAGGTTGGTATGTATACACAAATGTGGACTTTAACAAAGTAAAAGAAGACTCAATCGAAGCACTCAAAAAAGAAAAAACAATAAACGCAATCAATTCAAGACGAGATAGAGAACAAGCGGATATAGACAGAGTAATGAATGGTGAAGTAAGATAAAATTAAAAGGCAGAAATTTCTGCCTTTTAATTTGTTAAAAATTATTTCATAAAAAATAAATTTTATTCAACTAAAATACTTTTTATGAAATAATCAACTTAAAAACATACAGAGGCAAAATCAATGGAAAAAGAAATTAAAGCGATTGTTTTAGCAGCCGGCAAAGGAAAAAGAATGCGCTCAAGCATGCCCAAGGTTTTGCACGAAATATTTTCGAAGCCTCTTTTAGGATGGGTAATTGAAGCGATACAAAGGCTTGGACATGAAACAGAAAGCATAGTTGTAATTGGACACCAATCACACGATGTTGAAGAATACTTAAACGATAATTATAAATACGTCAAAACAACATTTCAAAAAGATCAGCTAGGAACAGGACATGCAGTAGCGCAAGCCGTTCCCCTTTTAAGCCAATTTAGAGGAAATGTCATAATCACATGTGGCGACACTCCTCTAATTACGACAAAAACTCTCAAAAATTTAATTCGTTACCATCAAGAAACAGATTCTGATTTAACCGTTATGACGGCTAAGTTTGACAATCCTACAGGATACGGAAGAATTATAAGAAGTTCCAAAGATGAAGTTATTGCAATTATCGAAGAAAAAGATGCAATTGAAACCCAAAAAGAAATAAAGGAAGTAAATACCGGTGTATATTGTGCAAAATGGGCAAAAATACGCCATGCTTTTAATGAGCTTTCAAACAACAATGCACAAGGCGAATACTATCTTACTGATATAGTAAAATGGTCAAGAAAACAAGGACTAAAGGTCTTAGGTTATCAAATAGCAGATAACAGGGAAATTTACGGCATTAACTCAAGAGAAAATCTTGCTTATGCCACAAAATTAATGAAAGAAAAGAAAATAGAAGAACTCATGGCATCAGGAGTTACCATTGTTGATCCATCAACAACATACATATCTCCGGAAACAGAAATAGGACAAGATACAATAATCTATCCAAACACATATATAAACGGAAAAAATAAAATTGCTAAGTTTTGTAAAATTGGTCCCATGACCCATATTAGAGGCAATTGCGAGGTTGGTGAAGGGTCAAAAATCGGCAATTTTGTAGAACTAAAAAATGCCAAAATAGCAAAAAAAACTAATGTTTGTCATTTAAGTTATGTAGGGGACGCTCAAATTGGCTCCAACGTAAATATAGGTGCTGGAACAATTTTTGCAAACTATAACTCCATAACAAAAGAAAAGAAAGCCTCCACACTCTTGGATGGTGTTTCAGTAGGTTCAAATTCAGTTATAATTGCACCTGTTGAAATCAAACAAAATGCATTTGTTGCAGCAATGAGCTGTGTCACCAAAGATGTTGAAGAATCTTCCCTTGTCATGGCAAGAAGCCCCCAAAAAGAAATAAAAAACTGGGTAAAAAATAAAAAAGGAGAAAAATTAAATGAGTCTCGAACTGAAAACTCAAATGGAAAAAATTAATCAAATTCTTCCAACTCACGACATCAAACTTTTTTCGGGTCGTTCAAATAACCCTCTGGCAAGCGAAATTGCTGAGTATTTAGGTACAACGCTTGAACCAATAACAATTAAAAACTTTTCAGATGGCGAAATTTATGTACAGATACAAGATTCGGTTCGTGGAGACGATGTTTTTATAGTCCAGCCTATTTGCAACCCTGTTAATGAAAATTTAATGGAACTTTTAATCCTTCTGGATGCTTTTAAACGCGCAAGTGCAAAATCAATCACAGCAGTAATTCCATACTATGGATACGCACGCCAAGACAGAAAAGCATCAGGCAGAGAAGCAATTACAGCAAAGCTCGTTGCTGATTTATTAACCCAAGCAGGGGCAACAAGAATACTTGCAATGGATTTACATACAGGACAAATACAAGGTTTCTTCAATATTCTTGTTGATCATATATACGCAACTCCCGTGATTGTCAATTACGTTAAAAACATTAATACGGAAGGTTCAGAACTTGTCTGTGTTTCTCCGGATATGGGAGGCGTTAAAAGAACAAGAGCGCTTGCAAAACAAGTAGGTGCACCGATTGCAATAATAGATAAACGCAGAGATAAGCACAATAGCGCAATAGCATGCAACATAATAGGCGATGTTAAAGACAAAATCTGCGTAATGTTTGATGACATAATAGATACAGCAGGCACAATATGTGAAGCTGCAAGAATGTTAAAAGAAAAAGGTGCTCGTGACGTGTATGTTTGCGCAGTCCATCCGGTATTTTCCGGTCCCGCACTTGAAAGATTGCAAGATTCTCCCATAAAAGAGGTTATAGTAACCAACACTATTCCTTTAAAAGATACATACATACCAGACAAAATAAAACAAGTGAGCGTAGCCCCACTTTTAGGTGAAGCTATCTCAAGAATACACGATGATAAATCGGTTTCATCTTTATTTGGTTTTGAAATTGAATACAAGAAAGATTAATTTATATGAAAAACATTATTGAGCAGTTAAATCAATTAAAAGAAGAAATAAAAAATTGTTTTGAATGTTCATTATGTGAAAATAGAACAAATACGGTATTTTCTGACGGGTGCGAAACAGCGCCCGTTATGTTTATAGGTGAAGCCCCCGGAAAAAACGAAGATGAAACAGGCTTACCTTTTGTTGGCAGAGCAGGACAACTTTTAAGAAAATTTTTAACTGAAACAGGATATAATCAAAAGGATTTTTACATAGCAAATACAGTAAAATGTCGTCCGCCCGAAAACAGAAAACCTACAAACAAAGAAAAAAAATCCTGCCAAAAATTTTTAGAAAAACAAATAGAATTAGTCGACCCAAAATTAATAGTTCTTGTTGGTTCAACCGCACTTGAAAGTTTTATGATTGAAAAAACAACAATCACAAAAGCAAGGGGGCAAATTTTTGAAAAAGAATTTGCAGGGAAATTGAGAAAATTTATTCCAATCTTTCACCCTTCTTATCTTTTAAGGCAACATTCAGAGGAAATTAATTCACCAAGAGATTTGTTCAAAAAGGATTTAATGTATATTAAAACCAAGGTTATAGATAATGAAAGTAATTAATTCAAGTATTTACTTTAAAGCGAATAAAATATCGAGAAAACAAGCTCAACATATCGATAACATACTAAAGTCATCATCAAAAGTGGATATAATTTGCCACGAAACAACAGATAGAGATGCAGCAAATTCAGCCGTTGCAATGTCTGATTATTTGGAACAACAAGGTATCAATACAAGAATAATTTTATCTCAAAACATAAAAGGGCTGACACTAAGAACACAAAATAAAAACTTTATCCAAGCAAAAAATATACAGGAAAATGAATATCCTGATACTGTACTCTGTGTAGATTTTAGTCAAAAAGAAAGAATTGCACCAAACATTTTAAATTACATTCAAAAAGCAAATAACATAGTAGGACTCGATCACCACATTGGAACAAATGCAGTTACGGATGATTTAACTCTTGTCCAAAAATCAAGCAAGGAGCCTGCGGACAAGATTTCTTCTTTTTATGTTGACGCAACAGCAAAATCCGCAACAAGCGTAATTTATAGATTTTTTGAAGCAATGAACAAAGATATTTCAAAAGATACAGCTTACGACTTGTTTTTCGGGCTCATTAGCGACTGTAATAAAAAAGGGCTTGTAAAGTGCAACGGAGAAGAAGGAACAATAACAGTCAGTAAAGAACTAATGCAAGATGAAAATGCTTATGAAGTGTATAAAAAATTATTAGCAAAATTAACCCCCAAAGAAATATCTGATATGTCAAAAAAAATTGACATAATGAGCTCTCTAACTGATGAAGAAAAAGCATTCAACGCTTCCTTATACGAAAAACTCAAATACAACAACAAAGGTACAATAGCATACGTAGAAATTCCGCCCAATGACAGAACTTGGAAACATCTTGGCGGAGATAACACAAGAACAAGCGCCATTTTAAATCGTTTTCGCCAAAATGTTTTAAAAAAATTCGACAAAGTAAAAACAGTATTTGTCTTTTACAGGGCAAAAGACACGTATAGAATGAGTATTCATTCAAAAGAAAAAAAACTCAAAGATTTTTACGACTTAGCACAAAAATGTATTGCAGATACAAGCTTCTCAACAGGCGGACATGAAGATAGGGGCGGCGGTAAAATAAATTCTACCGACAGTAAAATTTGTCATTCTTTTGTTAGAAAAATAATAAATTGTGCTTCTTTTTGTGTAGGTTAATAATTAAAATGCTCATTTAAATTTTTTTAAATGGCTCTGCAGAAAACAAGATTCTTAAACATTATATAATCCAAAAATTTCAAAACTTTTAACAAAATAAAAAGATAAAAGCTAACCTCAAAAAATTATCTGCAGCAAAAAGAATAATTTTAGATACAATTTGAGGAATGGTTCATAAACTTACACAATTAATATGTTATATAAACTTAATACTTTCTCAAACCAAAAAAGTATTAAGTTTTGTATCATGTAAAATTAATTACTAAATTTTTTTTATTTTTTAAATATAATAGTAAAGCATATGAATTAACACTTTAGAATTATTTTTGGTTATAATTATATTTGTGTTAATATTTTATTAAACAAATCGTAGTTAGTATTAAAAGGATTAAATTATGGCTTTACCAAACGTAGCTTACTTTTCAATGGAGATTGCAATAGATCAGTCCTTAGCAACATATTCTGGAGGCTTAGGATTTTTAGCAGGTTCACATATGCAATCAGCCGGTTATTTACAAATGCCAATGGTTGGTGTAACTATGCTATGGTCTTTCGGTTACTATGACCAAAGAATTAACGAAAACGGAAATGTTGAAGTAGCTTACATAAGAAAACATTATGACTTCTTAACCGACTTAAACGTTTCTACAACCGTTAAAGTTTTTGGCGAAGATGTAATCGTTAAAGCATATAAAGTTGAAGGTGATTTATTTGGAACTTGCCCAATATATTTATTAACAACCGATATTGAAGGAAACTCAGAATGGGCAAGAAAAATCTCTCACAAATTATATGACGGAGATGAAAAAATCCGTATAGCTCAAGAAACTGTACTTGGTATTGGTGGTGTTAGAATACTTCAAGCAGTTGGATACAATTTCGATGCTATCCACTTAAACGAAGGTCATGCGCTTCCTGCTGCATTTGAACTATTAAGACAATACAATGGTGATCTACAAGCAGTAAGAAGAAAGACGGTATTTACAACCCACACTCCTGTTCCTGCAGGAAACGAAGTTCACTGGGTAGACACATTGCTTGAAGGTGGTTTCTTCTCAGGATGCTCAAGAGAAACAGCAGTTGAATTAGGTGGAGAAAACTTCTCATTAACTGTTGCAGCTTTAAGAATGTCAAGAATAGCAAACGCTGTTTCCCAATTACACGGACTTGTTGCAAACAAAATGTGGGAATGGGTAAAAGACAGATGTCCTATTAAAGCAATTACAAATGCGGTTAATCTTCACTACTGGCAAGACGAAAGAATTGCAAAAGCAAAAACCCCACAAGAATTGCTTGATGCAAAATATGAAATGAAAAAAGACTTATTCCAATACATTTCAGATACTCAAGGAAAACGTTTTGATCCAAACGTTCTTACAATTACTTGGGCAAGAAGATTTGCAGACTACAAGCGTGCATGGCTAATCCTTATGGATGAAGACAGAATCGGAAAACTTTTAAACGAAAACAAAGTCCAATTAATATTTGCAGGAAAATTCCATCCGGATGACGTTATGGGTAAAGAAACCTTTAACAACATTCTTAAAAAATCATACAATATGAAAAATGTTGTAGTTCTTCCAGGATACGAATTAGCACTATCCGCAAGACTTAAAAAAGGATCCGATATTTGGTTAAATACTCCAACTCGTCCTCTTGAAGCTTCAGGTACATCAGGCATGTCAGCTAATATGAACGGCGCTCTTCACTTCTCAACTTATGACGGTTGGACAGTTGAAGGTACATTCCCAGGAATTAACGGATATACAATAGAATATCCTGGTCTTGATGATGACATTCCTTGGGAAGAAAGACATTGGAAAGATCACAGATGTATGATGAATACTCTTGAAAACGAAATCATTCCAACATACTATGAAAACAAGCAAGAATGGGCTCGCTTAATGCGTCAAGCAATGAGAACTGCTGAAGGATACTTCAACTCAGACAGAATGGTTATAGAATACTTCAACAGAATCTATAAACCAATTGCCCACGGTGGCGCACAAGCTGGAGAAGAAAATAAAAGCGAATCTAAACCCTTTGAAGCTCCAAATCAAGATGCTTGGACATATTCAAATATTAAATAATTGATTTAATCAATAAAAAAACAGGCTTTTAAATTTAAAAGCCTGTTTTTTGTATCTAAAGTTTATATCTAAAAAAATGGGGTAATAATTACCCCTTACCAAAACACAAAAAATAATATGAAATTTATTCCATTTCAGTCACGCAACGAACAGAACCTGTTTCATAACTGCTACTTCTGCCTATTGTCACATTTCCGCTACCGATTACAAATGTATAACCAGAAGTTTCATTATATACTTGTCCCCATACTCTCCAAGCAGAACAATAATCGTTTACTGCTCCTTTGCAATTTTTTTTAGATTGACAGTGAGTTGAACCAAAATTACGTCCATAATCACAAAACATTAAACCGTTAATTCCAAGATTAAATGTGTTAAACTCCCAATTTTTCATTTCATCACTCGTTGCTAGTCTCCAAGTTTTTCCTGCGTATTTGAATTGCGAACATATATAATCAGCTGCAGCTAAATTACACACGGTTCGTGTGCAGCCCGAATAACCACCGTTAGCATCATTACAAGATACGGCCCCAATTTCTCCTTTCCAACAACATCTATCTGATTGAGTATAACAATAATCCGTGTTCGTTTTAGCTACTGTTACACCTTGCGGTATGCTTAAAATTGAGCTATCACCCATATTTAATCTGGTTACACAAAGATTTCCGATTTTTATAAAATTACCGTCGGAGCAATTAAATTTGTCATCATTTGCTATACAGCTTTTTTTGTCATCCGAAAGATAGTAATCTTGATTACAAGATAAACAAGTACCGTCTTTATTACAACTGGAACAATTAGCAATATTACATTTTGAACATTTATTGCTTGAATTAACATAATATCCTGCATTACAGCGTGTACAAACAGAACCTGATGAACAAATATAGCAATTTGAAATATCAGTACAAGACGAACATTTGTTTTGCGAATTTAAAAAATATCCCCCGA
>CALUZA010000049.1 GCA_944325185.1 Candidatus Gastranaerophilales bacterium | reverse complement strand
TTCGCTCGTGGGGTACGGACTGCGGGCTGTTCGCTGAAGCTCAACGCTTCACCGTCACGCCCTTCGCACACCTTTGCCCTCGCTTTGCTCAACGTGTGCAGTCGCACTACGTTTCGCTTCGCTCGGGTCTACATCCAGTCATTGACTTGAACTTTTTGATTAGTTTTTATACAAATCGTGCATTTTTCACAATCTAAATAATTAATCTTGGAACAATTACTCAATGATGAACCTAATCTTGCTCTATAATCATCAACCAACATAGGACAAGAATATACTCCATTTTGCGAAACAACTCTTGAATTGTAACAATCAAGCTTTTTAATTTGAATGTTTTCTATCATTTCTACTTGATTTGTTTCATCAGTCTTAGAAAAGAAAGGAATTATTTTCAAATTTATATCCTCTAATTCAAACCCTTTTTTATAAAAATAATCCCTAAATTCACCAAAAATTTCTTCTTTTGGACGATTTTTATAATTAACAACGCTAATAATAGGATTGAATTCATATTTTAAAAGACTCATAATAGCACATAGCGCTTTTCTAAAACTGCCTCTACCTCTTAACTCGTCATTTTCAATTTCATCAACAGAATCAAGGCTGATTCTATATATTGTTTCAAATTGACTTTCATCATCTATTTTTCTTAAAAATCTTGCTTTTTTATCATTAATCATAACTCCATTTGACATAACGGTTGTATTTGCAACTTTTAAACACATTCTTAATATCTGATTAAAATCAGGATGCATTAATGGCTCTCCACCTGTTAAGTAAATTGAGTTTAATTTTTTACCTCTTACCAGCATTAAAGCCTGCTTTATTTTATCCAAAGCTATAAAATCATCATTATTTTTATAAAATCCTCTTTCAATATAACAATATTTACATTTCAAATTACAAGTTTTTGTACATAATTGAAAAAATAAATTTTGTAGTTCCTCTAATTCAACTTTTGGTGGGGTCATAAACATAATTTTTTGGTTTTGCATCATTTTTCTCCTTAATCAAAAAATATTTTATGAATTAAAAATGTAAATTAAAATTAGTCATCTGGGTATATTTAAAATTATCGTGGAATTAAAAACATGGTTTTTAACTTTTAAATTTATTAAAAATTTGCTATACTTAATCAAGAGAAAGGCGGATTTATGAGTGAAAAAGAAAACTACGGCAAACGTTGGTATGATAAAGACCCGATTTTAAAAGAAGCACTTGAACTTTTAAAATTATCAACAGATGAACAAAAAGAACAAGCAAAGGACTTCATGCTTAAATTGCAAGAAGATGTTGCGCAAGATGTCATCGAAAGAATATACCAAATTGTAACTCAATACCAAGGAAAAGGTAATCGTTGGTATGATAATGACCCTGTTATGATAAAAGCTGTAGAAATGTTAAGACAAGCAGACCCTAAAACTCAAAGAATTGCCGCCTTAAAACTACTCTTAGCATTAGAAAAAAACAGCTTTAATGATTAAAGACGTACAAAACCAAAAAGATTTAAGAAATATTCCCATTCAAAAAGTTGGGGTAAAAGATGTTGAAATTCCTTTAAAAATCGAAAGGAAATCTGACAACAAAAAACCCGAACTCGAAGTAGTGTATGCAAAAGCAAAAATGTCGGTTAGTCTGCCTTCACACTATAAAGGCACGCACATGTCCAGATTTATTGAAATTTTAAATCACTACAAAAAAGAAGGGCTTTTTGCAAATGACATTGAGTCTATCTTGTTTGATATGAAAAAAAGGTTAGATGCAACCTGTTCATATTTAAAATTCAGTTTTAAATACTTTATAAAAAAACAAGCACCTGTAAGCAAACTCGAATCTCTAATGTGTTATGATTGCGCTTTTGAAGGAGAATTAGATGAAAATTGTAACTATAAATTTTATCTTATAGTCAATGTGCCAATAACGACTCTATGTCCTTGTTCAAAAGAAATTTCAGAATTTGGAGCACACAACCAAAGAGCAATATTAAAAATTAAAATAAGCTACGGTGAAAACGAGCAAATCTGGATAGAAGATTTAATTAAAATGGCTGAAAAATATGCATCATGCGAAATTTATCCTCTTATAAAACGAGAATATGAAAAATTTGTTACTGAAACAGCATATAAAAACCCAAAATTTGTTGAAGATGTTATAAGAGATATTGTAATTAAATTAAACGAAAACGAAAAAATTATTTTTTATGAAGTTGAAATGGAAGCATTTGAATCAATTCACAACCATAATGCTTGGGCATATCAAAAATGTTATAAATAAGTTATAATAAAGTATGATTGAAATCAAAAATATAGTTTTTGTTAATTGCAATTTAAACCCTTTAAGGGAATTTTTGTGTTTTATAAATCATCTTTTGCCCTTAAGATTAAAATTTGCAAATGAAAGTTTTATAGCTTTATTGGACAAAAAAAATCAAGGCTTAATTACACTTGATAAGGATTCAAAAAGCTATACCCGTTTCAAAATTACCAAATTAATTTTAGAAGAAAATTCAACAGATATTGCTCATCAGCTTGTAAACTATGTCATTTCAAGATATCGTGCTATGGGGGCAAATTCCTTTTATGTTGTTGTTAATGAAAAAAGAACTGATTTATTAAATATTTTCAAAAATGATTTAAATTTTAGAAATTGCGGTTTTGAATATCTTTATAAAATAAATTCAATAAATACAAGTTATTCTTTATTTTTAAAACCATTTAAAAAAGAAATTGTAAAAGATATTTGTGAATTTTACAACGAAGGAATAAATTCCTTTAATAGATTTTTATTTGCAAGGCAAAATTATCAATTTTTCAATAAATATACAAAATATGTTTTCTATAATGATGAAAATAAAATTTTAGGATATTTTGAAGTTGCAACTAAAAATAATCACGATTTTTATATTAATTTTACAATAGATTTTGCATACAATATCTATCTTATGGATGCAATCAAATTCATATATTCAAAATTATCGCAAAAAACAAAAAACTTTAATTTATATATAAAAGTTAAAGACTATTTTATGAATTCTAAGGAATTATTAGCTATTTTAAATGAAAATAACATGGAATTTATTTCAAAAAGTCAAATTTTAGCTAAAGATTACTATAGAGAAATTAAACAAGATAACATATTAAAAAATGCTAAAATAATATTCAATGACCCTACAACCGCTTAAAAGCGTTCTTTTAAATATTGCGCACAACCTTTTGTAATTGCTTTTGCAATTATTTTTTGGAATTTTTTGTCTGAAATTTTTTCTGCCTCATCTTGCTTTATAATATATCCGCACTCAATTAAGACGCTTACAGGTAAAGTGGCTCTTGTAATAGCAAAAGAAGCGTAGTTAACTTTATCATCCTTGAATTTTGTTGCTTCCAATAAATTTTCTTGAATTTTTTGAGCCAAAGGATATGCTTGAGGATGATAGTAATACGTTCCTACACCATGTTTTTTATCTACATATTTAGGGTTTGGTAAAGAATTTTGATGAATTGAGAGCAAAATATCGCTGTCTTTTTCTTTTGCAAAAGAAATTCTTTCATATAAATCTGTTTTTTTGTCTTTTTTTCTTGTTAAATATACTTTTGCACCTTGTTTTTTAAATTCTTTTCTTAATTTTTTTACTATTTGTAAATTAATTGTTTTTTCCTCTAAACCAAAAGCACAAGCTCCTTTTTCATCTCCGCCATGCCCTGCATCAAGTGTTACTTTAATATTCTTTAAAGGCTTATTATAATTAATTTTAGGAGATTTTTTAACTGTTAAAATATACCCTTTATCATAACTTTCAACATCATAGCCAAAAAGAGGTTTATTATTTGTATATTTTAAATTCAAATCATTAGTAAACATTTGAGGTAATTCAAATTTATCATTTTGTTTTATAACTTTTGTTGAAACAGGGTCAAAATAATTATCATATAAAGTAAAATCAAGATTATTATTGCCCTCTTTTATAATATATGTGCTTTTAAAATCCGTATCTATATTTATTTTGTATTTATTTTTTTCTTCTTTAAAAGATATTTTTTGCACATTATCTATTCTTTTTTCAGGAATTATTGCTTGAACTTCAACATATTTTTTATTCACCCAAAAATATTTATTGTTTTTTAATTCAACTCTAAAATAGTTTTTATTTTCTTTATCGGCAAATAAAACACTTCCCTTAAAAAGATGAGTTACTCTTTTTGCATTTTCATCCGCCTTTTCTCTTAACGGTGTATTATCTTGAATAACTTCTAAAACAGCATATTTAGCTATCCCGACGTCTTTAAGCTCATCAAGCGCAAAGACATTTTGAAACAACATTAAAATTAATAAAAACAAAATTTTTCTCATAAAAATATTATAGGATAATTCTTAAACAATTAAAATAACATTAATTTTAGAAAATTTTACAAAAAACCTTATAAAATAAAAATATAAGAAAGGATAAATTATGTTTGATAATTTTTGCGATTCAACAAAAGAATTAATATATAATGCTCAAAATACAGCCATTGAAAAACACAATACTTTAATTGAGCCTGTTCACATATTATACTCAATGACCAATACAAGCATTGATTCTATAAATATGCTTTTAGATGAATTGAAATTGAATAATAATCTTTTTATAACAGATACCTTGAATATTATTAACAATTTACCTAAAACAGAAGAAATAAACGATAAAATTTATTTTAGCAAAAACTGCCTTACTTTATTTGAAGAAGCAAATAAACAAGCTCAAGAATTAAAAGATAAATTTGTCACAGCAGAACATCTTTTACTTGCAATGACAAATACTAAAGATTTTGACATTGAAAGAATTTTTAATAAATTTTCCCTAACAAAAGAAAAAATTCTTTCTGCTATGAAAAATATAAGGGGGGATAAAAAAGTGGATTCTAAAAATGCTGATGAAGATTTCAAAATTCTTGAAAAATTTTCAACTGACCTTACAAAACTGGCATCAATGGGAAAATTGGACCCCGTTATCGGCAGAGATGAAGAAATAAGAAGAATTATACAAGTTTTAAACAGAAGAACAAAAAATAATCCTTGTTTAATAGGTGAAGCCGGAGTTGGTAAAACAGCTATAGTAGAAGGCTTAGCACAACGTATTATAAGAGGAGATGTTCCTGAAAGTTTAAAAAATACAACTCTTATATCTCTCGATATGGGCGCATTAATTGCAGGTGCAAAATTTAGAGGAGAATTTGAGGAAAGATTAAAAAAAGTTCTAAAAGAAGTTGAAAAATCAGACGGTCAAATTATTTTATTTATAGATGAATTACACACAGTTGTTGGCGCAGGCGGACAAGAAGGAACAGCGGATGCCGGAAATCTTTTAAAACCTATGCTTGCACGTGGTGCAATAAGAACAGTCGGCGCAACAACAGTAAATGAATACCGAAAATATATAGAAAAAGATCCGGCTCTTGAACGTCGTTTTCAACCGATTTTAGTCGATGAACCATCTATAGAAGATACAATTTCAATTTTAAGAGGTTTAAAAGATAAATACGAAGTTCACCATGGAATAAGAATTAAAGATTCTGCTCTTGTGGCTGCAGCTAAATTATCCGCAAGATATATAACAGACAGATTTTTACCGGATAAAGCAATAGATCTTGTTGATGAAGCTTCAAGCGCAGTAAGAATTGAAATTGATTCTATGCCTGAAGAACTTGATAAACTTGAGCGTCAAAAACTTCAACTTCAAATTGAATTACAGTCTTTAAAAGATGATAATGATAAAGAAAAAGTTGAAAAAGTTCAAAAAACCCTTGATGAAATTGAACAAAAAGCCAGTGTTTTAAAAGAACGTTGGGAAAAAGAAAAATCAACAATCAAAGGTGAAGTCCAAATTAAAGCTGAAATTGAAAAAACAAAACATGAAATAGAACGCGCTCAAAGAGAATATAATCTTGAGCTTGCGGCAAAATTACAATACGGAAAATTACCCGAATTAGAAGAAGAACTTAAAAACTGCAAAAAAATTGAACACAAAAACACACTCTTAAAAGAAGAAATAGACGAAGAAGATATTGCAGAAGTTATTTCAAAATGGACGGGTGTACCTGTTGTTAAACTTGTTGAAGAAGAAAGTCAAAAACTTATACAAATGGAAGATACTTTACATAAACAAGTTATAGGGCAAGATGAAGCTGTTGAAATAATATCAGACAGTATCCGCAGAGCAAGAAGCGGACTAAAAGACCCAAAAAGACCCATAGGAACGTTTTTATTCTTAGGACCTACCGGTGTAGGTAAAACCGAGCTTGCAAAGGCACTGGCAAAATTTATGTTTTTAGATGAAGACAGTCTTATAAGAATAGATATGTCCGAATATATGGAAAAACACTCAACAGCAAGATTAATAGGTGCGCCTCCGGGATATATAGGATATGATGAAGGCGGTCAATTAACTTCTGCTGTAAGAAAAAAACCATATTCCGTTATTTTATTTGATGAAATTGAAAAAGCTCATCCTGATGTCTTTAATATAATGCTTCAAATATTTGACGATGGAAGATTAACCGATTCCAAAGGAAGAACTGTTGATTTTAAAAATACAATTATAATTTTAACCTCAAATATTGGTTCAAATATTATTCTTGATAATGTTTTAAAAGGAAACACAGGTAATAAAGAACAAATTAAAGAAGAAATAACCCAAAAATTAAGAGAATATTTTAAACCTGAATTTTTAAACAGAATTGATGAAACTATTTTCTTTGATGCCTTAACTTTGGAAAATCTATCAAAAATAGTAGATATTCAAATTGAATACTTAAAAAATCTTCTAAAAGAAAGGAAAATTGAATTAATAATAACTCAAGAAGCTAAAGAACATCTTGCAATTCAAGGTTATAACCCAATGTATGGAGCAAGACCACTAAAAAGAACTATACGTCAATTAATTGAAAATCCTTTATCAAAAGAATTATTAAAAGGTAACTTTCAAGATGGAGATAAAATCGAAATAGATTTTAAAGATGATGAAATTCAATTCAAGAAAATAAAATAAATATAAATTAAAAGCGGGTCTTAAAATAAACCCGCTTTTTTAAAACTTCATTAAACCAACCCTAAGACTTTTTTGTACCAACTGAATGTTTCTAATTCTAATCCATTGAATGTAGTTTTCAAACATTGTTTTTTCAAATAATGTTGAAATTCATCATTGAATTTTGACTTAATTGAAGTCTGAACTTTTTCTTTGTGAGTGGAAATTGCCATAAGAACCTCCTAGCGAACTTTACAACTAACAACCGAACTTTTGTCATATATTATATCACATAAAAGTTTTAATGTAAGTGTTTTTCAAAAAAAATAGCCCATTAAGATTAGTTTTTCTAAATATAGTTGTTTTTTACAAGTGTAGTAATTATTAAGTTTTCGTTACATTTTTAACTGGCATTTTTTTCTTTTTTTTGTTTTTATACTTAATGCAAAACATGTGAAATTTATTACTATGAAAATTCCAAAAATATATTCAATAAAACCAAAATTTAATAAAATCACCAAACAACCAATAAAAAAGCAAAATATACAAGAAATGCCCCAAAATCCTTATATTGGTATTTTTCCATATTTTTTAGGAGGATATAGCCTTGATTTAGCTAAAACTGCCGAAAATATAGAAAAAGAAAAATTTCCCCCTGATATTTTTGAAGCTGTACAATCGGTTCTAAAAACTAATAATCCAGAAAATAAAACGCTTTATAACATACATTTTGAAAAATATAAAGGTATATTAGATTGTTATTCATTAGATGAATTAAAGGAAAAATATCCGGAATTTAAAGATGTCATATCTATTTATGATGTTGATTATAAAACAGGTAATTTTATTGATGAATTTTTAAATGGAAATTCTGAAGTTTTTTCAATTAATGAAGATTTAACACTGCAATTAATTAAATTATACTGGGGACAAGGTTTTTCTTTAGGTGATCTTTCAAAATATATAAGTAGCAATTCAAGCGATAAAAAAGGATTTTATCTACTTTATACAATGAAAAATAAATTAAATATCCCATTAATGAATAATCACTATGCTCAAATCTTAAAATTTTCAAATAAACAATATAATAAAGATTTAAGCGAAAGAATGTCTATAAAAATTAAAGAAGCGTATGAAGCAAAAAAACAAAAATTAGAAGGTGAACCTTTTGTAATACCAAAAGGACCTTTAAGCGAAGCACATAAAAAACATATTTCGGAAGGTTTAAAAAAATATTTTAAAGAACATCCTGAAGCAGTATATAAATTAACAAAAAGACAAGAAGAATTTTATAAAAATAATCCTGAATATAAAGATAAATTATCTGAAGTAATGTTATATTCTTGGAACAAAACACAAGAAGGACAAAGCGTTAAGCGAAACTTAAATAAATTCATGAGAAAATACGGAGGATTGTCTGAAGAAGAATTATGTTTAAAAACAAAAATTAATAAAGAAAAAATGACAGCTCTGGAAGCGTTTTGGTTAAAAAATCCTTGGGCAAAAGAAAAATTTTCAATTGCAGTTAAAAAAGGATGGGAATATTTCAAAAATTTAGAATCCGATATATGTTTTAATGCAAAAAATAACGAAAATTATACTTTTATAGATATATTACCAAATCAAATAAGTAAAAATATTTCTGTCTGGGCAAAAGAAAATGGCATACTTGTTGACGATTTCATATATTGTGGAAGAATAGCAAACAAAAACTATACTCCTTACGATGATGAAACATTTCAACAATATCAACAAAAAATAGAAGAAATTGTCTTTCAATATGGTATAGAGCATAGTAAAGAATTAAATATTTGCATCAGCGCCCTACAACTTACACTAATTTCTTTTAAAAATGATCTTGAAAATCAAAGCGAAGAATTACCTATTTTTATAAAAAATAACCCTGATATTTTAAATAAATTTAAAAAAATATTATCTTCTATTCTATCTGAAAAACCTGTATATGAAAAAATTGAAGGTTATGGAAATGTTCCTATTGAAAATATAAATTATTCTGATTTGTCAGAATGTTTTTATAAATTAATAAAAGCTTTACCTAAAATAGATAAAAACGCTCATAAAATTACAGAATACTTAAATCATAAAATTAATAAAATTTATAATTTTTTGATAGATGGAAATCAATACGAAATAAATAAGATAATTACAGCTTAACTATTTTTTCTAAATATTTTCCATATCCATTTTGTTTATATTTTTTAGAAATTTCCAATAATTGTTCTTTTGAAATATAGCCCATACGATAGGCAACTTCTTCAATTGAAGCTATTTTCATACCCGTATTTATTTCCATTGATTGGACAAAATTAGCAGCTTGCAATAAACTTTCAAAAGTACCTGTATCCAACCAAGCAAAACCTCTACCCAGAATTTCAACTTTTAATTGATTTTTTTCAAGATAAATCTTATTCAAATCAGTAATTTCAAGCTCACCTCTTTGAGAAGGTTTTAAAGTTTTTGCATATTCAATAACATTATTATCATAAAAATATAAGCCTGTTACAGCGTAATTAGATTTAGGATTTTTAGGTTTTTCTTCAATTGAAATAGCTTTATTGTTTTTATCAAATTCAACAACACCAAATCTTTCAGGGTCTTGCACTTGATAGCCAAAAACAGTAGCTCCAAAGTCCCTTTTTCCAACTTCTTTTAACATTGAAGAAAATCCAAAGCCATGAAATATATTATCCCCTAAAACAAGTGCAACAGGAGAATTTCCAATAAAATCTTCCGCTATTAAAAAACTATCAGCAATTCCTTTTGGAATTTCTTGAATTGCATAAGAAAATTTTACACCAATTTGACTTCCATCACCTAAAACTTTTTTAAAATTATCAATATCCAAAGGATTTGTAATAATTAAAATATCCTTAATACCGGCTAAAAGCAACGTTGTAATAGGATAATAAATCATAGGTTTATCATAAACCGGAAGCAATATTTTAGAAATTGGTAAACTTGCAGGATATAATCTGGAACCTGCTCCTGCAGCAAGGATGATACCTTTCATTTATTAAAATCCTCTTTATATCTTTTATAAGTATAAAAAGGATTTTTAAATGTTGCAACTATATTAAAAAAATTATAAATAATTTTTCATTACAAAATGAATACCGTTTCTAATTGTAGTTTTAATTGACCCGTCTTGAGCCATTAAACCTATTCTTTTTAAAAAAGCTGCCATTTCTGCTTCATTTTTTGCAATAACCGTTAATTTACCGATATCACAAAGCCCATCTATCTTTTTTAAAGCTGATGAAGTATCAAGTGTTAAATTACCCCAAATTTTTTTTAAATCAGTCAATTCTTCTATATTAGTACCTTTTAAATTACAATCTTCAGTAATTACATTTACACCTTTTAATAAATCAGACTCTTTTAATTTGGTTTTAGTTCTTTCTAATAAACCTTGAACACCATTTGATGAATAACGCCCAATAACTTTTGAAGAAGGTTCATAAAAACTTCCAGAACTATAATTTACTGACGTACCGAATTTTTTAACCAAAAAATTATCAGCATCACACCATTTTTTAGGAGCTGCACCGGCTTCTAGAGCATTTCTTGCCCAAGGTGCCCAAGGAGTATTATTTCTTCTTTCAGCTAAATAAGCTTCGCTTGAAATTTTATCTATTCCCTGTGCAACAATTCCACTTTTATAATTTTTCGATACTTCAGCCTTTTTTGCTAAGGAAAACCTTGAATTAAAACTCATACTTTTTACCTTTATAAACTCTTATAAATTTATAAAGTATTTTTTATATTAAAAATTGCTTTGAGTACTATTTTTCTTCAACTTTTTCTTCAGGTTTATTTTTAGAAGCAATTTTTTCTCTTACTTTCGCTTCAATTTCAGCTAGAATTTCAGGATTTTCACCTAAAAATTCTTTAGCTTTTTCCCTGCCTTGACCTAATTTTTCATCATTATAACTAAACCAAGCACCGGCTTTTTTAATAATATCAAAATTAACTGCAACATCAATTATATTACCTAAAGCACAAATACCTTTTCCGTAAATAATATCAAACTCGGCAACTTTAAAAGGTGGAGCTACTTTATTTTTAGCAACTTTTACACGTACTCTGTTTCCGATATCTTCATTATCTTTATTTTTAACGCTATCACATCTTCTGATATCAAGTCTTACGGAAGAGTAATATTTTAGGGCATTACCGCCTGTAGTTGTTTCAGGGTTTCCAAACATAATACCAATTTTTTGTCTTAATTGGTTAATGAAAATAACAGTCGTATTTGTTTTTCCGACAATACCTGTTAATTTTCTTAATGCTTTTGACATTAAACGAGCTTGTAAGCCCATTTGTTGTTCATCCATAGCATGTTCAATTTCAGCTTTAGGAACAAGAGCTGCAACCGAGTCTATAACTATAACATCAATCGCACCCGAGCGAACCAATTCTTCCGCAATTTCTAAAGCCTGTTCACCTGTATCAGGTTGAGAAATCAAAAGTTGATCTATATCAACACCTAAATTTTTAGCATATTCAGGGTCAAGAGCATGTTCGGCATCAATAAATGCTGCAATACCGCCTTTTTTTTGACAATTAGCAACAATGTGTTGTGCTAATGTTGTTTTACCGGAAGATTCAGGTCCATAAATTTCAATTATTCTTCCTCTTGGAACACCACCTATTCCAAGTGCTATATCAAGAGCAAGTGCGCCTGTAGGTATACATTCACAGTTTACAGAAGTCTTATCACCAAGACGCATTATAGAACCCTTACCAAAATCTTTTTCGATTTTATCTAAAGCCATTTTTAAAGCTTTATTTTTACCTTCTTGAATTGCGTCTTTTTCTTTTTCATCAACTGTTTTAGCAACTGCGCACATAAAATTTTTCCTCACTTCCCTAATGTTAATAATTATTATATAATAAAACTTATGAAAACTCTAACTCTTAATAATTTTAAAATAGGCGAAAACAAATTAACTATACTTGCAGGTCCTTGCGCTATGGAAAGCGCAGAAATATGCTATAAAACAGCTAAAAAACTAAAAGAAAGCTGTGCTCGTCTTGATATTAATTTTGTATTTAAAACATCTTTTGATAAAGCAAACCGCTCCTCTTTAAATTCTTATCGAGGCTTAGGAATGGAAGAAGGTTTGAAAATTTTATCGGATGTTAAAAAAGAATTAAATATACCTATTGTAACAGACATTCATGAACCCTCTCAAGCTGAACCCGCTGCAAAAGTTGCAGATATTATTCAAATTCCTGCTTTTTTATGCAGACAAACGGATTTATTAGTTGCAGCAGCCAAAACAAATAAGATTGTTAATATCAAAAAAGGACAATTTTTATCACCATATCAAATGAAATCAATAGCTCAAAAAGTTGTTGATAGCGGAAATGATAAAATTTTAATTACAGATAGAGGAACTTCATTTGGATATAATAATCTTGTTGTTGACATGAGAGGAGTTCAAATTATACAAGATGAACTCGGATATCCTATGATTTTTGATGCAACGCACAGTGTTCAAATTCCAGGAGGTCATGGCGGAAGTTCATCCGGAGAAAGAAAATTTGTTCCTTTACTTGCAAAAGCAGCTATTGCAGCAGGTGCAAAGGGTTTATTTTTTGAAATTCATCCAAATCCTGATTGTGCGCTTTGTGACGGGGATAATATGCTTCCATTAGATGAATGTGAAGAAACCTTCTATATTTGTAATCAAATTTTTAAACTTGTTAATTAATTATTTAAATTTAAATAATTTATATGGTTCAACTTTAAGAGCATTCGCAAGTTTTAAAATTGTTTTAAGACCGGGTTTATTTATATTTACCTCAATTTTACCCATATAATCAAGGCTAATACCTGCAATTTCTGCAAGTTTTTCTTGAGTTAATCCCGATTGTTCTCTTAATTGTTTTATTTTTATACCTATATTTTTATAAAAATCATCTTCATTCATAAAAAGAATTTTACTGGTAATTATCCAATAATTTTACTGGACATATTCCAGTAAATATGTTAGTTTAATCTTATGAATATAAATTATTTAAAAAAGAAAGCTTTCACATTAACCGAAATAATAATTTTTTTTATAACAATAGGAATTGTAACTATTATATTTTTATTTATAGTAAATATTATATTTTTAATAAAAATATAATAAAGTTATTTTAATTATATTTATTATTCAACAATAATTACTGATATATTCTAAACTTAAATAAAAAACTAAGAACTTAATTTAACAACTCTATGTTGTTCAATTAAAACCATTAAAACAGAAATATCAGCCGGTTTAACGCCGCCTATTCTTAAAGCCTGTCCTATTGTTTTTGGCTTAATTTTAATTAATTTTTCTCTTGACTCTGTTGAAATTTGCTTAATTGAATTATAGTCTATATCTTCAGGTATCTTAATATCTTCTGTTTTTTTATGATTTCCTATTTCAACACTCTGTCTTTTAATATAACCCTCATATTTTATTAAAATTTCAGTTTGCTCTTCAATATCTCTTATTAAATATTTATCATCTGTTTGAATATTTGATCTAAAACCTAATTCTTTTAAAATCTTATAATCGACATTTGGTCTTTTTAAAAGATTTAAACCACTCAAACCTAATTCTAAATTTTCATTATATTTAGATAAAATTTCTTTATTTTTTTCATTTGCTTTTACTTTAAAATCTTTTAATTTTTCAATTTGTTTTTCAATTTCTTTTTCTTTGAAGCGTTTTCTTTCTATATCACAAGCTTTTACAAGTCCTATTTCGTAACCCATCTCGGAAAGCCTTAAATCAGCATTATCCTGTCTTAATATAAGCCTGTATTCACTTCTTGAAGTTAACATACGATATGGTTCATCAATATCTTTTGTAATTAAATCGTCAATCAATGTACCTATATAAGAATTTGAACGAACTAAATTAATATATTCTTTATTTTGAAGATAATTAAAAGCATTAATTCCTGCAACAAGCCCTTGGGCAGCAGCTTCTTCATATCCTGATGTACCATTTATTTGACCGGCTAAAAATAAACCTTTTATTTTCTTAGTCATTAAACCATAATCCAATTCAAGCGCACAGACACTATCATATTCAACAGCATAAGCAGGTTTTATAATTGAAGCATTTTCAAGCCCTGGAAGCGAATGTATCATATCAAATTGTGCTTCAATAGGTAAACTGGTTGAAAAACCTTGTATATAAACTTCGTAAGTATCTTTTCCTTCCGGCTCTATAAAAATATGATGAGATGGGTTATGACTAAATCTTACAACCTTATCTTCAATACTCGGGCAATATCTTGGTCCTACACCTTTTATTAAGCCTCTATATAAAGGAGAATTACACAAGTTTGCTTTTATTATCTCGTGAGTTTTTGAATTTGTTTTTGTTAAATAACAAGGATATTGTCTTCTTATAGGTCTATTCGGTTTAAAACTAAAAAATCTGGGCATTCCATCTATAATTTCATCACCCGGATGCAATTCAAGTTTTGAATAATCTATGGTTCTACCATCAACCCTTGCAGGAGTGCCTGTTTTTAATTTTCTTGTTTTAAAACCTAATTTTCTTAAAGATTCTGATAATCCAAAAGCACTTCTTTCGCCTAATCTTCCTGCTTCAAAAGATTTTAAACCTATATATATTCTACCTTCTAAACTGGTTCCTGTAGTTAAAATTACAACAGGCGCATAATATTCAATTCCAAGTTCATCAACAACACCTTGAATAATATTATCTTTAGATAATAATCCTGTAATTTGGATTTGTTTTAAAGTTATATTTTCTTCATTTTCAATATATTTTCTTGCGGCTGTTTTATATTCTTTTTTATCGGATTGCGCCCTTAAAGCTCTAACAGCAGGACCTTTAGAAGAATTTAAGGTTTTTAATTGCATATAGGTTAAATCTGCAAGTTCCGCCATAACTCCACCCAATGCATCAATTTCTCTAACTAAATTAGATTTTGCAGGTCCGCCAATTGCAGGATTACATGGCATTAAACCTATATTTTCAATATTTAAAGTTGTTAATAGTGTTTTTAATCCTAAGCGAGCAGCGCTAATTGAAGCTTCAATCCCTGCATGCCCTGCGCCAACAACGATACAATCAAATTTAAACTGAGAATGCAACATTTTATTTAACCTTATAAAATCTTAACCGCACCCTCTTTTTCTATCGGTAAATTAAGAAAATTAGTTTTTACATTAAAATAATTCCAGCTGTTTGAGACTATTTCTTTAATTTCACTTACACCTATACCATTATAGATGATTAAAACCGACGGACCTGCTCCGCAAAGTACTGTTCCTATAACACCATTTGTGTGTTTTAAGTTATCCATAATTTCACTCATACCAGGGACAAGTTTTTGCCTGTATGGTTGATGTATTTTGTCTTTTAAAGACATCTTCAAAAGTTCTTCATCTTTTGTATATAGTGCTTCAACAAACATTGCACTTCTTTTTAAGTTATATACAGCATCAACTAAAGGAATTTCCTTAGGTAAAACAGAACGAGAAATCTCGGTATTTAATTCGTAATCAGGAATACATACCATCAATTTCCATTCATCATTCCAAGGAAGTTTTCTATATATAACAGAACCGTCTTCTTCCCAAGATGCCATTGTCATTCCACCTACAAACGCAGGTGTAATATTATCAGGATGTCCTTCAATTTCTGTAGCTATAGACAATAAAACTTTTTCATCTGCAGGACGACCCAATAATTCATTTGCAGCAATTAAACCTCCGACAATAACAGAAGCGGAAGAACCCAATCCTCTTGATATCGGAATTTGGGTTTTAATTGTAATTTTTAATTCATTAGGATTTTGCCCGATAAAATTATACAAAAGTTCAATTGCTTTATACACAATATTGTTTTTATCTGTCGGAATATCAATTAAATCATTTTCATTATTTTTTTCATTAATAATATTTATCTCTATTCCTGTTCCGGGCAAAACTGTTTCTTCAACCGAAACAATATTATATAAAGGCAACGCTAAACCGAAGGAATCAAATCCTGGTCCTATATTTGCTATTGTTGCTGGGGTTTTTACGCTTACTTTCATAACTTTCCTATTGAACTTTAACAGGCATAATTAAACAAATATAATTATCCTTTTCATCTTGTGGTTTAAAAATTGCAGCAGCTAAAGTATCTGAAATTTCAATTTCAACTTTTTTAGATTCCATATTTTTTAAACCGTCGAGTACATACTTATAATTAAAAGCAGTTAAAATTTCGTCAAAATCATATTCTATGTCTATATAATCTTTTGAACGTCCTGCTTCAGGAGTGTCTGCCATAATTTCTAGTTGAGATTGTTTAAAATTAAATCTTACAACATTAGTTCTATCGTTAACCATAACAGATACTCTTTCAATAGAATTTATTAATTCACATCTGTCTATGGAAATTTTCTTATCATTGTTTGTTGGAATCAACTGTTGATATTTAGGATAAGAACCTTCAATTAATCTTGATTGAAAAGCTAAATTTTCAAATTCGAATAAAATTTTATTTTTTTGAATTTTTAAAGTTATATTTTCATCGTCAACAAGAGATGATATTCTTTGTACTTCTTGTAAAGTTTTTGCAGGAACTATAAAATTAATCAATTCTTCAACATTACCTACAATTTCTTTTTGTACTCTTGTTAAACGATTACCGTCAGTTGTAGCTAATTCAAGAATATTATTTTCTATATTGAAACAAACACCTGTTAAAACACCTTGTGTTTCTTGTTGAGAAACAGCAAAAATAACTTGTTTAATTGCTTTTGAAAATTCATTTTTATTCAAAACAACGGTTTTAAATTCTTCTTCATTAACATTTTCTAAAACCTTAGGAAATTCAATTGAAGGTAACCCAATTAATACAAATTCTGTTTTTCCGCTTTTTATTTTAACATTATCACTGTCTTCAACTGTTGCAAGGCTAATTTCTGTTGATGACAATCTTGAAACAAGTTCTGATAATTTCTTTGCACTTAATGTAATAGAACCTTCGGAAATAACTTGTGCAGATGTTTTAAAATTTATTGCAAGATTTAAATCTGTCGCACAAAATTTTACTCTGTCTGATGAAACAGTTTCAATTAAAATATTAGATAAAATTGGTTGCATTGCTTTTTGTGAAGTAATTTTTTCAACAATCTTTATTGCATTTGAAAAATCTTCTCGATTTAAAGTTATTTCCACTTAACTGGTCTCCTATTTGTACCTGTTAAAATTATAGTACAAAAAAATCAACTTACAATCTAAAAGCTTTTTAAAATCTTTATATTATATAAATAAATATATTTATATATAAAATTAATCATTATAATAAAGACAAAATATTTGTGTAAAAAGTCTTTAAAGTATTGTTATTATTGCTTTTTATCTTGTGCAAAAATATTCATGTTTATACACAATTTATCCACAATAAAAAAACTATGTTTTTGAAATAGTTAAACAGATAATATTATTTATATTTTTTTCTTTTAAACATTTAATAATTTCTTCTAATGTAGCTCCTGATGTAGTTATATCATCTATTATAAGAATTGTTTTATTTTTTATATTTTTTAATTCTTTTTCATTTATTTTAAAACTTCCTTTTATATTATTATGTCTATTTTTAGCTTTATATTGAGGTTTTGTGTATTTTATTTTTTTAATTAAATTTTTATTTATCGATATTTTTGTAAGTTTTGAAAATTCTTTTATAATTAAAAACATATGGTTATAGCCTCTTTGAGCTGACTTTAAGAAATAACTCGGAGGAAAAACTATTATATAATCATTTTTTTCTTTTATATTTTTAAAATATTTGAAAAGTATTTCTGCTAAAGGGATTGAGGCTTTTTTTCTATGGTTGAATTTTAATTTATGAATTAATTTTTTAACACTCCCTTGATATAAAGTTGCGGAATAAATCGGCACATTATAAAAAATTCTATGTGCAAAACTTGATAAGTATTGTATATCTTTTGCACAACTTTTACACAATAATTCATCAGTTTTTGCACAAGAACAAACTAAGCACTTTTGGTTGTATATCAAATCTAAAAATGCTTGTATAATATTTATTAAAAAGTTTTTTAATTCCAGAAACACTAAAAATAATATAAAAAATAAAAATATATTTAAAAGATTTATATGTATGATTTAAAGAAAAGGGGGGTAAAATACCCCCGTCAAAACACAAAAATAATATGAAAATTTAATTTTACATTCTATATGTTTCACAACACCATGTTCCAGTGTTTCCATGATCGGAAGTTGCACCGCTTGCACAATCAACACAACAATAACATTTTCTGCCTGAACAACTATATTGCCAACAATTTTTGCTTACTGTTGTGCAAGAACTAGAACCTGGATTTTTTGAATATGAATCACCTGTGCAAAAATAACTGTTAACTCCATCCGGACAATAATTTCCTGCAAGACATTGTTTACAACCTGAAGATGAAACATACCAGCCAACACTACATTTATTTATAACACAGCTACCGTTTTGAACCTTATACCCGCTTGTACATGCTGTGCAACCACTTGCATTACATGCTGTACAATTTGCCCAAGTAGATGAACAAGCAGTACAAGTTGTGGCACCTGCTCCGCTATAAGTTCCTGCCCAACAGCCTGCACACGTTGTAGCTGCGGCAGTATTACTATAACTTCCTGCCCAACAATTTGTACATCCTGAAGCCCCTGCTCCGCTGTAAGTTCCTGCCCAACAAGCAGAACATCCTGATGAACCTGCTGGAGCATAGTATCCTGCTGAACATTTTGTAGATGTACCTGCACCGTTACAAGCATAACCGGCTGGACATGTATAACATGTACTTGCTCCCGCATTAGACCAGGAACCTGCCCAACAAGCAGAACATCCAGATGACCCTGCTGGAGCATAGTATCCTGCTGAACATTTTGTTGCAGTGCCTGCACCGTTACATGCCCAACCTGCAGAACACGCATAACATGTACTTGCATTAGCATCAGACCAAGAACCTGCCCAACAATTTA
>CALUZA010000048.1 GCA_944325185.1 Candidatus Gastranaerophilales bacterium | reverse complement strand
AACGCTCCTGCCTGCGTACTTCACACACTTATGCCTAAAACTGCATTCGCTAAGTGAAGTCTCACTAAGCTCATTTGTTTTAGGGGTGCTTTTGCTCCTGTAAAATTTGCGCTTTGCACAAATTTCTACGTCGCCAAAGTACGGTTTTGTACTTGGCACGAGCTCAACGCTCCTGCCTGCGTACTTCACACACTTATGCCTAAAACTGCATTCGCTAAGTGAAGTCTCACTAAGCTCATTTGTTTTAGGGGTGCTTTTGCCCTCTCGTCGAAAGTGCGATTCAACGCAATTTCGTTTCAACAATACAAAACCCCACAATATTCTTTCTCCATAAATTTATCTTTAAAAATTATGAAATAACCAAACTATAATTTTTACAATTAACAAATGGCAATCTATAATACTATGAAAAAGGATTAGTACATGAAAATACAAAATATTCAAAAATTTAATTATAACAATAAACCGATTTTTCTTGCCAACAATGCCTATTCTACAGGTACTTCCGATATTTCAAACACAGAAAAAATGAACCTTTAAATGGTGTCCAAATAACGCCCGATTCGACAAAACATCTTGCTCAAGATAAAAACAATATTTATCAAATTTCAGAAATAAAACAAACTTGGGTGCAATACGCTACTAGAGTGCATACAACAAAAGTTCAGACAAAGCAAAGCACCCGTAATACAACCAAAATCCAAAGATAAAGATAAAAAAATGCAAAATTATAATTCATAGAGGCCATTAATTTTATTAATTTAAGATAAGAACTAAAAATCAGGCTATAAATTATTTTAACAGCTCTATTCCCAATAAAATATTACCACATATTAATATCTAAACCATATAAATAGCAATTTTTAACAATGAGCTGTTTTTAAAAAAATATAAACCTAATGTCGGCACTAAAAATGATACAAATAAAAAATATAAATTTGAATAATCAAACACTCACACCTCTGCTAAAAGAAAAACTTCAAAAGCAGGGCTATTTTTCAAATACAAGTGCCAAAGATGAAATCAAAATAACAAACACTAAAACAAATGAACTTGAAATTATAAAACAAAATTTTGAAAAAATTAAAAAACAGCAAGGTCTAACAGGAAAATTTTGGGATACAATCAAAAACCTGTTTCATCTTAAAACCGGATCTAAGTTTGTTGAACAATCCATAAAAGAATATTCTGAAGGTAAAATAGCAAAGGAAAAAGTACTTGAAATTCTTGACAAATATCACGAAGGACAAAATATTTCAGTAGATATTATGGCTAATATAATATCAGGAATTGCTTCAGTTGGAATATTTTCTCTTGCAGCCAGCAGTTTTAGTTTGCCTGTAGCAATGCTTTTATCTTTTAGCACAGGTGCTGCAACTAAAGTCGGCAGCAAATTATTTAGTGCAAAAACAAACAACAGAGAATACAATAACAGAAATATGCAATATGATATATTAACAGGCGGTGTTAACGGTCTATTAGCGCCTATTGCAAATGGACTTGGCTCTACCCTTGAAAAGGTAGCAGCTTCAAAATTGGGACTGGAAATATCAAAAGATGTTGCAAAAAATAGCACTAAATCAATATTCAAAACAATGCTAATGAATCAAAATGTTGAAATTATTGGAAAAAATTCAGCAAAAAAAGCTTTGGCGGTTGGCGCAGGAATGTTAGCAGGCAGCGCTTTAAGCGGAGCTGCAGATAATGCAACAAGAGGCGCTCTTGAAGGTCAAGATTCTCATAATATTCTAAAATCAGCTCAAAACGGGCTTTTAGGCGGATTAATATTAGCTCCAATTATAGGCGGAGGCTTTAAACTAGCGGTAAAACTTGGAAAAGTAATTAAAAACAAGTAAAAACATACCAATAATATTTTTATTTAAAATAACTATGCAAATTATCCTTGTTTCTATTGACAAGAACAAAACATTTATATATAATGTTTCTATTAATAAGAACAAGGATATATAAAATGACCGACATTAAAGAACTGGCAAATATTTTAAGTAAGATGTCCGAAAAAGACATCCTTGTTTTTTTGCATGAAATTTTAACAGAAAGCGAAATTTCCGACTTATCAAAACGATGGCGTATTTTGAAAATGCTTGGAGAAAATTTTACACAAAGAGAAATTGCAAATAAACTCAATGTAGGCTTGTGTAAAGTTACAAGAGGAGCGAAAATTTTAAAAAATTCAAATGCGATTACATTAAAATTGATAAAGGAAATTAAAAATGAACACTAATTTAAAATTAAATATTTTACCTGACAAAGAAGGTTTTTTTGGAAATTACGGCGGGCAATTTTTAGATGAAAATTTAAAAAAAGAATTTCAAAATATTGCGGAAGAATTTTTAAAAATAAAAGATGATAAAGATTTTAACGATGAACTTAACTATTTATTAAAAAACTACGTTGGCCGTCCGAGCCCTGTTTACTTTGCAAAAAATTTATCCAAAAAATATGGAACAGAGATTTTTCTTAAAAGAGAAGATTTAAACCACACAGGAGCACATAAAATCAATCATTCTTTGGGCGAAGCACTTCTTGCAAAAAAACTTGGCAAAAAGAAAATAATAGCAGAAACGGGCGCCGGTCAACATGGTGTTGCAACTGCAACAGCTGCAGCTTTAATGGGGCTATCATGTGATATTTATATGGGCGAAATTGATATCCAAAAAGAAAAGCCTAATGTTGATAAAATGAAAATTTTAGGAGCAAATGTTATAACCGTAAAAAGCGGAAAGCGCACCTTAAAAGAGGCAGTTGACGAAGCTTTTAGCGCATATTTAAAAGAATATAAAACTGCAATTTACGCAATTGGCTCAGTTGTCGGTCCGCATCCTTTTCCCATGATTGTTGAACATTTTCAATCAATAATAGGAAGAGAAGCTCGAGAACAATTTTTAAATTTAACAAATACCCTACCTGATTGCGTAATGGCTTGCGTTGGAGGAGGCTCAAATTCAATCGGAATTTTTAACGGTTTTTTGGGTGATGAAAATGTTAAGTTGTATGGCGTTGAACCATTGGGCAAAGGCGAAAAAATAGGCGAAAACGCAGCAAGTATTACTTATGGCAAAGATGGCATTATCCATGGATTTAAATGCAAATTATTACAAGATGACAATGGAAATATAGCTAATGCATACTCAATTGCAAGCGGACTAGATTACCCTGGAGTTGGTCCGAAACATTGTTATCTTAATCAACTAGGACGTGCAAAATATGTAACAGTTAATGATAAAGAAGCACTTGATGCATTTTTTGAACTGTCAAAAACAGAAGGAATAATCCCTGCGCTTGAAAGTTCCCATGCAGTAGCTTACGCTATAAAATACGCAAAAGAAAATCAAAATAAAAAAATACTTGTAAACCTTTCAGGAAGAGGCGACAAGGATATTGATTTTGTTTTAAAACAAATAAAATAAAAATTATTTTTTAAATTTTTTGTATAATTCTTCAAGAAAAAGCTTTGCAGGTTTTGAAAATACCTGATTCTTTTTCCAAGCTATATTTATTTCCACTTCCAATTTAGGATTTAGTGGTCTAAAACACAATGGACTATCTATTGTGTTTTTTATTAATCTATCTAAACCCAAAGTATATCCTATTTTGTTTTCTGTCATTATTGCGGCATTATATATCAAATTATAAGTGCCTGCTATATTTAATTTTTCAAAATCTTTACCAAACCATTTTAAAATCGGATTATTTTCAAAAGTTTTTTTAATAGCTTGCCTTGAAATCAAAAGAGGCAAATCAACTATATCATCTATTTTTATATTTTTTTTCTTTGCCAAAGGATCGTCATTTCTCAACAATATTCCCCAGATATCTTTTTCTTTAAGATTAATATAACTGTATTTTTTTGTTTCTTCATTTACATTGAAAGGCTCAATAAAGATACAAAAATCCAACAAACCTTTATCCAACTTTTCCGATAAATCTTCACTATCACCGGAAACAATATGAAATTTTATTTTAGGATATTCTTTTTTAAGTATAGCCATAATATCTGCAATTAATTTTATTGATTTAGTTTCACCTGCACCAATAAAAATATCGCCTGAAATTTGTTCTTTGATAGCCATAAATTCATTTTCGGTTTTTTCTGCCAGCGCAATTATTTCTTCTGCTCTTTTCTTTAAAATAATTCCTTCCGGTGTTAAAGATACGCTATGATTGCTTCTTATTAATAACTTTTGACCAAGTTCTTTTTCTAAATTTTGAAGCTGCCTTGATAAAGTTGGCTGAGTTAAATGCATTGAATTAGCCGCTTTTGTTATATTGCCTGTTTCTGCAACAGTTAAGAAATATTTTAGTACCCTAAGTTCCATATTAAAATATTATTTTATCTTGCAATGCTTGTCAAGCATTGCAGAATATTTATTATAGGTATTTGCTATTTTTAAAAAAAGGGTAAATAATAAAGATATATTTTTGGGATGTTGTTATTATGAAAAATGAAGATTTTATAAAATACATGGAAAATAATACCTATGTCGAAACAAATAGCGATGTACACAAGAAATTTTTTGAATTAAGCGAAAGAGCAAGAAAAATTACTGCGAAACTAAATTGCAAATACCATAAACAGGAAAAAATCAGAAAAATATTCTCAAAGCTAATAGATAAACCCATAGATAAAAGTTTTATGATGTTTCCACCATTTTATGCCGATTGTGGAATTAATATTACAATTGGCAAAAATGTTTTTATTAACGCTTGTTGCAATTTTCAAGATCAAGGCGGAATTGAAATTGGCGACAATGTTTTAATCGGGCATAATGTGGTGATTGCTACTTTAAATCATGATTTTAATCCAGACAAAAGAGCATCGATGTTTTCCAAAAAAGTTATAATAAAGTCAAATGTTTGGATAGGTTCAAATTCAACAATACTTCCGGGAATTATTATAAACGAAGGAGCAATAATTGCCGCAGGTTCAGTTGTAACAAAAGAAGTACCTAAAAACGCAATTGTTGCCGGAAATCCGGCAAAAATTATAAAGTATATCAATTCGGCAGATTGTTAAGGGAGAAAAATATGTCCAAAAAAGTTTTAATTATCGGCACAAGCCCTAGAAGAAACGGAAATTCTAACAGATTAGCTAAAGAATTTCAAAAAGGCGTAATTGAGGGCGGTAATGAAGCAGAAATTATATTTTTAGATGATAAAAAAATTAATTTTTGCAGAGGATGCTTTTCGTGTATGAAAACAAAAAAATGCATTATTGATGACGATGCAAATGAAATCACGGAAAAAATGAAAAACGCTGATGTAATTGTATGGGCAACGCCTGTCTATTATTACAACATGTCAGGACAAATGAAAACAATGATTGACCGTTCTAATCCTTTATATGTTTCAAATAATAAATTTAAAGAGATTTATCTTTTAGCTTGTGCAGCAGAAAATAACCCCAATGCAATTGATGGTACAATAGCAGGAACTCAAGGCTGGATTGACTGCCACAATGGAGTTAAATTAAAAGGCGTTGTGAGGGGGTTAGGAGTTGATTCAATCGGCGCAATTGAAGGAAACAAAGCATTAACTGAAGCTTATAAAATGGGCAAAAATATATAATAAAGGATATTTATGTTATACGAAACACATTATAAAGAAGGTAAAAAAATCAAATTTAAAAAATATGATTTAAATATTGCAGGACTTTTGTTTTTACCGATAAATTTTAATGAAAACAAAAAATACCCCGCTATTGTCGTTACTCATCCCGGCGGAGGCGTAAAAGAACAATGTTCTTCTCTATACGCATGGAACTTGGCTCAAAACGGTTTTATTGCATTAGCCTTTGATGCAAGTCACCAAGGAGAAAGCGATGGAATTCCAAGATATCTTGAAGATCCAACATCTCGAGTGGAAGATATAAGATGTGCGGTTGATTATCTAACAACATTAGACTTTGTAGATAACGAAAAAATAGGCGCAATGGGAATTTGTGCTGGTGGTGGCTATACAATGAATGCTATTCAAACCGAAATTAGAATTAAAGCTGCAGCAGGCATTAGCACATGGGATGTTGGAGATAGTGCAAAAAACGGTTTCCCTGGGGTAAATGAAGATAATTTCTTAGAAAATCTTTTAAAAGAAGTTGCAAAAGCTCGCACCTTGGAAGCAAAAGGTGAAAAAGCAGAATATTGGAAATATGTCCCTGAAACCGAAGAAGAAATTAAAAATGCTCCTTCGGTTATAGCAAAAGAAGCAAGCGAATATTATAGAACAGAGCGATGTTTTTATCCTACAACCGTAAATAGATATCTTGTATCCAGTAATGATAAATTAGCTGCTTGGGATGCTTTTAGCCATATAGATACCGTATCTCCCAGACCGATATTGTTAATTGTAGGTTCTAGGGCAGACACTTTATATTATAGTCAAGATTGCTATAATAAAGCGCTTGAACCAAAAGAAATTTTTACAATTAATGGCGCCAGCCATGTTGATTTATACGATAAGCCAGAATTTGTAAATCAAGCAGTAGAAAAATTGGTTTCATATTTTAAAAAATATCTATTAGGAGAATAAAATGTTTAACAAAATATTTATATTACTTTTTCTTGGATTTTTTTTAATAGGAGTTAATAACATGTCTGAAGCAAAAATTACAAAAAAATGGGATAAAATTTATGAAAAATCAAATGAAGTTGTAGTACAAAAAGTTAAATTTAATAATAGATTTGGAATTACTTTAGCAGGAGATTTGTATATTCCTAAAAATATAGACACTAACAAAAAACTCCCTGCGATAGCTATTTCAGGTCCGTTTGGCGCTGTAAAAGAACAAGCCTCAGGTTTTTATGCTCAAACTTTGGCGGAATTTGGTTTTATTACTTTAGCTTTTGATCCGAGTTACACAGGAGAAAGCTCGGGAGAACCAAGAAATATAGCAAGTCCTGACATAAATACCGAAGATTTTTCTGCTGCTGTTGATTTTTTAAGTAACCAAAAAAATGTTGACCCCAATAAAATCGGTATTTTAGGTATTTGTGGCTTTGGCGGTTTCGCACTAAACGCTGCAGCAATAGACACAAGAATAAAAGCAACCGTAACATCTACTATGTACGATATGACAAGAGTTTCAGCATATGGATACAACGACATTATGGATGAAAAAACCAGATACAAATTAAAAGAAAACCTAAATAATCAAAGAACAATAGACTTTAAAGAAAATAAATACGCAAAAGCAAGCGGGTTGCCGAATAAATTAAATGGCACCGAACCTCAATTTGTAATTGATTATTGGAACTACTATAAAACTAAAAGGGGATTTCATCCTCGTTCAATTAATTCAAACGGCAACTGGAATTTGACTTCCTCATTATCGCTTATCAATCAGCCGATACTTGCCTTTGCAAATGAAATCAACACTCCTGTTTTGATGATACATGGTAAAAATGCGCACAGCAGATATTTTTCAGAAGATGCCTTTAAAAAATTAAAAGGAACAAATAAAAAATTATTAATTATAGACGACGCAAATCATGTCGATTTATATGACAATGCAAACAAAATTCCTTTTGGAGAAATTAATCAATTCTATAAGGAAAATTTAAAGTAGGTTAAAATGAAAAAAATATTAACAATACTTATAATCTCAATATTATTTAATTTTATTTTCAATACAGTATTTGCAATTGATTTTAATTACAAAAAAAAGACAAATAAAGGAGTAAATATGCAGAAAATTACGCAAACAGCAGGCAAAGACCAGCTTTCATCTTTTGCGCCCGAATTTGCACATTATAATGACGATATTTTATTTGGTGAAAATTGGAACAATCAAGATATTGATTTAAAAACAAGAAGTATAATTACCGTTGTATCTTTAATATCAATGGGAATTGTTGACAATTCTTTAACCTATCATCTGCAAAATGCTAAAAATAACGGAGTATCAAAAGAAGAAATTGCAGCTATTATTACACATAATGCATTTTACTCCGGTTGGCCAAAAGCTTGGGCAGCTTTTAATTTGGCAAAAAATATTTGGAAAGATAAAGAAAATAAACAAAATGATAAAAAAAATTATGCAAAAACAATAATGTTCCCTATTGGAGAACCAAATACTGCGTATGCAAAATATTTTATAGGTCAAAGCTATTTAGCTCCAATTTCAACTGAGCAAGTAAAAATTTATAATGTTACTTTTGAACCAAAATGCAGAAATAACTGGCACATTCACAAAGCAAAATCAGGTGGCGGACAAATGCTAATAGGAGTAGGCGGAAGAGGTTATTATCAAGAATGGGGCAAGGAGCCTGTTGAAATAACTGAAGGAACGATAATTAATATTCCCGCAAATGTAAAACATTGGCACGGAGCAGCTCCCGATTCTTGGTTTTCACATTTGGCAATTGAAGTTGAAGGCGAAGAAACGTCAAACGAATGGCTTGAAGCCGTTAGTGATACGGATTATAGTAAATTAAAGTAATAAATATTAAACAATATATTTACAATTAAAAAGAGGCTTTAGTAGCCTCTTTTTAATTGTAAAATTTCAAAACAGCTGTTAACAGTTTCTAGTAAAAACACCATGATTTTATATATAATATAAAAATTATATTTATAGTATAATCCATTATTATCAACTTATTTATCAATAATTTACAACGGGGAGTTATAATTTTGCAGAACAACTTATATACAAAATTCTTAACCAAATTAAAAGAAAATGATTCATTTTACTTTATTTTAATATTAACAATACTTAGTATTTTATTTATAGTTCCTTATATGATATTCACTGGCAATACCGACCAAACATACAACGATATTATCATAGAATGGAGCTCTATGGTATCATCGAACAAATCTGCTGAAATGTTTTTAATTTATTTTTTATCATTCATGGGTATAGGTTTATGCGGATTACACTACTTTTTTACAAAACAAAACAAGACAAAAGAATCAACACAAAAAACAAAAAATAAACATTTACCAAGTTTTATTTTATCAACTGTTTGCCTAATTTCACTATTTCAAACACTAATTGTTTTTGACTACAAAAATTATATATTTTATGCACTACTACTATATGTTATTTTCTTGTACATAAAAGATAAAAATAATATGCTATCTGGCATAGTGCTTTTCTTTACTAATACATATGCAATATACGCAATATATAGACTACTTGCATTTGTTGGCATTGAGGTACACTTAGGATATTTTGCTATTAGCTTAATATCACTCATTGTTTCATTTAGCCTATTTGTTCTAACCAACCAACATTCTATTTTTAACAAAATAATACTTATTGAACAATTAATAATACCGAATCTACTCCTGCTTTATTTACAAAATAAATACTCCCACTTAAATCAAATCACAATTATTAACACGCCAAAACCTATACAATTATTCATTTGGTTAATTATCATTTGTTGTCTTTTGGAAGCAATTTTTTTAATCAAAAAATATTGGGACAAAGAACAACCTCTAAATAAAATAATATCACTTGGTACCTGTATTTCGATTATTGGATTTAATTTATATAAAAATGTAGGCGCATTAGTATCAAATGATATACATCATTCATTTGAAAACATTATAGGCTTTCATCAAATTTTTCAAATGGGACAAATTCCGTTCAAAGAATATATACCCGTAAGCGGTATGTATTCAGTATTTCACGGCGCAATATTTCAATTTTTCGGAAATGGACTTATTTCTCAAACATTTGCTACAGATAATATTTTATATTTAATGATTGCCATTTCTATTGTCTTTCTACTAAAAGCACATACCAATAAAATTACAATATTGTTAATTTCTATTGCTTTTACGATAATTCATTACGATAGAGTCATCTTTATTTTACCCATTATTTTGCTCTTAACTATACCTAAAATAACGGAAAAACCAAACTTATGGCTAAAAATATGGATTTTAACCAGCTTGTTTCATGGGCTTTATTATCCTGTTTATGGCGCAGCCGTCTGTATCGGCTTTATACCATTAGCCATTTGTCAAATATATAGCTATTTCAAGTCAAATAATATAAAAAAAGACATTAAAAGTATTGGTTTTTGGTTAGGATGGATATTGTGTTTTCTTCCAGTTGTTTGCTCGGCTCCGCTGTTAATAGGAACTTATAAACATACAAAAGCAATGGGGGCACAAACAATACTGGCTGATGGAATTTCCAGATTTGGGCAAATCTTTGGAGATACCCTAATGCCATATTTGTCCGATGATAATTTATTTAAATTAGTATTTGTCTATGTATCTACTTTCATTATCCCCGCACTCTTTATATGGGTCGCTTTTGCACTTGCATTAAAAATCTTGCACTCTGACCATAACGAAAAAACAAATTTTAATAATTTTAAAAATTTTTGCATGAGTCTATGTTTGGTAATATTTCCACTAATTTCCTATACATATACAATGGTAAGATTAGATTTCAAGGAAATATATGCAAGAGGTGCTGCTGTATTCATCGCTTGCATTGTTGTACTTATTCTGTTTGCATTCAAATATTTAAATACAGAGACCCAAAAATATTATATAATAGGATTCTCGGCTTTTACATTGGCTCTTTCAGGTTTTTGGGGATTCGGCAATAATAAACTCAAATTTGAACCATTTTATTCTGTACCTGACAATTATTTATATATCAACAACAATGCATATAAAATCGGGACAGGTTGGATAGAAAAAAATACCTACGATTATATAAAATCTTTTAATATTAACAAAAATTACAAAAATACATTTGCACATGGAGTGTTTGGAATTTCTTATATACATGATTTACATGCCATTTCTGTTGTAGAAGGTTACACAGTCAAAGGATTCTCTGCAGCTGAAGAAACAATAAAACTTCTTAACGAAAACAATGTAAACATAGGACAAAATATTGACCCATTCTACAATTACTATTTATATCATTACTTAATTACCTCTAAAAAATACGGCTGGGATTTTGAAAGTAGAACTTTTGTTCCTAATAAACAATTCATTGCAAACAACAAATATACAAATATCTCATACGACGGTTTTAATTTAGGAAAAAGCCCAAGCTCTTTAGGTTTGTCTATAAAAACATTGTATCCGATTTTCACCAAGCTACAACCAAAAACAATCAATACAAAAACACAAAAAAAATATCAAATAGAATTTAATGATAAAATATATGGCGATAATCTTGATTTTATTTTTATAGAATTTGACAACCTACACTATCCAATAAAATACGCTTTATACGATAAATTCGGCATTCACAATATAGATAAAAACCATAAAGTAGCTAAATATTTCATGAAAAAAAATTACAATCATGATATACAAGTAAAATTTGAATGGCTGGATGATGACCTGCAAGAACACTTCATGTTTGCCGACATGGGAAAAGGTAAACTATTAATTCCTTTAGGAGCAGGAAATCGCTGGCTATTAGATAAACATTCAGTTATCAACATAAAATTAATACAAAACAAACAAGAAATAAACATTCCAAATATCAAAAACGTTGAATTTTTAAAATTAAGAGAGGTAAAATAAATGAACAATAAAATTTTACTTTTTATACCCATGTATAATTGCGAAAAACAAATAACAAGGGTTTTGGGACAAATAAACAACAGCAATAAAAAATATTTTTCTGAAATAATAGTTGTTGATAACAGAAGCACAGACAATGGAGAACAAGTTGTAGTTGAATATATCAAAAAACATCCCGAACTTACCCTTAAAATACTTAAAAATAATGAAAATTATGGTTTAGAAGGCTCTCATAAAGTTGCTTTTGATTATGCAATTAACAACAATTTTGATTATTTGATAGTTTTGCATGGAGATGACCAAGGAGATATTTCTAATTTAACACCTTACTTAGAATCAAAAGAATATGAGGAATACGACTGCTTTTTGGGTGCCAGATTTATGAAGGGCTCCAAATTACAAGGATATTCAAAATTCAGAACAATAGGAAATTATGTTTATAATTTTCTATTTACAATCGGCACAGGTCTTAACATTTACGATCTAGGTTCAGGACTAAATATGTACAAAGTCGATATACTAAAAAATAAATTTTATTTTAAATTCATTGACAATTTAATGTTTAATTATTGTATGATAATGGGTTCATCCTACCTTAAACATAAAGTAAAATTTTTTCCGATAATATGGAGAGAAGATGACCAGGTTTCAAATGTAAAACTAACGAGCCAAGCAATAAAAGTTTTAAAATTACTATTTTTATTCATTTTAAATAAACAAAAGTTTATGACAAGCGAACATAGAACTAAAATAATTAAAGAATACAACGCACAAACCATATAAAAATACAAAATTAAACTTAATTATTTTAAATTTGTTATTTAGACTATGTCTACAAACGTCTTGATAAAAACAAATTAATGCAACACAAATATTTTAAACATTTTGCAATTAAAATTATAGATAAATAAACGTTAAATGAAAGCTTAATTTAAACTTCACATTAGCACTTTAATTTGTACATTTTTTTGAACCAAACAAACAATTTAATGTAAAACTTTTTAAGACTTAAAATATAGCATAACTTGCCCAACAGAAAAACAGGCAAAACACACAATTAAAAGTAAAATCTCTTCCAAGTGTAAACACATTGTACAGAATACATAAAAATCAAATAGCTAACCTTGTTTTTGAAGTAAATGAGAAAACACGTAGTTTCAACGGTTAACAAAGAGATTTCCGAAGAAGTCTTTTAAAAATAAAAGCTTGATTGCTTCATCTGCAAACAAAGAATGAGCCATACAAATGAAGTGTGTAGGGATTTTCGTAAAATTCAAGCCACTTTTGTGACGTAGAATTTAGAAAAGTCAACTGAGACTTGGTCTAAATGAACAATAAAAAAGACTTCTTTTAAAGAAGTCTTTTTAAATGGTGGTGCAGAAGTTACAAAGTTAGAACTTATAATCAATAAATTTATTAAAAAAGTCCGTACTTTTGAAATCTTTGAACTTGGTAGAATGATTGATTTTAGCCGGCCATTTTGTCACCCGGTTGCAATTTCATCTTGTGTGCGATGTAAACCTTGAC
>CALUZA010000047.1 GCA_944325185.1 Candidatus Gastranaerophilales bacterium | reverse complement strand
GACAGCAATAATACTTGCACTACTCTTTGTTCAAAATTAATGACAAATTGCGACAGATGCACGAGTTCAACTGTTTGTACACATTGTATCGGGGGATATTTTTTAAATTCGCAAAACAAATGTTCGTCTTGTACTGATATTTCAAATTGCTATATTTGTTCATCAGGTTCTATATGCACAAGGTGCAATGTTGGATATTATGTTAATTCAAGTAATAAATGTTCAAAATGTAATATTGCTAATTGTTCAAGTTGCAATAAAGATGGCACTTGTCTTGCATGTAACAGTGATTATTATTTATCTGATGATAAAAAAAGCTGTATAGCAAATGACGATAAATTTAACTGTTCTGACGGTAATTTTATAAAAATCGGAAACCTTTGTGTAACAAGATTAAATATGGGGGATAGTTCGATTTTAAGCATACCGCAAGGTGTAACTGTGGCTAAAGCAAATGCGGATTATTGTTATACTCAGTCTGACAGATGTTGTTGGAAAGGAGAAATTGGGACCGTAACTTGTAATGATGATAATGGAGGTTATTCGGGCTGCACAAGAACCGTTTGTAATTTAGCTGCAGCTGATTATATATGTTCGCAATTTAAATATGCAGGAAAAACTTGGAGATTAGCAACGAGTGATGAAATGAAAAATTGGGAATTTAACACATTTAATCTTGGAGTCAACGGTTTAATGTTTTGCGATTATGGGCGTAATTTTGGTTCAACCCACTGCCAATCTGAAAAAAATTGCAAAGGAGCAGTAAATGACTATTGTTCTGCTTGGAGAGTTTGGGGGCAAGTATATAGTGAAGCTTCAGGCTATACATTAGTAATTGGCAGCGGAAATGTAACAATCGGCAGGAGCAGTAGCTATGAAACAGGTTCTGTTCGTTGTGTAACAGAAATGGAATAGATTTCATATTATTTTTTGTGTTTTGGTTTGGGGTAAATTTTACCCCTTTTTTTATTTGAATTTTTAAAAAGGCATGCCTTATTTTTTAAAAGGCATGCCTTTTGATTGTATTTTTTACATTTGTTTACAGCGGTAAGAAATTTTCCAACATGCTCTATCATGCTCTGTGCATGGATTTAGCGAATTCACTATTCTTAAAAGCCATGTTAAATCATGGTTTCAAGCTGTCGCTTCATGCAAAACAAGCTTCTTGAAAGCGTTATCATGATTGTTAAAACTCGTAATAATTCCTGAAAAATTGCTTGATAATTGAAACTGAAACGATATAATTATATTAAAGCCAAGGGGCAGTAAGGAATAGCTTACTTACTCTTTTGGAATTTAGACATATTGGGAGAGTTTATAAAGTGTTAAAAAGTAGAGATTTTGGCAGAGCAACTGCAGTAAGAAGATGGACACAAACTGCGATTGAATGCTATAAAAGAGGCTGTAATTGTGAAGGATGTTTTTATACTGATTTTTTCAATAATTCAAGCCAAAAGTGTCAAATGAAAGCTTCTGTCTTAGAATTGGTCAGAGTTTTAGGAAAACCTGACATTGAATTAAAGCAAGTTTTAACTGATGAGTAATTTAATAAAATTACTCATCAAATTTAAACCCGTAAGGGAAAATGTCTTTTAGTTTTAGCGCATACGGCTTTTCATTTTTTCCTTCAAGGATTATTTCAATATTTTCGTTATCTGCAAATTCGCTTAACCATTGCCTGCAAGCCCCACAAGGCATACACATTTTTTGTTTTGGCGAATATATCGCAATGGCTTCAATTTTTGTTTTTTCGCCTGCGGATATGGCGTTTGAAATGGCATTTCTTTCGGCGCAAAGAGAGAGGCCGAAACTTGCATTTTCAACATTACAACCTAAATATTTTTTTCCGCTTTCATATAATACGCAAGCGCCTACAGGAAAATTAGAATATGGAGAATAAGAATTTTTGCTTATTTCCTTTGCTTTTTGCAACATAGTTTCATATATATCTTTCATATTAACCTCATATTGTAAAATATTACGGAGTAACAAATATTATACCTCTAAAATGCAAAAATTAAACACTATTTGTTAGTTTTTTTAAAAAAATGGGAATTTATCCCATGTAAGCACACGAAGGATAGCGTGAGAACTATGTCAGTTAATGCAATAACAAGTCTTTCATTATATGAATATTATTATAGGATAAATACCGATAAAAAGGAAAAAGAAGAATCTCCTATCGCTCGTGAGCTTAGGGAATATGGTATTGAACCCACTGATAATGAACAGATAAACGTAGCTATGTTAAAAAAGGCAAAAGAAGTTGAAGAAAATCAGGGCAAAGACTCTACTTCCGACATACCAAATTCGGATAGACCTTGGGCTGATTTAATGTATCAGCTAAATTTACCTTTTAATGATGATCCACGGGACGATATACAAGATATAAAAGACGAACTTCAACAACTCATTCGCGGAATGAATGATGATGAATTAGAACGTGAAATTGAGGATTTGCAGAGTTATGTTGAAGATTTATATGTAAGTTTCACTAAAAATTATGCTCAAGGTGTTGATCTTTCAGGAGCTTTGAGTAATCAATTAAATAACCTGTCTCTTTTAAATCGAGCTAATTTTTTCTAGTCTGATTAGCTCCTTATCCTTGAATTTGTTGGCACCTGTTAGAATAAAATTCCATTTAGGAGCTTTGGTGTTATCAAAAGGGGTTTTTGCAGTCGAGTCGAATGGCGGTAAAATCCCCCTTTTGTTATATTTTCTCCAAGTTTGCTTGAAAGCGCCTAAATTTGCTCCATTTTCAGTCACTTCGATTAGAAAATCAGCAAGACTTCTATCATATCTTGATAAAATGCTTTGTATTATGTCCCATTCAATGCTTGGAGCTCTAAAATTAACCCCTAATTTATGAAGATTTTTCTTTAGGAAGTTAATTCTGTTTTCAAGTGTTTTTTTATCTTCTCTGTTGGCTTTTTCAAATGGAGTATGAGCTTTTGGAATAAAACTTGAAGTCGAAAATGTTATTTCAAAATTTCCTTGCGTTTTTTTAATTTCATTTTTGATTTTTTTAGCAAGTTCAATAAAAGCTTCTATATCTTTTTCATTTTCGGTCGGAAGTCCTATCATCGTATATATTTTTAGCCCTTTGAGTCCACCTTCTTTGCAGATTTTTACCGTATTTAATATTTCCTCTTCATTTAAATCTTTTCCGATAAAGTCCCTTAATCTTTGGCTTGCAGCTTCTATTGCTATGGTTGCGGTTTTTTGTCCGCATTTTACAAGAGTTTTTACAAGCTCGATATCTGTTAAATCGGCTCTCAAAGAGGAAATTGAGAGTTCTATGGGATTTTCCTCATATTTTTTTGCTATATGATTTAGTATTTCGTTGAATTTTGGATGACCGGCAACATAAGCACCTAATAGGGCAATTTTATTTGTGTAATTTAATCCGAAGTCAATAGCTTCAATGATTTTATTGTAGTTTACAAATCTGGTTGGTATATTTAACCAGCTTGCAAGGCAGAAATTACACATTTTTGGGCAACCTCTTTCAAGCTCGATTACAAATGTGTCTTTAAAAAAGCTTTTATCGGATAAAATTGGCGTATATACAGGTTCATCGGTTATTTCATCCCGTATTATTTCAATTTTTTCTTTTTTGTATTTTGGAACATAAATCCCCTTTATTTCTGAAAGTTTTTTTAAAATTTCATCTCTTGAAAAGTTTTCTTTGTTCTTTAAAAGTTCAAAAGCTTCTTTTAGCGCCGTTTTTTCTCCTATGGAGATAAAATCAAAAAATTCCTCGTAAGGCAGAGGGTTTGACATTAAAACAGGGCCACCTGCAAAAATTATCGGGTCATTTTCTTTTCTTTCGTTTGACTTTAAAGGTATTTGATATTTTTTTAACATTTTTATTATTGTTAAAATATCTATTTCAAAACTGACTGAAAAACCCATAAAATCTACTTGTTTTTCGGAAAGAAAAGTTGTTTTTGTGTCAGCGTAAACTCTTTCTGTAAAAATTTCACTGTCGCAATCCAACATTTGAAAGATTGTAAGAAAACCCAAAGATGCCATAGCAAAGCTTTCAATTGCAGGGTATGCGAACCAAACATTAATTTTTGGATTTTTGTTTTCGCATTTTTTATATAAAAATTTTTCCATTACTTCTCATTTATTCTATTCAAATATAATTCATCCACTAAAACACATATTACTGATGCTATTGCGGGAGAAAGAATTACGCCCCAAAAGCCTAAAAATTTTGCACTTATAAGTAAAGCAACAATAATAACAAGAGGGTGCATATTTAAGAGTTTTCCAAAAACTATTGGTCTTAAAAGTTGATTTTGCGCCCATTGTGCAACCATAAAAATAGCAAAAGTTAAAAGGACATATAAAATTCCTCCGGATAAACTTGTTAAAAGTCCCAGTCCAACTGCAATAGCAGGACCTATAACAGGAATTATGTCAAATATACATGTCAAAAAGCCAAGTAGAAAAGCATGATTATTATGTATTAAAAGCAAGCCAACCGTAGTTAAAGCACCTACAAAAATCATTGCAATACCTTGTGCTAAAACATAATTTCCGACTTTTGACGAGATATTATTTAAAATATCAAGCGCTTTTTCTTTTTGATTTGGTGAAAAGAATTCTATGAATTTGTCTTTTAATCTTTTTTCATCATAGGAAAAATAAAATACCATAATTGTAATTGCAAAAAATGTAGTTAAAAAGTTTGCAATCCATTTTCCTGCAGTTATGGAATTTTCAACTAAGCTTTGAGCACCTTGTGCTAAAGGTTCTTTTATTGAATCAAATGTAATCAGACTTGAAATTGTCCTGTCAAAAATTTTAAAATTTAAGAATTTATCAACATTATCAAATGCGTTTGTAAATTGACCTATAAGTCCTGCTGCCTCTCTTATACTAATTGAAACAAGAGGAATGAGCACTAAAATTGCAGCTAAAATCATTAACAAAAGGACTATTGTTACTGCCCAAACACGGGGAATATATTTTTCCATTTTGTTTATGACCGGATTTATAGCGCAGGTTATGACAAATGAAGCAAATAACATCATTAAAATATCAACTGAAAAAACAGCAAGTGTTATAATGCCTATTATTACAAGAAAAACTACAATATTTTTTAGGCTTAATACTTTTATATTTTCCATCTAAAACTCCTTTTGGTTTAGTATCTTTATGTTATAATTCTTTAAGAAAATAAGCAAGGAGTAAATTGTACAATATGAATTTCGTAAACCAGAATATTAAACCTCTTAATACTAAAATAAACGAAATGGGTAATCTTGAAATTTCAGGATGTGATTTGGTTGAACTTGCAAAAAAGTACTCTACTCCTTTGTATGTTATGGATAAAATAACACTTGAACAAATGGCAACAGATTACAAAGAGGCTTTTTCGTCTTATAAAAATACGAGAATGATGTACGCTTCGAAGGCTCTTATGACCTCTACCGTTGCATCGATTTTTTATAAACTTGGTTTTGGATTTGATGTTGTTTCTTTGGGTGAGATGTATATATTAAAAAATGCCGGTATAGATTTTTCCCATGCAACTTTTAACGGAAACAACAAAGGTAGAGAAGAACTTGTTTATGCGCTTGAAAATAATATTGCACGTGTGAGCGTTGATAATTTTTATGAATTGGAGCTATTGAATGAAATTGCTCTTCAGAAAGGTAAAATTCAAAAAATTCTTCTTCGTATTACTCCGGGGATTGAATGTCATACTCATGAATATATACAAACCGGACAATTGGATTCAAAGTTCGGATTTGATTTACATATGATAGATGAAGCTGTCACATTAATTAAAGAAAAATATAAAAATCTTGATTTAAGAGGTCTCCATGCTCATATAGGTTCTCAAATTTTTGAAACACAAGTTTTTGAGGATGAAATAGAAGTTTTATTAAAAGAAATAAAAAGAATAAAAGATAAATTTAATATTGAATTGGATGAAATTAATATTGGCGGCGGTTTAGGGATAACTTATATTAAAAGCGACACGCCGCCTGATGTGTATAAAATTGCGGATATTATAATCAATGCAATTAAAAAATATGCTAATTTGTATGAGTTAAACGAACCTGTTTTATATATTGAACCGGGTCGTTCTTTGGTTGCAACTGCGGGTGTAACTTTATATACAATCGGTTCATCCAAGGATATTCAAGGAATTAGAAAATATATATCCGTAGATGGCGGAATGGCTGATAATCCAAGACCTTCTATGTATAATGCAGAGTATTTTGCAGAAATTGCAAATAAAAAAGATGATTATAAACCGGAAACAGTTACTGTAGCAGGGAAATTCTGTGAATCAGGTGATATTTTAATAAAAGATATTGAATTAAATTCTCCGAAAGCCGGTGACATACTTTGTGTGTATGATACAGGGGCATATTGTTATTCGATGTCATCTAATTATAATGGAGTATTAAAACCTGCAATGGTATTAATAAATAATGGAAAATCGGATATAATTGTGCGTAGGCAAACTTTAGAACAATTAATTCAAAATGATGTTATTGTGTAGGGGTTAAAGAATGAATTTTACAAATTTTGATATGATGTTGATGGCGCAAATGCAGCATTTTTTTAGAGAAATGGATAGAGTTGCATTGATTATTAACATATTTGAAATTTGCGTTCTTGCTTTTATATTGTACTACCTATATTGCAGATTTATTAAAGGTACACAAAGTGAAAATCTTGTGAGAGGTTCTTTAACTTTAGTTGTAATGTGGGGGATTTCCGAACTTTTAATAAGAATTAATCTTAATATTTTTGGTGTGTTTTTAAAAACTCTTGTCTCCATTGTATCTTTTGCTTTAATTGTTATTTTTCAACCTGAATTAAGGCGTTTTTTGGGATATATAGGGCAGGGCAATTTATTTGAAAAATTGTTTGTTAATGGCGGAGATGAGTTTGATAATGCTAAAAAAATTGATGTTGCTAAAGAATTGATTGAAACAATTAAGTACCTTTCAAAGTCTAAAACAGGTGGTTTAATAGTGCTTCAAAAGGATAAGACATCTTTGGCTCAATCTGATGTGGGAGTCAAACTAAATGCAGATATTTCTCAGGAATTGTTGTTAACAATATTTTTTCCAAAAACTCCCTTGCACGATGGTGCTGTTGTAATTCGTGACGATAAAATTATATCCGCAGGGGTTTTATTACCCTTAACAGAAGATCCTAAGCTTTCTTGGCGTTATGGAACAAGACACAGAGCTGCAATAGGTGTATCTGAGGTTTATCCTGATTGCGCATGCATTGTTGTATCAGAAGAAACAGGGGATGTTTCTGTTGCAATTGATGGAATATTAAAGAAATACGAAGATTTAGGTAAGTTAAAGAGTGATTTAATTAGGATTTTGGGCTATAAACAAGAAGAAAAATCAACAAATGAAAAAAGTTTCATTAAATTTGATAATATTTTTGGTAAAAATAGCCGATAATATTTGTTTTAAGGATAAAAATGCAATCTGAAAAAGATATTGAAACAGTTGAACATAAAGAAAAATTGCCTACAGTAAGAAAGAAATTTGTTTTAAAAAAAAGAACAAATATAAAAAAAGACTATAAAGTTGATTATGAAAATGAACTTAATTCCAAACAATTAGAGGCGGTTGTTGCAAAAGAAGGAGCTTATCTTGTTATAGCTGGAGCGGGAACCGGAAAAACTAAGACCTTAACTTATAGGACAGCCAGATTAATTGAAGATGGGGTTAGTCCTGAAAATATTTTATTGTTAACTTTTACTAAAAAGGCAAGTTTGGAGATGCTAAATAGAGCCTCTCTTGTTTTGGATGACAGGTGTGAAGATGTTGCGGGCGGAACTTTTCATAGTTTTGCGAATATGATTTTAAGGCGATATTCTAAATTATTAGGATTGAAAAATAATTTTACAATAATGGATCAATCTGATTCGCAAGATGTTATAGCGCATTTAGCCGGACTTTTGTATCCAAAAAAAGAAAAGCGTTTTCCAAAAAAATCAACAATTCTTGAAATATATTCAAAAAGCGTGAATAAAGAGGTTCCTGTTAAAGAGATAATCGAAAAAGAATTTTTTAATTTTATTGAAGTTGAAGACAAAATAATTGCAATTCAAAAGGCTTATGTGAAATATAAAAGAGAAAAATCTTTATTGGATTACGATGATTTATTATTGTATTTGAAATTTTTATTATCAGAGAATGAAAATTTAAGAAAGAAAATATCAAATCAATATAAGTATATAATGATTGACGAATATCAAGATACAAATACTCTGCAAGCAGATATAATAAAGCTTTTAGCAAGTGAACATAATAATGTTATGGCTGTTGGAGATGATTCTCAAAGTATATACGCTTTTAGGGGTGCAAATTATAAGAATATACTTGATTTTCCTAATATTTTTAATGACGTTAAAATAATCAAGCTTGAACAAAATTATCGTTCGGGTCAAAATATTTTAAATTTGACTAATAAGATAATTTCAAAGGCTCGTGAGGGTTTTTCCAAAAAATTATTCTCTGAAATTAATGATTTTAAAATGCCGGCTTTAATAAGAGCTAAAAATTCTCAAGTTGAGGCGGAATTTGTTTGCCAAAAAGTTCTTGAACTTTTGGACGAGGATATTTCTCTAAATGATATTTGTGTTTTAGTAAGAAATGCAAGAATGAGTTATAATCTTGAAATTGAATTGTCCAAGGTAAATATCCCGTTTCAAAAATTTGGTGGTCCAAAGTTTATGGACTCTGCTCACATTAAAGATATAATTGCTCATTTAAGAGTTATTTTAAATCCTGATGATACGGTTAGTTTAAATAGAATTTTATTACTTATAAAAGGCATTGGTGCAAAAGCCGTAAATAATATTATACCTTATATTCAACAAGGTTCTTATGACTATAAATTGATAGGCGGCAAGTATTCAAATTCTCTCAAGCCTTTGTTTTCAATATTGTCTAATTCGAATTCGGAAATTGATTTGAATAAATTAATAGAAAGCTTAATTTCATACTATAAACCTCTTTTGAAAGAAAAATATGATGACTGGCAAAAGCGCGAGAAGGATTTGGAGCACTTTTTATATTTGTCCAGACAGTATAAAAGATTAGATACTTTTTTGTCTGATTTGGCTTTGGAGCCTCCTGAAGCAAGTGTTGAGGGGGTTTATAAAAGAAATATTAAAGATGATTGTCTTACAATTTCAACAATTCATAGTGCAAAAGGGCTTGAATGGAATAGCGTGTTTATAATAGGTGCTGTTGACGGTCGTTTTCCAAGTACATATTCTTTTAATTCGCCCGAGGAATTAGATGAAGAGCTGAGATTAATGTATGTTGCAACAACAAGAGCAAAATCTGATTTGTTTATAAGCTACCCGATTGATATGTATGATTATGCTTCCGGCATGATATTATCAAAGCCTTCAAGGTTTTTGGATGATATTGGTGAGGATTTGCTTGAACCTTGGGACATAGAGGAAGAAGCATAGTTTTTTATGTTATAATTTTTTTATGGAAAATAAAGAATATATTTCAATCGGTAAAATTACAAATTTTTTTGGAATAAAAGGCGAAGCAAAAGTTGGTTATGATAATCAAAATCAATTGAAAAGCGCCAAAAGAGTTTTTCTTTTGGATGATGATTCAAAACGGGAGTTAGACGTACAATCAATTAGATTTCATAAAAATTTTGCTATAGTTAAGTTTGCTCAAATTAATGACATTAATGAGCTTATTCAATATAAAGGACAGAGAATATTTGTTTCAAAGTCTGATGCTTTAAATAAATTGGAAAAAGATGAATATTTGATTTCTGATTTAATTGATTGTGAAGTTTATACTGAAGACGGAGAAAAAATAGGCGTGGTTGTTAATATTTCAAATAATTCCTCGCAGGATTTATTGAATATTAAAAATTACTTGGGTCAGATTAGCCTTGTTCCTTTTGTAAATGAATTTTTCCCCGAAGTAGATATTAAAAATAAAAAAATTATAATAAAACCCATAGAAGGACTTTTGAATTGAGATACGATGTAATGACTCTTTTTCCTGAAATAATTGAGGCATATTGTTCTCAATCAATTACGAAGCGTGGGATTGAAAATGGTATTATAACAGTTAATACTTATAATCCAAGGGATTTTTCAAAAGATAAACATAAAAAAGTTGATGATACTCCCTATGGCGGAGGTGAGGGTATGGTGCTTGCATGCCAGCCTATTTTTGATTGTTACAACAGTATTGAAAAAATTGATAAAAAAGAAGATTTTGAATTTATAATGCTTTCTCCGCAAGGCGAAAAATATAATCAAGAAATAGCTTGCAAATTGGCTCAAAAGAAGCAAATAGTTTTTTTATGCGGTCATTATGAAGGATTTGATGAAAGAATAAGAATAGGTTTGAAACCCAGAGAAATTTCAATTGGAGACTATGTTTTGACGGGTGGAGAGTTGGCTTGTTTGGTTTTGATTGACAGTATTTCAAGAAATATTAAAAATTATCTTGGACATGATGAATCTGCGCATAATGATAGTTTTTCGGAAGGTTTAAAAGGATTACTCGAATATCCTCATTATACAAAGCCGAGAGAGTATATGAATATGCTTGTTCCCGAGGTTTTGTTGAGTGGAAATCATAAAGAAATTGAAGAATTTAGAAAACAGGAAAGTTTAAAAAGAACAAAAGCAAGGCGCCCTGATTTGTTAAATTAGTTCTTTTTTTATCTTGCCTTGACCATCCCCTCCTTCCGGACACATATTTAATGGGTGAAATATATTTCAAATATATCAGGTTTTTTATAAAAAAGCTTTTTTTGGGGCAAAAGTTTGGAAGGTATTGCAATTTTTTCGGGGTTTTGGTGAAATTTTTGGGAGTTTATGATATAATAAGAGGTTTATTTAAAAGGATTTATTTCTCCTTTTTTCAATTTATAAATTTCACCACATTTAGAACAAGCCAAAATTCTTCCTGTTGAATCAATTGGAACAAATAGATGGTCGCATTTTTCAACTTCATTTTGTTGAGTTGTAATTTTTTTATTTTTTCTGTTTTTTAACTCGTTTTTTAATTTTATAAATAATTCAATTATATACATTTTAAAATTCAACGTTTTTAAACTATAATTTAATTGTGATGAAAAATAAATTGCAAAGATTTATATCCTCAACTGTATCATATCATAATTTTAAAGAAGCTTGTGATGTTGCTTCTAAGTTAGGGTGCGGTATTGAAATTTCGCGTTTTGGGCGATTGGCTGACATTGAAAATAATTTTGAAAAAAATAAGGTTGAATATAAGGCAATTTTGGCTGATTTTGATAATGAAGTTGCGCTTCATGGATTTTTTTCCAATTTAAATATTGCGGCAAAAGACCCTTTGATATCTGAAATAAGCAAAAAACGATATTTTCAAAGTTTGGAATTGGCGCAGGAATTTGATGTTTCTGTTGTTGTTTTTCATACTTGTTATAATAATCTTTTAAAACACAAGCAATATCAAGAAATGTTCTTTTTAAAAAATATTGAATTTTTTAAGGAATTTGTGAAGAATTTTGAACGACTTGGAACTACTATTACGATTGAAAATGTGCATGAGGCTAACCCTGATTTTATCAGAAATTTGATTGGAGCGATAAATTCGCCATATTTTGGTGCAACTATTGATATTGGGCATTGCAATTTGCATTCTGAAATTTCGCCTTCAAATTGGATAAAAGAGTATGGTATTATGCTAAAACACATGCATTTTCATAACAATTTTAAAGACGAAGATTCTCATTCAAGTTTGTTGAAGGGTAGTGTGAATATTAAGGAAATTCTTTTAACCTTAAAAGAATTAAGACTTTTTCCTACGATTACTTTTGAAATTTTCGATAAGGATGATTTATTTGAATCTGTAGAATATTTTAACTCTCTATGTGAAGAACTGGGTATAGAATATTGTTAATTTATAGTTCTACATTTCTCATCATATCTTTGAGGGCTTGAATTGTGGTATCCATAGAAACTATATCCGTTGTTTTTTGCTGTAAGAATGCATTTATTTTTGGCATGAGTTCTATTGCAACATCTAATTTCGGGTTTGTTCCCATTTGATACATACCGACATCAATTAAGTCTTTATTTTCCCGATACAGTGCCATTAAATTTCTCATTTTTCCTGCAGCTTCTTTATGCTCGGGGTCGGCTATTGCGCTCATTAATCTTGATATTGAACCAAGTGCATCGATAGCAGGATAGTGATTTTGTTCTGCTACTTTTCTTGAAAGGAATATATGACCGTCAACAATACCCCTTACAATATCGACTATCGGATCTGTTATGTCATCTCCTTCCATTAAAACCGTATAAAGTGCAGTTATTGAGCCTTTTTCAGAATTTCCTGTTCTTTCAAGTGCTCTTTGAAGCCAAGAAAATATACTTGGAGGATAACCTTTCATTGTTGGCGGTTCACCGAGTGATAAGCCTACTTCACGACCTGCCATTGCACAACGGGTTATTGTATCTGTCATCAAGAAAACCTTTTTACCTTGATCTCTGAAATATTCGCATACCGTTGTGGCTGCAAGCAGGCATTTCATTCTGATTAGAGGGGGTTGATCACCTGTTGCGCAGACAAGAACGGATTTTTTCATTCCTTCCTCTTTTAGAGCATCTACAATAAATTCTTTAACTTCCCTGCCACGTTCTCCGATTAGCGCAACAACATTAACATCGGCATCCGAATTTCGAGCAATCATACCTAAAAGAGTTGATTTCCCGACCCCTGAACCTGCAAAAAGCCCCATACGCTGCCCTGTCCCCATAGTTAAAAGACCGTCGATTGCACGTATGCCTGTTGACATTTGTTCCGTGATAATTGGTCTGTGAAATGCGTCGGGGATGGTGCCGTTTATATTCATATATTTTGCATTTGTTGTATCAAGCGGTTTTGAATCCATAGGTTCTCCCAGAGGATTTACTAACCTTCCAAGTAAAAAATCTCCTACGGGGAAAAGAATTGGAGCACCTGTAGTTTCAACTAACGAACCTTGACCTATTCCTTCGCCATCATATAGAAGGAGCAATTGCGCCACATCACCCTTGAAAGCTTGGACTTCAGCTGCTTTTTTTTCTCCTGTGTAGGTTTGTATATAACATAAATCGCCAATTTTAAGCCCCGGAAGTTTTACCTCGACAGTAAGCCCCAAAAGCTTTGATACAACTCCTTTGTATTTATAAAGGTTAGTATTTTCAATCGTTGTGAAGGCTTTTTGTTTTAAATTATGAATTTTGTATTCTAATTCTTCGTTCATCAAGTTAATTATATCATTTTTTAATTGAAATGTTTTTTGACTGGTTTATTTGAATGATTTTTCTTTTTTTTCTAATTAAATTATATTAATTTTTTTTAACACTATCTTATTTTATATATTCTATTGTATAATTTAGGTGGAATGACCTTGTGAGAGGTTGATGTCCGTTAAAATAGTGATATTAGACGTAAGGAAGATATAAATTGTTTGATTTTAATTCTGACGTAGCTCAAAGCTACGGCGTGTATAGAAATAATGACGAGCTTGAAATTGCTAAATATGCCAGTTCTATTAACGTTTCTGCCGGTTTACATTCAGGAGATCCTATAAATATAAGAGAAGCGTTGCTTTTTGCAAAAGAAAGAAATATTACAATAGGTGCTCATATTGGATATCCTGATATTCAAGGTTTTGGTAAGAGAAAAATGGATTTGTCGCCTGAAGAACTTGAAGCTGTTGTTATATATCAGGTTGGAGCAATAGAATCTTATGCAGAGACTATGGATTTAGTTCTTGAGCATGTAAGATGTCACGGAGCTCTTAAAGATAAAATAAATCAAGATAATGAAGCAGCTGTTGTTGTTGCTAATGCGATAAAAAAAGTAAATCCTTGGTTAAATTTGATTGTGCAAAATTATGAAACAAAAGAATTAATAGAAAAAGAAGGTTTGAAAGCTGCTTATGAAGTTGATTTTGATGAGACAACTTCAATAAGACAAATAAGAGAGCTTCCAAATAAACCCGATACAATTCATTTTAGGAAATTAGAGGATATTCAAAGAGCTTATGATGTTATAAAACCTACTCCTATAAATTACAATCGGGTTCAAAGTCAGATATAGAGGCAAAAAAGTATGAAAATGTTTAATAAAAAAGTTAAAATGCCAAAAGATGCGATTTGGCTTGTTCCGGGGTTAAGAATTAAACGTTGGTTTGCTTTGAGTGTTATAGGTTCTACTTTGGCAGCTATTGGGGTAACTTTTGTTTTTAAATTAGAACCTTTATATTACATTGTTCAAACGGCTAAAGAATTGTTCCATGTTGTTCCTCCTGAGCCTGTAGGAGCTTTATTTGTAATTGTTGGCGCAGTTTTATTTATTTTAGCTTGGAAAAAAACAAATATTTCAATATTGGACGCAGATAGCGTTGATGAAAGACGAAAAAAACAATCAATGGGCGAGGTTTTATACCGCAGAATGAAATTGGATCATGGACCCAAAATTGTTGCAATTGGCGGTGGCACGGGTCTTTCAATGCTATTAAGAGGCATAAAGAAAATCACAAATAATATAACCGCAGTTGTTACTGTTGGTGATGACGGTGGTTCTTCGGGTCGTTTGCGTGAACAAATGGGCGTATTGCCTCCCGGAGATATAAGAAATTGTATAGCAGCTTTGGCTGATGATGATGATATAGTTACAAAGCTTTTTCAATATCGTTTTAAAGATGGCGTAGGGCTTGAAGGGCATAGTTTCGGTAATCTTTTTATTACTGCAATGACTGCAATATGCGGCGATATGGTTACTGCAATTAAGGAATCTTCCAAGGTTCTTTTAATTAGGGGCAGAGTTTTGCCTGCGACATGCGATGATATGAAATTATATGCAAAAATGGAAGACGATTCTATAGTAAGAGGGGAAAGCAATATTCCTGAAGCAGGAAAAAGAATTATGCAATTATGTTGCGAACCTTCTGATTGTAAGCCGACTCCCGACGTTGTTGAGGCAATTCATAATGCAGATTTAATAATAATGGGACCTGGAAGTTTATATACTTCAGTCATTTCTAATTTTTTGGTAAAAGATATTACTCGAGCAGTTTGGCAGTCTAAAGCTAAAAAGATATATGTATGTAATGCAATGACTCAGGTTGGCGAAACGGATAATTATTCTGTGTCTGATCATGTTAAAACTATATTTGATCATGTGCGTTTGCCTGATGTGGATGATAGTAATAAGAACTTTTTTGACGCGGTTTTGGTTAATAACTATATGCCTCGTAATTTGGCTGAAAAATATGAACAAGCAGGTTCACTACCCGTTGAAATCGATATAACAGAGCTGAGAAGGCTTAAAGTTGAAGTTGTAGAGCGTAATTTGCTTGAAGATAATAAAGAAGGATTAGTACGTCATAATTGTTCAAAAGTAGCAAAAGCAATATACTATTGGTATAAAAGAGCATCAAAAAAATAAAAGAATTAGTATCTAAAAGATGAGAAAAAGTATTCAAAAAATACAAAATTATAAAAAAGAGGGGAAGAAAATAACAGTTTTGACTGCTTATGATTATTCAACCGCAAAATACATCGATAATGCCGGTGTTGATATGATTTTGGTTGGTGACTCTCTTGCTCAGGTTGCTCTTGGTTATAACAGTACTACTGATATTGGAATGGATGAGATGTTGGTTTTTGTTCGTGCGGTATCTCGTGCTGTAGAAAAAGCGCTTTTGGTTGCAGATATGCCTTTCATGAGTTTTCAGTTGGATAAAGTTGAAACAATGAAGAATGCATGTGAATTAATTAAGGCTGGAGCTAATGCTGTTAAAATAGAAGGCAGTTCTGATTTTATAATTGAAAGTATTAAACACTTAACTCAAAACGGTATTCCTGTTATGGGACATTTAGGTTTTACACCATTGAGTATAAATACTTTGGGCGGACACAAAATACAAGGAAAAGATGCAGACAGGACAATTGAAATTTTAAAAGATGCACTAAGGCTTCAAAATGCAGGGTGTTTTGCAATTGTTCTTGAAATGGTGCCATTACAGTCGGGTCAATTTATTTCTCAAAGATTAAGAATTCCGACAATTGGAATTGGCGGAGGCAAATTTTGTGATGGTCAGGTGCTTGTTTCGGACGACATTTTCGGAAAATATGATAGATTTAAACCAAAGTTTGCACGACAATACTCAAGCTTGAAGGATATAATATTTAATGTTGCAAAAGCATTTTGTTCAGATGTAGAGGAAGGTAATTTTCCAAATGTAAATGAGTCTTTTGCGCTTGATATTAAGGAGATAGAGAAACTTGAAAATTATAGATAACATTAAAGAATTAAAAGAAGAATTAAAAAAAATTGATGGCACTTTGGGTCTTGTCCCTACAATGGGTGCTTTACATAACGGGCATTTATCTTTAATTAAAAAAGCAGTTAGTGAAAATGACAATGTTGTGGTTTCTGTTTTTGTTAATCCTATTCAGTTTGGTATCGGAGAGGATTTAGATAAATACCCCAGACAACTTCAAAAAGATACTGAATTATGCCAAAACGAGGGGGTAAAAATTTTATTTGCTCCTATGGTTTCTGAAATGTATCAGGAGGATAAGAAAAATCTTACTTTAATTTGTCCGCCATACGAGGTTGTAGACAAGTTATGCGGAAAATCTCGTCCGGGGCATTTTGACGGCGTGTGTTCGGTTGTTGCAAAGTTATTTAATTTAACTAAGGCAAATAAGGCGTATTTTGGACAAAAGGACGCTCAACAACTTTTTATAATCAAAAAAATGGTCCGAGATTTAAATTTTGATATAGAAATAGTCGCTTGTCCTATAGTAAGAGAGACTGATAATTTGGCTTTATCTAGCAGAAATCAATATTTAACCCAAAGCGACAGAAAGCTTGCTTTGAATATTTCAAAAGCATTGTTTAATATTAAAAAATTATTTAATGATGGGATAGATGATGTAAGAGCGCTTGTTGATTCCGCTTTAAAGATTATGGAAGGTTTGGATGTAGAATATATTGAATTTGTTGACAAAAATACATTCAATTTTCAAACTGCTGCAGATAAAAATACGCTTGTTTTAATTGCGGCAAGAGTGCCTGAATCTAATACAAGACTAATTGATAATATTCTTTTATGGGACGCAATGTAAAAAATTTAATAACTTTCTTTAAATTCTTGAAGATTTTTGCTCCATGTGCAGCATTTGTTTATCTTGCTGCCTGGGGTTTTGGGATTTTTTTTGATGGTTATTTTGTATATATAGATAAGATTTTGGGGCTTTTTCCGCATATTATTGAAAAAGTTGTATATGTTGAATCAGATATAATGGGCAAAGATGTTTCAATGAGCTATATTCATTTTGCTTGTTTACTTATAATTTTAATGTTTATTTCAGGAAAAGTTTTAATTAATTTGAATAAAATTCAAAGATTATATGAAAATAAAGAGCTTGAAAGGCGCGTCTTGGCTCAAAAAGAACTTAAAAAAAATAAAGAAAAGCAAAAAGTTGCAAAAATATGCAAAAGAAATGTGTTTTTTGGTCTTTTTGAGTTTAAACTTGATTATGTTAATTACTATGGAAAATTTAAAAGCGATGTTCAAGAATTAAGAAAACTAAAAGTTGAATATTGCTTGATGATAGTAAATAAGTTGAAAGATAAATATCCTAAAATAAAATTTTTGTCTGCAGAAAAATTGTATTTTATTTGTGACGATTTTTCTGTTTTTTCAAGTGTGACAAGGGATATATTTAAATTATTTAAAGGTTTTTTAAATATAGGGAATAAAAAAGGCATAAAAACGGAAATGTCTTTTTCTTATTGGGCGGGGGATAAAAATACAAATGCGAAGGGCACTTATAATATTTTAAGTAAGATTAATGAACTTAATTATATTAATAAGGTTGTTGTAGCAAGTGGAATTTATTTTAGATATATTGAAGAACACGAAAAAAACGCACTTGAATTTATTCCTTTGGGTGCTTCAAAATTAATTGACGCTTTGTCATCCGGCGAGGATTTAGATATAAACTTATATCTTGTAAAATCTTTGTAATTTATCTTACGTTACTTTTTCCAAGAGCTATTGTAAAAAGGTCATAAGTAAATTCACCTTTGGAATCCCTTAGACCGTATACTACTCTGCCGCAAGCATTTTCTATAATTCTTGGATTGTGGCTGTCTGATAGATATTCTTTAGTATATACTTCAAGTGAACAAGTATCATCAAGATAGAAACCCGCTACAATATCAGGGGAAAACATTGCACATTCAGCATTTTCAAAATTATCAGTTGCAAATTCCGACTTTCCCGAAAGATCTGAGCAAGGTGTTTCCTCGCCGTCTATGTGCTTTAAGAAATAATCTCGCAAATCTTTTGAATCAACATCCCCGTCGCCGTTTTTATCGGTTAAGCCTGTAATTGAGCCGTTTGTAGAATATTTAAATAAAATTTGCAGATAAGTGTTTTGGATATTTGTATAAAAACTCTGGCTCAAAGATAAAATTTTCTTTTCTCTGGCTTTATCAAAATTAAATGTAGACAAAACAGTAATCATCATAATTATTGCTAAAACAACTATGACAATAAGGGTTTCTGCTAGGGTAAAAGCTGATATTTTATTTTTCATATATTTTTTCCACAGTTTCTTATTCTAATATACATTTTTTTTGTTTATATTTCAAAAAACTCATACATATAGTGGAGCTTTTGGCTTTTTTTCGTTGAATATTCAGTGAAATTGGATATAATATTCTTGTGATAAAGTGTTTTGAAAAAAGTAGCGCGTTTTCGCTTGCAGAAGCATTGATTACAATGCTTATTTTAGGCATTGTTATGTCGCTTATTATTTCGGGAGTTAAGCTGTACAATCCGACAGAAAAAGGACAAAGAACTTTATCATGGAAGATGGCAGAAAATATTGAATCTGCAACTTTACAGATTCTTTTAAATCATTCAAGTTATGATGATTTTAAAAGAATCAAGGATGAAAACGGATATTTTTCTATAGAAGACAATAATATTACAGAAAGAATGTCGAAATTATATTCAAAATATTTGTCGGATATTAATTATAACGTTAATTTAAAAGATGAGTATTTTGCGGGTGAAATAATTGATTATGATAGAGTTTCAACAGGAGAAAAACTACAAGATGCTTATTCAAATTTCTTTTATGTTACAGATGGTATGCTTATAGGATTTAGATTTTATAAGAGTTGTTCTGCAACTGAAAAAAATTCAACTCCTCCTGAGCATAAAGGAAGATTTTCTATAGATAATGTTTGTGGTTCTATTTTCTACGATATTAATTCTTTTAAAGGGCCAAATAAACTTGGATCAGATCAATATATATTACCTGTGGGAAAACGTGGAATTAAATATAATAATGAATAAAGGAGCTAATAATGAAGATTAAAAAGGCGTTTACAATGGCGGAAGCAATATTGGTTATGACAATATTGGGTATTATTGCAACAATCATGATAACCACCTTGAAGCCTGCCGAATATAAAGATAAAGGTCTTGCAATTATGGCAAGAAAGGTTTTATCTGAAATAGATACTGCAACTACTCAAATTTTAATTAATAATTCTGCAGCAGGAAATACCTCTACTTTGTATGAACCTGGTACTTCTACGGTGTTTTCCCTTGCTACAAGCGCACAAGATGATAAAATCGGCAAGCTTTATAAGAGATATTTAACCGCTACAAGGCAAGAATGTAATGATGCCAATTGTCCTTGTAATTCATATTTGAATAAGTTTTACTTAAAAGATGGTGCTTGTATGGGCATAACTACAGGTGTTCCTGCTGCAAATGTTAATACTTGGTTTCCGGGGGAAACTAATTTTACAAGCATGCAGCCTTCACATGGGATAATTTTCTTTGATACAAATGGAGAAGATGAACCAAATGTAATGGGTAAAGATCAATTTATTTTGCCTATGGGTTCTGAAGGTGTTCAGTATGCTACTGATTAATCTTCAAAGGAGCAGAGGCATTGAAGGTTAAATCAGCATTCACTTTAGTAGAATCTTTAATTACAATGATTGTAATTGCTATAATTTATGCTGCTATAGCTGATGTTTTGCGACCAAGTGATTTTAGAAGGGATGTTTTAAAAAAATCTGGTGCGAATATGCTATATCAGCTGGATTTTGCTTCAAAACAAATTCTTGCAAAAAATACCATTAATTACACCTTGTATAATTTAAAAACGCTTGATGGTACTGAATTTTTGATTACTGACGATGATGCGGATGAAAAATTAATGAATTTGTACAGAAATTATTTAAAGGGTTTGAGAAATGTAGATTTAGCTCCTGCATATTTATCGGGTGATTTAGTGGATGAAACTAGTACAAAAATAAATAATGTTAATCCTTCAATCTTTAAGTATGGCTTTAGTTTAAATAATGGTACTTATGTTGCAATTAAATTAAATAAAAATTGTACAACAACGGAAAGTTATATTTATAGCCCATTACAAACTCAAAAAAGAGATAGATTGAATAGTTGCGGGTTGTTTTTCTATGATGTAAACGGTGATAAAATTCCAAATGTACTGGGGATTGATCAATATATAGTTGCGATAGGAAAAAACGGTATAAAGTAATTTTAAAAAAACGGTTGCAAAAAATTTTGCTTATTATAAAATAATCCATGTCAGAAATCCCAACATCGAACATATAAATCAGGCTTTTTAAATAAGGTCGGTTTTGTTGTTCTTTTTTAGTTTATGGGAACAGAGAAGTATAATAATTCACATTAAGAAAGGTAATAAACGTGGAAGAAAACAAAGAAATCCAAGAGCAAGAAGTTGTTGAAACAGTTGAAGTTGTTGAAGAAACTGTTAATCAAGAAGCTCAGGAAGAAGTAAAAGAAGAAAAGAAGCCTCAAAGAAAAGGCAGAAGAAGAAAAATTGAAACGGTTGAACCGACTGAATCAGAATGGAAAGAACAAGTTGTTCAAATTCGTCGTGTAACAAAAGTTGTAAAAGGTGGTAAAAAGCTTTCTTTTAGAGCTATTGTTATTGTCGGAAACAAAAAAGGTATGGTTGGAATGGGCGTTGCAAAAGCGGCTGAAGTTATTATTGCAATTCAAAAAGCTGTTGCTGATGCAAGAAAAAATCTTGTTTCAGTTCCTTTGTTTAATGCAACAATTCCTCATATGATTACAGGACGTTCAGGTGCCGGTTCGGTTATATTGAGACCTGCTTCAAAAGGTACAGGTGTTATCGCCGGTGGTGCTGTTCGTGCAGTATTGGAACTTGCAGGTGTTGAAAATATTTTATCTAAATCTTTAGGTTCCAAATCTCCTCTTAATGCAGCTAATGCAACATTAAATGCGCTAAAATCACTAAGAACATTTAAAGATGTTGCTGCTGTTAGAGGTATCAGCGTAAAAGATATGTTACAAAAATAATTAAAGGTATATAGAAATGGCAGATAAAAAAATAAAAATTAAACAAGTAAGAAGTACAATCGGCGCAAGCGAAAAACAAATCAGAGTGGTTCGTGCGCTTGGTTTGACTAAAAAAGATCAAGTAGTAGAGCACATGGCTAGTGCTACAATTTTAGGTATGGTAAATAAAGTACCTCACATTGTTGAAATTGTTGAATAAGAAAGGTAAGAATAAATGTTAAGTTTAGAAGATATAAGACCCGCTGAAGGCGCTACTCATGCTAAAAAACGTAAAGGTAGAGGCATAGCTTCAGGTCATGGTAAAACATCTTGTCGTGGAAACAACGGCGAAGGACAAAGATCCGGGAATTCTCATAAACGTGGTTTCGAAGGTGGTCAAATGCCTTCATACAGACAAATGCCTAAATTGAAAGGCTTTAAAAATAAATTTAGAGAAGAATCTTGTGCAATTAACATTGCAAGATTAGCTGAATTAGATGTAGAAACTGTAGATTTAGCTTATTTACAAGAAAATAAAAAAGCTTCCTCTTCTGCTGTCGCGTTAAGAATACTCGGAAATGGTGAAATTTCAAAGGCTATAGTTGTAAGAGCTTCTTACTTTAGCCCGAGTGCAAAAGAAAAAATAGAACGTGCTGGTGGAAAGGCAGAATTAGTATAATGCAACAAAATATCGATTCAGAAAAAGTTGTGCAAAATTTAATGGCAAGTTGGCAAGCAAGTGGATTAAAGCAAAAGCTGATATTCACTTTTGCCATAATTGCATTGTTTAGATTTGGCGCACAGTTGCCAATTTATGGCATAAATAATGAAGTGTTTTTAAATTTGGCTAGCGGCAATAATTTAATTGGTTTTTTGGATATGTTTTCGGGCGGTGCTTTGGGTAAAGTTTCTATTTTTGCTCTTGGTATTGGTCCTTATATTACATCTTCAATTATTATGCAATTAATGGCCGTTATTGTTCCAAGTTTGGAAAAAGCGCAAAAGGAAGAAGGCGAAGCAGGCCGCAGAAAAATACAACAATTAACAAGAGTTTTCTCTGTATTTTTAGCGTTGTTTCAATCGGTTATTTTTGCTCTTGCTTTGTATAAGCTTCCCGGAGCGATTATACATGGGGTTAATCCTGTGATGTTCTTTGTAGGATCTGCCGTTTCTCTTACTGCAGGTGCTATGATTGTTATGTGGCTTGCAGAGTTAATAACAGAAAAAGGCGTTGGAAACGGGGCTTCTTTATTAATCTTTGTGGGTATTATTGCGGGTATCCCTCTATATTGCGATAGAACGGCAACTTTAGTCAGACAAGATGCCATGCTTCAACTTGGGCTTGTGGCTTTGATTGCAATATTTCTTGCAACAATTATATTCATCATAGTTCTTCATGAAGCTGCAAGAAAAGTTCCCATAGTATCTGCAAGACGTCAGGTTGGAAATAAAGTATATGGCGGACAAAATACAAATATTCCTTTTAAATTAAATCCCGGCGGGGTTATGCCTATAATCTTTGCTGTTGCAATTTTGTTGTTCCCTGCGACGGTGCTTGGATTTGTACAACAAATGCATGTTGAAAACCCTGTTTTGGCGGGTATATTTGAAAGACTAAATTTGCTGTTTAGTGCTAATTCTTTAAGCTATTATGTAATTTATTTTGTGTTAATAGTTACTTTGACATTTTTCTATGCGTCAATTATTCCTTCAATGCAACCAAAAGAAATTGCAAATAATTTAAAGAAATATGGTTCAGCTATTCCAGGCGTAAAACCTGGCAAGCCTACCGCTGATAAGTTAAATGAAATCTTAACCAGAATTACCTTGATTGGTGCTTTAGCATTGGGTATTATTGCATTAATTCCTACTGTTGCTACAAAAATTACCAATATAACTACTTTTCAAGGTATTGGTGCGACAAGCTTAATCATTCTTGTCGGTGTTGCGTTAGATTTTATTAATCAAATTAAAACTCACATGTTAGCTAAGAACTATGAAAGTTTCTTACAACAATAAAGGATAAAAAATGAAGAAAGTATTTATATTTTTAGGACCTCCGGGTTCAGGTAAAGGTACACAAACTTCAAGACTTGCAGACAAGCTTTCAATACCTCACATTGATACTGGTTCTCTTTTGAGAAAAAATATTCAAGATGGCACAGAGCTTGGTGTTATTGCAAAAGGATATATTGATAAAGGGCAATTAGTTCCGCTTAAGGTTGTGTCTGATGTCATAAAAGACAGACTTCAAAAGGATGATTGCTTGAATGGCTATATTTTAGACGGTTTTCCTCGTTCGGTTGAACAGGCTGAAGCTTTGAAAGAAATCATGGACGAAATAAACACATTTAATCTTAAAGAAGACACTCTTGCTGTATATTTCGATATTCCGACAGAAGTTTTAGTTCAAAGACTGGTAAATAGAAGAAGCTGTCCAAAATGTGGTACAATATACAATTTAATCTCTAATCCTCCAAAAATTATGGATTATTGTGATATTTGCGATACAAAATTAACTCAAAGAAAAGATGATAACGAAGAAACTGCTCGTCTTCGTTTTGAGACTTATGAAAAAGAAACTGCTCCTTTGTATGACTATTTCAAGCAGATGGGAATACTAAAAGAGTTGGACGCGAATAAGCCCATAAGTGAAATTTGGGAAAATTTAAAAAATATAATCTTTGAAGAGAAATAAATCTTTAATCTTGTTTGAAAGCTCCCTTATTTGGGAGCTTTTTTAATAAACCAAACAGTCTGAGCATAATTATATATCTAATATAATTCCATTGTAATGTATTATTGACTATACAATTTTTTTATAATCTAGTCAATAATACATTTTATTGGAATTATATTAACATTTTAAAGGGCATATATGAAGAAAAAATTAAAACCAAGCGGAAATGGTTGGGTGCTCTATTTTCAAAAGTCTTTATTGAAGCTTTTAGGCTATAAGCCAGATGAAGTTAAAATTTTAATTGTTGCCAAAAATTCAAGTCTTCATTTTTCGCCGGTAAATCCTGAAGAACTCGATAAATACAAAAATAATATGGTGAGAAATTTTCAAAAAAGCGGTTGCGGATATGGAATATACCTACCTTCGGCTTTGATAGATATATTGGAAATTGATCCTGCATCGGATTATATTAATGTCGAAATTAATGAAAATACTGTTTTAGTTAAAAAAGCGCAATAATTTTCCTTTTGGTTGTATAATGTTCTTAAAGAAAAGGAAAAGTTATGATAAATAAAAAATCAAGAGAAGAAATTAAAATAATGCGTCATGCAGGTTCAATTGTAGCGTTAGTTCATCAGGAGATGGCAAAAGTTATAGAGCCGGGGATTTCAACTCTTGAATTAGATAAAATTGCTTTTGATATAATAAAGAAAAATAAAGCCTACCCTACTTTCCTTGGTTATCAAGGTTTTCCGGCTTCAATTTGTGCTTCTATTAATGAAGAAGTGGTCCATGGTATTCCTTCAAAAGATAGAATTTTAAAAGAAGGAGATGTTGTTTCTATTGATGTCGGAGCTACTTATAGAGGTATGGTGGGTGATGGTGCTTGGACTTATCCTGTGGGTAAAATTTCTTCTGAAGTCCAAAATCTTTTAACTGCAACTGAAAAAGCTTTGTATGCAGGAATTGAAAAAATGATACCAGATACTTTGCTTGAAAATGTTTCTGCTGCAATAGAAGATGTTGCGCTCGAAAATAAACTTGGAATAGTTCGCCAATATGGCGGACATGGCGTTGGTAGAGAAATGCATGAAGACCCGTTTTTGTTTAATTATCGTACAAATTGCTCTACGATGATAAAGAAAAATTGCGCAATTGCAATTGAGCCTATGTTAAATTTAGGCTGTGATGAAGTTCATTCTTTGGCTGACGGTTGGACGGTTGTAACGGATGATAAAAAACCGTCCGCACATTTTGAGCATACTGTCGTTGCAAGTGAGGACGGTCCTTTAATTATGACTCAATTACTATAGTTTTTTAATTTGCAAATTGTTCAATAAATGTAATCATATCAACGCTGTCAATATTGAGTTTGCCGTCAAATTCTCCTGTTAGTTGCCCTTGGAAGTTCTCATCTATCTTTAGTTGGTCTAAATTTTTATAAAAACTTGCAAATTCTTTTGCGCTAAGTGTTCCTGAGAAATCTGAATTTTCTAAATTTTCATCAATTATGTGGAATAATTCTCCTGCGATGGGTCTTGCTATTTCGTATTCTTCTTCTGTTAAGCCGTTTAGTTCGTAATTAAGATATTCTTCGTAGCTAACTTCTCCATCTCCGTTTGTATCCATTGATATTACATCACCTTGACCCAGTTTTAGAGTTTGTTCATTATATTCTTCTTTATTATTGGGGTCTTTACCTTCCATAAAATCAAATTCATAACCTATTTTTGTGGCTTCGTCGTTATATTGCTGTGCTATTTCATCTTTTTGAGCATCTGTTTCTGCTAAATAAGAAGCTTCTAGGGCATTATTTATCGCATCTGTGTGTTGTTGTTGCCAATTTATCATATTTTTATATAATTGGCTCACTTGTTGTTTTTCCATATTTTTTAATGTGAGTATTTGATCTAAAAGATTTTTTTCTTGATCTTGCAATGATTGTGGAACAAGATTATCAATTAAAAATGAAATCATATTATCGGTATTTTTGACGTTTACTACACCATCAAATTCACCGGTTAAATAGCCTTGTGAATTTTCATCTACAGCAAACTGGTCTAAATTTTTATAAAAACTTGCAAATTCTTCTGCGCTGAGTGTTCCTGATGAATCGGAATTACCCATACCGTTATCTATGATTGAAAATAAAAGCGCAGAATTAGTATGTGCTTCAAGCACGTCTTCCTTAGTATATAATTCAGGATCTTCTAGCATATAAGCGTTTTGATCATAAACGTATTCATCAAAACTGATTTCTCCATCTTGATTTGTATCCAGTTCTGCCAGTTGACCTTGCCCAAGTAAAAGTGTTTGTTCATCGTATTCTTTTTGATTATTCGGGTCTTTACCTTCCATGAAGTTATAATCAAAGTTTATGCCTTCTGTGCTAATGCTATTTTTAAACCAATCTATTTCATCTTGATAAAAGCTGTCCTTTTCTCTTTCTATCCATTTTGTATAATATTTTTCATTTCTTTGTAAGTTGTAAAGTGTTTCCATATTTTTGAATGTTGAATTGTTGATGGGGTTTGTCATTTTTACTTCTCCTTTTTGTTTTTATAAGTTAATAAAAAAATTTATATAAAAAATATTGATATTTATGTTAAGAAATGTAACTAATTTATATATTTTTGAAATCAAGTTTATATATTTGTTTTTATTAATATGTAAGAAAAAAAGGACTTCAAATTATGTTAGCAGATTTATTGGGAATTTTTAATAACGATGCCGCTGCAAGCGATATGGAACTTCAAGTATTAAAAAATCAAGAATCCATTCGTTTAAGACAAAAGCAATCTTCATCAAAAATTAGTGAAATTCATGCAAAATATGATGTTGAAAAAGAAAGAATAAGAAGCGAAATAAATAGTCTTGATGAGGATGCTTCAAGTGATGAATATCAAGATTTAATGGCAGAATTAAATGAATTAAAAGATGCCGAAGAAAGAGAAGTTGAAGCTGAAGAAAATGAATCAAGTGATTATGAAACAGCGCTTCAGGTTCAAAATGACAGTATTACATCAAGATTAGAAGCTCTGAAAGCAGATAATGAATCTTTAAAAGAAATGCATCAACAGAATATTGAAAGCAGTTTCGGATATTTTAAATAGAGAGAGAATAGATAAATTTTAAGCCCTGCTCAAGTAGAGAGGGCTTTTTGATGTAAAAAATAAAAAAATCTGATATTATATTGTTAACAAAACTTAATCAAAATATTAAAGAATTTCAAAATAATGCCGATAAAAAAGAGGAAGCTGTGAAAGGCAGCTTAAGAGGATATTATTGTGTTAAATGTTAAAAATGATTTATTATTAAATAGTGTGGGTGATTTAATCAGTGCAACTTCTTTGCATAATGAACATACTATTTTAATTGTGGATGATGAAATTAATAATTTACAGCTTTTAAAAAGAACATTTCGAGGTAAATATAATATTTTAACAGCTTCTAACGGGCTTGAGGGGCTGGAAGTTTTAAAAAGAAATATTAATGATGTTTCATTAATTGTTTCTGACCATAAAATGCCTATTATGGAAGGAACAAAATTTTTAGAAGAAGCAAATCATATTGCTCCTGATGTTATAAAGGTTCTTCTTACGGGTTTTTCCGATATTGAAATTATAACTGATGCTGTTAATAAGTGTAATTTATTTCAATATATTTTAAAACCTTTTGATCCTGAAGAATTGCAGGAAGTTGTTAAAAACGGATTAGATAAATTTGATTTAGCAAGTTCAAAGTCGATGATTTTAAAAGATTTAAAGGAATTATTTTATAAGACCATTAAATCAATAGCTTCGGCATTAGATGCAAAAGATCCTTATACCCATGGGCATAGCATGAGAGTGACTTTATATTCAATTATACTTGCAAAGGAATTAAATGTTCCTGATGATCAGCTCGAATTAATTGAAACAGCCGGACTTTTACATGATATAGGTAAAATTGCAATTCCTCAAGCTATTTTGTGTAAACCGGGAAAGCTTACGGATAGCGAGTTTGTGGTTATGAAATCACATCCTTCTAATTCTGAAAAGCTTATAGCCAGTATAAAAAAATTACACGAAGTTTCTCCGGGGGTTAAACATCATCATGAAAGATGGGACGGCAGAGGCTATCCTGATGGTTTAAAAGGTGAGGAAATTCCTTTTTCTGCGAGAATAATAGCTCTTGCGGATACTTATGATGCAATGACTTCAACTCGATCATATAGGGTTGCGCTAAGCCATGAAACTGCAATAAACGAAATTGAAAAATGTGCAGGCGCACAATTTGACCCTAATTTAGCCAAAAAATTTATTGAAATTCAAGATATAATTAAGGCCGCAAAAGAAAATCCTGAAGAATATTATATGAAATATTCAACTTTATACAAAGAAATTAACAATCGATATGATTAAGAAGGTCTTTATGTTCGTCTGAGCCGCCTGTTTGTATTAAGTTTAGTTCTTTTGCAATTTTGAATGGCAGTTGTCTTGAGCTGAATTTTATAATTCCCCTAAATCTGTCATAAGGGTAATGTGTTTCAATACCGTCTAAACCGTAGTTTTTAAGGCATTTGATGAAATGTTTTAGTGAAATAACATTACAGCAGCATGGATGGGCTAAAATTGCTATTCCGCCTGCTTTGTGGATTGTTTCAATGACTTTTTTAGGATGCCTTGATTTAAAAAGTCTTATTAAATCGTCTTTTGTTTCTTTTTCGTTTTTAGCGCAAATTTCTTTTAAATCTTTATTTTCAATATCAATCCCATAACCCAAGATGTGTAATAAGGACATTCTGTAAAAACAGTCGAATTCAACTCCTTTAATTAAAATTGGATCATTTTTGTATTTTGAGTTCTTATAGCCTTCAACTGTGTTGTGGTCGGTTATTGAGATATATTTCATATTTAATTTTTTTGCTTGTTCAACAAGAAAATCAAAATCTTTATTACCGTCCGATAAGTTTGAGTGTATATGTAAATTTATTTTTGAGTAAAAATCTTCTTTTTTGAAGGTTAAAAATAAATCTTTAATATTCATTTATTGCCTAAACATTCTTAAAAATAGTATAATCCAATAAAGGAGATTTTAATATGTTTGTTAATTATTTTCAAGATTTATTCAAGCTTTTTTGCGATTCTTTTAAGTTTTCTTTTAAAAATTTCAAAAAAATAATGCCATATACTTGGGCAATGATTATTTTGCAGATTGTCGGATATATGGGAATATTATTTTCTTTTTTATCTTTTGAGAGCGGTTTATATGATGTTTTGAATATTTTGAAATTAATTTTTTCTTCAATTTTATATTTGTGTGGCCTATTTTTTATGTTTAAAAAGATTTTTTCCTTTTTATCAGATGAATTTGATTGTAATAATTTTTCTTTTTTAAAAACTTTTAAGGCACTTTTAGTTTTGGCTTTGTTTAATTTAATTCCTCTTTTAGTTTTTGCCTTGGGGATTTTAACTTCAAAATTTTTCCCTGATTTAACAATTGTTTTACAAAGAATTGTTAATATTTTTTCAATTGTTTTTTATTTTTCTTTAAGTTTTTCTATTGCTGAAATTGCAAGGCAAAAAAGAAATTTATTTTTATCGGTTTTCAATTCTATTAAAATTTTCTTTAAAAATTTCCCATATTCTCTTCCTTTAATGATAATGGTTTATATTATTGCATTTGCGCTTAAATTTTTAATTTTAACAATATGTATATACTTATTTTTAGTTTTGAAATTAACTTCATTAATTCAAGTTGTAAGTTTTTTTGATTCAATATTAAGCGTGCTTTCGATATACTTTTTTGCTACATTATATCTTGGAGTTCAGGTTGGTATAATAAGAAAAACAGAGGAAAAATAAAATGGAATTATTGTTAAAATCAAGTTTTGAATTTTTTAGAAAATATATAAAAGAATATTTACGTTTGCTTGTTAAACCTATATTAATAGGAATTTTGGGCTTTTTTGTTATGGGGTTTATGTTGATTAATCCTCTTTTTTCAATTTTAGGACTTTTTATTACCATACCTTGTATTTTTTATTCTTTTTGGCGTGGCATAATGATAACCTATACATTAAATTATGCTGCCTATAATATGTATAAAAAAGGTTCAAATCATTCTTTAAAGGAGCTTTTTGTTCTTACAAAAAAGAACGAAAAAGATTTGGCTTTATGGATTAGTTATGTTGCTTTATTGTCTGTTTTGGGCTATCTTCCATCGTTTATATTTTCGTTTATGTTTACACCTGTTTCGTTTTTTGAAATTTTTAATTTTCCTAACGGTACGATGAATTTTCTTCAAAATTTTATGTCATTTAAGATTATGCTGGTTTATATTTTGAATACTTTTGTTTTGGTTCCGTTTTTGAATTATTCACAACAAGTTTTTTATTTTAAAAAACCACAGGAAAAATTTTTGAATTTAGTTTTAAATTGTTATAAAAAAATTGATATGCAAGGATATTTTATCGCTTTATTGGTTATTATAGGCGGTTTTATACTGACTTCTAATTCTTTATTGATAATATTAACTTTATTTTTTAATGTGTTTATTTATGGTCTTAATATGTTTTGGTGGGCCGGAAAAAATTCTGAAAAATAATTTATTCAAACATTACAACTTTATTTCTTCCGCTTTCTTTTGCTTTGTATAGTGCTTTGTCTGCTTTTTTATACAAGGTTTGCGGGTCTTTTTCGTTTTTATTGTATTCACTTACTCCAATGGAAATTGTTACTGAAATCTCTTTAATTCCTTGAATATTGTATTCTTCTATGTTGATTTTCTTGTTTTCAACTTGTTTTCTTAATCTCTCTGCAACAGTCATTGCTTCTTCCAGTTTTGTGTGTGGAAGAAGGAAAATAAATTCTTCTCCGCCGTATCTTGAAGCTATATCTTCCTCTCTGAGTTCTTTTTTGATTGTTTTTGCAACGGTTTTTAAGACATAATCGCCTACTGCATGCCCGTATGTGTCATTAACTTTTTTAAAGAAATCAATGTCGGACATAATACAACAAAGCGGTTGGTTTTGCCTTTTTGCTGCGGCGGTTGTTTCTTTTAGCCTTTTTTCAAATTGATGTCTGTTGTTGTAACCCGTAAGAGCGTCTAAAGTTGCATATTCTAATACTTCTATGTATGATTTTGCTCGCGATAGAGTGATTTGAGCTTGTTGTTTAATTTCTTCGAGATATTCCATTTCTTTTTCTGTTATTTTATCGAAATGATTATACGCAACAATTGCTCCATAAGCTTTTGAATCAACGATTAAGGGAAAAATTCCCATTTTTCCTTCTTGTTTAATTATTGTTGAAGATTTTGGGGTAATTTCTTCTAAATAGCTGTATATTTTGTTGTCTGAACAATTTTTTGGCCAAATTAGTTTGTATTCTTTTTTGTTTTTGTTTTTTATAAAAATATATATTAAATGTTCGGATATAAATTGGTCTATCATTTCGCCCATGATAGGAAGTATATAGTCTAATTCATATTGAGTTTCGGTAATTTTTGCGATATTTCTTACTGTTTGGTGGAATTTTGAACTTATTTTAATCATTTCTTTGTTTTTTAAAGTTGCAGTAAGCATTGAAATTTGCGCTATAACTAAAGGTAAAATTTTAAAGAAACTGTTTTTGGGGTCAATATTTTGACTTGATTTTAATTTTACTATTCCAAGCGTTTTATTTTTTTGGCAAATTGGAAAATACAAAATATTTTCATTAATTATAAATGTGCTTTTTTGTATAAGAAAATTGTCAAATTGTTTTTTTATTTCTTCGTTTTCGGGGCTGTGGGAGAGATTTTCCCAGGGCTTTGTGAAGTCTTTTAGAAGGAATGAATATTCATCCATCATATATATTTTTAATTCTTCGATTGTGAAAAATAACCTTAACGCTTTTGAAAAATTTTCTAAAAGTTCCTTTCTATCTTCTGCATTTTCAAAAGATTTAACAAGAGTATATGAAAAGTTGTATAAGGTTTCCATTTCCATTTACATATCTCCCATAAAAACTTTCCTGCCTTCACAAATTTTGAAGTCATTGATTAATTCTTGTTCGGATATTTTATCTGAATCATCCAGTATTAATTTTCCTGCTTTATATTTTGAGTTTGTTTTATTTTCTTCTTCTTCTCTTAATTTTTCGAAATATTTTTCATCGCTAAAAATGGCGATTTTTTGGTTTACTTCGGATAAAACATCAAATAAATATTTTGTTTTATCCGGATCTCCTTTAAGGTTAAGTATTAGGGCTGCTTTTTTAAATTCTTCAGCAGCTCCTCTGTAGTCTTTCATATCTTTCAAAATTATTGCTAAATTAAAATGAGCTTCATATTCAAAGGGTTCTATTTCCATTGCTTTACAGTAGTAATAACCTGCTTGATTTTGGTTTCTTAGAAGTTGGTGTATGAGCCCTAAATTATAGTTAGAATTGTATGATTTTAGTATACTTACTGCTTCTTCGTAGGAATTACTTGCTTTTTGCAGATAATACCTGCTTGAACTTTTGTTTAATCCTGCAAGGAGTGATTTTGTACGGTATGCAATCCCCATATTATAGTATGCGACGCCTCTGTTGTGTATATATGATTTTTTGCTGTCTACTAAAAAAGGAATTTTTATAAAGTGGGGTTTGTTTGCAATAACTTTTTTATATTGTTCAATTGCCTCATCTGTTTTGTATGTTTCGGCAAGAATAATTGCATAATCTATTCTTGCAACTTCATAATCAGGATTAACCAGAAGCGCTTTTTCATAATTTTTTAGTGCGGAATAGTAATCTTCATACACTACATAGATGTTTGCAAGATTATACATTGCTTTGTAGTGTTTTGGATGAAGTTTTATTCCCTTTTCGTAAAAGAATATTGCCCTTGATAAATCCTGTTTTTTTAAGGCTTTATCACCTTTATATACCCAATAATATCCTTGAATTTTGTTAATTTCTCTTTTGTAAAAATCAAAAAATAAAAAAATGCTTAAAGCAAAAAGTATGATAAGAGTAGCACTTATCACTTTTGCTAAGGTTGATTCAAATATCTTTTTTAATTTTTTCATTTTGGTGACGGTTTTTGTATTTAAGCTTCAAATAGCTTGTAGAGTCTTTCTTCTATAATGCTATTTTCCAGTTCATTTTTTTCTTTGTTGAGATTTAAAGCCTTTTGATATTGTTTAGCAGCAGTAATTTTTTCTCCAAGCATTTCGTGGCTTCTTGCAAGGTTGAAATGAGCTAAAACGTAGTCTGGATTTATTTCAACTGCTGTTTTAAAGTATTCTGCTGCTCTTGCGGCATCTCCAAGTCCATCTAAGAATACAACCCCAAGGTTATTATATGCTATATCGTAACTTGGATCGAGTTCTATTGCTTTTGAGTAGAAAATAATTGCTTTTTCGATGCAATCTTTTTCCCAATATGCCATAGCAAGACGAGAATATATTTTTGGATTGTCTGAATCGTCATTTAAAGCTAAATTGTAGTATTCAATAGCGTTGTCAAGATTTTCTATATCGTAATAAATATCTGCTATTGCTTCATGGATTTGTGCTTTGTTTTTTGTTAATAATAAACTGTTTTGCAACATTGAAATAGCAGCTTCCGAATTACCTTTTATTTGGTGATAAATTGCCGCTAATGCTTGCGCTACAACAGATGACCATTCGTCATTTGGATTTGTTTCAAGCGCTTTTTTGTATAGTTCAATAGCGCTATCATATTGTTCTAATTGCACATAAGCATAAGCAAGCGAATTTTGATAGTATGGGTTGTTTTCATCATATTTTAAAGCTAACTTGAACGCACTTAGGGCATTTATTTTTTCGTCTTTTTTTAGATATAAATGCCCTAATTCGTAATAACATTTGGAAAGTTCGGGGTATTTGTTTGCTAGGATTGTGTAATAGTCTATTAATTCGTCTGTTTTGTCGCTTTGATACTGTTCAAGGTATTCAATAGCGTTAACAACTTTCATAGGGTCGTTGTCTGATAATATTACTACATTATTTAAGCAATCAAAGGCAATGTCAAAGCGGTTTTTCTTGATTGCTATATTTGCCATTCTTTCATATAGACCTATGGATTTTTTAGAGTTATCGACTGCGCTCAAGTATATATCGTAGGCTTTTTTTTCTGAATTGATTTTTTCAAAAAATTCGCCTGCTGCTTTATATTTTGCAAAGTTGATATCGTCTGCAATGTTTCTTGCAAGCATTTTTATGCTTGCTTTGTCAAAAAGGCTCATTAATGTGCCGGTAATTCCGTAATAGAGAGCACCTGTCAAATCTTTTATTGTGTTTTTACCTGCTGAATTTTTAATTTTTTCAAGACATGTTAAAGCAAGAACAAGACGAGTTCTGGAGGTTGCGGGTTTTAATTTGATTGCTATTTTAAATTCTTCTTTTGCTCTTTCAAATTCGGAATTTAAGGATAGGAAATATCCTAAATACATATGTGCGTTAGCATCTTCAGGGTTTATCCTTACCGCTTTTGAGCATTGTTCAATAGCGCTTTGTACTCCTATTTGACCGTTTTTGTGTAAAAGTGTCGCAAGTCGATAATAAGCGCTTGTTTGCTCGGGGTTTTCTTTTATTGTTTCTATATAGCAGTTTATTGCAGTGGTTAAATCTTCATTTGTTGCTTTTAGAAGATATCTTTGATGTGCTGCAACAGCTAACTCCAGTGTTTTTTCTGAATTTGTCATTTTAGTATCGTCTTCTTTTTGGGGAAATTTAGTTTTTTGTTTTAACATTGATAATCCTTGCTTTGATAGAAAAATATCATACTATCTAGCTATCGATTTTACATGATTATGCTTTAATATTCACGACAAAAAATCATCTATATGTATGAAATTAAAAAAGCCGTCAATTTGACGGCTTTTAAATTATTTTTAGATTAAATTAATCATCTAATGCATCAACCCCAGGAAGAATTTTTCCTTCAATAAATTCTAATGAAGCTCCGCCGCCTGTTGAAACATGTGTAAAGTCTTCTGCTTTTGCGAATTTTTTAGCTGCAGAAACTGAATCACCGCCGCCAATTACAGAAGTTGCACCTTCTTTTGTTGCTTCAACAATAGCTTTTAGTACTGCTTTTGTACCTTCCGCAAATTTTGGATTTTCGAAAGCACCTACAGGTCCATTCATTAAGATTGTTTTTGATGATTTAATAACATCAGCGAATGCTTTTTGTGTGTTTGGTCCTGCATCAACTCCTTCAAAACCGTCAGGAATATTGTTTACATCTACAACTTTGTTTTCGCCGTTACCTGAAAAATCGTTTGTAACAAGAACATCTGAAGCAAGAACAAGGTTAACCCCTTTTGCTTTTGCTTTTGCTTCGATTGCTTTTGCTGTTTCAAGTTGGTCGTCTTCGCAAATTGAATTTCCGATTTTGCCGCCGTTAGCTTTGACAAAAGTATATGCCATGCCGCCACCAATTATTAAATTGTCTACTTTATCAATCAAGTTTTCAAGAACGCCGATTTTTGTTGAAACTTTAGCACCGCCAACAATAGCACAGAAAGGATGTGCAGGGCTATTTAGTGCATCACCCAAACATCTTAATTCTTTTTCCATTAAAAGTCCTGATACTGCAGGTTTTAGAACGTGCGCTAATTTAGCTGTTGATGTATGTTTTCTGTGTGCTGCACCAAATGCATCATTAACATAAAAATCGCCAAGCTTTGCAAGTTCATTTGCAAATGTCATATCATCGTCTTTAGCTTCTTCTGCTTTGTAGAATCTGATATTTTCCAAAAGTGCTACTTGACCGTCTTTTAAAGCTTCAAGTTCTTTGTCTGCACCTTCGCCAACTAGAGATTTAACAAATAAAACATCTTGACCTAAAACTTTTGACATGTGACGAGCAACAGGTTCAAGAGAAAATTCGGGTTTGACTTCTCCTTTTGGACGTCCAAGATGTGCCATTAAAATAACTTTTGCACCACGTTCCGTTAAATATTTAACAGTCGGAATAATTGCTTGAATTCTTGTATCATCTGATACGTTGTTGTTTTCATCTAAAGGAACATTAACATCAACTCTTACAAGAGCTCGTTTTCCTTTGATGTCGCCTAAATCTTTGATTGATTTTTTCATATCTCAAACTCCTTATGTATCACAACATAAGGTAATTTTAGAATAAATATAAACATACTTCAACTTTATTTAGTGAATAACTTTTTAATTGCAGCTATAAAATCCAAAAAAAGACCTTTTATAATATCAATGAAACTATCTTCTTGTATTGTTTCAACGTTTTCTTTTTCAAAACTATCCTCAGGATAATCCTTTGGAAATTCTATAGTTTCTTCTTCTGCTTGTCCTCTTTGGAAATAGCCTGTATTACCGCCTCCTCCGGAGGTGGTTTTAGAAGATGCTTGCACGTTAGATAAATTTCTGCTTGGATTTATATCAAATGACATAAAATTACTTTCTTCTACTATAATTATAGCATATTGAAGAAGGTAATTCAATTGTTTGTTATTATTTAAAGGCTTATTTTACAGGAAGTTTTAAATTATCTTGCAATTCAAGCATAACTTTTTCTCCTTTTTTGGCTTTATAATGTAGCCCCGGAGAAACAACGCCTGTGACAAGTCCTACGCCGCCACCGATTGAGCCGCCTATAATTAAACCTGTAATAGTGTGACCTGCAGCAACACCGATAGCAGCACCCAGTCCGGAGCCTACACCGCCGATTGATAAAGTATAAGCTGCGATTTTACCTGCTGTTTCTTTTGCGCCTTCTTGCAGATATTTTTTGTTTGCAAGTTCAACGCAAACGGGTATGTTTTGTCCGTCAGGCAGCACGATATGAGTAAATTCCATGTATACTTTTGCATTTCTTGAAAACCATTTCGGAGATTCTATGCAGGTTATTTTTGCAATAAGTGATGAGTTGCAAGGGATTAAAAGAGTTCCTTCGGTAGTTTTTAAGTCATTTTCAAAAACAAATTGCACATAATCACCTGTTTTATAGTATTTTGAATTAAAATTTTGTGCAAAATTTACAACAAGGTTGTTTTCTTTTTGAATTACATTTCCGCTTGGGGTTATTTTAACAAGGTCAATTTTTGCATTTTTTGTTGTTTGCAGATGTTCTACATCAGTGTCTTGATATGTATATGCAAAAGCTTGCATTGATGTTGAAGCAACAATTACAGACAGCAAAGTCATTGATAAAACTTTTTTAAACATAAAAATATCCTCGTAAATCTTTATTCAACTTTTATATATTAACAGAAAATTTGATATTCTTAAAGTAGTGAATTTCAATTTCTGTGTTAGAGATGTTTGATTTGAATTTTTTTGTGTAGTCTTTTTTAAAAATTTTATTATTTAAAATGTAGTGATATCCAAGGCAATCTCTTGAAAGTATTTCGTTTGGACTTGTGTTTAGGGCGTTATAGTAACAATTAAGCTTGTTATTCTTGTTAAAAATTATTTTATTATTTTGGATTGTATAGTTAATTTCAACATCTTCGGGATTGAAAACGTTATCATTTTGAATTTCTCCTTCAATCACAATTAAATCGTATTTATTCAGGTTATTTTTTTCCAAATTTGCGGCATTTAAAAAATCAAATTCTTTGTTTCTGTTTAGGATTTTCAAATATAACAAAGGCGAATCACTTGTTTTTATAACGGCAATTTTATTGGCATTTGGGTATTTTGATTTAATTGTGTCATATATTTCGACTGCAAGCTGATATACGTTTGTGATTTTTCCTCTGAAACAATCTTCGCTAAATTTCTGAATATTAAAATTATTCTTTTTTAAATTATCAATAATTTTAAAAAAAGGCATTCTTCTTATGTGCGTTGGAATTAAAACCATATAAAATATCATAAAGAAAACAATGAAAGGTTTTATGAAGCTTTTTTTCCTGTAGGAATATACAAGGCAGGCACTTGAAAGGCAAACAAAAGCGACAATAAATCTTATTGAAAAAATCATATAAGCTATACTCAAAGACAGCATTAAAATGTTTATAATAAACGCTGTGGCAGCTAAAAAGAGAAAAATTGTTCTTTTGTTTTTATTTGAAAATAATTTTAAAATCGATATAGCTATACAAGGTAAAAATACAAGAAATCCAAGTATGCCAAAACCTATTGTTTGTTCATCAGTTATAATATTAACTTTTTCCATTGCAACGTTGCAGCCGATTTTTGGATTTATGTTTATTGCTTGAAAAACTGCATTTTTAAAGTTCAATATTGTTTCGTTCAGATAAAATCCCCATTTAAAACCCGTAAAATCAAGAGATTGAAATAGAAAATGTATTATATTTGCGATAAAACCTTTGTATCCTCCCCAAAATCTATGCCCTAAGTAAGCAGCATGGTTAGAAAAAGGATTGTGAAAATCAATTATGTTTAAAATATAGTTATATGAAGAAAAAATGATAAAATTAATTGCAAGAAATCCCAAGAATAATCCTATGCTATTTATGTTTTTTTCTTTTTTGATGAAATATGTAATTCCTAAAATTAAAGTCATAAATCCTAAGAATGCTATAAATGCTGTGCTTTTTGCTCCAAGAGCTATTGCAAGACAAAGGGAAGAGAAATATAAGCTTTGTTTGTTTTTACCAAGATAAAGAGCTATTGAGTTTATCAAAAGTGAACCAACGACGATATCTGTTTGAAGGCTTGGAATTTGGATAATAATTGCAGACAAGGAAGAAAAAAGAAAAATTGTCCAGAGTCTTTTTCTATATGTTATTTTAAATTCGGATAAAATTTTCCAAGTTGAAATTATTGCTAAAATATATGAAAAATATGATAAAATTCCGTACCCTGTGAAATTTTTCTTTAATGCTAACAACCAAGTGTAAAAAATTTCAGTGTTAATTGGCATTATTAAAGCTCTTATGTCGTTTGTTTCAAAGTGCATAAGATTTTTTTGTAAATAAAACATAACAGCTCTGTAAAAGTGATATGTTTGGCTGTCAGGTTCTAAAGGCGGCATAACCAAAGCTAAAAAAAGAGTTGTTGAAATTAAAATTATGAATGAAATACTTAATAAAATGAGTGATTTATCTAGTTTTAAAGCATTTTGTAGTTTAGTAAAATTGATTAAATTTTTAAAATTTGGAGTTGAAAAGTTCTTTTTTTTCCATAAAAAAATTAGGATAATTAATTCTGCAAGATTTAGAAAAATAATATTTTTTGCAGTTATTGCACTAAATAAAGATAAAATTTCAATATTTAAAATAATAAAAGCATAAAATACGACAAAGAAAATTAATCTGTTTTTTATTAAACAAGAAACAATGTATGAGCAAAAAAGGTTTAAAAAAACTCCCAAAAAAAGCATAATTTAATTTTACAAATTAAATAAAAATTAGGCAACCAAAAAGCGTCTTTTAATCAGTTCTCTTTTATTTTTTATAAAATCATTTTTATTTATGTAAGATTTTAAATATCCGTCTTTTAAAATTATTGAAAGATATGTGAGAATTTCATTTTTGAGGTTGAAAAGTTTAAATTTATTCTCTAAAAGTGAAATTATAAATTTTTTAGATTTTATGGTTTGGACGTTTTTCATGTCCAATCCTATTTTTTTGCGGTTTTTAATTATTTTTAAAATTCGGCATGTTAAAGCATCGTCAATAATTTCGCTATTTATAATTAAAATATTTTTATTTGTGTTGCTCGATTTAAGTAAAGTCATTATATTTATCATCCCAGTTTACTACATTTTATGCTGTTTTATGGCAAATGTTAATTATTACAAAGAATAAGGTTGTTATAACTTTTGTTTGATAAAAAATCATGATAGTATATCTTTAAGAAAGATTTATGATAAATAGATGAAGATACTAGAATATTTAAAAAGTCAAAAAGAAGATAACAATTTTAATTTATTGCCAGACGGGATTTTTACACTGGAGCAAGACGGTAAAATAATCGATGTAAATGATAAAGTTCTTGAGATTTATAAAACGACAAGATTTAATATTTTGGGAAGATATTTTTCGGATTTTGTTGAAAACGGTACGGCAATTTTGAATGAAGTTGTTCAAAATTCTTCATCTCAAATGGTTAAAGGATATATTAAAGGCGAAGAAAAACCTTCTTTATCTCTTGAAATAACTGCAAAAAGGAATATTGAAACTAATAAAGTTTATGTAGTTATAAGAAATGCTACGGAAAGACTGAGTGAACACAAAATTATAAAAGAAAAATTTTCGACCGCACAAAAGATTATTGATGAAAAAAACGATTTTCTTTTGGATTCGTCAGGTGTGATTTTGTCTAATCTTGTTTCAATTAGCGGATTTTCGCGTGCATTGCTTGATGGTATTGGTGGTGCATTATCTGAAAAACAGCAAAAATATCTAAATATTATTAATCTTAATGCAAGAGATTTGAATTATGATTTAGAAAAATTGTTTATGCTTTTTAAAACCGAATCGGGAAAAATTCAATATAATAATAAGTTGTTTGATTTAATCGGTTTAATTAAATCAATTGAAAGATTATATCAAAAAGATTTTAAAGATAAAAAGATAATTTTCTCTTTGGATTATTCAACTTTAACCGAAAGAGATTGTTTTTTAGACTGCGAAATTGTTGAGTATATTTTGCGTTCAATTATGGATATTTTTTCAAGATTTGCAAATTTTGGTAAATGTTCTTTAAACATAGGGCATCCTCCATTGGAATTTCTTAAAGAGAGGGAATTTTTGGCAAATGATTCTTATGATACGAAAAAGTATGTTCTTTTTGAGGCAAAAATAGCAGATTTAGTGTTTAATAAAGATGAATTAGATAATATTTTTGATACATATTATAAGGGTTCGGTTAAGCGCCCCATCGGACTAAAGGCTTCTTTAAATCTTTTAAGAAATTATATAACGGATTTTAGGGGCGGAATTTGGGTATATTCTAAAGAAAACTTTGGTACGATGGTTACATTTGTGCTACCTTTAAGATAGATGGATTAAAAGAGCAGAGTTTTAATGGCAAAAGTAGTTTTAGAGAATATTTCAAAAAGTTTTGGTAAGAAAGAAATATTAAAAAATATCAATTTGGAAATTAAAGATGGCGAGTTTGTTGTGCTTGTTGGTGCGTCGGGTTGCGGAAAATCTACTCTTTTAAGGATGATTGCCGGGCTTGAAGTTCCGACGTCGGGTAAAATTTTTATTGATGACAAAATGGTTAATAATGTTGCGCCTAAAGACAGAGATATTGCCATGGTTTTTCAAAGTTATGCACTATATCCTCATCTTTCGGTTAAAGACAATATAGCACTTGGTTTAAAAGTTAGAAATGTTGCAAAATGTGAAATTAACAGGCGAGTAAGTCGTGCTGTTGAAATATTAAAATTAGAAGATTATATAAATTCAAAGCCGAAAGAATTATCGGGCGGTCAACGCCAGCGTGTTGCTTTGGCTAGAGCTATTGTTCGTGAGCCTAAAGTTTTTTTAATGGATGAGCCTTTGTCAAATCTTGATGCAAAATTAAGAAGTCAGATGCGCTCCGAAATTAAAAAATTGCATAATAAGCTTAAAACGACTTTTATTTATGTTACTCATGATCAAACAGAAGCGCTCACAATGGGGGATAAAATTGTTGTATTAAATAATGGCGAAATACAGCAAACGGACACTGCGCATAATATTTACAATCATCCGAGCAACGTTTTTGTTGCGACCTTTATGGGTGCAAATCCTATGAATATAGCACAAGCAGATATAAAAAATGAGATTATGGTTTTAGGGAATATATCTTTAAGCTTAAATTCGATGCCTGTTGTAATAAAGAATAAAGAACAAGTTTTGGTGGGAGTAAGACCCGAGGATATTGTGCCTGAGGGAAATCCCCTTTATCCTTTTAATCTTATTAAATTTAGTGCTAAGGTAATTTTTGAAGAGAACTTGGGTGCTTATAAAAATGTTTATTTTAAAATTGCAAATAGTGAATTTTGTGCTACTATGAGTTCGCAAATTCCCATAGAAAAAGAAGTTAAATTTTCTATTAATCCAAGGGATTTACACTTTTTTGATGTAGAAACCAAAGAACCGTTGTACAAGACAATGAATTTCAGTATTTAAACATAAATTTGATTTAAGGCGTTAAATATTGCTTTTACGTTGGCTTGTGCGGTTGAAGTGTCTATTGCGCGTCCGATGATTTCTTTTCCGTTTTCATCAAGCATAGAAATCATACTCATTGCTCTTGAAGATGAACCTTCTGTGTCGCCATCCAGAGAGTATTGTTTATAGTATGAAAGTTTGGTTTCAAATCCTAATTTCTTTAAACCGTTTAAGCAAGCGTCTAATGGACCGTTTCCTTTGCCTATTACTTCTTTTCTTTCTCCTTTAAAGTTAAAGAATAAGTCAAAAATGCCTTTTTCAATTTCTTTTAAGGATATAAGCTCAAAAGCCCCTTCAATGTTGCAAATTTTATCGAAATAAAGTTCCAAAATTTCACTTTCTGATAGCTCACCTTTTGTTTCTGCGATTTTTTTCGCAATTGGAGTGAGATATACTGATTCTTGAATTGTAATCGGGTATTTAAGAGCTTTGATAATGTCATATATAGCTGTTTTTCCTGATTGGGAAGTAAATCCGATTTTTTCGTCGTCTGATCTGCCTATTAAATCAGGATGAATTGGTCTGTATGCTCCAAAATTCATATTTTTTGTTTTAATAGCGCCGTCTTGGTGTATACCGCTTCTGTGTGCTAATGCCTCTGGTCCAATTAGCGGTGCTTTTTCGTATATTTTTATTTTTGACATTTGCGAAATAATTAAAGCTGTTTCGTATAATTTATCAAGCTTAATTCCTGTATCTACTCCTGAATTATGCAGCGCAACGGCAACTTGTGTAAAATCTGTATTGCCTGCACGTTCTCCAAGTCCGTTCAAGCAGCATTCTAATTGACCGGCACCTCTAAAGTAGCTTTCAACCGTTGTAGCTGTTGCCATTCCAAGGTCATTATGGTTATGTACGGAAATAATCACGTTTTCGGGCAGATTTTCTTTAACTTTTGAAATCATGTCTAAAAATCTTTTAGGACGGTATCTTTCTACTGTATTAGGTAAATTTATTGTAGTTGCACCATTTTTTACAATGTCTTTTAGGACATCTATTACAAAATCCAGATTTTCAAAACAGTCTCCAAAGTGTTCGACTGAAAATTCAATATCTCCGTTTTTATTTTCTTTTAATAGACTTTTATATCCGTATTCAACAGCTTCAATTGCTAAAGTTGCAGCCTCATCCGGTTTTTTGTTTAAAACATTTTCCATATGAAATGGTGAAAGAGTTATAAATGTGTGTAGACGAGGTTTTTTAGCGTTTTTGACTGCAAGGATTGCTTTATCTATATCTTCTTTGTGTGCTCTTGCAAGAACCGAAACAAGAGTATTTTGAGCACGTTCTGCAAGAGTTTTGCAGGATATAAAATCCATTTGAGATGAAGCAGGAAAACCGATTTCTACAGCTGGAATATTTAGTGCTGTTATTTTATCAAAAATAAACTCTTTTTCTTCCAGACTCCAAGGTTTTTTTAAGGACTGATTTCCGTCTCTTAAAGTGATATCATAGAAAAAAGGTTTTTTTAAGTTGTTTTCAGTCTGTTCATTTCTTTGCATAATCTTAATATCCAATATAGTTTTATTTTTTATCTTTTTTGTTATAATAAATTTTATTCTAAAAAGACTTGTGCGGTCAACGGGGATTATGTAAAAAAATGTAAAAGCGAGTTATTTAATTAGCAAAATAATTTATTGAGCATTTTTAAAAGTATTGGTTAACAGTAGAAATTTTTATGAAAATAAACAGCATTAGCAAACAACAGAATTTTAAAGGAAATTTGGGTGAAAGAGCGGTAAAATTTATCACCGAAAAGCCTGCGCTGTTAGCAGGTTTAGCGGGTTCTTCAGTTATCGCTCAAAAGGTTGTAATGTCTGCTTCAGAGGCCACAATCGGTCCTGCTATGGATATTGCAATCGGAAAAACAATTACAAAAGTTACTGATGAAAAGGATGGAAGAACTAATAAAAGTTCTAAAGTTCAGGCAGTTAGAACTTTTTCACAAGCAGTTGGCGGAACAATTGTTGGCGTTATAGTTAGAGGTCTTTGTATAGCAGCTGCAACTGCAGCGTGTGCTAAGCTTGGTGAAAAAGCTGGAAAAGCAATAGGAAATAGCTTATCTGATAGAATTGCAAATGAAGTAAATTCTAAAGGTAGTGGGTTTATTGATTCTAAAAATTTATATGAAGCCTCTCAAAATGCTGCCGCATGGGGCAAAAATATAGGCGGTGCTGTTGCTTTATTGGTTATGCTTGTAACAAATTTTGTAATTGACGCACCATTTATAAATTGGATTAATAAAAAGGCAATGAATTTTGTTAAGGGCGCGCATAATAAGGCTCAAAAAACCTCTCAAGAAAATCAGGCAAAGGAGGTTAAATAATGGGATTTACAAGTGATAAATTAGTAAATTTAGTTAAATCTCTTTCTCCGGATCCTCAAAAAGCCGGTAAAACTTTGCTCTATTTGAATGCATTAGGCATGGTTTTTGCTGCTGCAAGTAATACGGCTGCTGCTGCAATAGACAAGAATACTTCAGCAGAAGATAAAAAGTTCTTAATTCCTGCAGGAGTTGCAACGGGAGTTGCAAATATCGGTATTTATTTTCTTATGACAAAGAAAATAATGGACGGACTGGAAAAATCTGCTAAAAGCTTTGTTGATAAAATGGACCCAAAGGAATTATCTAAAAAAGCCTTTGATTTTGCAGAAAGAACTATTAAAAAAACGGAAAAAGGTTTATTTAAAAACCCTAAACTTGCAGAATCTATGAAGCAAAATTTCTTTAAAGACGGAAATGTAACTGATGCTGCAATAAATTTATATAAAGACAATGTTAAAGCTGCATCCAGTGTAGCAGGTGCTTTTATTGGTGCTGTTATTGGTTGTTCTATTTTAACTCCTTTAATCAGGGATATTGGAGCATATTTTATGCAAAAGAAAATGGAAAAGAAAAATCCTGAATTAGCAGAGAAGCCATATAGACCATATTACGATCCTTCTCGTGTAGGTACGGGTATTTATAATAGAAGACAACCATTATCTATGACTAATTTTATGGCCTATGCAAAAAGCGGCGGTAAAAATGGCATGAAGATATAATTAGTTTACTTGTTCTTATTTTATTTTTAATTATTTAAACTAATACATTTCGCCCATACCGAAAGTGAAGAATCCGGATTTTCTGTCAACTCCATAGGTATTTGTAAGTGGTATACCATAGTCAAGATTGATTGGACCAAGTCCTGGAATAAATACTCTTAAACCGACCCCTGCAGTAATTGCATATCCAGGTTTGTCATATACTTCTGTTCCGATTGATTTGTTGAATAATGTACCTGCATCAACAAAAGCGGCAAGTCTTAAATTGTTTAAGAATGAATTGGATGTAAGTCTGTCTATGAATGGAATTGGTACTCTGACTTCTGCACTTCCCATCATATAACCGTCACCTACGCCGACTTCAGATATATTGAAACCTCTTATTGTGTATGGACCGCCAAGTGCAAAACTTGCAAATTCAGGCATGTCGCCATGGAGTTTTCCTCCAGCTTTTGCAGTAAGTACAATTGAAGATTTTTTACCCAAAGGGGTGAATTTTCTAATCATACCGTGTAATTTACCAAATGTTTCACCTGATATACCAAGGTTTTCTTCAAACATTGCTCTTGCCAAAACCCCTTTGCGGGCATTAACTGCACTATCTCTTGTGTCATAAGTTAAAGCAGGAGTAATTTTAACAAAGAAACCGCCGTCCAATTCTTTAGCTCTGAGTTCCCAAGGAACACCGTTTTCAGCATATTTTCTTCTGATCGTTCCTTCGTCACCTTCAGATAAATTTACGCTTTCAACACCAAAGCCGATTGAACCCGATAAATTCTTATAAGTTATGAATTTTCTTGAAATTGTGGCTTCTGCGCCAAATCTTTTTTCAATTGCCAAAGGAACTTGGTAACTTCCGTAGTATCTTGCAAAGCCTCTAATAGCAAGAGATTGATTTTCACGTTTAAACATCGGTTCAAGGAAACTGATTTCACCTTGCAGGTTGGCTTTATTGATAACTGAGCTGTCGTTCATTAATATACCTGTACCTGCAAGAAGATTTAAATTAAGTTTTTGTCCGAGTCCTCTGAAATTGTTTTCACCAAAACCTACCGAGCCGAAAAATCCTGAAGCAGAGTCAATACCGACCCCAAGGGAAATTCTTCCGGTTCTTTGCTCTTCAAGCGCGATATATACATCGTAAAGACCTGTACGTTCATCTTGTTTTAGCTCACGTTGTACATCTTTAAAAGCTTGCGTTCCCATTAATCTTAATATATCAGAACGCATTGTATTTTCATTATATACACATCCGGGTTGTAAGAAGATGTTTCTTTTGACTATAAAGTCTTTTGTTTTGTTGTTGCCTTCAACAATGATATCTCCAATAACTCCTTCATCAATTTCAACATTAATGTAGCCGTCAGGGTCGTCAGAAACTTTGGATACACGAGCTAAAATATATCCTCTTGAAGAATATAATTCTTGGATTTGATTTATTGCATTATTTAGACTTAGAATATTTTGCGGTAAACCTTTGTATTCATTTAAGATATTTAATATTTCTGATGTTGGAATACTGTTATTTCCTGAAACATTAAAGCCTGCAACAGGCGGGTTTTCTTCTAAGATAATTCTTAATCTTACGTTATTATTGTCTATTTTAATAGGGAGAGCTCTAATGTTTTGTGTAAAGAAACCTGTGCCATATAACGCTCTTAAATCGTTTGAAACTTCGGAGCGTATGTATTGATAACCTTCTTTGGATTTAATTTGATCTTTTATATAACTTGCATCAAGCAGGTTATTTCCGTATATTTCGACTTCTTTTATATAAACTAAATCAGTATCGTTTATATATGTTCCTTGTTCTACTTCATTAGTCGTGATAGGGTTTTCTTCAGTTGTTTCTTCTTGTATTATTTCGTCTTGTTGTTGCTGTTCTTCTTTATTTTTGCGCTTGAAATTAAAGAAATTTCTTTTCTTTTTTGGTTTATTATTGACTTTTACTTCATTTTCTCCAATAGAATTTGAATACATATCATCATCTATGTCTTCAAATGAAGAAAATGTTGATTTATCAATCGGCACTTCTTCAAGTTTTAGTTCTTTTGGAGCTTTATTTTCTTTTGGTTTTTTCTTAAATAAACTTTTTACGTTTTTGATTTTTTTAAGTTCATTTATGTCAATTCCTTCAGCGCAATAGGCACCTTGCCCCATAAACAAAGATAGAAACATAAATATTGATAAAAGTTTTATATAAATTTTTTTCATTTATTCCAAGTCAAGTTAAGACAATAATGCTTATGAATAACATTATATCTCTAAAATTAAGTAAGTCCAAATAAATTAACAAAATCAGTCATTTACCCGACAAATACATGTAAAATTGTTACAAAATTATTAAGAAAGTTTAAAAAAGTAATTATTTATACTAGTATTTTATTAAAGTTGGAAAAAAAATGAAAAAATTACAAATCAATAAAGAACATAGAGCCCTAATAGAGTCCGTCATCAGAGAAAGCCCTAAATTCAAAGGGCATGAGGAATTGATAGAATTGTTTTGTGATGCAATTTATAAAAAATCTTATCTTTTAATTGACGCAATTCGAGATATGTCAAGGTTAAGACGTCATTTGGCTATGATTTGCGATTCTTGCATGGAACAAATTATAAAAGAAAAGAAAAAATTTGATGAAACTCGTTTATACAGGCAAATTGAGCAAAATTCTAAATTAAAAGAAGATATTGTAAGTGTCAAAAAAACTCCTCTTGAAGAAAGGGAAGAACTTGAGCAGGAGTTTGAAAGACATAAAATTAAAGAAGACATTGTTAACTTAAAGGAAGAAATTCAAAGAAGCGAGAAATATGATGCAGTTGATATGTTAATTGATCCTTTGGAATTTTGTCCTCAAAAAAGAGTTTCTGAGCATACTGTTGAAAAATTAATTCAAATAGTAAAAATGATTAGTGAACAGTATCCTAAAAAACGTTATTATGAAATATTTTCTTTGAGATATTTAAGAAGGTATAATCAAATGGAAATTGCCCGTGAAATGAAGATTTCTCAAGTCGAGCTTTCTAAAAGGTTTGTTGAATTAATAAAATTGACTCGTGAAAATATTTAATTATTTTAGTTTTATTACCGCGCTGTGTCTTAGTGTTGTTGCATTTTCTTTTCTGTAAGAGAAAAATTTATCATTATCTTTTACTGTGCAAAAGGGGCAAATGTCGATTTTTTTTATTCCAATTTCTTTTAGTTGTCTTTCGTTAATTCTTTTTAAATCTGCATAATTACCTTTAAAAAGGCCTTTTGTATCGGAAACGGTTTTTGAAAGTTCTTTGATTGCTTCGTCTGATGTTTCAAAACAATCAAAAGAAATGCAAGGACCAATGACTGCAAGGATATTTTCCGGTTTTGAATCATACAAATTTTTCATTTTGTGTACAGTTTTGGGAGCAATTTGTTGTGCTGTTCCTCGCCAGCCTGCATGGGCTATTGCTCCTATATTTTGTTTGTAATCATATAGTATTACAGGTGTGCAATCTGCAAAATTCAGATAAATTGCAATATTTTTATCTTTTAAGATAAGTGCATCAGTGTTTTTATATTCTTTTTGATTTTCTTTGGCTATTTCGATATTGTCGCTATGTGTTTGATTTGGGTGTAGTAAGTTTTCCGGTTTAATATTTAAAAAATCGCTTACTATATTGATATTTTCTTTGACAATTAAATCTCTTGTTGTAAAAAAGTGTTCAAGATTTTCAAGTAAATCTGAACAATATATATTTTTATCTTTTATTTGTTTGACATAAAACATAAAAAAATTATATCATATTAAAAAAGAGGATTTAATTTTATGAGAGAAACTATTAATTATTTGCCATCCGGCGTTTGTTGCAAACAAATGATTGTTGAAATTGAAGATAATATAATCAAAGATGTTCAATTTATGGGCGGATGTGACGGCAATCACAAGGGTATTAGAAATCTTGTAATTGGCATGAACATAAATGATGTTTCTGCAAAATTAAGAGGTATTACTTGCGGAGCAAGGTCTACAAGTTGCCCTGACCAGCTTGCTGTTTGTCTTTTAGAATATATTGAGGCTCAAAAATCTCAGGTTTCGGTTTAGTTAAAAAATAATAAGTGTACTTATTGCCTTTAATCTGTATTTGTCATATTATAGGCATATGAGAACATTCGCTGAAACAAAAACACATGAAGTTACGGTCGACGTTGTAATTTTAACAATTCATAATAATAAACTAAAAGTGCTTTTAGTTAAGCGTGAAAATGAACCGTTTAGGGGCAGGTGGGCTATTCCCGGCGGATTTATAAGATTGTCAGAAAATATTGATGATGCGGCTTTGCGTGTTTTAAAAGAAAAAACTACAGTTCAAAATATTTATCTTGAGCAGTTGTATACATTTGGTGATCCTTTGCGTTATCCGAATGCTCGTGTCATAACTTGTGCTTATTTTGCTCTTTTAAGGGCGGAAGATATTAAATTGGATATTAAAAATACCGAAGGTGTTGCAGATATTCAATGGCATGAGGTTGAAAAATTACCGCCTCTTGCGTTTGACCACAAGGAAATTATTGAATATTCATTAAAAAGAACACGCGAAAGATTGGAGTTGTGCCCAATTGCATTCCAGCTTTTGCCTAAAAAGTTCACTTTGACAGAGTTACAGAAGTCTTATGAATTGATTTTAAAGAAGAATTTGGATAAGCGTAATTTTAGAAAGAAAATGCTTTCTTCAAATATTTTGGTTGAAACAAATGAATATACAAAATCTGTTTCAAAAAGACCTGCTGCTTTGTATTCTTTTGATAACATAACTTTAAATTCAAAAAGAGGTCATTTCTTTTCATAGAATGTTACGTATTTTTAAATTTATGCCGATAAATTTAAAATATGTTAAATTTATTTTATGAAGACTTTTTTCCAAGATGAATTTATGAATAAAAAACTCTTGTCAAGAATTACAAGAGAAATAAAAAAAGAACAGCTTGAAAGAACAATAAATGAAATTGATTATTTGAATGAATTACAAGCTCATGTTCTTTGCAGATGCGATTTTACAGATTCTCAAAACAGTCAACTGGATTTTATAAAAAAAGTAAATAATGCAAAACGACAAAATTTACAAGCATAGATTAAAAATTACTAAAAAGGGCGAATTAAGATTTATATCTCATCTTGATTGGCAGAGTTTAATTTTAAAAGTGTTTAGAAGGTTGGAGTTGAAATTAGTGTTGTCAGAAGGTTTCAACAAAATGCCGAAAGTTTCATATTCTCCCGCTTTGCCTATTTTTATTGAATCTGAGTGTGAACTTGTTAATTTTCAGACTTATGAACCATTAAAAGATGATTTTATAAATGAATTTGAAAAATATTCTCCAAAAGGTATAAAGGTTGTTTCGTTAGAAGTTCAGAATGAAAATGAACCTAAATCTTTGGAAAATTATGTTCAATGGGCATTGTATGAAGCAAAAATTGATTTTGAAAAAAATCATGTTTACAATTTGGAAAAAATAAGATATATTATAGAAAAGTGTTTATCTTCTGATGAATTATTAATCAAGAAGAAAACTAAAAAAGGTATAGAAAAAATTGTAAATTATCGAAATTCCCTAAAATCAATAGAGATTAAGGATGATTGTCTTGTTTTTGTTTTAAAAACAGGTCAGAGTAGTGAAATTCCTTCTTTACGTGCAGATGAATTTCTGAAGGCTCTATTTGAGGATGATTTAATTTTTAGAATTAAAAGGGTAAATTTTTTCGATACTGACATGAGAGTTATATAAGTTTAAAGGATTTTAACATGGCAAAAAAGATTGTTATTTCGGAAAAAGATAATATCGCAGCTCTAATCGAGGATAATAAGGTTTCTGAATTTTTTGTGTCAAAAGGAGATGTGCTACTGGGGGATGTATATTTATCTCGTGTGGATAATATTCTTCCTTCGATTGAGGCAGCTTTTGTTGATGTGGGTATGAGTGATAAAATGGGCTTTATTCATACTGATGATATTATGGGAAAAGGCACATTAAAAGAAAAAGTTAAGCCAAATCAAAAATTAATTGTTCAAGTTGTTAAAGAACCTACAGGGCATAAAGGCCCCAGGGTTACAACTGCGCTATCATTGCCGGGAAGATTTTTAGTGTTGTTGCCTGATGAAAAAGGTGTAAATGTTTCTAAAAAAATTACTTCTCAAAAAGAAAGAGCAAGATTAAAATCAATAGTAAGTTTGCTTAAACCTGTGGGAGTTGGCGTTATTGTAAGAACAGAAGCAGAAGGTCAGACCGATGCAGAAATTCAGGAAGATTTGGAAATTTTGCTTGAGAAATGGAATTCAATAGTAAATGCTGCAGATAGCGCAAATCCACCAACGCTTTTATATAGAGATCAAGATTTGTTATATAGAGTCATAAGAGAAGCTTGTGATTCAAATGTTGATGAAATTATTGTAGATACTGCTTTTGCGCTTCATCGTACTACTCAATTGTTGCAACATTGGAATATGCAGGTAAAAGTTACAATGCATAAGGGAAATGAACCCTTACTTGTTGCAACAGGTGTAAATAAAGAGATAATTAATTCTTTAAATACTAAAGTTAATCTTCCTCTTGGTGGATATTTATTTATTCAGCAAACAGAAGCATTGACTGTCGTAGATGTAAATTCCGGTAAATTTACAAGCTCGTCTAATCAGGCTGAAACAATATTAAAAACAAACATGCAAGCTGCGGATGAAATTGCTCGTCAGTTGAAATTAAGAAATATTGGCGGAATGGTTGTAATAGATTTTATCGATATGGCAAGCAGAATGGATAAATTGGCATTATTAGAGCATTTTGAGCTTGTACTTGAAAAAGATAAAGCAAAACCTCAAATAGGACAATTGTCGGATTTGGGGCTTGTAGAATTAACAAGACATAGGCAAGGTCAAAGTTTATCTGAAATTTTTACGAAAAAGTGCGATAAATGCGGAGGTCAAGGTTTCGTAATTGATGAATTAAAGTTTGCTACTCCTACGTCTGTAGGCGAGAATAGGGCAAAAATGAATAAAATTAAGGGTCCTTTTGGTTCTAATTTTAGCTCTAATAACGAAAGTGCGCCAAATTTAAATCAAAAAAATCATAAATTTGATAAAAATCAAAGACGTGATAAAAATAAAAATCGTCAAAATAAAGAACAAAATCAACAAAATTTATTTGAAAATTCCGAAAATAAACTTGAATTGACTAAAGTTGAAGTTAATGAAATGATTGACGATTTAATAAAAGATGTTGTAATGGATGGGGCTAAAGATGCCATAGAGGAAAGAGGAACGGTAATTTCAGAAGGTATCGAAGAAAATTCCGAAATAAAAACAGCTGTTGCGCAAGCAATAGAAGAAATAACCGAAGAGAATAAATTAAATCTTGAAGAAAATCAAAAGGAAATTCAACAAGAAAATCAAACAATTTCCAAAGCTTCTGAAACATCGGAAACTTCTGAAATAAAAGAAGAACCTAAAAAGCTTTCAAGAAAAGCAAAAAAGACTAAGAAAAAAGAAACGGATTCTGAAAATCAGTCTGATACCGAAGAAAAACCAAAGAAAAGAACAAGGAGAACAAAAAGTGCGAAAACAACTTCATAAGTTTGTTTTGAGTAGTATTGTATTTTGTTGCTTAATATTTCCGTGTGCAGTTATGCTTCAAGAGCCTTCTTTGGCTGTTGAAAGTGCCACTTCTTCACAAATGGATTTAGTTACAAATGAAGTGAGTGTTAAAGATTTGGATATAGATCCTTTAAATACGGAGAAAGTGAGAAAATCAGTTGTTCCCGATGCTAAACAGGAAGGTAAAAAAGTTATCAGATTGTTTTTAAAAACAATGATGGCTGTTGCTTTTTGTGCAGTGATTTTATATGTAATACTTATTTTCGTTAAAAAATATTATGGAAGTGCATTTGTTTCAAATGATTATGAAGAATTGGAAGTATTGGATTTAGGCACTCCAACAAATAAAGTCGAGGCGCTTAAATCATTTTTAAATAAAACAAAATAATAAAAAACCGTAGAATACCTTGATTTAGGCAACTATGTCGTCATTTACATTCATTATTGCCTTCTCATCAGGTATTCCACGTGTTTTTAAAAGAATATCAACAATGTGCTTCATTTGGCATTTAAAGGAGTATTTTGCTTTTGTTATAGGGCAGATTGCGCAGTTGCAGTTGATTTTATAGCATTCAAGTGCACTAATTGTCCAGTTTTGTACTATAGAGTCAGATATTACACCGTTTGTTTGGCAGATAAATTGTTCGTCGTCAAAATCGAACCCATAACTTTTAAACAATATTTTCCCCTTTAAGTCGTAGTAAATCTTATATAATCTTATTATGCGTCATGTTTAAAAATTTTTCAAATTAATCCTATAAATGTAGTAGCATAAATAATTTGTATTATATTTTAAAGATTAAACTATTTGGCGATTAATTTTTTTGAAAAATAAAATATCCTTTTAATATGTTTGAATTTTTTAAAAATATTGCGGATAAAAATGCTTGTCAATTATCGGGTGTGTGTTCGATTCACCCGAGTGTTAATTCTTTGTATGAATTGCTTTTAAGCGAAGCAAGAGTTTGTGCTTTCTATCTTGTTAAGCTGAAAGAATTTAAAATTTTTGATAAAAAAGTTATGAATTTGTTGATTGATGTTTTGTCAATTTTCTTAATAAATACAAGTTTTAATAAAAAAAAATATTTGGAACTTTTTAAGAAATTAAATTCTTATAAAAATAAGATTAAAGAAAATTATGTTGAATATTGCACAAAAAATCAACTTCCTTGTGAAGTTATTAATGCTAATTTTGAATTAAACGAAAAAACGACTATTAATGATTTAATTGAATTTTCGCAAAATAATATTGTAAATCGTCAAAAAAATTGTGATAAAAAGAAATTTAGACTTTTTGAGTTAATAACAATTTTTTCAAGATTGTGTGCTATAGATATTGTGAAAATTAAGAAATTTGAACCGGAATTTTGTGATTTTGATTATGAAATTATAAGGTTTTTTGCTCTAACAAACGGATATTCAATTAGAGATGAAAAAATTATAAGACGTATCTTGGAATTTTCGGATATTTCTTTAAAAATTCATGAAAAATTGTTTGAAGTTTATAAAAATAAATTCGGCAAAAAGGAAAGTGCTTCTGTTAATATGAATGTTTTAAAGGGGCATTGTATTCTTGCTTCAGGAGATGACCTTGATGAATTAGATAAACTTTTAAAAACTTTGGATGAAATGAAAAGACAAGATTTAATTAAGAAAAATATTAATGTCTATACAAACGGAGCTTTGTTTTTAGCCCATTTTTATCCTTATTTTAAGAATAATGAATTTTTAAAGGGTCACTATGGAACTGATAATGCCGAATATGATTTTTCAGTGTTTCCGGGTTCAATTTTGATTACTCAAAACTTTATTCAAAAAATAGATAGTTTATATCGTGGAGAAATATTTTCAAGTAAATTAATTTCTTTTAATAAAGTTTTTGATATTGAAAATAATGATTATAGTCCCTTAATAAATTCTGCGCTTAAACTTGACGGGTTTTTGAAAAATGAAAATAAAAAACCAATAGAGATAAACTATGATTTTGAAGATGTTAATAAAATTGTGGATGAATTTCAAGATAACGAAATTGTAATTGTTACAGGTAAAATTGAAGGTAAAACTTTAAGTACTTATGATAATAAAAAAATTATCAATTTAAATTGTCCTTGCGAAGCTGATATTTTATTGAATGCGCTTAAAAAATTAAAGGCAAAAAATATAAAAATAACTTTATTTTTTGCACAATGCAATTTGGTAAGCTTGCTGATGGTTTTATCTTTGTTAAATCAAGGTATAAATATTGCGCTTGCAAATTGTTCACAAGCGCTTATTAACCCTCATGTAATTGAAGCTTTAAAAGATGACTTCAACATTGAAATAATTTAGCTTAGTATATTCCGGCACTTGCCTTATATCTAACTTGTTGTTCATCATTCTTTGGAACATAGAAAGTTGCAACAGTGTCTTTAATTATTATATTGCTACCATCTTTTGTTTGAATGTTGCCATCTCGTACAATATAAGTTTTTTCATCATCAACAAATCTTTTTGCTTGAGAATTATATACTTTTCTTTTTAATATAGTGCCATTTTCCAAAGGACAGTTATTCTGATTGTCCTTGATGGGTATTCCTTTAACTGAATATTCATTGGTAAAGTTATATGCTTCATTAGATTTTGCACGTCTTGGAATGCCATTGTTTGTAATAACACTAATTACTTTTGAACCGCTTTCATCATATTTATAGACTGGCCATAAATCAACAAAATCTTTTGATGAAGGGTCACTTGGGTTAATCATATCTAAAGTTCTATTAAGAATATCAACGTTGCCGTTTGAAGGATTAATTTGCAAATCTTGAGTTACAAATCTGTTAAATTCATCCGGCGTATTTCTTTTTTCTCTTAATGTATTAATAACCCCATTAAAGTCTTGATTTGTGTTTCTTGCATAATCTGCAATTTTTTCTCTTAAATATAAAATTGCTGCAGGATGGTTGTTGTCGGTTGTGCTTGAATATTTAAGAGAAACAGCAAACCCGTCCCTGAGTGCACTTAGTCCATTTTCTTTATATAAACCTGAAATTGCATTCATTTTATTATAATAATCTCGGTATTCTTTTCTGTTTTTTATCTCGTGTAATGCTTGGTTTCTGTTTTGGACATACACGTTTCTATTTGGAGTTTCAAAGCCTGTTTGTGCAAAATTATTGCCATAGTACATTGTAGGAGTACCTACAATTGCGCCCATAATTTCCCACAAGCCTTCTTGCATTTCCAAGGATTTTTCAAGCATTGTGTGGTGGAAATTCCATATTTCATCTTCGTTATTGTATCCTGCGTTTTTAAACAAATCTCTTATTGAAATTTCATAAGAGGTAACACCGAAAGCTTCTGCTCTTTTGTAACTTGGTTTTGAAGAATCTGATGCTTTGCCGTTTACAAGATTTTTAAGAGAACGCATAAGAGCTTCTTTTTTAGTATAGTCGTTTCCATAGATTTGATATATTGTTCTTCGCATTAATAAGCCTACGGCAACAGCTTTTGCGGAAATTTTATTGTAGTCTGTTCTGTTTTCTGTTAATTCTTTTATTTCGCCATTATCTTTTTGTTCTTGAGAACAATCTTTCATTGTGTCTTTGGAAAATATGCTCATATCTAAAGGCAGAGTGTGTAAAATACGAGGTTTATCGTGGTTTTCAACAAACATGTGAGATAAAAGAGCATTATTTGGTTGAACGCTTTTGATATAGTTTTCTGTTTTGTTTTTTAATTGCGTTAAATTTCCCGCATCAAGGAATATATCTTGTTTGTATGTTTCTGGATTAACTCCTAAAATTGCTGATAGGCTGTTAAAATATGCGGTATAATTGGAGCTTGTTGTAGCACCTATTTCGCTTATGAATTCGTTTTCTTTTATATAAGGAAGCTGGTTTTCTTGTATTCCTTTTTCACTGTCAGGAAGCAAATCTTTCATTTTTGATAGTTTGCGGTCAAAATTTCTTTCTGATACTTTATCACCGTTATTTACATAATTCCAGAATTCTGTAACTTCTGCAATTATGTATGATGAAGGATTGTATTTTCTGATATTTGAAATGAAATTGGTCCAGAAATCTTTTACGCCGGGTCTTTTTTCATCCCCTTCCATAATCGTTTCAAGAGAGGCTTGATTACTTTTGATTTTGTCAAAATCACCAACGTCTTTAGCTGCGTCAAATCTCCAGTTTAGACCTGCTCTGCCTTGTAATACAATGCTTTCTGCGAGTTTGAAATCATCCAAGGAAATATTATTTAGTTCCTCTGTCATTTTGGCTTTGATTTCATTTGTAGCTTTTTCATTTATAGCACTGCTTATTTTTCTTATTACTTTGGTTCTTTCGTTTTGAACAGTGGTTTCCTTGTCAGCATTTAAAGTTTGCAGAGAAACATTTCTTAGTATGTTTTGGTCAATTTGTCCGCCTTGTTTAATTGAATTGGGGTCAAGTGCTCCTGCAAGGATATTTTTGATTATTGTAGGAGTGTATAATTTTACAACGTATTTTCTGTAATCTTCGTTATTTTTATATTCATCAGGAATGGATTGATTGATAGTGTTTTGAACAATTGAATTAATTTTTTCAAAAGTTCCGTGTGATAAAAATTCTTTGTTAAATTCGGGTTCTGAAAAAATTGCACCTAAATTTGGGTTAGTTTCAAGTGATTGCAGAGGAAATTCTCTTATATATTCGTCAACAGTTTTGTTTTGTTCCAAAATTGGGGATCTCATATCTGCAAGCGTTTTTTTGATTTCTTTTAGTTGAGCACTTGAAATTCCGTTGTTATTAGCTATTTTTTCTTTTTCCCTGTTGTCCATTGAAGCTGTTTGCAAGATTAAATCGGATTGAATTGTTTCAGTCCAGAAGCTTGCAACACCATATAAGTAGTTTCTTGCATTTATGTAGCCTTGATAGTTTTCTTTTTGATTTGTTGGGTTGGAAAGATTCATTTTTATGATGTCTCTGTTGCCTTCCCAGAAATTTGCACTTTTAGCGCCCATTTTTTTGCCTATTTTGAAATAATCAAAAGTTAAAAAATCATCCAAATTATCGTGCAGGTCTTTTAATAGCACAAAATCTTTCTTTCTGAAAACTTTTAATTTTTCACTATCTGGGCTGATTTCAAAATAATATGGTATTACCGAATCTTGATGTGTAGTTATGTCGTAATGATCATCAGGATTTTTGTCGTATGCAGTTATTAATTTATCCGTTTTTTCAAGTTGTTCGTCACTTACAAGGCGTTTATCAAAGAATTGTAAGTATATAGGGCCTTTTTGTAAATTTGAAGGTTTTACTACACGAACAGCTATGTATTCATAGGGATCTTTGCTGTCGTTATATGTTTTATCAGGCAAAATGCCAAGTTCAGGTGTATCGTCAATTTTAAACATATGAAAGAATGGAGAAGATTTTCCCCATTTTAAAATATGTTGTATCATTGGTGATTCTATACCCTGTGAAGTAAAAGCACCATCTGCAACATAGCCTTTACCTCTTTTGTATAGTTCAAATACAAATTCTTTAAAATCTTCAATATTTGTACATTGGTATTGATTATTTGGCCAGTATTTGTGACTTGAAACGCTGTCATTTCCTATGTCAGGTGTTGAGATTATGTATCTGAAGCCGTTAAGTTCGTCTGTATTTTTTAATAAAAAGGTAAGACCTTTTATGCTTCCTCCAAGTTTATTAAAGTGATTTCTAACAAAATCAGGGTCAGCTGTTTTTAATTTTTCACCCAGTTCTAAAATTGCATCAGAATCTACAAAGGTATGATACATTGTACCTGTTTTTGGAGTTATTATGTAATTTTTGTTTTGTTCTATTAAGTTATATTCACTACCGTCTTTTAGTTTTATTTTTTTGGAATCATCGGTTGTATACCTTGCTGTGTTTGTTTGTTTATTAATAATTTTATATCTGTATACAAATCCTTCGGCAAAACTTTTAACTTCTTTTTGTCCCAGTATTACAGGTTCGTCAGAGTTAAATTTGTACTCAAATGGTTTTTGTTCTTTTGGGACATATTGGTTTGTTTCATCGCTTCTGTCCGCTAGAATAACTTGTAGAACTACTCTTTCATTTTTTTTGTCAAAGGGTGGAGCAATGAATTTATATATAGGGGTATTATCAGGCATATATGAGCCTTTCATACCTTTAAATTTTAAGTTGTTTTCTTTTATTTTTTTAATAGATAAATCCATAACTTTTCCTTTTATAGTTTTATTATTCCCTTTAGTTTATTTTTTAAAACATTAATTTAGATATTTTTGTTGCATAACATTTTTTGGATCTGATAATTTTTCAATGTCAGCATTATCGATTTCAAATACACATGCTTTTGAAGGATCCATTTCAACTGTTATGCTGCCGTTTTGATTATTTTGGAATTTGCAAGGTTCACCGTATTTGGGCATAAGGTTGTTAAATTTTTGATCCGGTTTTAAGCCGGGGATATTAATTGTGCCGCCAATAGGTCTGTTTACGTTCCTGTTGCCGATAAATAATAAAGTTTTTCCGTCTTTATGTCTTGCAAATGAGATTATTTCGGGGTTGTTTGATGGAAGTATTATAAATGAACCTTTTGTAATTACATCTTTTGCATTTTGCATGTTTAACTTGATGTTGGAATTTTTATTGATTTCGTTATATCTTCCATCTCTTAGTGCAAATGCTGTTCTTATAACATTTTCAATTTCGGGGAATTTTCCTCCCGGTTTTCTTGATCTATTGAATATGTCTATTCTTCCTGTATGAACAGTGCATTCATGGTTATCTGTTTGAGTATCTCTTACTTTTGCGTGGTCATAAGGATAGATGTAATAATCACCTGTTTGTGTACCGTCAACTATATATGGATTTAGTTGAGGTAGCATACTTTGCAGAATGCTTGTAAACATTACCCAAGGAGCTCCGCCATATAACATAGGAGAAGAATCATCGTGAGTTGCAAATGAACCTAGAAGTGACTTTGGTTCTCCTATTTCATTGTTCATATCTATATTTTCTTTAACGTAGTCATATAGTTGTTGTGCTTGAGTCCATTCGTTAAATATGTGATATTGTCCATAATATGCATCAAAGCCTACTTCAAGAAGTTCTCTTGGTCGGTCGTATGGCATATTTACTTGCGGAGAAGCGTCTTCATGGGTGTATGTTTCTGCTAACCAAGCAAATTCAGGATCTTTTGCGTGTGAGTATTTTATTATTACATTCCAGAATTCAACAGGTTTAGCTCTTCCTACATCTGCTCTTATACCGTCAAAACCTAATTCAATGCACATATCAACATATTTTTTGTGCATATCAAGGACTGATTCGTTTAATTCGCGTGTTTCTTCATTTTTAAATGGTCTTAACATTCTTATGTCTTGCCATCCTTGGGGTACTTTTTCTTTTCCGTTTGAATCTACTGCCATCATTTCAGGATGCGCTTTGGAAAAATCAACACTTCCGCAGGAAGGTAAGTCAAGCATTGCCTTGATATTACGTTTGTGACATTCTTCTATAAAAAGTTTACACTGTGCTTTTGCAACATCAGGGTCATTTTTATCCATTTTTGTAAGTTTTTTACCTGTTAATTGAAAATATATGTCTTCAATTCTTTTTTTATATTTTTCAGGAGGGTTTTCATCAACAATTTCAGGGTCGATAGTTAGAAAATCAAGAGGTGAGTACAATGAGCCTGCTGTTCCCATTGCATGTGTTTTTCCTGTGGGGTGAATGGGAAGGATGTGTAGAGTGTTAAATCCGGTATTTTTGATTTCATCCAATCTGTCTATTGCGTTGATTAAATTTCCTGATTTTTCATCTCCTTGGATTAATTCGTTTCCGTCTGTATCTTGAGCATTCATTGTTCTTATTATGACTGCTAAAACTTGAGCTTCATTACTCAAAAACATTGATTTTAAATTGTTTTTGTAGTTTTCAACTCCTGATAATGGAGTGCTTGGAGTTATTGCAGATGTTTTATTTAACAATTGTTTTGATTGAGCGAGAATACTTTCTCTTAAAAGCGGACTCAAAAATAACGGTTTGCTTGATTGTTGATTAATAGCTGGGGTCGCTTTTATATCAGTGTTTTTTGCAGGTGCTTTATAATTAGTTTGAGCACTATTTATTTTTAATTGTTGTGCTATAAGCGGACTAATGATTATGTTTGTCATTATTTAGCACCTCCTGTTTTTTTGTTTTGAGAGTATTCTTTTTTAATATTTCCAAATAAAGGTTGCACTAGAAGTGTTACTGCAACAAGCCCAATTGCCATTGGAATAAATATTTTCTTCCAAGATTTATTGTTAAATAGTTTTGTTGCATGATTTTTTACTTGATCAGCAAAGCTGTTAGCTTTAACTGCTTTAACATTTGTGTCATACGGTTGATTAATTATTGTTTTTAATTCTCCTATGACATCTGCAATATTTTCTGCTGTTGCTGTTTCGGATTTAAAGACTTCCGGATTGAATATTGCATTAAGTATGTTTCTTGCATTTTCTTCATATGGTAGTGATAATTTATTGTTTATTAATGCAATATTGCCGTTGTAGATTAGATTTCTTGCGGCTTTAATTTCTTCTTCGCTAAAGCCGGCAAACATTCCTTTTTGGTATCTAAATTCAAAGTTAGCGCATATTAAAGGTCTTAGTCTTGTGAAGTTAATGTCTGCATCTTTAAATCTCATGTATTCTCTTAGCATATTGAATAGATGACTTGGTTTTTCTTTTCCGCCTAAAATCTCATGAGTTAAGGCTTGATTAGCGTTGCTGCCTTTTATTAATTCATCAATCCAAACATAATTGCCTTCTTTTATGTGTGTTGCAAAATTTTCAAATCCTGCGTTTGCAACATCAGCGTTTTGACCTAGAACTTTTTGTAGTGCTTCTTTTAAATTTTGTTTTACTGTGTCGTTTTTATCTTTGCTGTCAATAAATGCGGTTATAGCGCTTGAAAGAGCATCTATTTTTTTGAAAGCTTCCTTATCGTCAGTATGTACAGAGAATAATTTCATTATTGTTGATGTATCAAAGAGTTTTTTAGATGCTGCTATTTCTTCATTTTTGAGATTAATTGGACAAAGAATTTCAATTGAAGCTCTTTTTGGGGCTTCTTTTACGTTTTTGGAATAATCTTCCATAATTTGCATTAACCAAGTTAGGTTTTCAGGATCTACTTTGGTACCCGTAGCATCAGGTTTAATGAATTTCATAAATTCATCAAGTTGTCCTTGGTTTTTAAGAAGTGGGAAATTATCTCCAAAAGCATTTCTTAAACCATTTTTAAAGCTTTCGGGATCTTTTTTTCCGCTTTGTAAATATTTTGCTGTAATATCAATAAAATCTTGCAGTTTAGATGCGTATTCTTTGTCTTTTTGTTCAACAATTTCTGCTATTTTTGACTGTAATATATCAACAGTTGTTTCTAGACCTTGAGATTTCATTCTTTTGAGTTCTTTATAGTCATCAAGACCCAATGCTTTAAATATGTGTTGCATTATATTGCTATATTGTCTTGTATATACAGATTCTGCTTTTGAACCTGCGATAGGATTTAATAATCCAAGATATGCTTTTATTCTTCCTCTTATTTTTGATAGAATATTATCGTTGTAATTTATAACTGTTTTAAAGAATGGCTCGTTGTCAACTTTTAATGTCGGCATTAATTCGTCTATTTGTGGTCTTCCTATTTGTCTTCTATTTAAAATTTCTCTAAGTTTTTTTGGAGTTTTTTCGTTTCCAAGTTCCGAAACAATTTCTTCTATTGTATCTGTATCTAAACCTTGTTTTTTGGCACCAACTTGAAGCCCTTTCGATGTGGCTACTTTAATTTTTCCAAGCTTTTCTTTTAAATCTTCTATATTGAGTTCGCCTGTTTCTTCTCGCATTGCTTTGAGGGCTTCTATTAATTCATTTGACTTTAATTCTTGCAGAACGGTTCTGTCGTTTTGATCTTTTAATTTGTCAAAAATGTCTGAAATTTCAAGCAAGCCGGATAGTTTTTTATAAAATTCATCATTTAAATCTTTGCCTGCAAATTCTGCAAACAAGCTTTGAATACCTTTTTTATTTGTTGTGTTTGTTTGTTTTAATAAAAATTCATTTAATTGATTATTATCAAGTAATATGTTTTTTGCTTTTTTGAAATTGTGGTCTATGATTGCATTTTGTATTTTAGGTTCAGCAAAGTCACAGAAAAGAGCTGTCATAAGAGGAGTAGCAAAGCCTGCTGTTGCCATCCATAAAGTTCTATTTTGTAAAGCTGTTTTTTGTCTTTTTCTGAACCATTTTTCTTCCGCATTTGGCTCGTTTGGATCAATTCCCATTCTTTTCATTTCGCGAAGCTTTTGTTCTTTTGAATGTATGCCTGTGGGAATAAATTGGTTATCAAGATATAGGTCTTTTTTATCTCCCTGTGCGCTTATGTATTTTTCGTCAATAGGGAAACCGTGGATAATTCTTGCTGGAAGATTTATGAATATTTTTGGCCATAATGACATTGAAGCAAAAAATGCTCCGCCACCTATAAATTTCATTAATGTTTCGGTTTTTGTTTTGGCTTGAGTTGCCGCTAAAAATGATGCTATAAGAACAGCGCCAAACTTCATACCTAAGTCGTTTATTCTTCCAAGGCTGTTATCGTTCATTTTGCCTGTTTTTACGGCTGTAAAAAAGTTTTTACCGTCATTAATGTTATCACCAATAGCTGCAATAGTATCCCTAACGGGTCCTCTTTTTACCAGTTTTGCTTTTGCTTCATTGGGTTTAACTTCGTTTGCATGTTGTTTTAAATCTTCATATAATTTTTCATGGTGAGCATTTAGTTTTTTATTGTCGGCTTTATTATTAAAATGATTTTGCAAGATAGGACTTACTGTTATTGTCATTGTACCACCTCGTATTCTCTTTTTGTGTCGACTTTAGACTTCATGGTTTGAGGTTTGGATTTAAATCCTATAGTAGGGATTAACCAAGTCAATAATGTTGCTATAGCCGAGCCTATAAGGAGTGCTTTTCCGTAATGTTTGGTTATGGCATTTCTTTCGGTGCCTTTCCAAAGTTCTTTGAAACCATCTTTGAGTGCGGTTAGTATGCTTTTTGGTTGTTTCAATTTTATTTTTGCAAATGCTTCTTGAGAACCTAAAGCTACCCCTGTTGCTGCAACAATATATTTGCTTATGTTTTCAAGAGCAGTTGTTCTCACTTTTACTTGTCTTATAAGTGGCCATGCTGTTTGGTTTGGTGCATTTTGCTTGTCTTTATATCCTGCTTTCTTTAAAATCATATCTTCATAAGCATAGATGTTTCCATGTTCCAATTCTCCCCATAGAGCAGTTTTATCTTTTCTTGGAAAATCTGCAGAATCAAAAATTCCGGGATATTTAGTTCTTATTTGACCTTTTTCTTGGCCAATTTCCGGAAATTCATTTACTTTATCCAAAAGTTTCCAATCAAGATTAATTCCCGTAGAAGCATGTATTCCCATATGAGCGATTTTTTTGGAAAGCCAGTTGCCTATACCGTATAAAACTACACCCGCTCCGACTTGTTTTGCTATTCCTGAGGCTATATTTCTGTCTTTCAAATTGAAATCTTTGTTGGCTGCGCTATATAGGGCAATAAGCATTGCGCTTCCTATTACATAAGGAACCATACCTAATGAAAGATATTCATAAAAACTGCTGTTTTTGGAGCCTGAAAAGCCTTTTGGAAAATAAGTTAATATATCATTTGTAAATTTATGTATTCCTACCTTTGCTCCGGTAAGAGGTCCTTGTTTGGGTATGTGTGATTCTGTTTTATATATATTCTCTCTTTTCTCGTCTTTTGAGCTGCGATATCCTATTGCAGGCAGATTTTCAAAATTATTTTTATATGAAACTTGTTGCATTTTTACCCCAAACAACTAAACACACATTTAAATTAACAACACTAAATTGTAAAATTTGCCTTTTTTGTTAAATATTCTTTACAATTTTTAATAATTATTTAAACCGTAAAATGCACAACTAGTAAGCTTTTTGGTTATGACAACTATTGTTTTGTATATTTATGCTCGAATATTTATACTATTGCAAACAATGTAAAAAATTATGTACAATAATACTATGACTCAAGGCTTTTTTCAATTTAACAGTTCCATTATAAATGAAATTTTAAATTTTGTCATATCTACTTTTGACTTACTCTACATGGATGGCCCGAAAGGTTCTGCGAAAAGCGAAACAATAGGTAAAATTATACCCCAATTGGAAGATGAAAACCTTGTGTTTCAACAGTTTTGCTTTGAAAATTCCGTAATCGATGATTTTTTGTTAAATTTTTATGATGCTTTGAGAAATTTTTCATTGGCACAAAAAATTTCTTTAAAAAAGTTTACAGAAGGAGATTTCAAAGAAAAAGTAAGTCATTATTTTAAAACTATAAATGCAAATTGTGTAATAATTGTTGAAAATTTTGAGAAAGTTGAAAAAAATAATGAAATTATAGATTTTCTTTCTCATCTTGCAAGTTATGAAAACGTTAAAATTATCATCGTATCGAGGAATACCGGTGCTAATGCTTTTAGATTTAAAAAGATTAGAGTTAAAACAATTAAAATAGAACAGATTGATGAAAGCGAATTTAAGTCGAAACTTTCAGTATTATCCGAAGATATAGATGATGATTTAAAGGATAAGTTTTATAATATTACTCAGGGGCTTGAGTTATATTTAAAAATGGCAGTTAAATATTCAAGTGTCACAGGTATTTTAATAAGAGATTTAATTTCTGAGTTTGAAAGAAAGAATATAAGTTTAAAAATCGGATTTGAAGAATTTATGGTTTCAAAGTTTGTTTCTTTGACTCCAAGCGTATATCAAGATTTATTTAAAATTTTATGTACATTGTCTCATCCTGTCAGTGTAGATTTCTTAAAAGAATATAAACTTGGCGATGTTTCGCATATAGAATATTTGTCTAAAAACTTTTTAATAAGTCATTTTAAAAATGAAATATATGTAAAAGATTATTTTAAACAATATATTGTTAAAACCTTTTCTATACAAGAAAAAATAACTTATTATAAAAATTTAGTTGAAATTTATGAAAATGAATTAACAAAGAGCCCAAAAGATAGGCTTTTAAGATTATCAAGAGAATCTATAAGAAAGGAAATTGAGCTTTTTAATTCTCTTATTCCTGCAATAAATTCTCCTGAAAAAAGCCAGAAAACCTTTTCATATTTGGGAATTACATCATCTTCATGGCATGATGAAAAATTGCATCAAAAAACTAAATTATCTGAAAAATTAAATAAAATAAAGGAAAGAAAGAAATTTTTAACAAAAGAAGAAAATGATTTATTAATTAAAAAAAGGTTGGAAGATTCGGGTCAAAAATCATTAATAGACGAGAACAAAGAAAAAAACAGATTATTTATAATTAATCTTATAAATAGCGCTCGTGAATTTTCGAAAAATTATAAATATCAAGATTCTCTTTCGGAGCTTAAAAGAGCTTACGAGGTTGATTTTGAGGGTGAATTTAGAATTGAGATTTTGACTTTGGTTGCAAAAAATCATGAATGTTTGAATGAATATAAAGTTGCAAAACAATTTTATGAAACTGCACTTGATATTGCTTTAAAAAACGGTGATTCAAGGGTTTGCGAGCTTGAATATTTTATTGCAAATTGTTTTAAAAATTTATATAGAATTGATGATGCAAAAGAAAGATATAAAGCTATAGTGCAAAATGAAAATAATTCAAAAAGCTACAGAATTCGTGCTTATATTGAAATAGCTCAAATTGATGAGGCAGATTCAAAAATTCATGACGCTATAAAAAATTATGAAAAAGCTTTGTCTATTGCTTTAGGAAAAAACAAAGAATTGACTGCAAAAATATATTATAAGCTTGGTGTTTTGTATGATGAAAATCAAGACATTGAAAATGCAATAAAATATTATAGAAAAAATTATACAATAAGCTCGGAAAGAAATGAAAATAAGTATTATTCAGCGTCTTTAACAAATTTAGCATTAATAAATATAGATTTGGAAAATTATAAAGAAGCTATTGATTTTTTAAAGCTTGCGCTATTGTATGACAGCGAGGTAAATGATTATGAAAATATGTATTTTTCTCAAAAAGAACTTGCAAAGTTATACGCAAAATTTGATGAGGTTATAGCAATAGGATACTTTAAGCAAGCTTTATCGTCAGCTCAAAAGTTAAATGATGATTTTAAAATTGCATTGGTTTATTTTGAAGCAGGCGAATTTCATTATGATAGAGGAAATGATGAAAAAGCTTTAATTAATTTCTTAAGTGCAAAGGCATCGTTGAAAAATGGATCAAATGATGAAAATATAGCAAGAATTAATCAAAGAATAAAAGATATTAAAATGCGTCTTGACGATGTTAGTTATAATTTAATTATAGAGAAATATGATAAACAACAAAGAAATTGAAATTTTAAAGAATGAATTTAGTTTTAATATAAATGAAAAAACTATACAAAAGCTTAATCTTTGGTATCAAGCTTTTATTCAATATAATGAACACACTAATTTGATGAGCTCAAATGATGTAAAATTTATTTTTGAAAAACATGTTTTTGATTCGCTTGCGATTTTAAAATGGGATAAATTTAAAGAAAAGAAAAAAGTGCTGGATGTTGGTACTGGTGGTGGGTTTCCAAGCGTTATTTTGGCTGTTTGTTTTCCAGATAAAAAAATAATTGCAAATGATTCAAGAATTAAAAAAATAAATTTTATAAAAGAGATTAAAGATGTTCTTGGGTTGGATAATCTTGAAATTTTATATTCAAGAATAGAGGAGGTTTCTCCTTTAGGGGTCGATTTAGTTGTATCTCGAGCTGTCGGAAAAATTGAAAAAGTTTTTGAATTATCTAAGAAACATTTAAGTAAAGGTGGCAGTTTTTTAATTTATAAATCAAAATCTTCGGATGAAGAAATTAAAAATTTTAAAAAGAACTATAAAGACGCAAAATTCGAGATAATACCTTATAAACTGCCTTTAGAAGAAATTTATGACAGAAATTTAGTTATTTTAAAAAGTTTAAATTAAACTTGAAATTTTCTTTAAAACAATATCAATGTATTGTTTGTCTTTTGAAGAAAAAGGAATAGCGTCATTTTGAAATTCTTTTTTAATGAGGGTTAGTTTTTTTGAAATTTCATTTCTTGAAATATAATCACATTTTGTCAAAATATTAAAACAAGATATATTGTTGTATTTCAACCATTCTTGCATTTGAAAATCATTCTTTTGAATGTCATGCCTTGCATCGATAAATTGGATTGTGCAAATCAAGCTTTCTCTTTTTAAAAGATATTCTTCAAGATTTTTTTGCCATATTTCTTGTTCTTTTTTGGATACTTTTGCAAAACCATATCCCGGTAAATCCGCTAGAATAAATGGTTTTGTTGTGGTTTGAATTTCGAAAAGGTTTATCAGGCGAGTTTTACCCGGTGTATTTGAGGTTTTTGCAAGTTTGGATTGATTTACAAGGGTATTTATAAAACTTGATTTTCCAACATTAGAACGACCCAAAAGGGCAAATTCGGGCATGTTGAAATCAGGACAAAGTTTTAAATTCGGGGAACTTGTTATGAATTTTGCATTTTTTATTTTCATTTATTTTAAACCGCCGTTTTTTCCTGTTTTTCCTTTTGCGCTTGTTTTTTTAACATTTGTTTTTTATATATAACGCTGCTTAAAAGATTGTATGCGCCTTCACTGTTTATAACGTTAATGTGGATAGTATCATCCGTTAATTCAACATCAATTGATTTGCTCGACACAAAATCAGACCTAAACCCTGTTATTTGAATTATTCTGTTTTTAAGTATTGACAAGGGTAAGGCAATAAATTCTTCAAATGAATCCATGATTTTGTTTTTGCTTTTCATTAAAATAATTATAACAAATACTTAATTTTTTTTGTATAATTATGAAACATGTTTAAGTTAAATAAAGGAAAAGAAATGGCTGAGAAATTGTATCATGAAATTACACCCGAAGGTTTTGGAATTGCAATTGAAAATGATAAAGATTTATTTTCGGATAAATCTCCTTTTCAGGCGGTTGATGTGTTTCATTCCAGAGCTTTTGGAAATGTTTTGACCTTGGATGGGCTTATGATGGTAACTGAACGTGATGAATTTTTCTACCATGAAATGATAGTTCATATCCCGATGTTGACTCATAAAAACCCTGAAACAGTTCTTGTAATTGGCGGTGGGGACGGAGGAACCGTTCGTGAATTATTAAAATATGATTCCGTTAAACATATTGATATGGTTGAAATTGACGGAATGGTAATTGAAGCATCCAAAAAATATTTTCCGACAGTTTCTTCGGGTTTAAATGATGAAAGAGTATCTGTTCTTGTAGAAGATGCTATTGATTTTATTAAAGGAAAAGAAAATATTTATGATGTTGTTTTAATTGATTCAACTGATCCGATAGGACCGGGAGAAGGATTATTTAATGAAGGTTTTTATAATAATGTAAAACGTGCATTGAAAAAAGGCGGAATAGTCGTTCCTCAAACAGAAGGCCCGTTTGCACAAAGTGAAAATATGAGAAAGACATATAAACTTCTAAGAAAAGTATTTAAAAATGTTGCTCCATATTGCGGCCCTATGCCGACATATCCCGGTGGATACTGGTCTTGGGGTTTCTGTAGTGATGATGTAGAAATTCCTTTGAACTCAAATGAAATTGATGAAGTTTTATCAAATAAAATTGCAAAAACTTGTAAAATTTATAATAGAGCGCTTCATAGTGCAGTATTCTGCGTTCCGAATTTTGTAGCTGAACTTTTAAACGGTTAAAATGTCAAAAGATATAACAAATGTAAAATTTAGCGGATGTTTATCAGGAGAAATTATTATTCCTCCTGATAAATCTATTTCGCACAGAAGTCTTATAATCGGTGCCGTTGTATCGAAGCAGACCGGAAAAAAAATCAGAGTAAAAAATTTGTCTTTAGGCAAGGATTGTCTTGCGACTTTAGATATTTTAAAAAATGTCGGGGTAAAGTTTTTTAATTTTTCAAATAGAGAGCTTGAAATTGATGCAAAAGAGGCTTTTAGGTCTCCTTTTGAAAAATTGGATTGTGGTAATTCCGGAACAAGTGCAAGATTGCTTATGGGGTTGTTTTCTTCCATAAATGGTTTTAGGGCAACTTTTACAGGAGACGAAAGTCTTGAAAAAAGACCAATGGGAAGGGTAATTAAACCTTTGAGTTTAATGGGAGCAAAGATTAATTCAAATGAAAATAAAATGCCTATAGATATATACGGGAATGATTTAAAGGCTATTACTTATAATTCTCCGATTGCTTCTGCTCAGGTTAAAAGTGCAATTTTGCTTGCAGGACTTAATTCTTGCGGTATCACAAAAGTTTATGAAAATTACCTTTCAAGAAATCATACGGAAGTTATGCTTGAATATTTAGGAGCAAATATTAAGACAGGTAAGGACGAGAATGGTTTTTGGGTTAGCATTGAAAAAAGTGAGTTTAAGTCAGGAGAAATTGAAGTTGTAGGCGATATTTCTTCTTGTGCTTTTTTTATGGTAGCTGCTGCCATCATTCCAAATTCAAAAGTATTAATTAAGAATGTCGGAATAAATCCTACAAGAACAGGCATTTTAGACGTTTTTCGACAAGCTGAAATAAATTTTTCAATTTTAAATGAAAGAACTGTTTCGGGCGAAAAGGTTGCAGATATTGAGGTTTGCTATACTAAAAATATTAAGCCTTTTGAAATTAAAGGTGATATTATACCAAGGTTAATTGATGAAATCCCTGTTCTTGCTGTTTTGGCTACAGTTGCAGATGGAATTAGCGAGATTTCCGATGCTTCTGATTTAAGGAATAAGGAATCGGATAGAATTAAAGCAATGGTTGAGGGATTGAGTGAATTCGGAATTAAAATAATTGAAAAAGATGACGGTTTTACAATATACGGTGCAAAAAAGGTAAATAAGAAGGCTGTTCTTGAAACCCATTTAGATCATAGGCTTGCAATGAGTTATTATATTTTGTCTTTAATAAATGAAAAAGAAACCATAATTAAAGATTTTGGTTGTGTGAATACTTCATTTCCGGAATTTTTGGAGCTTATGGATAAAATTAAAAATTTTAGAGGATAAATTGTGGCAAGTAATTTTGATTTTTTAAAAAGTGTCGATAAAGAGCTTTTTTCTTTGATTATTGATAGTGAGAAGCTTTTTCGGGATGAATATTTTAATCAATGTGCCGTACAATTAAGGATTTTTGCTGAAAAAACAGCAAAAAAGGTCTTTGGTAAAGATACAAAAGAAATGACTTTTGACGATGTTGTCAATTGTTTGAAAGACAACATAAAATCGCAGGAAGAAAGAGAATTTGTAGAGGATTTATTTTTTATAAAGCGCGCGGGGAATAAATGTGCGCATGGTGAGGATATTTCAAGCACAGAGGTTTTAGAATCTTTGAAAAGGGCCTTTGAAATTGCAATAAATTATGCGTATGCAAAAAAGAAGGATGAAAAAATAAAAAAATTACAATTTGACGAAACCCTTTTGATAACTCAAAAACCATTAAAACAAAATAAATTGATTGATGAATATGTACGTCTTGCGCAAGAAGAAAAAGCCGAGCTTTTGAATTTAAAACAAGGTGAATTTAATTCAAATGTTGAAAAGACAATAGATGGCAGAAAAGATGAAAGTTATGTTAATAAAGTAAGCCAATATAAAACCAAGAATAAAAAGAAGAAAGAATTAACTCCTGCGCAAAAAAGAGTTAAAGAAAAAATAAAACAAGCAAGAAAAACAATAAAAGAACATATTAATAAGCAGCCTAAACCTCAAAAAAAAGTTAAGAAGAAACAAAAAAAAGATAAAAACAAATTATTAAAACATATAATTTTTATAATTTTTGTAACAATTTCTTTGTTTTTATTAACAAAAATGATATTTTTCTTTTGATTTTGCAATTTTTAGTTGAAAAAATACTTTATATAATTAGATGTTATTTATTGGATGGATGAAGTATGACTAAAATGGAAAAGAATGAAAAATTTAATGATGAACTGTCTAAAGATATAGAATTGTTCAGCGATTTTTTATCTTTTGAATATTACGATTGGAGAATAAAATCTCTTGCAGATAAGATTAAATCTAAAAATTATAAGCCAAATACCAGAATTTATAATTTTTAACTTTTATGATATTTTAAATTTGTGGAAAAGAAGATTTTATTTTTAGATTTTGATGGAGTATTGTTTGATACGCTCAGAGAAGTGTATCTTGTAAGCAGATATCAGTATTTAGGTATTCCTTTTTTTGATGAAGTTGATGAGGAAAATTATAAACTATATTATAAGTATAAATTTCTTATTTATAATATTTGGATGTTTTATTATTTTAATCCTTTGATTTTTAATAAAGTAAAAGAAGAAAATATTGTTTCACTTTTTGAAAATGCGCTATTAAAAAGAAATAAACAAAAAGAAGAAGAATTTTGCGAAGATTTTTTGAAAATTAGAGAAGATTTGATTAAAAATCATAATGAATTTTGGCAAAATTTAGAAAAGCCGTATGAATTTTTCTTTGGAATAAAAAGGTTATATGAAGATAAGAAAATTGATTTTGTTGTTGCGTCAAAGAAAAATAAATCTTCAATTATAAAAAGATTAAGTTTTTACGGTTTAAATATTGATGAGAGTAAGATTTTTGCTCGTGAAGCTTTAAGCAATTATCCTACAAAGGCTGACTTTATGGATGAGTATATGAGGTTAAACGGATATTCAAGCGCTCTTTTCGTGGATGATAATATTCATAATATTCTTCCTTGTGAAAAATATAAAAATATAAAAACAATACTTGCTCTTTGGGGAAATACTGCACCAAACAGCGTTGGTTTTAATGAGCAAGAAGCTTTAATAGAGATTTCAAATTACTTTTAGATTATTGCTAGCAAAAAAAATATTTTTCAGGTTTTTTACTACTTGTTAGTGTTGTCTTTTTTTTAAAAAAATGATATCATCTATCAGACATAAAACGAGGGTAAAAAATGGTCGATAACAGAGGGATATCTCCAATTCCAAGTTTTAATTTTAAATCAGGTGATGCATCAGGCATGGCAAATAAGATGTCTGATGAAAAAATGGGTCAAGGCGGAGAATATTTTGCACAAGAGATGCAAGAGGAAGAAAATAGGGAAAATGCCTCAAGAAATTATCAAGACCGTTCTGCACAGTTAAGAGCTTCTTTGGATAGTTTGGCGCTTGTTAATGCAGGTTCTATAATGCTTAAAAAAGTAATAAAAGAAAAAGAAGAAGAAAACAAAGGAAAAAATAAAAAGCAACAAAAAGCCAAAGAGGACGATAACGAGGAAGTTTCTCTCGAAGATTAAGTTTTGTAACAAAAAAAGTTAAATTTGAAATTCAATAATCTTTATATACTTTATATATATGTAAGCAGTAATTAAAGGAAAATAAAGATGAAACTTCAAATAACTGAAAATTTTGATCAAAA
>CALUZA010000046.1 GCA_944325185.1 Candidatus Gastranaerophilales bacterium | reverse complement strand
AACATTCTGTTGTTATATCAGATACATTATTTCCACTTATTGTAACATTAGAACTTGATAATTTTTTTGATATTACAGGCATAAATGCTGCAACTATACAAGATATTGTAATTAAACTAATCATTAATTCGATTAGGGAGAAAGCTTTTTTGTTATTAATATTAATCATAAGTTAAATTTCTCTTTTTTATAAAAAATACCAAATTTAACTTACATTTTACTTGGTTAATTATACATTGTCAATAAAATTAGTAAGTTTGACTAGGTTACATAATTAAAAAGTTAAAAATATAATAAGCCCAGAGGTTTTATGAATAATTTAAAATTATTTGGCAAAAGAATAAAAGAACTACGAAAAGCAAAAAAACTCACTCAAGAACAATTAGGAGAACTTGTAGGTATAGACTATAAACAAATAGGAAACATTGAAACAGGCACTTATTTTACAACTATGCCCACATTAGAAAAAATTGCCAATGCGCTTGAAGTTGAAATTATAGAATTATTTGATTTCAACCATAATAAAAATAAAGAACAGTTATTAAAAGAAATTTCAGCCCTTTTAAATAAAGCGGAAGAAGAAAAAATAAGGTTTATATATAGAATTATAAAAGATATTTTAAAATAAAAGCTGCACATATAGTGCAGCTTTTAAATTTATATGTTCAAAGAACTTATTTTTTGTTAACCAATTCTTTGAATTTTTTACCAGCTGAAAATGCAGGAACTGTTTTAGCAGCAATTTTAATTTCTTTACCTGTTTGTGGGTTTCTGCCTGTTCTAGCTGCTCTTTTTCTAGCTTCGAAAGTACCGAATCCAACTAAAGTAACTTTTTCACCTTTAGAAACAGTTTTTTGAATTGTTTCAACTAAGCTGCCTAAAACTTCAGCTGCTTCTTTTTGAGTAACTTTAGCTTTTTTTGAAATTTCTTGTACTAATTCTTCTTTGTTCATTTATGAACCCCTTTCTATATCTCTTTTTGGATTATATTAAAGATTTAACCTTTTAGCAAGTCTTTTTTTAAAAAAATTTCATAATTTTTTTTGATATAATTACACTATGAAAAAACGTATTAAAAGATGGTACGAAAAAAATGAATACCTAAATGCCTTCATGAATTTAATGCAAGATTTATCAATCGAAAAACAATGTGAAATCGCAATTGATATGATAATTAAATCCTCGGAAATGATAGATAGGGACTATACGAAAATAATTCAAGATATTGCTTCTTTTGACCCAAAAGACTATAAAAGATGGTATGATAAAAATCCAAATATACATCTTGCAATTGAATCCCTTAGAGATTTAAACGAAGAACAAAGAGAATATATAATTCAAGAATTTACGGATAAAATTTTAAATTCACATAATATCAAACTTGAAGGATTGAATTAATGGCGAACATATTAATAACAGGGGCAAGTTCAGGCATAGGTCTTGAAATAGCAAATCTACTTTCAAAAGATGAACATGACATTTTTTTAACGGGCAGAAGAAAAATGGATAAGGTCAACTATTATTCTTGTGACCTGATAGATATTTTTTCAATTGAAACACTTTACAATAAAGCCCATGAATACTTTAATTCAGATATAAATATTTTAATTAATTGCGCCGGACAATATATCTATAAACCGATAGAGAAAATGGATTTTGATGAAATAACATATCTTACAGACCTAAATTTTAAATCAGCCTATGTATTATCAAGTCTTATAATCCCCGAAATGAAAAAAAACAAATGGGGAAGAATAATAAACATAGGTTCAATCTCCGGAATGGTAGGAGAAGCAAATGCAAGCTTATATTCTGCAACAAAAGCAGCTCTTTCAGGCTTCACCAAAGCATTAGCTCTTGAAGTCGCACCTTTTAACATAACTGTTAATCAAATAAATCCGGGCTGGGTTGAAACTCCTCTTGCCCAAAACTCTTTAACAGAAGAAGACAGACAAGAAGTACTTGATGTGACCCCGCAAAGAAGATTTATTCAACCAATCGAGGTTGCAAAACTATGCGAATATTTAATTTCAAATGATGCTAAAGGTATAACCGGACAAAACATAAATCTCTGCGCCGGCCTGTCAATAGGATGTTAACTAAAAAATACATTTCTTTCCGCCTGTCCTAAAACTTTTCTTACAGAACTTGAACCCGCATCTGCTACTATAGCTTGAGCTGTTGTTTTAGAAACTTCTGTACCCACATTTCCTGCAAGATTTGCCATTCCATACATACCGCCACCCACAACAGTACCCACAGTTCCTGAAACAAATGACGAAACCGCAGTATTAGCAGCTAATTCACCAATATCAAAATCCTTATCGCCAAATGCGACGTCTGTCATATAACTTCCTGCCCCCGAAACAGCACCGCAAGCCAAACCGCATTTAGCACCATTTAACAAAGAAACGCCGATTTTACCTGCCCTTATTCCTGCTCCAACACCCGATGAAACAGCACTCGTCGTTCCGGTCATTGCGCCCGAAATAGCATCTTTTGCCATTTGTTTTATATCCAGTTCATCACCTTCTATATTATTTGTTGCCCTATCAATTAAATTAATAGAGGTTTTTAATGCTGCGCCAATCGGAGCTCCGCATGCAATAGCTGTTTTCCATAATATTGTGCCGGTTCCTGCAGTAAATATAGTTGAAGCAATCGCACCAACTCCGGTTAATACATTCGAAAGAAGCCCTGACATATTTTTCTGCTTGTCTTGAAATTCATCAATATATTCAACTGCTTCTTGAAAAGAAACCCTTCCTGCATTAAATTTATTTAACATGCTTTCACAATCAGAAGCACTTTGCCCTAGATCACTAAATTCTTTAAATCCATTCCAAATATTGCCTAAAAAGCCCTGTTCATCCTTAACTTGAGTCAATTTTTCATTCAAATACTCAATTTGTGAAGACTTTTCATAGGGCAAAGCAACATACTTGTTATTTGTACTTTGAATTTCACAAGTCATAAAACTAACCTATAAACTATAACTACACACATGAATATAAAGTATTTTTTAAAGAAGAAATTGACAAAAACTTCTCATTTGTAACATTTGTTACAAACTATTTTAAATTTTACACAAAGCAAATTATATTCTAAGATATTCATATAATAAGAAAAATAGGAAAAGAAAATGGAAATTTTACCTTTAGATGCAATTGTATACAATCAAAATAAAGTTAATTTAAATGATGTAATAGCTCCGCCATACGACGTTATTGATGATAAATACTTGGATGAACTATACAAAAGAAGCGAATATAATATTGCTCGACTTATTTTAACCAAAGGCAATAACAGATACGAAGATGCTAAAAATTACTTTGAAAACTGGAAACAAAATGAAATTTTAATTAACGTAAAAAAACCTTCAATTTTTTATATAATTCAAAAATATGAAAACGAAAAAGGCAAAACTATTGAAAGAAAGGGATTTATTGCAAGAAACAAAATTGAAGATTTTAATTCAAAAAAAGTCCTTCCGCATGAATTTACTATGGGAGGGCCAAAAGAAGATAGATTTAAACTTATAAGCTCCACAAAAGCGTTCTTCTCGCAAATTTTTATGGTATACAATGATTCTGATTTTTCAGTTGAAAAAGTGGCGGAAAAATACATTAAAAAAACACCTTATATGCACGTTATAGATGATTTGGGAGTTGAAAACATTGTATATTTAATTGATGACGAGGAAGATATTAAAAAAATTGAAAAAACCCTATCAGACAAAACTCTTTTGATTGCAGACGGACATCATCGATACGAAACATCAATGAGATATGCCAAAGAACACCCCGAAAACGAATATGCACAATATGTTATGAGTTATTTTACAAATGCTGCAGATGAAAACCTTATAATTTATCCGACTCACAGAATAATAGAAAAAGAAGTACCCGATATACTTTCAAAGGTTTCAAAATATTATGATATAGAAATAGAAACTCAAAAAGACGAATTTTTAAATAAAATCGAAGAAGAAAACAAAAAACAAATCACAACAGGATTAATTTTAAAAGGGGATAACAATTTTTACGTATTAAAGTTAAAACAAGGTATAAAGGAAACTATTGAAACTCCAAAAGCACTACAAAACTTAGATTTAACAGTTCTACATGAAATCATTCTTAAAAAAGAATTAAATTTCACACAAGAAGAACTTATGGCACAAAAAGGAATAAAATACGAAAAAAGAGAAAAAGTTGCATTTAGCGCAATAAACGACAATGCCGGTGCAGTTTTTATTATGGCTTATCCTAAAATGAAAGATATAATTGAAATTTCAAAAGAAGGCTTAAGAATGCCTCAAAAATCAACATATTTTTACCCGAAACTATTATCGGGAATTGTCATCAATCCGTTGGAGCAGGTAAATTATGGGAAACATAATCACAAATGATAAAACACCTTTAGGCGCAGTATACAACGAAAAAGAAAAATGCGTTGAATTTAGGTTATTTTCTAAAAATGCAACAGCAGTCAAACTTTGCATATTTGAAAATCCTCAAGGCGAAGACCCTGTTATGACCCTGAATATGGAAAAAAAAGAAAATAATATTTGGGAAACAAAAATAAAAGACTACATGTTAAATTGCCACAAAAAACCTATTTTCTACGGTTTTAGAGTTTTCGGAGCAAATTGGGAATATGATGAAAATTTTGAAACAGGTACAAACACAGGTTTTAAATCTAAATTTGATGACAAAAACAATCGTTTCAACCCAAACAAAATAGCTTTCGACCCGTATAGTCAGGAATTATCTCACCTACCTTCAGATGTAAACCCCGGATTAAACATGTTTCGCTCCGGAGGAAACTTCCATCTCATTGATAACGCTAAATGGGCAATAAAATCAATATTTTTTCCAAAAGAAAACAAAGAAATAACATCCGTTGAACCACGTGCTTTTAACTCAGAAATTATCGGTGAAGTACATATAAAAGATTTAACTCAAAATATTAACATGCCAGAACATGGCACATATAAAGGTGCAGCTAAATTCGCAAAAAGCGTAAAAAATCTTGGAATTACAATGATTGAATTTCTGCCTTTGAACGAATTTGACTCAAAACAAAACGGTATCAACTACTGGGGCTACATGCCTCTTGATTACTTCAGCCTTGCAAGAAAATATGCCTATGACAAAAGTTACGGAAATATCTTAAACGAATTTCGACAAATGATTGACGAATTTCATAAAAACGACATAAAAGTATGTCTTGATATGGTTTACAATCACACAGGAGAAGGTGGGCTTGTTAATCATAATTTAGATGATGCTAATTTATTCTCATACGCTTTAATTGATAATTCAACATACTATAAAGTGTATAAAAACGGATATTATCGCTCCAACTCAGGTTGCGGAAACGATTTTAACGTAAACAACGAAGGCGTAATGGATTTAGTTGTTGATTCAATCGTTTTTTGGACAAATCAAGGAGTAGACGCATTTAGATTTGACCTTGCAGCAGCCATACTTGAAAATAGTTGTAATTGCGAAGAAACATTTTGCAAAGTAAACTCTCTTGCAGGCAAATTAAAAGAAAAACTAAACGAAAAAAATGTAAAAGTTGTTGATAATTTCTCGGAAAACCAAGAAGGAATTATCTTAATTGCAGAACCTTGGACTTGTGGGGGAAAAGACTGCTACCAGCTCGGAAATTTTCCTTCTTTTTGGGCAGAATGGAATGATATATACAGAGACACAGTAAGAAAAATAACTCTAAAAGCTTGTGAAATTGCCCCCATTCAAATAAAAGACATAATGGAAGGTTCTCCTTCCATATTTAAAGGCGAAAATAAATCTGTTAATTATATAGCTTCTCATGACGGCTTTACTCTTTTTGACTTAAATAACTTCAAACACAAAAGTTCATCAACTCAAGGAGGCTCTGATTGGGAAATATGCGGGGATTATGATAACAATTCATACCTTAAAGAAAATGCTATAAGAAAACAACTTGCGCTTTTATTTTTATCATACGGAACACCAATGATACAAATAGGCGACATCATAATGCATACAAAAAACGGCAACAATAACAGCTACAACAAAGATGATGGAACAAATTATCTAAATTGGGAAAAAGCAATCAGAAAAGATACTTTCGAAAATAGAATAATGGAATATACAAGAAATCTGATAAAGTTCAGAAATGAAAACACTATATTCAGAAGCAAAGATTTTGTAAATTCCTTAACTTTTCATTACGATAACGGGAAAGTAGCGCACAACAACAATGACGGTTACTGGCTTAATACAAAAGAACTTTTCTTCGGATGTTTAATTAATTCACCTCAAAACAGAATATACATTGCTATAAGCAAAAGTCAAAACGCTTTAAGCATTATTCTTCCGGATAATTTACCCGAAAAATCATGGCACATTTGCTCGGATACATCAAATTTCAACAACTACACTCTTGATATGAAAGACTATATACAAAAAGAATACATCTTAAACCCCCAAGCAATGGCAATTTTTATGGAAAGTTAATTATGAAAAAAATAAAAGAAATATACCTTTCAACATACTTTTTAATCCAATTTAATTCAATCAAAGAAAAACCTGCTATAAGAGCTTTTTTGGATTTTTTGAAAATATTAATTAACAATAAAGAAAATAATATTGAAAGACACCTTGAAACATTTAATTTATTTCAAACAGAACTTTTAAAAACAGGGTTTGATAACTTTTCAAATTATATAAAAACTTGCACAATAGAAGAAATTTCAAAAAATAACATTCAAAAATCAATAACCGAATTTGAAATTATAAGTAATTTATCAAAAATATCCCATAAAACAATAATTGAACTTATGAACAAAAAATTTAGAAAATATTCTAAAATAATTAATAAAATGCCTGCTTTTAAATCCGATGAAATTAATCTTGAAAACATTGATTTTAAAGAATTAATACACTGCAGCAACATAAAAATCTTTGAAAAAAACAAAGCATTTATTTTTAACGATAACTTTGAAATTAAACCCGTAGATTATACTGAAACAATAACTTTTAAAGACTTAAAAGAATATAAAGAACAGAAAAAAATTCTCTTTGAAAACACTAAAGCATTGCTTGATGGTTTAAAAGTAAACAATATTCTTTTATATGGAGATGCAGGATGCGGAAAATCTTCAAGTGTAAGAGCATTATTAAATGAATTTCAAGAATTAAAAATGGTTCAAATATTCAAAAACAACCTGATAAACCTTGATAAATTATATGCGACACTTAAAAACCTACCTTATAAATTCATTATTTTTGCGGACGACATTTCATTTGACGACACCGACAATACTTTTTCTACTATGAAAGCAATTTTAGAAGGTTCACTTATACAATGCCCTAAAAATGCAGCAATATATGCTACTTCCAACAGGCGACACCTTGTAAAAGAAAGTTTTCAAGCACGAAAAGGAGATGAAATCCACTTAAATGACACTCTAAATGAAATTTCATCACTGTCTGAACGTTTTGGAATTAATTTACTTTTCCAAAAACCAACAAATGATGAATTTATAAAAATAGTCCTGGAATTAGCACATGATAATAAAATTGATATAGATGATAAAACATTAATTGAAAAAGCTCAAAAAATGTCTATTATAAAAGGTTCAAAAAGCCCAAGAATTGCAAAACAGCTGATTGACAACCTCTTAGCAAATGTAAGCGTTTAGATTTTTATTGTTCTTATTGCGGAGAGCAAAAATTTTGTATATGAATCTTTCGGATGATTAAAGATTTCTTCAGTATTATCGCATTCAACAATTCTGCCTTTATCCATAACGGCAATTCTATCGCTAAGAAATCTCACAAGATTAAGATCATGAGAAATAAATAAAATTGTAAGATTAAGTTTTTCTCTTAATTCAATCAAAAGATTAATTATTTGAGCACAAATGCTGACATCCAAAGCACTCACCGGCTCATCTGCCACAATAAATTCCGGCTTTAAAATCAATGCACGAGCTATTGCAATACGCTGTCTTTGACCTCCCGAAAATTCATGCGGATACTTTTTAAGATCACTTTTTGAAATCCCGACTAAATCAATAATTTCATTAACTCTATCTTCTTTATTTTTCTCTTTATGGATAATCAATGGCTCCATAAGCGTTTCCAGAATTTTCATTTTAGGATTTAAACTGGAATAAGGATTTTGAAAAATCATTTGTATTTTTTTTCTATAATTAAATGTTTGGTTTTTATCAAAATTTAAGATATTTTCACCATTAAATAAAATTTCTCCCTTTTCAGGAGTAATCAATTTTAAAATACAATTTGCAAGAGTAGATTTACCGCAACCCGACTCTCCAACTAAAGACATTATTTCGCCTTTTTTTATATCAAGATTAATATCTTTTAAAACAAGTTGAGGCTCCTTTTTAACCTCTAAAAAGGAGCCTTCCGTTGAATATGTTTTTTCTAAATCTTTAATCTGAATTAAATTTTCTCTCATATATCCATTATAACAAATATTCTTTCAGATATTGAGTTTCTTCAGATTTTCTTAATTTTTTCAATCCCTCCATTTCTATTTGTCTGATTCTCTCTTTGGAAAAACCCAAAATCCTCCCCAGCTCTTCCAAAGTTTTTGTTTTTCTGTTTCCTAAACCAAAACGATTTAAAATAATAAACCTTTCCCTCTCATTTAAAAGATTAAGCGCACTATAGATATCTTTTTTGAAATCAATTTTCTCTATCCTCTGATTTGGAGAATTTTCAACATTATCCGCTATATAATCTTCAAGAGTTAAATCCTGAGCAATAGGCGTATGAAAACTAACCGGTTCTTTTATTACGGCCTCTTTTATCATTTTAACCTTTTTCAAAGAAAGCTTCAGATAATCCGCAAGCTCACTATCCGTAGGTTCTCTGCCAAAATCAACAGAAAGCTTAACAATTGCTTTTTTTAAATTTCTTATTTTATCTCCCATGTGAACAGGTATCCTTATGGAACGAGAATTATTGGCTATGGCTCTTATAATTGTCTGTTTTATCCACCATGTTGCATAGGTTGAAAACTTAAACCCCTTTTTATAATCAAATCTGCTTGCAGCTTTAATTAAACCCAAAGAACCCTCTTGAACCAAATCCATAAAAAGAATACCTTGTCCTGTATATCTTTTTGCAATCGAAATAACCAATCTTAAATTTGCTTGAATTAATTTCTTTTTGGCAATAATCGCTTCTTGCTTTGTCCCTTCTTTTATTTTTCTTCCAACCTCTATTTCATCTTCTTTATTTAAAAGTTTTACTCTGCTCACATCTTTTAAATACATCTGTAAAACTTCGTCTTTATTTACGATAACATTAAAGGTTTTTATTTCTTCGTTGTCCGTTAATCCTTCTGTTTCCTTTTTTTCATCAAAGTCAATACAGTCATAATTATACCCAACATTCATCCTTAACTCCTCTAAAAATAATAAAACGATTGACTACAAATACAGACGAAAAAAGTTTTATTTTGTTCCTTGTTTTATTTTTTGCAAATTCATGGTATACTTCTTTTGGTAGTGAAATTACCGACTAGTTTAATAATTCAAAACTAGAACGCTTAACAACAAAGCGTTCTTGTTTTTTATTAAGGATGAAAAATGAAAGAACACTTTAACAAAAGAGAATTAATTGAAACAATTGAACCCGTAATTGAAAATACGGCAATGCGATACGGTTTAATTCCTCTTGAAATAGCGTTTGAAAAAGAAAACAACAAATGGTTTTTAAGAATTTTTATATACTCAAATGACCACAATGTTTCACATCTTGACTGCGAAAACATTTCAAGAAGCCTTGGAGATATGCTGGATGAACTAATTCCTTTTAAATATTACCTTGAAGTGTCATCTCCGGGTCTGGATAGAAAATTCAAATCAGAAAAAGAATATATCATTTTTAAAGACCATGATGTAATCATAAAATTAAAAAATTCAATACCCGAAACAAACTTAAAAACATTAACAGCAAAATTAAAAGACTATAACCAAAGCTACGGCATTAAAGTTATTTTTGAAAACCAAGAGATAACAATACCAATGGATAAAATCCATTCAACAAAATTAAATGACAAAATAGAAATTAATAAAAATAAGGAGAAAAACGATGATTAAAATCGGAACTGCGCTGTTTGAAGCAGCTGAACAATTTGAACGCGAAAAAGGTATTTCAAAAGAAATACTTGTAAATTCGTTATGCGACGCTTTAGTTGCAGCATATAAAAAACATATTAGAGACAAAGACGCAACAAATGTTGAAGCTATTTTAGACGAAGAAACAGGAGAAATCGGCGTTTTTAGAACAAAAACAGTAGTTGAAGAAGTTGAAGATGAAAGCACGCAAATCTCCTTAACTGACGCAAAAGAAATTGACGAAGATGTTGAACTTGATGATGAAGTTAAAATTGAAGTAACTCCCGAAAACTTTGGCAGAGTTGCAGCTCAAAGCGCAAAGCAAGTTATAACACAAAGAATCAGAGAAGCGGAACGCAAAATGGTTCTTGACGAATTTATGTCTAAAAAAGGAACATTAATAACAGGTATAATTCAAAGAAGAACAGACAGAGCAGTTATTGTAAATATCGGCAAAACTGACGCAATCATGCCAAGCAGAGAACAAATTCCAGGAGAATATTATAAACCCGGAAATCGCATAAGAGTATTTGTTTTAGACGTTAAAGAAACATCAAAACTTCCTCAAGTGATTGTTTCTCAAGCGCATGCGGAAATTGTAAGAGAACTTTTTGAACTTGAAGTCCCTGAAATTGAAGACGGAATTGTTGAAATTAAGTCAATTGCTCGTGAGGCAGGCTTTAGAACAAAACTTGCAGTATGGTCAAACGACCCGTCGGTTGACTCTGTTGGAGCTTGCATAGGACCAAGAGGCACAAGAATTCAAACTATTGTAGGTGAGCTTAAAAACGAAAAAATTGATATCGTAAGATATTCTGAAGATCCTGTTGAATATATTGTAAATGCTCTTAGCCCTGCAAGAATCATATCTGTTGATATTTTAGCAGACGACGAAGAAAGACACGAAGCTTTTGTAATTGTTCCAGATGACCAATTATCACTTGCAATCGGTCGTGAAGGTCAAAACGTACGTCTTGCTCACAGATTAACAGGCTGGAAAATAGACATAAAATCCGAATCTCAAGCAAGAGAAATGGAAAACAAAGCTATTGTTGAAAATCAATACGAAGACAACAATGAAAATGTAGAAGAATACACTGAGGAAGAAGAAATAGTTGATGAAATAGCTCAAGAAGCTCTTGAAGAAACCAACCAAACAGCAATTGATGAAGAAGATCAAATCCAAGACGAACCTCAGGAAGAAACAGAAGAAATATAATTAAAGGCAAATATATAAAAAAGCAGGGTATATACCCTGCTTTTTTATAATGATTATTTTTTTAGCGCCAACAATATATTATAAATTTCCCTCAATCTTGTTTCATCAAAAGAAGGTAAAATACTATTTATTCTCGACAAATAATTAACATTATCATCCTGAATAATTCTTAGATTTTCAGTAAATAATATAGAAGGATTTACTTTAAAATAATTACAGAATTTTGCCAAAACTTCACTGGACATAAATAATTTTCCTGTTTCAATTTTAGCAATAGTTTGAGCTTGAATTTCAATTACTTCTGCAAGTTGCTCTTGGGTTAAATTAAATTTCATTCTCATTGTTTTAATATTTAAACCTACAAGAGATTTAATTTTTGAATCATTAAACATATCTACATAATAAAAATGATTTATATTTTAATCTATTGATTTAAAATACATAAAATGATATTTTAAATATTATAAATTAAATTTAAAATACTTAAATTATACTTCTGAGGAACAAATGAAATTTAAATTTGCTTTTACATTGGCTGAAATTATGATTGTTTTAACTTTAATTGGCATAATGACAGCAATTTTGCTTCCTGTTGCAATTAGTTCAACCCCTAATGAAAATATAATGAAATTCAAAAAAGCAAATAATATTTTGGGTAATGTTATAAGAGAATTAGTTTCAAGCGGAGAATATTATACCCCTGGAGATTTAGGAGTAAAACCCGACGGAACCGTTATAGATGGAAGCCATCAAGGTGATGATGAGTATTTTTGTCAAACTTTTTCGGATATGCTTTCTATAAAAATTAATAATTGCAAAGAAATGGATGACGTTTATCCAGATGCAAAAATTTCTTGGTTTTCTATTTTACCTGATGATACCACTGGTTTATATGACGAAGAAACAGATACAACAACATATACAAAAACAGATATTTGGCTAGATAGCACATGTAAAGGGTATAACGAAGCAGGGAAAAACAACCAAATTGTAACTACAGATGGAATTGTTTATTATCAAACTTGGCCTCATTCACCTTTTGGTATAAGAAATACAGAAGGTTGCGGCTGGGATGAAGAAGCAAATAGATGCCTTAATGCAGGCGAAAGAATTTTTATTAATTACAAAAAAAACAACATGTATGCAATATATACCGGTATATGTATTGATATAGATGGAGCCGATAAAGGCGAAGATCCTTTCGGGTATGCGCTTCGTGTTGACGGTAAATTAGTTCTTGGAGCCCGTGCCAAAAAATGGTTAGAAAAAAGCTTCCAAGATAAAGAATAATCTAAAGAAGGTTAAAATGACAAAGAAAGAAAAAATAATTACGATTTGTTTAATGATTTCAATGATACTAGTAATTATATCATCTCTTTTTACAATAATTACAAACAAACCCGAAGGCTACAGTTTTAATATAGAAAAACTGTATGCCAAAATCTTATAAAAAGAATTATTCTTCGCTATCAGCTTCGCCGTACCACATAATTTCAACGGCATAATCAGGTGCGTCAATCAATGCACCAAGTTTTGTATATTCATTGTTCGCCTTTTCATAGGTTTTATGATTTGGCATAATTTTTGAAATTAAACTTAAACCTGCAGCAATAAGTGCGCCAATAGCCCCGTATTTAATAATTGAGCGGCTTGCACCACGTGCTTGTGTTGCGGTATTAGAGATGTATGTATCTACAGCCTCTTTATTGAAGATATGTGAAAATTCATCTTTAGTAGGAATTAAATATCGTGCGCCAGCACCTGCAATCGCACCTACTCCCGCAGTCAAAGCGAGATTTTTGTAGTTGTTTCTGTTTGAATCCGTGGTTTGAACTTTTTGAATCATAATCTTCACACTTTCTACACAAGATAATCATGTCATCTGCCCTTTTTGGGATAACGACACTAGCTAACTTTACCCGCCTTGATTTGGTCAAAAAAAAATCAAATCGACGTGTTAAAAATTTGTTTATTCCCTAACCGATTTCACAAATTTTTTCTATTTTACCATGTAAAGTTTCATCTGTCAAGACTTATAAAAAAATTTTTCAGTAAATTCTTTATTATTTTCAATTAAATCAATTTTGTCTTTTTTGGCTAATTTTTTAATTCTATATTCTTCTTTCAGTGCAGATGATTTATCTTCAAAATCTTTTATATAAACTATCTTTTCCGGTTTATGACTTTTAGTATATTTAGCGCCTTTACCGTTTATATGTTCATAAAACCGCTTGAAAACATCTTTTGCAATGCCGCAATACAAAGTATTATCAACTGTTTGAATTATGTAGACAAAGTATTTCATCTAAAACCTTTAAAATTTCTTGTTCTTTTTCTAATCTAACAAGCGCACATCTGTATTTAGAAGCATTTTTAACGGATGAAATATAATAGTTATAAAACTTTCTCATAAATTTAACCCCGTTAATTTCACCCATGTTTTTAACTTCAAGCGATAAATGTTCTTTTAACATTTTTATTTTTTCTTCTAAATCAGGTTCTTTTATTTCAACATTTTCCTGAAAAAATTTTTCAATTCGATATGGAAGAGTAAAATCCCCCATAATTCCTCTGCCGATAGAAATACCGTTACAATTAGTAATTTCTAAACATTTTTTTGCATCTTCGAGCGTTTTTATATCCCCATTTGCAAAAACGGGAATTTTTAATTCTTTTTTAAGCAAACCAATTTTTCCCCAGTCTGCCTTCCCTTCATACATAGCGCTTCTTGTTCTTGCATGAAGTACAACAAAATCAGCTCCTGCTTCTTCAAGAACTTTCGCAAATTCAATATAATTTTCTTCGCTGCTTGACCAACCTAACCTAAACTTAGCACTCACAGGCAACCCTGTTGCATCTTTTATTGATTTTAAAATATCCGCAGCAAGCTTAGGAGTTTTCATCATAGCAGAACCATCACCCGAAACAACAACTTTTTTAACCGGACAACCGCAATTTATATCTATAACACTTGCAAAAGGTGCAACAATTTTTGCCGCTTGCGTCATTTTATCAATTTTATGCCCAACTAATTGAAAAGAAAGAGGATATTCAAATTCTTCAAATTGTATAATTCTTGGATTTGGATTATTACACAACATTTCAGATGAAATCATTTCAGTTGTCATGAGGCATTTAGAACCATATTTTCTAATTAAACCTCGAAAAACCACATCCGAAATTCCGGCAAGAGGCGCTTGAATAACTTTTATTTTATTTATATCAACTTCTTTATTTTTTAACTGCATTTAGATATTCTTTTAATTCCTTAACTCTGGACGTTGCAAAATTTGTCATTTCATCCTTTTCATTTCCTTTTAAGGAAATGAATTTTTCATAATTTGAAATCGCATCTTTATAATTTTCACTATTATCCAAATCAACTGCAAGAGAATAATATGCGGATGCAAAATTTGGATTTTTAGAAATTAATGCTCTATATTGTTTCATTGCTTCTTGAGGTTTTTTTAATTCATCTAAACACAAACCCTTATAATATATTCCGTATTCATCGTTTGAATTTTTTGACAAAAATTTATTCAAACTAGCCAAAGACTCATTAAACATTCCTTTTTCATATTGCTCAATAGCATTTTGCAATAAAGATGAACTTTCCATCTCATCTATATCTTTAAGTATATCTTTTGCTTCCTGATTGGAGCTATTTAAAGCTAAAATCTTATTAGCAGTTGTCTTTGCGCTATTATAATCATTCATTGAATAATATGCCCAAGCACTACTTACAAGAGTTTCTATGTCATTTGGTTCTTTGGATAAAACTTCCAAATAATATTTATTTGCATTTTTATAATCATTCATTTGCCAATAGCAACTTGCAATTGCAAGGTTTACTTCTTTTGTTTTGTTTTGAATTTTAGAATATTCGTTTATTGCTTGCGTATATTTCTTTTCATTGAATAATTTTGTAGCATTTTCATATTGACTATTTGAACTTAGAGCAACAGAATCATTTAGATAATTTTTCAATTCTTTGCTGTTAGGTATTACCATAAGTCCTTTTTCGCATATTTGATTTGCAAGAGAATAATTTTTCTGCTCCATATATATCTGTGCAAGGTTTAAGTATGTTTCTTCTTTAGAGGGATTTATATTTTGAGCTTTTTTATAATATTCTATTGCACCTGAATAATTTTTATTTTTATGCAATTCAAGTGCATAATTAAATTGAGCTTCATAATTATTCGGATTTGCATTTGCTTTAGCAAGCAAATAAGACTGCAATTTTTGACCTGAAAAATGATTTAAAATTATATCATCAGCTAAACTTCTTGCATCTTTATTATTAGGTTCAATTGCTAAAATTTTATCATATTGTTTAAGCGCCTCGTCATATCTTTGCATTTGTTTTAAGGCGCTTGCTTTATATTCCAAAACCTCTACATTATTTGGTTTTTTAAGCAATAATTTATCATAAATACCTATCGCATTTTGATAATCTTTTTGTTGAATATACAAAGAAGCAAGATTATATAAACTTGTATCATCCGAACTATCCAAACTCGCAGCTTTTAAATATTGAGCTTTTGCGTTTTCAAAATTACCTTGTTTTTGATAAATTGCTCCAAGATTAATATAGCTTTGAGCATCATTCGGATTATTCACAATATTTTGAGTCCATTTGTTTTCAAGAATTTCCAACAACTCAGGGCTTTTATCTCCATACTTTAAAGCAAGATTATATTGCTCCATACTTGCTTCATAATTTTTTGCTTCATCAAGCATAACTCCATATAAAAAATGTAATTTAGGATTATCAGGATTAAAGCTTATTGCATCTTTAAAATAATCCATAGCCAAAGAAAGATTATTTAAATTTTTATATATATTTCCAAGATTTTCATAAGCCGTTTCTTTGTATTGTCCATTTTTCAAAAGTTGAAAATCATATCCGGCAGCAGCAAGCTCGCCCTGTGCCTTTAAAATTTTAGCATTTTGCAGACGAGAGGCTTGATTTTGCGCAATTGACAATCTTTTTTCAAGACTGCTTATCTCGCTTGTTGCACTATTTGCAAGGGAAATCATTGACTGTTTAGGGGAATTTGTTTTCCAATATTTTGCATAAAATACGGCACTTTTATAATCATTTAAAGCTTTTTTATATTCTTTTGTTTCGGTTTTATATTGTTGGGCTCTTGCAAGATAAGCATTTGCGAGTTTCTCTTGAATGGTTTCATCATAAGGAGAAAATCTTAAAACCTTACGAAATTCAATTATAGCGGAACTATACTGTTGATTTTTGAAATAATCCATCCCATTTGAATAATATGCCGAATATCTTTGAATATCTTCTTGAGAAATTTCATTTGCAAATGCATTAAAAAATAAAAATATTGCAAAGACAATTACTACTTTTTTTATCATTTATAAACCCTTTATTGTAATTTATTCTATTATACAACAATTTTTAGGGTTTTAAACAGCAATTTCGGCAACTCTAAATTAATGGTATTTTTATAAATTCATCCGGCGTAAAAGATAAAAATGCCTCACAATATTCTCCTTCTAAGCAAATTGAACGAAAAGCATTAATTCCGGTTATTTTTTCGGTTAATTTAGGATATTTATCTTCAGGATAATATTCTTTCAGCATTTTTTTCTTGGTTTCTATAATTGTACTTATATCAACATAATAATCAAAAGTTGAAAGCGCAAAATCAGATTCGTACATCAATATTTTAAGTTTAGATTTATATTCTTTATCTTTAAGCGCTTGCTTTAAATGTTTTAAAAGCGCAATGGTATCAATATTATTATCATATATATTCGGAACAAAAATATAATCTGCTTCCGAAAAATCAATTTTTTTAAATGTTGAATATTGATTTTTTAAAGTATCACTATCTATGTCAAAAATTTTAGAGCCTTTTATTCTAATTTTTTTCATAACATCTTGAAATTGTTGACGTTTTATAATTGTTGATTCAACAGGATTTATATCTTCCAACATGTTTGAACCGTTAGTAAGACATAATATTTCAAAATTCTTCGGATATTGAGCAATTAACCCGCCCAAACCTTTTGTTTCTGCTCCCGGATATTGAACCAAAACAAGACATTTTGTATCAATATTAACCTTAAATTGACTATAAACATCTTTTTTGCCAAAAAGAAAATGAAAAACAAATTTATTACAACTTATTTTTCTGATTTTATTTGTATTTTCAATTAAATTAAATAACTTTTTCTTTATGTCGAGCATTAATCCATCTTTCTAAAACGGATTATATCATGAATAATTCCTATAATATGGTTATTGTAAATTTTTTTAAAATATTCAATAATTATTTGAATGCGATTATAGCAATTTTTAAAATTAAAAATACTTTATATATTTAAGAGAGAATAATGATATAATTTTTACTATGGAAAAGAATAAAATAACATTTTTAAATGAAAAGAATATAAAGCAAAAAGCAGAAAAAAACTACGAAAATATGCTTAAAGAAGGCTATGCTCAAAATCCTATAGCGGCAAAATTGCTTGCTTTTCAAAAAACAAAAAAAGATATTAATTCAAAAGATTTGTTAAAATAATGCAAAATATTAAAAATTGTGTGTTTTTATATTTAACTCAACGCCAAAAATCTCAGCTTTTGGGGACTTTAAAATCTTATTTTAAAAAGTTTCGAAACTTATCAAAAGACGATTTAACCTATAAATTTTTAGAAGATGAACGATATTATATAGAGATTAACAATCCTCATTTTGAATTTGTAGGAGAATATTTTGAAGATGAAAATTTTATTAATGATATAAAAAAATTTTTCAATTACTGCGCTTATAAAGAAGAACAACTCGCACTTTTAGAACCATACAAACAAAAACAAAAAGAATATGCAAAATTGCAAAGAAAAAAAGCGCAAGAATACAAAATGTCAAAATTAAAACCCACTAAAAAACAAATTTTATATTATGAAAAATTGATAAAAGCTCATGGTCTTGAAAGAAAAAATGTTGAAAATCCATCCAGATTGGATTATAAAAATTGGATAATGGAAATTTTGGAAAAAAATGAATACAACAATAAAACAAATTGAAGAAATTTTACATAATGCAGGAATTGAAGAATACAAACAAGAAACAAAATTAATCATAGAAAGTGTTTCTGATCTGACCTTGGAAAAAATTATACTTGGGGAAGAAATAAAAAATATCGACAAAATAATTGAAATTGCTCAAAAAAGAGCAGACACAAAAGCTCCAATTCAACATATACTTGGTTTTGCATATTTTATGGGAGAAAAATATATTGTTAATTCAGATGTTTTAATACCCAGAGATGAAACGGAAATTTTAGTTGAAGAAAGTTACAATTTAATCAAAAATAAAAACGAAAAAATTGATATTCTTGATATAGGAGTAGGTTCAGGCTGTATCAGTTGTTCACTTGCAAAAAAACTTATCAATAAAGAAATTGAAATATTAGCAGTCGACATAAGTCTTGATGCTATAAAAACTGCGCTTGAAAATGCCGATAAATTAGATTTAATAAGAAAAATCGTCTTTAGAAAATCTGACATTTATTCAAAAATAAGGGATTGCGAAAAATTTGATTTAATTGTTTCAAATCCTCCCTACATTCCTTTAAAAGAAAAAAATAATCTGCAAAAAGAAGTTGGTTTTGAACCTGAAATAGCCCTTTTTGCAAATGATGAAGATGGAATAGAATTTTATGAAAAAATTATCAAAGGCACGCCTAAATATCTTAAACCAAATGGCTATTTAGCTATGGAAATTGGAATAAATCAAAGTGAATTAATTAAAAACATATTAATTGAAAACAATTTTAAAGACATAAATATAATTAAAGATTTAGCTAATATTGACAGAATAATTACTGCCCATATATAAACTTTCGGACAATGTTCTTTTTTGAAAAATAAGACAAAATAAAATATCAAGTTTTATTATTCAAAGGAGAAAAAAATGAGATTTAGCGTAATTAAAAGAGAGCCTTCATATTTTTTCGAAAATATTCATGAAGATTTAAACAGATTTTTAAAAGATACTTTTGGCGAGCTTCCATATTCGGAAAAAAATATGTTATCTGTATATAAAGCTTTTCGTCCTGCTATAGAAATTAAAGAAAAGAAAAACGAATATAAAATTAAAGTAGAACTTCCTGATGTTAAAAAGGAAGATATTGACGTTGAACTAACAGAAAATGCTATTTCAATTTCAGCCGAAACAAAATTTGAAGAATGTAAAGAAGAAGAAAATTTAAAAACTTCTGAATTCAGATACGGAAAATTTAGCCGCAGCATACCTCTTGAACATCAAATAAACACCGAAGAGGCAAAATGCGAATACAAAAACGGAGTTTTACATATTCAATTACCAAAAGTACATGATGATAAAAAAGATGACGTTAAAAAATTAAAAGTAGATTAATCGCCTTAATCTTTTGATATCATATTTCTTAAATTCATATATAAACCACCTTAAAAAGAACTTATGCTAAAGGATTTAGGCATAAGTTCACGGTGGTTTTATTTTTTAACACTCAAAATTTCATCTATTTTACTTTTGATTTGTTCCGAAAAAGAAAAAATATCATTAATAGAATTGATTGGGGTTTTTGTTTCCTTATTTCCTTCTAAAAATGCTATATATTTCTGTGTACGATTAAAATATAAACGACAAATTGTTTTTCTTATATTATCGTCAAGTAAAACATTAAAATAGCTTGAATTATCCCTATATGTTACCCTAGAAATATCAATGTGGCTATTTAATATAGATTTTACAATCGCATATCCTTCCAATTCTTCAACGGTTGTTACGACTTTATTTTTTAAATTTTCATCATCTTTTTTGGAAGCAAGATTAAAATCAAGTGATGTTTTCATAATTTTTGACATAAATAAATTAAAAGCTTCGGTTGTTGTTTTTCTATGTTTTTCAATCACTTTAGCTGTTTTAATTCCATCATAAATACCTGATTTATCAAGTAAATACCTTACAAAGTCATCCGAAGGACTTTTATATTCTTTTTCTATTACTTGTTCAAATTGCTTAATGTATTTTAAATTACCGGCATTTGAATAAGCTTTATCTATATCAAAATTTTCTTTGCAAAATTCCATTAAAGTTTCTAATTGACTTTCCTTAAATTCGGACAAATTAAAAGTAAAAAAAGGCTCTTTATCAAGAATATTCGGTTCATCAATATCGGAGAAAAATTTATATATTACACCATTTGTTAAAATAATAAACTTTGATTTACTTGCGGTAAAATATTTAAAAAGTTGACCTGCATGTTTTTTAACGTCAAGTTTATCATTATCAACCTTTTTACATTCAATTAAAATTATTGGTTTATTATCTTTAATTATTGCATAATCAACTTTTTCATCTTTTTTAAAACGACTATCTGCAATGTATTCAGGCACAACTTCCATTGGATTAAAAACATCATAACCTAAAACACTTAAAAATGGCATGACTAAAGCATTTTTAGTAGCTTCTTCTGTTTGCAAATTGTCTTTTAAGCTAGCAACTCTTTCTTTTAATTGATTAATTTTATCAACAAATTCCATATATTCTCCTTATATCTTTAAATTTTTAATTTTAAACAACCATAGCGTTATTTTAAATTAAAAATAAAAACATATAAAATATATTTATAGATAATTTTACAATTTATTTTATAAATTTAATATATAATAAACTTTTATTTATTTAAAGACTCAATCGCCTGCTTTATATTTTCCGATTTATAGATATAATTTCCTGAAACAAGAGAATCAGCGCCAAGATTTCTGCATAATTTTCCTGTTATATCGTTAATTCCACCATCTACTTGTATTATTAAATCTTTTCTTGATGATAAATTTCGAATTATAGGAATTTTTTTTGCACAATCATCCATGAATTTTTGCCCGCCAAATCCGGGTTCAACCGTCATAATTAATATTAAATCACACAAATCAATATATTCTTTAATTTCCTCGGGGTTAGTTTTCGGCTTAATCGAAAGTCCTGCTTTTTTATCTCTCTTTTTTATTTGTTCTATAACTTGAGGAGTCTTTTCTTTTGTTGCCTCATAATGAAAAGTTATTAAATCAGCACCTGCGTCAATAAAAGCATCAACATATTTTTGAGGATTCTCGATCATCAAATGAACATCAAAAAAAAGATTGGTGATTTGTCTTATAGATTTGACAACAGGTATTCCTATTGAAATATTCGGTACAAAATGCCCATCCATAACATCAATATGAATCCAAGGTACATAAGGCTCAACTTTTTTAATATCAGTTTTTAAATCAGAAAAATCACAAGATAAAATAGAAGGCGATATAATTGTCATTTCAATATTCCTAATTGTGTCAGTGCGTCCAAAGCTGCATTTTGAGAGGCTTCTTTAATATTTTTTGCGCTCCCTTTGCCTATCACTTCATTTTTGTAACTTACTTCGACATAAAATGTCTTTTTGTGTTCTTTTCCTTCTTCTTTTACAAGATTATATATTGGCAATTCCTTTGAAATTCCTTGAGTGTATTCTTGTAAAATTGCCTTAGGATTTAAAAAATTTATTTTTTCATCCATAGAAAAAATTTCATCTCTAAAATTTTCGATTAAAAAATTTAAGGCTTTATTATATCCTTCTTCTTTGTATTCAATATATATTGCACCTAAAAAAGCTTCAAAAGCACAAGCTAATATAGACTCTTTTTTTGCTCCGCCAAGCTTTCTTTCGTTTTTTCCAAGCAAAATTAAATCTTCAAATCCCAATTTTCTTGCATAATTTGAGATATTTTTATCTGAAACAATTTCAGCTCTTAATTTTGTTAAATTACCTTCTTGATAATTTTGAAAATTATTATAAAAAAGACTACTAATTGAAAGCTTTAAGACAGCATCCCCAAGAAATTCAAGCCTTTCATAAGAATTTTCAGCTCCCAAATTATTTTCATTAGTATATGAAGTATGACAAAAAGCTTGATTTAAAAGATTAATATCAGAAAAATTCAGATTATATTTTTGCTCAAAATTATGCAGTTTTTCAAGTCTTTCCTCGGTGATTAAATCAGAAATAGACATTTATTGCACCCATAAAATAACTTAAAAATTCTACAAAAACATTTTTTCCCAATGCAAAATGCGTGAAGAAATAATACGCAACAGGAATTGCAAAAATATACCCGTCAAATCTATCCAACATACCGCCATGTCCGGGTAAAATATCGCTTGAATCTTTAACACCCGCATCTCTTTTAATAAGAGATTCGGATAAATCTCCAAGTTGAGCTGAGGCTGTTATAATAATACCGCCAATAATTAATTGACAAAGACTTAACTCCGTATAAAAAACACCCAAACAAGAAACTACAATTGCACACAAAGCCCCGCCAACTGCACCTTCTACAGTTTTCTTAGGACTTATAACTTCTGCAAGTTTATGTTTTCCAAATCGTACACCAAAATAATATGCCCCGATATCAGTCATAGCAACCGCTAAAAAGACAAACATCAAAAGACAGAGACCCTCGGAATAAGAAAATTGAAAAGCACTAACTCTATTCATGCCTATTTGACGAATTAAAAGCAAATGACAAGGAAGCCACCCGCAATACAACGCCCCCAAAATAGTTGTTGCAACATTTACTATATAAGGCTGGCGTCCTCTGAAAAGAACAACCAAAAAAGATGCCATTATAGTTAAGGTCAGCATCGAAGGAACCATATCAAATCTATGGAAAAACGTTAAAGTTGCAAAAACAAAAGCCGAAAATAAAATTATAGATAAACTTGGATGAAATCCTTTATATCTTAATATTTTAACAAATTCCCTTGAACAAAGGGTAATAATTAAAAGCAAGCAAACAAACAAAGGAAGCGAGCCTAAAATAATCGCTACAATTGATATTATTGAAATTATTACCCCTGTTATTACTCTTGTCAGCTTATTCTTTTTTAGAGCAGCATCTTCTAACAATTTATATCTCCATAACCTCTTTTTCTTTAGCGCTTACTGTTTCATCAACTGATTTTATAAATTTATCCGTTATTTTTTGAACCTGATCAAGACCGTCTTTTATAGTATCTTCAGGCAAATTTGCGCTTTTTTCAAGCTTTTTAACAGCATCTTGCATATCACGGCGTACATTTCTTATTGCAACTTTTGCTTCTTCGCCTATTGCTTTAACTTCTTTAGCTAATTCTTTTCTTCTATCTTGAGTTAAAGGCGGGAATTGAAGTCTTATAACAACGCCATCCGAATTTGGAGTAATTCCGATTTCTGCTTTTACAATTGCTTTTTCAATTTCTTTTATTATTGATTTATCAAAAGGAGTTATTACAAGAGTTGTACCTTCTGAAACAGAAACTTGTGCTAATTGACGAAGTCCTGTCGGAGCGCCGTAGTAATCAACTACTACTTTATCTAAAATAAGAGGGTTAGCTCTTCCGGTTCTAACAGAAGCAAGTTCTTTTGAAAGCTGAAGCGTGCATTTTTCCATTTTCTCATTTGCTTGTTTTTTAATTTCTTCAATTGGCATTTTATTTTCTCCTAAATCATTATTCTGTAACTATTGTTCCAATGTTTTCATTGTTTAAAATTTTAACGATACTATCTTCCAAACTAAAATCAAATACGCATATTGGTATATTATTTTGTTTACATAAAGCACAAGAAGTTAAATCCATAACCTTTAAGCCATTTACAATAATATCATCGTAACTTATTTTATCATATTTTACTGCATTTTTGTTTGTCTTGGGATCATCCGAATAAATTCCGTCTACCCCATTTTTTGCCATAAGCATGGCATCTGCACCGATTTCTGCTGCTCTTAGGGCTGCCGCTGTATCAGTTGTAAAGAAAGGATTTCCTGTTCCCGCAGCAAAAATAACAACTCTGCCTTTTTCCAAGTGTCTTATTGCTTTAAATCTAATATATGGTTCTGCAATTTTTTCCATATTAATTGCCGATTGAACCCTGCAGCTAACACCTATTTTCCTTAATTCCGATTGCAGCGCAATAGCATTCATAACTGTTGCCAACATGCCTACATAATCACCAGAAGCTTGATCCATTCCAAGTTTTCTTGAATTGTTCATGCCTCTAAAAATATTACCGCCACCGACAACTACGGCAATTTGCACATTCATATCATAAGCTTTTTTAATTTCTGCACAAATTTTTTGCACAGGTTCAGGATCAATTCCGAATTGTTGAGAGCCCAAAAGTGCTTCTCCGGAGATTTTAAGAAGAATTTTTTTGTATTTTAGATTTTCCATTTAACACCTTTTTCAAAACATAATTTAAAAAATAATATAAATCAATTATACACAAGATTTTATCAATGTGTAATAATTTAATTATGCCGTTACCAAATTTGTTAAAAAATATTACTTCAAAAGATAAAAATATTTCACAAAACACAATTAAAATGCTTGTAAAGACTGGGGATTTAAGCAATTACAAATATTTATGTGAAAATAGTGAATTTATTTTTCCATTTATAAAAGAAAGAATTATTAATGATTTTGTTAAGTTAATTAACAAAAATGATTTAGATACAATATTTAAATTTGCTCAAATTTACAATTATGATTTTGAAGATTTAATTATAAAATCTTGGTTAAAATTTGCAGACGAAGATTTAACCGATAAAATTTTAGATTTTTTTGAAAATGGTTCAGGTGAAATAAAAACATATTGTGCAAAGTATTTTAGCTATATAAAAGATTCTCTTGCTATTGAACAATTAAATAAAAATGCATTTTCTGATTTTATGCCTTTAAAAATTAATTGCGCAAAAACATTAAAAGAATTCAATGATTTTGAAGTTTTAAATAAAATGAAAAATCTAATCCTAAATTCAAAAGACGAATTTGAAAAATTATCAGCTTACACATTTGTTTTAGCTTACGGAGAAAATAATTCAACTCAATTCTGTCTTGAAAATTGTTTCAATAGCCCTTTTTTAGCAAATATAATTTCTAATTTGCTTGATTTTAACGACTTTAAGACTTTAGAAAATATTTTTAAAGAAGATAGTATAGCAAGAATTTTTGGAGTTTTAATTGAAAACTATCCTGAAAATATTTCGCTAAACACTATAATTTATTATCAAATTTCTGACTTTATCAAATATTTATCTAAATTCGAAAATCAATATATAAAAAATCTTTTAGCATTAGCAAAACTTAACTTCCAAGAATACTGCGATAATGACATATATAGTTTTGATTTAGACAAAGATACCAAACTTGAATTAAAAAATATCTGCGCTTTTTTAAATTCTCTTGATTTTAATTTCGATAACATCGAACAAGAATTCAATAATATTGAACAAGCTTACAGGTTTGAAATTGCACTCAAAATAGTAAATGAATACAAACTAAAAAATAAAGTTCAAATTTTAGCAAATAAAATAAACGAAAACGAGCTTCCCGTAAACTTAATTACAGCAACAATACAAGTTTTGAAAAATCTTGGAGCTGTTCAACTTGTAAATAAAAAAATAATTGAAAATATTAAAGATGAAAATATAAAAGCTTTTATTGAAAGCTGTTATTCCTGATTATCATCCATTTTAGGCTGTTTATTGTCTTCGACTTTTGTTGTTTGCTGCTCTGATGAAACAGATTGAATTTGAGATGTTTGGTTTTGTTGTATTCTGTTTTCATTTCTTTGTTCTTTTACACCTTCAAGACGCAAATAACAAGAATCTTCCCACCTTAAATCAATATATTTCAATTTATCCGCATTCTTTTTTGCCGCAGGTAAAATAGAAGCAATTCTTTTTGCTCTTGATATAGCCGAATCATTTATTTCACCAAATCTGATTAAATAATCATCAAGCATAATATAGACATCTTTTTGATTTCTGATGTCTATATAAACAACAGAAAGTCCCGAATATGCTTCCATTGCTTTTGTAAGTTTTAAGATTTCTTCTACCTTTTTTTTGTCCCAAACTTCATCATGCCCGTTTCTAACCCCATAAGTTAAGAGTTTTTTTGCTTTTATATTGGAATTAAAAGGCAAATAATCATGATCAATTAATACACCGTCGGAAGAAAGCGCAGAATTTGGTTCAGAATCAAGATTTGGTGCAAGCAAAAATGCAGGGGTCCTTTCTTCGATTGTAATTTGCAACCTTGCAGGAAACCAATAACGCCTTACATATACTTTTTTAACAGGTTGTAATTGTTTAATATTTTCTTCAAGTTCACTTGTGTCTAATCTGAAAATTTGAGTATACGGGAGCTGCGTCTGTCTTGCCATGTTAATTATTTTGTAATCCGGAGTAATAACATTGCCTTGAATTTTTAAAACAGAAGTATCCGCTTTTGCAAGCTTACTTGAATCAATATACCATTGAGGCATTTTTAATATTTTGATACCAGAATATGAAATTGCAACTATCATTATAAGCGACAAAAGCACACGTATTCTTTGCAAATTTGCACGATTAGTAGCAATTTGTCTTTTTATTTTATTAACTTTAAGTCTTCTTTTTTGATAGAGCAATCCCATCTTATTATTCAAGCTCCGATGTTTTTAAAATTATATCAACAAGTTCATTATAATCTATACCCATTGCACTTGCTTGCGCCGGTAAATCAGAAGTATCTGTCATGCCAGGGTTAGTGTTGATTTCCAATATATATGGTATGTTATTATGCACTAAAAAGTCAACTCTGGATAATCCTTTGCATCCTGTTAATTTATGAGCAAGAAGCGCAATATTTTGTATTTTTTTTGTTAATTCAGGGTTAAAATTCGCAGGTAATATAAATTCAGTCAAACCTTTGGTATATTTTGCTTCATAATCATACCATTCTGTTTTAGTTTTAAAACCAAGAATCGGAGTTGCAAAAATTTCTTTTTCTCCATCCTTAATTCTCTCCAAAACTCCAACTGTCGCAGATTCACCTTCCAAATATTCTTCAATTAAAATTTCTTTATCACACTTAAAAGCCTCATCAAGAGCTTTATTTAAAGCTTCACCTTCCCCATTTACTTTTGTCATGCCAATTGAAGAACCCTCTCTTGACGGTTTAATTATAATTGGAAATTTTAAATTTTTTATTTTTTCTATTGCCTCTTCTTTTGAAACAGCACTTTCTGATTTAATCAAAGGAATTTCTTTATTAGCAGACAAAACTCTTTTCGTCATAATTTTATCCATACAAATTGAACTTGCCATAACGGAGCAACCTGTATAAGGTATATTTAAAAACTCTAAAACTCCTTGTATACAGCCATCTTCCCCGTATCTTCCATGAAGAACATTGAAAGCATATTCAATTTTTGTTTCGGCTAAAGTTGAAGCAATATTCCTATCAACATCAATTAATGTAACATCTTTATATCCAAGTTCAATTAACGCTTTAAAAACATTTCTTCCCGAGCGCAGAGAGACTTCTCTTTCATTTGATAAACCACCGCACAATACGCCGATTTTTGAATTTTTATTTATTTTTTTAGTATTTTCCATTTTTCTTTCTCGTTTCTAGTCATTTTTCCTATATAGATTATTTCAGGTACAAGTTCAATATTAAATTTTTCTTTTACCCTTGAATACATTTCAAAAACAACATCAGTATAATCACTTGATGTAGCTTTTCCTTTATTAACAACAAAATTACAATGATTTTCCCAAACCTGCACATCGCCGATTTGAAAGCCTCTTAAATTACATTTATCAATTAAAGCACCCGCTGAAAATTCACAATTTTCCGGATTTTTAAATACAGAACCCGCATTTGGAATTGCCAAATTTGGTTGTCTATTTTTTCTAAAAATAATATTTTCATCCATTTTAGACTTAATTTCTTCTGCAGGCGCTTTTCTAAGCTCAAATTTAGCACTTAAAAGAATATATGGTTTTTCTTTTAAAATTGAATGCCTGTATGAAAAATTCATTTCTTCTTTTTTTAAAGTTAAAATTTTGCTATTTTCAATATCATAAACTTTTGCACTTATAAAATTATCGCTTATCGAATTGCCGTGAGCGCCCGCATTCATGTAACAAGCACCCCCTAAAGAAGCCGGTATCCCAATTAAAAATTCAAAACCACTCAATTTTTTATCAAGTGCGATTTTTGATAATGTTTGAACTTTGAGACCAGCCTGAACTTCAATAGTTTCTCCTAAAACCAAGCAAGATTTCATTTTTCCTGTATATATAACAGGCTGTTCAACTCCTTGAGATGAAAATAAAATATTAGAACCATTTCCAATAACAACAGGGTTCATATTTTTATATTTCTTTAAAAGAGTAACTAATTCTCCATCATTATCGGGCATATAAAAATATTTTGCCATTGATTTAATTTTTAAGGTATTAAAATTAGTTAATTGAAAATCATTATAAAATTTTATATCATTTTGTGAGCAAATCATTCAAAACACCGCCAATTTTTGTTATATCACCCGCGCCAAGGGTTAAAACTATATCATCTTTCTTTAATTCTTGTACAATTTTTTCGGCTGCTTTTTGTATATCGCCTTCAACATAAATTGCATCTATTCCTTTTTTTGAAATCTCTTTTGTAAAATTCTTTGAATTAAAATCACTAAGGGGCTTATCACCTGCACAAAAAACATCTAACACATAAAGCTTATCTATATTGTCAAAACTTTGTAAAAACTCATCCCACAAACCTTTTAATCTTGTATATCTGTGTGGCTGGAAAATTGCAATTTTACGCTGTTTTATTTCTTTAATTGCATTTATCGTTGTTTTTATTTCAGTCGGATGATGCGCATAATCATCTATAATTTTAATTCCTTTAACATCTCCTACTATTTGAAACCTTCTTCCCATACCGCTAAATTCAGAGAAAAACTCACCAAATTCGCTAAATTCAAAACCGATTTCGCATAATAAAGCGCTTATCGCAAGAGCATTATATACATTATGTACTCCGGGAATTATAAGATTTATTTTGCCTATAAATTTTTCTTTTTTATATATTTCAAAAGATGTATTAAAATTATCAAATATAATGTTTTTTGCTCGATAATCAACGTTTTCGTCAATTCCGTAAGTCACTACATTATCTTGTTCAATAATATCCAATAATTTTTTATTACCTTCATTGTCTGAATTTATAAAAATTTTTCCACCGGCTTTGACGTTTTGAACGGTTTTTTTAAAGGTTTCTAAAATGTCTTTTAATCCGTTTTTATAAAAATCAAGATGATCAGCTTCAAGATTATTAATAACAAGATAATTAGGATGATATTTTACAATAGAGCCATCCGATTCATCTAATTCAGCAATAAAATATTTTGAATTTTTATAAGAATTTGCGTTAATTTGAAACTCGGGAAGTATTCCTCCCACAGCGTATGCAGGATTTTTTTTTGCTTTTTCCAAAATAAATGAAAGCATTCCGCTTGTTGTAGTCTTACCGTGAGTTCCTGATAATCCAATAAATGTTTCAAATTCTTCTGAAATAAATTTTAAGCAATCAGAACGATGCATAATTTTAAGATTTAATTCTTTTGCTTCAATTAATTCGGGGTTGTCTTCTTTAATTGCAGAAGATATTACAACAGTAGGGTTGCCTTTAATATTATTTTTATCTTGTCCGATAAAAATTTTTGCACCTAAAGATTGAACAAGTTTTGTATATTTACTTTCGGATAAATCAGAACCTGAAACTTTATAACCTTGTTGCAAAAGAATTTTAGCTAAAGCACTTTGTCCTACTCCTCCGATAGCAATAAAATGAAAATCATAACCTTCCATTATTCTATTCCTTCTATGCTGACTGTAGCAACGCCATGTTGCGTTTTACCCCAGTCCATTGTTTTTTTTGTAAAAATAATTTTAAAAATAATGAACATTGCAATAGGAAACCAAATTGTAATGAAATATATTGAAGTTACAATTGCTTCATAACAAGAACGCCAAAAACCGTAGTGCGAATATTTTCTTAAACTATATATAAATCCGCAAGTAAAAAATATTCCGGTTGCAAAAACCACTATTATTGATGACAATATACTATTTTGGTACCCTTTAACAAAATGGAAAGCTTGGATTATAATTTCTGCAATCAACCAAAAGGGGAGCAAAAATTCTGTAATATATGCAATTAAATCAAAACCGACTCTAAGGGACATGTCCCTTGAAGTAAAGACGTCTTTTGCATATTCTAAATATCTTCTTATTGAACCTTCAACCCATCTTCTTCTTTGGCGAATTAAAGCGGAAAATGTAATAACCCCTTCTTCATATACTTTAATTTCAGGACAAAAACGAATATCCCAACCTTTTACATGTAACCTCGTAGACATATCAAGATCGTCGGTTATTGTATCTTCGTTCCAACCGTTAATGCTTTTTAGGGCCTGTCTTTTAATAAGTTCGCCGTTTCCTCTTAATTCAACTGCGCCTCTTACAGCATCTCTACCTGCTTGCAAATAGGTATCTAAAATATATTCATTATATTGGCATTCAGTTAAGAAATTTTGTCTTGCATTTATAATTACTTTTTGTGCTTGCACAGCTCCAACATCAGCAGGAGCAAGTGCTACAACCATTTTTGACAAAAAATCGCTTTCAACTTTTGCATCTGCATCAAAAACAAGTATTGCTTCACCTTTTGCAATTTTCATTGCGTCATTTAAAACCGCAGACTTTCCGGCAGTGGCATCTTCTAATCTTATTAAAGTTTTGATTTTATCGTATTTTTCTGAAAGTTTATGTATGATTTCTGCTGTATTATCGCTTGATCTATCATCAATTAAAATTATTTCAAAATCTTTATAATCAAGATTTAAAATATTTAAAGCAGTTTTTTCAATAACCTCATGTTCATTATGGCAAGGAATTAAAATGGAAACAAAGGGATGATAAGTGCAATCTACAACAGGGGGACATTTTTTTAACTTTCTTTTGCGATATTTAGTTGCAAGATACATATAAAACGCATATAGGAACATAAATCCTATTAAAAAGATAATCGCCCACATTGTATTAAAATAGTTTTGAAAAATAACTAAAAAAGCGATAAGAAACGAAATTATAATTAATAAAGCTATTCTTTCTTTCATTATCTTCTTGTAACAATCTCTCTATACTATGTTTCGATTTTAACAGAAAAAAATTAAAAATGCACTTTTAATTTAATTACAATTTTTTCGTAATTAGAGCAAAAATATCGTTGTAACAAATGCTCACCATTAAAATTATTAATAAAATAAAGAAAAAGTTATTAATTTTTTCACTCAATTCCCTGTCGGGTTTTTTACCTGTAAACTTTTCAATTAATAAAAACATAACATGCCCGCCATCAAGCGCAGGTATGGGAAGAAAATTCATAATTGCTAGATTTATACTAATCATAGCAGTCAAAAGAATACCGTTTAACATTCCTTTTGAAGCAATTATATCTCCGCCCACTTTCACAACCGCAATAACTCCATGCATATCAGAAGCAGAAACTTTACCTGTAATTAACTGCCATAAGCTATATAACATTGTTGTTGTAGTTGTATAAATATAGTTAATTGACTTTAAGACAATTTGTTTTGGGGTTTTTGTTTCAGTATATACATCTTCAATTTTTAACATTACGCCAAGCATTCCATCTTTATTTGTAATGATATTATTAAAGACTATTTCTTTATTATTTCTTAAAACAGTAATGCTCATAGGTTTATAAGTATCCGAAAGAGCAGTTGCAACATCATTTAAAGTTATAGGATTTGTAAATTTATAAGCTTTTTTATTATACAGCTCATCTCTTAATTCAATTTGTGTTTTTGTAAGCTCAATGCCGTCTTTTTTATATTTTTCAAGTCCCTTTAAAACATTTTCATTTATTTCCAAAGGTTTTTCAGCTTTAATTGCAGGCAAATAAATGGTAGTTCCTGCTTTTATTTCTTCACTTATATTAGGATTTAATTTTTTTAATTCTTTTAAATTTTCTTCAATCAAATTTTCTTGAGCATAATCATCAAATAATTTTGAATTTTTTGCAAAAAAGGTTAACTGATATAAAGAATTAATCTTTTTATCATTTACTTTTAAAAATTTATCACCTTTAATAATTCCTGATTTTTCAATATTTGAAGTTATTTTATTTGAAAAACTATCTACATATATATTCTGAATTGAAGCAGGAAGTTTATGAAAATATGCCGCTGCAAAAATTACAAGAGCAACCGCAAAAACAATATTCATAATAACTCCCGCCGAAACAATTATCAATTTTTGCGCAATTGTTTTATTATCATACAATTCGGGGGAATCTTTAGGCAAAGTTTCATCAACATTTTCCTTATTTGCTTCAGATTCATTCTCCGGATTTTCTGATTCTGCTTCTGCAAAAGAAACATACCCGCCAAATAAAAATGCATGCAAATAAAATACTGTATCATTCCATCTAAAAAGCTTCCAAGATGGTCCTATCGGCATTCCAATTCCAAAACGAACCACTTTAACTTTGAAAATTTTAGCCGCAACGAAATGTCCTATTTCATGAACTAAAATAAGTAAACTTATAAGTAAAATCATTATTAGTTGATTCATTTTGCTCCTTTTAGTTTTTATTTATTAGGGTTTACTTTTTTATATAAACCAAAAATGCTTGGCTTGTATGAATTTAAATTTTTATTTGATTCTGCAAGAAGTAATCTTAATTTTCGATTTTGTTCTTCTAATTCACGTGCTTTTTGAGTAAGTTTTTTATTTTCTTCCTTAACATTTTCTAATTGCGCAGCATTTTTTGCATCAGCCGAGAAAATAGTATTCACATGTTTGGCTATTTTTTTTGCCATTGTGCGAGCTATCATACTTAATGTTCTTTCCGAAATATCAAGTTTAAATTCATTATTTTTAGGATTTAAATCAACATTTTTTTTGACAAGTTCAGATACAACATATTGCCTAAATTTTTCTTGTGCTTCCAAAGACTCGGATAATAAACTTATATCATCAAAATCCCCATTATCTTCTTGGGGCGGGATTATTTGAGGTGCAGGCATTTCATTTATTTGAGAATTTAAATCTTTTTGAGCAGATTGCATAGCACTTTCCAAAATCCCCGGCTGAGCATTTTGAGGTTTATCTTCTTCAATTTGAATTTTTGGAACTTCCATTTGGGGCATAGGTTGAACAGCGGCATCAAAGTCGGGGCTTTCTTGTATCTTTTCAATCAATGGAGTACCGTCAGAAAGCTTTATATTATTTAATAAATTTTCTGTTGCGCTATCATCTATTTTTAATTTTTCTTCTTTTATTTGAAGATTTTCTTCAACTGCAGGCTGGTTTATGACATTTTGCTGTTCGATTTCAGGTTGAGTATCATTTTCTTGCTCTTTTGGGGTTATTTCTTCTTCTTTTTTTTCAGGCTCATTTTTAGCGCTAAATAGATTTTTTAACACTAAATCCAAAGCGTTCTTATCATAAAATTCGCTTCCTTGTTCATCTTCAAAAATAGCTTCAATGCGCCACTTTTCAAAAAAAGTGTCAAGCGTATAAGCGTCTATAAAATAACCCTTTGAAGCTAAACTCTGTAATATTTCATTTTTAGTATATACATTCGATGCCATAATTCAACCTAAATTAATTATACGAAAAAGTCATATTCTAGTCTAGCAAAATAAAAAGAAGCCTCTTTATTAAAGAGGCATTTATTGGTTGAGTATTATATTAAATTGATTGTTTTGCTTTTGAAATAGAATTTTTTAATCCTGTTGCAAGATCCTTCCTTCCGGATTGCTCATATATTTTTGTAACTGATTCCAAAAATTTTGTTGAACTTGATTTTTCATTTGTTTTTGGAGTGTAGTTAATTTTATTATTTTTTCTTTGAATATAAGGGCTTGAAAAATCGCTTTGAACAGTTTTTTTAGGTCTTGGCGGAATTTGAAAATTTCCTTGTGGAATAGTATTGGTAAAATCTTTATTAATTTTTATTACTTCTTGATTTAAATAAGGATTTTGAGTGCTCTTTTGGTATTGACTCAGAGCTATTCCTTTCTTTATGGAATCAATATTAATAGGATTAGTTTTTTCTTTATTAACGTTTTTGTATTTATTTTGTAAATAGTTTTGATATTTTTGATGCGCTTTATTTAATTCACTTTGAGCATTTTTCAGCGCTTCCATTCTGTTTGAAACACTTTGCAGTTCATTATTATTTGATATTTTAGAAGAATTTAAACCAATTAAAGGCTCTCTATCTTGAGAAATCTTAGCGGCTAAATTCTTAATAACTACCGCACCTGCTGCAAAAATAGATAAAAATATCAATATAATTCCCATTGAACCTTGTTTAATATTTGATAATAATTCAGCTATTAAATGAGAAAAATTAAAAGAATTATCGCTCCAATCTTGTATATCTTCTTCGCTATCCAAATCATTCAAATGATTAGTAGGCTGATATTCACTAATAGGACGATTTATAACAATTTTTTTAGAATTATCTTTTGATGTTTCAAACAATGAATTTACAAAAACTAATTCCGTATTTTTAGCATCTTTTCCTTTAACATAAATTCTTACTTTATTGTTGTTCAACTGTTTAATTACTACATTATCAATATTTGAAACATCATCATAAACAGTTCCAATGTCTTCTGCTAGTGTTGAATTTTTGAGATCAAAATACACACCTTCTTCATCAGTGTTAATTTTATAATCAACTACTTCAGTTGAATCAATATTCAATTCATACGCATTTGGTTTTTCTTTCGATTTAGAAATCACTACCGAAGAAATTATATTTTCTTGTGCAATAGCAGGTAAATATGAAATACAAAACAAAAATACAGTCGTTAAAATACAAGCTTTTAATTTAAAGGAACTCATTCCCGAATACTCTCCCATCAATCTAAATAAAAGTCTATACTAATAATGTATTTGTTTTATTCAGATAGGGCATTAATCCCAAGGTTGCTTTCGGGTAATTTTATATTAATCTAAAGATTGATTTTTTTTAAAACGTTTGTCATTTCTATAGCTGCCTTAGCACATTCAGCACCTTTGTTTCCTGCTTTTGAACCGGCTCTTTCGATTGCTTGTTCAATTGTATCAACCGTTAAAACCCCAAATAAAACAGGAACACCCGTATTTAAGGAAACCGAAGCAATACCTTTTGAAAGTTCAGCACAAACATAGTCATAATGATCTGTTGAGCCTTTAATAATTGCTCCAAGAGCACAAATTGCAGAATATTTTTTTGATTTAGCTGCATAAGAAGCCGTAAGAGGAATTTCAAAAGCTCCGGGGGTCCATATCACATCTATATTTTCTTCTTTAACATTCAATCTTTTAAAAGTATCAATCGCACCTTCTAAAAGTTTAGTGCCTATAAAATCATTAAATCTCGAAATAACGATACAATATTTATCATCATTTTCCGAATATAAATTTCCTTCAAAAACATTTACCATAATTTGTCTCCTTACAGAATAAAAATAACATAAAATAAAAAATTAATCTTCTTTTGTATATGTAACAAAAGACGGAGGTTTTATTACGGTTCTTGCAATAAGTTCACCTTTTTTATTATATGTCGTTAAAATAATCATGCTTAAATTATCATCATATTCAACACTGTTACAACCCTTACAATTAACCTCAAAAGTATAAGCGGGGGCTTTTTTATTATAGGGATTAATGCTTGTTGAATTTAGTTCATCAGATATTTTTTGTGCAATTTCAGAAGATTTAGCAGATTTATTTTTTGCAAATTCTTCAAGCGCTTTTGAAGTAAAGATAGCATTATCGGCTTTAATTTTAGCAGATTTTAATACTTCCTGTTTATGCATAAAATTAGGAGAATAATACACTCCCAAAGCTATGCAAGCTAACATTATTGTAGTTATCTCAATAGCGGTAATTTTTCTTATTTTGCAAAAATTAATTTTTCCCAACTTCATTTTTTTTACCTTTCAATAACCAAGAATGATTTAACTTTTCTTTGATATTTTCCAATAGAACCTATTGAAATATTTTTAGAGTTAATTGCTGTAGAAATACCGCCGTCAAATGCCATTGCTTTATCAATTTTAAGCTTTTCTTCCATGAATTTTTTTAACTCTATTATGTCAACTTTATGATCTTTTGTAAAAATAACAATGTATAAATATTTACCCTTTAAACCGATTACCGTTCTTTCTCGTCTTTTTAAGATATCTGCGCTTTGTGATCTTACCACATCATCTTCATACACAACAAACCCCTCTCCGACTAAATCCATAGTGGGGTAAAACATAGGACCTGCTTGCAGAGAATGTTTAATTTTCCAGCCTTTTTTAACAGGGTCTGTGTGTCTTTTTATGTCAAATTTTAATTTATGTCTTTTATTTTCCAAAATCCTTAATTCTGCTCTTGATGCAACTTTATCATACCTTCCTTCTTTTTTTAAAGATTCTGTTAAATCAGTATGGAGGTCTAAATCTCCTTCCATAACACCATCTATAACCACATATGAAACCGTTTTACCATTTTTAACATCATAAAATCCGCCATTTACAACCAAATCAAAAGAATTATCATCATATATTTTTTGAGGAGTTGCAAGATTTTTAGAAATATATGGCTTTATTTTTGCCCCATATTTTTTTGTATTTATTTTAAAAATCCAAATTCCTACTTCATCATTTATCACATCAATTTTTTCTTGTGCATAAACCGGTAAAATACAAAAAAATCCAAACAAAAACAATAAAAATGAACTTATGATTTTTTTCTTCATTACAAATCCTTCACTTTTTTAATTATAAAAATAGATATTATAAACAATATAATCGGAAGTCCTGCAGCTATAAAAGACGGTAAAACTCCCTTTTGCGCCAACAAATCAAAGAAAGGTAATGTTATGTAATATCCGAATATCATACCTACAGCTATTGTAAAACCCACAAGTCTTTGAGATCTTGGCGGAGCAAAACCCAACAGACAACCTATAATTGCAAATAAAATGCAAGTTAGAGGATGTAAGTATCTTTGGTATAATTTTGTTCTAAAATATCTGTATTCATCAGAAAAATTAGCTTTTTTAAGTAATTTCGCATATTTTGAAATTTGATGATTAGTAAAGACTCTTTCTTTTCTTGTGGTATTTAACATCAAATCAAAAACTTCCTGAGCTTGGTTTTTTTCTTGTAAAATCGGATAAAAATCTTCGTGTAATATCTTTTTATAAATTCCATTTTCATCAATTTTGTATATCAGAGCATCCTCTAACATCCAACAATTTTTTTGTTTTGTTGCAATAGGTGCAAAAACAATGCTGTCAAATGTTGTAGCATCGGTATAATCTTCCTTTGCAAAATTCATGACCGTAATATCAAAAATAGTTTTCGGATTAAAATTTGAAACTATAATATTTTGTTTGGGAGTTTTATCAGGATTTTCAACAATATAAACAAAATGACTTCCGCCGCCCTTGGATTCTCCAAGCTTTTGACTTGCAATAGGAACAAGTTTATCATTTACTATATAACAAAATACTGACAAAACACATCCAAAACATATAACAGGAAGCATTATACGATTAAATGATATTCCAATACCCCTTAAAATTGAAAGTTCAGAATTTTTGGAAAGTCTGTCAAAAGTGAAAATTGAACCCAATAAAATACCTACAGGTATTGCCTTTGCAAGAACTTTTGGAATTTCTAAAATGAGCAATTTAATTGCCATCGAAATTCCTATATGGTCATTTAAAACTTTTTTTATTATCTTAAAAAGCGTTTCAGGTGCAATCCAAACAATTATAAATAAAATTAAACAAACTATAGTTGCGCCTATAACTTGGCTTAAAATAAATTTATCCAAAAGGCTCAATTTAAAATTTTTAATTTTATTTATAAGTTCCATAATTTTAGAGTACAAAATCTTTTCCCAGATAAAATTCTTTAGCTACAGGGTCAACTGCAACATCTTTAGATTTTCCCGAAATTTTAATTTTTCCGTCAAAAATTACATTTGCCCTATCCGTAATTGAAAGAGTTGCTTTCGGGTTATGGTCAGTAATTAAAATGCCGATATTTTTTTCTTTAGCAAGTTTAAATATATTTTCTTTAATTTCACCTATTGCAATCGGGTCAATACCTGTAAAAGGTTCATCCAAAAGTATAAAAGAAGGCGTTGCAGCAAGCGCTCTTGCAATTTCTACCCTTCTTCTTTCACCGCCTGACAAAGCTACAGAAGGAGCGGTTCTTAATTTCGCCACACCAAATTCACTTAAAAGACTTTCAAGCAATTCCTTTTTTTGTTCTTCATTTAATTTATCATTCATTTCAAGAACAAGTTTTAAATTATCTTCAACATTTAATTTTCTAAAAATAGAAGTCTCTTGCGGAAGATAGCCAATTCCAAGACGAGCTCTTTCATTCATTGGAAGATGTGTTATTTCGGTTCTATTTTTATCATCATCTTCAATAAAAACTTTTCCGGCATTCGCTCTAACAAGACCGACAACCATATAAAAAGTTGTTGTTTTACCTGCCCCATTAGGACCTAAAAGCCCTACAACTTCACCTTTATTGACATCAAAAGAAACGTCATTTACAACCGATCTGTCCCCATATATTTTAACAAGATTTTCAGCTATTATTCTCATAAAATCTCTCTTTTATTCTATTAGTTAATTATATTATAAAAGTTAATTAAATATAATCATTTGTAGAGTTTTATTAAAAAATCAGACCCTTTTAAAACAAAATAATTTGAATTATTATCTATAACTTCATAATTTTTTCTTTCTTTTGTTTCTTTACTTAATTCTATAAATTCATATTTATCTATTTTAATGTATCTTCTTAAAACTTTAACATAAGGAGCTGCCCAAGGATATAAAGCTCTTAAATGCCTATCAACATCTTCTTTTGATTTGTTTAAATCAATGACAACTTCTTTATCTGATAATTGAGGCTCATAACTTGCAAATTCTTCATTTTGCTTAATCGGTTGAAGCTGCTTTTTATCGTATAAATCTAAAAATTCTTTGACCATAACTTTTGCATATCGTGTTGTTTTTTCTTTTAAGCTTTTTCCTGTTTCGTTTTTATCAATGGTGATAGCTTCTTGCAATAAAATATCACCTCTGTCAAAAAATTCATTCATATAATGAATTGTTAAACCGCTAACATTTTGATTTAAGTATATTGACCAAAAATAAGGATTAGGACCCCTGTTTTTCGGTAATAGCGCAGGATGAAAATTAACGCATTGTATTTCTTTCAAGATTTTATGTTGAAATTTTTCAGCCCAAGAACCAACGATTATAATATCAGGATTTAATTTTTTAATTTCTTTTAAAAATTTATCGCTGTTAACACTATTTGCTTTAATATCATATAGTTTTTTAGATTTGATTATCGTATAGTCAACCGAAGGATTAAAAATATCTTTAAAAAAAAGTTTTATTTTAGAATACCTTATTCTATCATTCCTAAATACTCCTAAAATCTCATGATTAGAAGCCTTTATCCCTTCAATAAGGGAATAGAGCATTTTTCCGTATCCTACTAAAACCACTTTCGCCATAAAAAAAATTATACTATTAAAAAAATAAATCACTATCATATCAATTTAATTATTTTAAATTTAACATTAATAATTAAATAATTTAAAAATGCCAAGGTATATACCTTGGCATTTCTTGATAAATTTAAATCCTATTGGGTCATTCGTAATTTTAAACAGCGCACAAGCGCTGTAAAAAATTACATCATTCCTTTGCTTCTGAGGGACTTTCAGTCCCACGTCGCTTTGGTACGGTTTCGCTCTGTCTGTCAGCCCTCAACGGTCTGACATCACGAGCTCACACACCTTTTTGCTTTTTCATTCTCGCTAACTCCAGTCGGAGTATAGCTCGAATTTCAAAAGTTTGCTTCTGAGGGACTTTCAGTCCCACGTCGCTTTAGTCCAGTGTCGGGCTGTTCGATGAAGCTCAACGCTTCACCGTCACGCCCTCACATCCTTTGGGTCATTCGTAATTTTAAACAGCGCACAAGCGCTGTAAAAAATTACATCATTCCCATGCCGCCCATGCCTGGCATTCCGCCACCCATTGGCATTTCAGGAGCTTTTTCTTCAGGAATTTCAACAACTGCAGCTTCTGTAGTTAATAACATAGAAGCAACCGAAGCAGCATTTTCCAATGCACTTCTAGTAACTTTTGCAGGGTCAACAATTCCTGCTTCAAACATATCTACATATTCATTAGCCATAGCATCGTATCCGTAAGAACCTTCATGTTTTCTTACAGCATCAACCACAACTTCTCCTTTTGCCCCTGCATTATTTGCAATTGCAACAAGAGGAATATCTAATGCAGCAGTCAAGATTTTGAAACCTGTTTTTTCATCATCGTTTTCAAATTTTCTTGTTTCCAATTCTTTTTGAAGAACTTGTTGAACTCTTAACAATGCAACGCCGCCACCTGGAACAATGCCTTCTTCTTGTGCTGCACGAGTAGCATTTAATGCATCTTCAATTCTTAATTTAGATTCTTTTAATTCAACTTCAGAAGCAGCACCAACTTCAATAACTGCAACACCACCTGAAAGTTTTGCAATTCTTTCTTGAAGTTTTTCTTTATCATATTCTGAATCAGAAGCTTCAAGTTGTTTTTTAATCAAATTAACTCTTTCTGCTACTGCTGCTTTTGTTGAATCATCAACAACTATTGTAGTTTCATCTTTTGTTACAGTAACACGTTTTGCTTTTCCTAGCATTTGAACTGTAATATTTTCAAGTTTAATACCAAGTTCTTCAGTAAACATTTGACCGCCGGTTAAAACAGCTATATCTTCAAGCATTGCTTTTCTTCTGTCACCAAATCCGGGAGCTTTAACAGCAACTGCTCTTAATACTTTTCTCATAGTATTAACAACTAAAGTAGCTAAAGCTTCACCTTCAACATCTTCAGCAATTAAAAGCAAAGAACGACCGTCACGTGCAACTTGTTCCAATATTGGAACTAAATCAGCAATTAAATTAATTTTTTTATTTACACAAAGAACATAAGCATCTTCTAAAACTGCTTCCATACGTTCTGCATCTGTAATGAAATAAGGTGAAATATAACCTTTATCAAATTGCATACCTTCAACAATTTTTTTATCCGTACCGAAAGTTTTAGATTCTTCAACGGTAATAACTCCGTCTGTTCCGACAACTTCCATACAATCAGCGATTAAATCACCGATGAATTTATCATTTCCTGCAGAAATTGCTGCAACTTGAGCTCTCATTTCTTTAGAATCTACAGATTTAGACATTTTTTTAATTTCTTCATGAGCTGCTTTTACTGCGCTTGCAATACCTCTTTTGATACCCATTGGATTAGCACCCGCAGTTAAATTTTTAATGCCTTCTTTAAATATTGCTTGTGCTAAAACGCTTGCTGTTGTAGTACCATCACCTGCAACATCGTTTGTTTTAGAAGAAACTTCTTTCAAAAGTTGAGCGCCGGCATTTTCCAATCCGTCTTTTAATTCAATTTCTTTTGCAATAGTAACACCATCATTAACTATTTGAGGTGCACCAAATTTTTTCTCAATTATTACATTGCGACCTTTTGGTCCAAGTGTAACTTTAACTGCATCAGCTACGGCATTAACACCTTTTAACAAAGCTTCTCTTGCAGTTGTATCAAAAACGACTTTCTTCGCCATAATTTATACCTCTTTTCTAACTAATACAATACTTTTTAAGCTAAAACAGCCAAAGCGTCTTTTACGCTAATAATTTTATACTCAACATCGTCTATCTTAACATCTGTTCCTGAATATTTAGCAAATAAAACAATATCGCCAACTTTAACTTCCATAGGTTCTTTTTCACCGTTATCCATAGTTTTGCCTGAACCTACAGCTACAACTTCGCCTTTTTGAGGTTTTTCTTTTGCGCTATCAGGAATAAAAATTCCGCCTGATGTTTGTTGAACATCATCAATAACTTTAATAACAATTCTGTCTGCTAAAGGTTTAATCATAATATCCTCCATTTTTCTAATTTTTTACAAGTTCACTTCTCTATAATAACGGCAAAATTTAAAATCATGAATTATGTTAATAAAAAATTAATTTTTCAAATTTAAAAAGTCCAAGATTGCTTTTAAACGGCATTTATTATAAAATTTTCGTATAGTTATGTAAAGAAGAAAGAAGAAGAAAATGACAAACAAACCTGAAAGCAAAAAAATGGTTATTACGGTTGGTGGGAAAACCGTAGAAGTTGAAACAGGAAAATACGCCAAACAAGCAACTTCATCAGTTACAGTAAGATGTGGCGATACAATGCTTTTTGTTCATGCAACAGTCAGCAAAGAACCTCGTGTCGGAATAGATTTCTTCCCATTATTAATTGACTATGAAGAAAGAATGTCCGCAATCGGAAAAATCCCCGGAGGATACACAAGAACAGAAGGCAGAAGCTCAGAAAAAGCAATATTAATTTCAAGACTAATAGATAGACCCATAAGACCTTTATGGCCAAAAGGATATAGAAATGACGTGCAAATTGTTTCGCAACTATTTGCGTATGATCAAGAAGAACAACCTGACATACTTTCAATAATCGGTGCTTCAACTGCATTAATGCTTTCCGGTGCGCCTTTTGAAGGTCCTGTAGGAGCAGTCAGAGTCGGAAGAATTGACGGACAAATGATAGCAAACCCGACTCACAGTCAAGATGAAAAATCAGATATGAACATAGTAATAGCAGGTACACATGACTCTGTTATTATGGTTGAAGCAGGTTGCAATTTCGTAACAGAAGACGACATTATGGCAGCTGTTGAATTTGCTCAAGTCGAAATAAGAAAACAATGCGAAGCACAAATTGCTTTTGCAAAAGAATGTGGAGTAGAAAGACAAGAATTTGTTAATCCTTATGACACATCAGAATTAGCACAAATCATAAAAGACACTGCTTATGACGCTGTGGTTGACGCTTATCACACTACAGACAGAGATGAAAGAAGCGAAAAACTTGATAAAATCAAAGAAATTGTTAAAGAAAAAATTGAAGCACTTGGTGAAGAACATCCGATTGCTAAAATGATTGAAGAAACAGGAATTGATTTTGTTGCAGAAGAATTTAAAGCACTCGAAAAGAAAATAATGCGTGCAATGATTAAAAACGAAGGAGTTCGTGCAGACGGCAGAACAACAACCGAAGTTCGCCCGATTTGGTGTGAAGTTGGAGTTCTACCAATGGTTCATGGTTCTGCAGTATTTACAAGAGGTCAAACACAAATCCTCTCCGTTGCAACACTTGCAGGTCCGGGAATGGCTCAAGAACTTGACGGAGTTGATCCTGTCAGAACAAAAGACTATATGCACAAATACATATTCCCCGGATTTTCAGTTGGTGAAGTTAAGCCTCTAAGGGGTCCAGGACGTCGTGAAGTAGGACACGGAAATTTGGCAGAAAGAGCAAATGTTCCGGCACTTCCTTCAAAAGAAGAATTTCCATATACAATACGTGTAACATCAGATGTATTGGAATCAAACGGTTCAACTTCTATGGGTTCAACTTGTGCAAGTTCTATGGCACTAATGGATGCAGGCGTCCCTGTTAAATGTATGATAGGCGGGGTTGCAATGGGCTTAATCCATGAAGAAGATACTGATATCGTTTTAACTGATATTCAAGGCATAGAAGACTTTCTTGGTGATATGGACTTCAAAGTTACAGGTAATGAAGAAGGCATAACAGCGCTTCAAATGGATATGAAAATTAAAGGAATTTCAAATCCGACATTAAGAAGAGCGCTTGCACAAGCCAAAGAAGGCAGACTTCACATTATGAATTGTATGAGAGAAGTTATAAGTGCTCCAAGAAAAGAGCTTTCTCCTAATGCACCAAGATTAATGTCAATGACAATTAATCAAGAAGATATCGGAACAGTAATCGGACCAGGCGGAAAAATGATAAGAAGCATAATTGATGCTACAGGTGCCGAAATCGATATTCAAGACGACGGAAAAGTTACAATCACATCAAATGACAAAGAAGGTGCTGAATTAGCAGCTAAAATGATTAGAGATTTGACTTTTAAACCTGAAGTCGGAATGGTTTGCAAAGGCAAAGTTGTAAGAATAATTCCAATCGGTGCTTTTGTTGAATTAGCACCCGGAAAAGACGGCATGGTTCACATTTCTCAAATTTGTAACGAAAGAATTGAAACAATTGAACCGCATCTTACAATAGGTCAAGAAGTTGTTGTTAAAGTTCAAAAAATCGACGACAAAGGCAGAGTAAACCTTACAATCAAAGGTTTAACGGAAGAAGAAAAAGCTCAATTCTAAAAATAAAACAATATAAAAAAGCCGATAGATTTATTATCTATCGGCTTTTTACTTTTCTATCAATGAAAACTTTTCGCTTAACTCCAATTCAAGTTTTTTTATTAAATCAGACAATTTTATATTTAAAGCTTCACACACAGACAACAATGAAATCAATTTAGGCTCATTTATTCCATTTTCAAGTCTGCTTAACATAGATTTTGGTATATCAAATTCATCCGCCAAAAGCCTTTGAGATTTATTTTGTTTTAAACGCTCCTCTCTTATTAGCCTTGCAAGTATCCTAATCACATTTTTCGCTTTTTTAGAATTTACATGTTGCATATATAGAATTGTATGATTTAATTATGTTATGGTTATCTATATATAGAACCATGTCTGTAGCGCACAGGAGTAATATTTTGGAGTATTTTAAAAAAGCATTTACTTTAGCAGAAATAATGATTGTTCTGGTTATAATAGGAGTTTTAAGTGCGATATTACTGCCTGTTGCAATACATAGCGCTCCTGATGAGAATGTAATGAAATTTAAAAAAGGAAATAATACTTTAGGGACTGTTATAAGAGAGCTTGTAAATTCTGATCAATATTATGCAAATGGTGATTTAGGAATGAAACCTGACGGGACTTTAATTGACGGCACTCATGACGGGGATAATACATATTTTTGTCAAACATTTGCTGATTTTACAAATGTAAAAAACTTAAATTGTTCAGAAACAACAAGTACATGTTCATACAGGGGCGCCTTACAATTAGGAACAGAATACGGATCAACTTTAGAAAAATTTAAAGAAGATCTTGATAAATATTGCGCCGAATGTTCTAATGAAATTGGTGCCGAAATAATTTTGAACGACGATATTATATATTATCAAGTTGATCCCGCGAACCCTTTTGGAGTGCTTTGGGCTATTGAAACTGATGCCGGTGCTAGAGAAAATTGTATTTATATATTTGGTGAAGAAGCATGTAACAGCACTGTAAGATTTTTTTCATCCCCAAATGGACCTATATACCACTCTAATGACAATGGTTTTGATAGAATATATAAAATTTTCTGTATGGATGTAGACGGTATTAATAAAGGGGAAGATCCTTTTGGCTACGGTATTAGAGCAGAAGGTAAAATTTTAACCGGTGCAAGAGCAGATGAATGGCTCAAAAAATCAATTCAAAAAGGAGAATAAAATGACTAAAAAAGAAAAAATTATTGCAGTTTGTTTTTCAATATCATTTCTTATGTTAATAATTTCATCAATATATACAGCATATTTAAATAAACCTGAAGGCTACGAATTTAGAATAGTAAAAATTATAAAAAATTTAAAATAAAAGCCTTTTTATTTGATTAATTAAAGAAAATACTGTATCATAATAGCAAATGAAAAAGATTAAAAAAATAAAACTATTGTTTTTAGCTTGCACAATGTTTATTTTAAGCGGTTGTGCAACTTTAACTTATGTTGGAGAAGATTACAATTCAAATAACACTCAAACAGTTAAAACAAATGAGGACTTAATTTTTAATGTATACAAAAAATCCAATCAAAATGTAAACGTTAAAATGGGAATTTCAAAAACTCCTGTTCCTGAAATTTTAGCCTTATTTGTACAAGTTGAAAATTTATCTTATGAAACACCATATATATTTAAAGTTGAAGATTTATCAATGTCAAACCCTGATAAAAACCTTCAATTCATAACATCAAATAATTATCTGGATATATGGCAAAATCAAGAAGCATCTTCTATGGCTGCAATGAGCTCTATGGGTGCGACTTTAACAAACATGACAGGAATGACGGCAAACTATAATGAATTTAACCAATCAATGGTACAAAATTCCTCAGAACAATCTAATCAATCTGCTTTTTCAAAACTTGAAACAATCGGAAATCAAATTTTAAAACATTCAATTAAATATTCGGCAACAATCAGCCCAAGAAGAAGCCAATATTTTTATTTCTTCTTTGAAGATTTAGACAAATATCCTATATATGTTAAATATCAAGATTTAAGTTATCAATTTCAACTGTAAAATTTAAACTTTTTCATATTTAACAACGTTAATGCTGTCTGCATTCATCTCTTTTAATAACTCGGCATAACAATTATAATATTCTGCTAATGCTGCTTCATATCCTAGCATTAACTCTAAATACAATTTCTTTGAAACCAAAAACGAAGTTAAGTCAATTTCCTTTTCATCTAAGCTCTCTTTTGATTCTTTTGCCAATTCTCTTGAATTTGACAGCAATTCTTTATTATAAAAATTCAAATTATTTCTTGCTATTACAAATTTTTCCCAAGCGTCAGTCAAATCTCTTATTACATCTACTTTTATATCTTCGTATCTTAATTGTGCTTTTTCAATTTCCAATTCAGCATTTTTTATTTCAGGTTTATACCTGTAAAAAAGCGGAATATTAACCAAACTTGCACCGGCATAAGCACCTGAAAGATATGTTCCCGTAGCAGAAACTCCTTGTGTTTGATAAGCATAACCACCAGTAAATTCGATATCTGGAATAAGTTGGCTTTTAACAACTTTTAAATTTAATTTTGCACTTTCAACTTGTTGCGAAGCCTTTAAAAGATCATATCTGTTTGATAGAGCATAATTCTTTATTTTTTCAAAATCAAAACCATTATCCAAAGGGCTAATTGTATTTAAAGCCTCATAATTATCATTTAAATAATCTTCTTCTGTATCATAATTTATTTCACTTGTATTCATTGTTGAATTAAGACGATTTTGGGCAAATATTACTTCTGATTTTGCTATATTTGTATACATAATTGCTCTATTAAGAGCAATTTTTGCCTGTATTACCTCTGTTTTTTGGACTTTACCACTATTTAAATCTTTCATAGCAGAATCCAAAAGCTCTTTTGCCAAAACCTCTTGTTCGGTTAATATTTTTAAATTTGATTTTTTAAGCAATAAATCAATATATGCTTTTTTAACATTCAAAATAAGGATTTGCTCGCTAAATTTTTGATTATTATACGCTGCTTGAGCTTCAGATTTAGAATAATCTTTTCTTTTTCCCCTCTTTAAAATTTCAATTACATAATCAGCACCAATCTGTTGCGGATTACCTTCTCCTGCTGTACCAATATTTTGAAAAGTATGCAAAGAAGGATTTTGCAATCTATTTGCAACATCTATATCATTTTTTGAAATTTCAACATTTAATTTCTCAATTTTTACTCTGGGGTTAGCATTCAAAGTAATGTCTATTGCCTGTCTTAAATTGATTTTTTTATTTTCGACAAGTGCAAGACAAGAACTGTTTAATATAAATAATATTAAAAGAAGAATTATTTTTTTCATTGTTTGCTTCGAGCTTAAATCCGTATATATATTATAACAATATTAGAAAAAAAATATTGCTTAAATTTACAAAACAAGTAAAATATTAACCATGGACTACTTTTATAAAAAGAGTAAAATCGGCTATATAACTATATTTGAAGAAAATAAAAAAATTGTAAAATTAAAATTTGGCAAAATCAAAAGCAACTATAATTTTACATTAACCCTACTAATCAAAAAAACTTTTGAAGAACTTGATGAATATTTTGAAAGAAAAAGAAAAACTTTTGATATCCCTATTAATCCCGAAGGCACACCTTTTCAAAAGAAAGTTTGGGAAGAATTAACAAAAATTCCATATGGAACATATCAAACATATAAAGACATAGCGCTAAAAATCAACAATGAAAACGCATCAAGAGCAGTAGGAAATGCAAATAATAAAAATCCTATTTTAATTATTATTCCTTGTCACAGAGTAATCGGTTCAAACAAAAAATTAAAAGGATACAAAGAAGGAATCGACATTCAAGAAAAACTTTTAAATATAGAACAGGCACTATAAAGGAGAAAAAATGAATATACAAGAATCACTTAAAAATTTATCATACGGAGTTTATGTTGCAACAGTAAAAACAAACGAAAAATCTACAGGTTGCGTTGTAAACAGTGTTATTCAAGTAACATATAACACTGTAGCAGTAAGTATTAACCATAATAACTACACAAATGAATGCATTAAAGCATCAAAACACTTTGCAATTTCAATTTTACCAGAAGATACAGATGAAAATGTAATCCCTGCTTTTGGTTTTCAATCGGGAAGAAACGTCAATAAATTTGAAGGCATTAAAAAAATAACGATTTCGGATATTGATATAATTCAAAACTGCGTTAGCTATTTAATTTTAGATGTGGAAAATGTAATAGAAACAGAAACACACACAATTTTTATTGCAAAAATAGCCGAAGGAGATGTTATAAATCCAAACAAAAAACCAATGACATACGCATATTATCACCTAATCAAAAAAGGACTCACCCCTAAAAATGCCCCAACATACATAGAACAAAAAACAGAAAATAAAGAAGCATACAAATGTTCAATTTGCGGTTATATATACAACGGAAACATAGAAAATGAACCTAATGATTTTACTTGTCCTGTATGCAAACAACCAAAAAGCGTATTCAAAAAAATTTAATTGGTTTTATTAAATTTTTTACTCCATTTTGCAACATACAAGCTTTCGAGTATAACCGAAACTAAAATAGCAAAAAATCCTATGTAAAAAGCGATATTCAAATCTTTATATTCATGGAATATAATCATTGCAAGGATTATTGTATATACCGGTTCAAGATTATAAGACAAATTCACACTAAATGCCGAAAGCTTTTTTAGCGCGCTAATTTGAAAATAATACAAAAATACCGTACAAAATAAGGCCAATATAACAAGATAAAATAAATCTAATCCTACAGGAAATATATTTTTAACAGGGAAAAAATGTAAATAAAAAGGTAAAAAAGCACTTATACAAATAAAGCCGCCCACCATTTCATAAAACAAAACGGTTTCAAGATTATATTTTGCAACTTTTTTATTAAATATTGTGAATAATGCAGCTAAAAGTGCCGAAAAAATACCTATAATAACCCCTGTTCTATATCCGCTGTCAAAATTGAAAATCAAAACTATACCAAATATTGTTATGAGGCTAAATAAAAATTCATGTTTAAAATACCTGTGTTTATTAACAATAGGGTCAATTATTGCAGTAAAAAAACTTATTAAAGAAAGACAAACAGTTCCGACAGATATATTTGAATATTTTATACTGCCATAAAAAAATACCCAATGAAGCCCCAAAAGCCCTCCAACTGCTGCAATTTTAAAAAAATCTTTTAATTTTACTTTATAAAATTTTCTTGTAAAAAATGTAATTATACAAAAAATACCGACAGTCAAAAACAATCGCCAAAATGTGAGCAAACCCTCATTTAAGGTTACTAAACGACCGAATAAACCTGTCAGACCGGCAAGTAAAATTGAAATATGTAAATCCAAAAATGCACGCTTCGAACTTTTTTCCATATTTACATTATTGCACAAAACAAATAGTTATTAATTTTTTAAAATTTTTTAATATTAAAACAATATAATTTTTTTTGTTGTTTTATAGATATGCAAAGGAGATAAAATGTTTCAAAAATTAAAAAATTTAATACCAAGAACAAATATGCCCAAAAGTCTGAAATTCGACATGGCAACAAGAAATGCCAAAAAAACTCAAAGAATCTTACAAGAACTTGATTACGACAGATTTCAAAAACGTCTTAAAAATGTTAAAGCCGGATATATAATTCCAAAAAGCAAAGAAACAAATTCAATGGCTGATTTCTTTAAAAGAGTTATTCAGAAATTAACTTCTTATTTTGAGCCCTAATTTTTTTCAAATTTTTTACAAGACTAATCTTATAGCCGACATATAAAACAATAGCCGCTGCAACCCAAGCAGCAGGAGTTGAAAGACAAATACCCAAATATCCGAAATAATGCCCCAAAACAAATGCACATAAAGTTCTTGCTATAAGTTCTGCAACGCCAGAAGCAAGAGGCGCTGTCACATTTCCCATACCTTGTAAAATATTTCTATAAATAATCAAAATTCCAAGGAAAAAGAAAAATATCATAATTATATGAATATACATAACCGCAAGCCTTATAACCTCAGGATGGGGTTTATCCATAAACATTGCAACTATTGCTTTTGAGAAAAATGTTAAAAACGCTACCGCAAGAACGCTTGCAATAAAAGCTATCAAAATACTTGCTTTTGCTCCTTCTTTAATTCTGGACATTTTTTTTGCACCGAAATTTTGAGCGGTATATGTCGCCATAGTTGCCCCCAAAGCAAGGTATATTTGAGAAAACAATTGATCAACACGCATTGCAGTTGTATAGGCAGCAACAGCAATTGAACCTAAGCCATTCAAAACAAATTGCAGGGCAATTATTCCAATTGACAACACAGACATTTGAAATCCCATAGGAATACCGACATAAAGATGTTCATAAGCAAAGCTTTTATCAATTTCCCAATCTTTTTTTCTCAATTTTAAAATTGGGAATTTAATAAACATAAAAACTATACACAAAACCGTTGCAACAGCTTGAGATATAACAGTTGCCCAAGCAGCACCGCTTACTCCCATGCCAAATTTTAAAATAAACAATAAATCGAGAAAAATATTTAATATTGAAGCAAAAATCAAAAAATACAAAGGAGTCTTACTATCTCCCAATGCCCTTATTATATTAGAGGACAAATTATAAAAAACCGTAGCAAAAATACCGACAAACATAATAAAAAGATATTCATAAGCAGGCTCTATTATATCCGAAGGAGTTCTTAAAAAATCTAACATTTGATAGGCAAAAGGAGCCGACAATACAGTTAAAATTATAGTTAAAACAAAAGATAATATAAAAGATGTCCCAACTGATTTTTTAACCATTTCATAATCTCTTGCTCCGAATTTTTGAGCCGTAACAACGGAAAAACCCTGAGTAGTAGCAAAAATAAAACTTATAAAAAGAAAAATTAAAGGTCCAGTTGCTCCAACAGCACCAAGCGCATTAATTCCAAGAGTTCTGCCCACAATCAAAGCATCAACTAAATTATAAAACTGCTGAAACATGTTTCCAATTAATATCGGAAACATAAAATTTAAAATTAATTTAAAAGGATTACCGATTGTTAATTCTTTTGTTGCCATAAGCCCCTCAAAAAGATATAATAAACGAAAAATTTATAAACAACAAATTTTATTTACAAGTTTTATAACTTTAGAATGAAAAACATAAGTAACATAAATTTCACTGCAAAATTGATACCTCTTGCAAAAGGACAAGAAGGCGAAGCTTTTCAAAATTTTCATCAAAAGCAAAGAGAAATTTGCGATGTTTTTAAAAAAAATACTTCATCATACCCAAATCAAACACTTTATGTTGAAGATTTTGAACAATCAAGAGTTACACTTGAAGAAAACGGTATAATGCAAGCCAGACACTCATTTCAAATAAAACCTCCAAAGGATAATGCAAGAAAAATTGCTCAATATTTTACGGATATTTTTGATTTAATGCAGTTAAAATCAAACCAAAATAAAGAAATAGAAAACTTAAAAGCCAAAAGAAAAGCTGTTGACCAAAAATATAAAACCGCAATGCAAAACGCTTGCAATCAGGAACTTTCAAAACTAAAAATCATCAGAGAAAAAACTTTAAGGCGATATGATGAACTAATCAAAGGGCTATCAAGAATACATAATGCCGATTTTAACAGCGCATTAATTTCAAAAGGCTTATCGAATAAATTCTAGAAGTTATAAGCTATGATTTTATTTATACTTTAATTATTTCAACAATTGTTGTTTGAATTTATCTTTAAACCTAACTTAGCTAATGCTAAAACCTTATAATAATATTTCTTTTCTTCATCCGTTTTAGCAGAATTTAATATTTGTAGAGATTTTAAATAAATTTTATCCGAAACTATTGTGTCATCAATCGAAACTTCATCTAAACTTTCCAAATTAACATCAAGGGCTTTAGCTAACTTTTTCATTATTTTAAACGTAGGATAATGTATACCTGTTTCAATTCTTGATAAATGTCTGTTATCAATACCTATTAATTCAGATAATTGTTCTTGTGTCAGGCCTTTTTCCTTTCTCAATCGCTTAATCTTCTTACCAAATTCAATTTTATTATTTTCTACGTTCATTACACTAAATCCTCTTTCAATTTTTCAACAAAATATATGAATATATAAGGACGAATTAACGAATTATTATTTATATATAATTCGTAGTAATGTAGACTTTTTATTTTATTTATGAAAAAATAACAACATATAAAAACGCAAATCAGAAGGTAAAAATGGCAAATAAAAAAATTAAAATTTCAATAATTATTCCAATTTATAATACCGAAAAATATCTTAAAAAATGTTTAGACAGTTTAGTTAACCAAACTCTACAAAATATAGAAATTATATGTATCAATGACGGCTCAACGGATAACTCCGGAAAAATTTTAAAAAAGTTTGCACTTAAAGACAAAAGAATTAAAATAATTGAAAAAGAAAATGAAGGACAATCAAAAGCGAGAAACATAGGAATTAAAAAAGCAAAGGGTGAATTTCTGGGCTTTGTTGATTCAGATGACTGGGTTGATAAAAATTATTTTGAAAAACTATACAATGCCGCAATAAAACATAACTGTGATATTGCATGTTGCGGATTCAAAAGAAGTGGAAAAATATTTGAAAAATTAAAAATAAAATATAAAAATATACAGATAGCAAAAGATATTAATGCTAAAGTAAAAATTGTCGAAATACCTAAATACAATTATGTATACAATAAAATATATAATACCGAAAATTTCAAAAAAACAAATTTAAATTTTGAAAATGGAAGATTTTTCGAAGATGCAGCAATTTTAATTAAAATTTTATACTATATGGGTGATTTGGTAACAGTTCCAAATACATACTACCATTACAGAAAAAACAACTCCTCAACCGTTGCAGCATATTCAAAAAAACACATTAATGACTACAAATGGGCTATGAATGAATTAATAGAATTCTCTAAAAAGCACAATATTAATATAAGCTACAACAAAAAAAATATCCCTCATCCCAACAAAAAAGCATACATAAAACTATTTAATATTAATATTATAAAAATTTACTATTTTGAAGATAAAATAAAATATAATTTATTCGGATTTATTCCTTTCATAACAAAGGTTTATAGAAGATAGTTGAAAGTTAAATAAAGAAGAATATTTTATTTCCAATAAACTTTAAAATTTTCAATTTCTTCAAGAGTTTTATTATAATCTCCCTTAAAACAAATTGTTCTATCGTCGATATAAAGATAAGACGGTAATTTTATATTTGTTACATCTTTAAAAAATTTATCTAAGTTGTTATTAATTAGCCATTTAGTTGCAAGTATTAGATTTCTTGATGTAAAAAGATACAATTCAGCTTTTTTAGATAATATTTCCAAAAATTCATAAGCCCCGATTTTGATTTTAGGAATGTAATTTTCATTGAATTTCTCTTTTCCATATTCATTTAGTACGCCGTCTAAATCTATAAGTATTTTTTTAGTGAACATTTAAGATAAACCTTTCTATTTTATTTTTTATTTTTTGCATGCATGCAAAAAATAATTAAATGGTAGCATTAAAATTGCATATATGCAAAGCAATGAATTACAAAAACTGGGTAATCATATAAAGAAATTACGAAAAGAAAGAAAACTAACAATTAGTGCTTTATGCTATAAAAATGGTCTTGAACCTTCTACGATAAGCAGAATAGAAAAAGGATTAGTTGAGCCTAAATACCTCACGTTATTGAATATTGCCAAAGCTTTTGATTTGTCATTAGTTGAATTTTTAAATTTTTAAATCATTATATTTCCTCAATTCAGTTATAAAATTATTTCTATCTATAATGCACCAATGAATTATAGCATGATATATTGCAATTTGCACTAAATATTTAAGTGTATAAATAGGGTATATAAATAATCAAAAATTGCACTTAATATAAATAGTGAGGTGAACATGTTTAAAGTTGAAAAAACAGAAATGACAAATAAAACATTCAGATTACCTTTAAAATTAGTGCAAAAATTACAAACAATAGCACAAAATAAGGGGGTATCTCTTAATAATTTGGTGCAACAATGTTGTGAATATGCTATCAAACATTTAGATAAAAATACAGATAAACTTTAATATTTATCAATAGGTTAATCATTAACAATTTATGGATAAAACAATATTGCAAAAATTAGCAAATCGCATAAAAGAGTTGAGGAAATTAAATAAATACACTCAAGATGATTTAGCGGATTTAGCCAAAATTGCACGCTCTACTTTAGGGAATATTGAAACTGCTCAAAATGATGTAAGCTTTTCCAAATTGAACAAAATAGCCAAAGCTTTTAATCTAACATTAGCTGAATTTTTAAATTTTTAGTTAGTTGATAAACAAAAATGAACAAGCCTTTTTTAGAAAAATTAGCAAAAAGATTAAAATATTTAAGAGAAGAAAGAAAATTAACGCAAGATGACCTTGGCGTAAATGGTGTATCAAGATCAATGATTAGCTTACTTGAACTTGCTAAAACAGATGTTACTGTTACTAAGTTAAAAATTATAGCTGACAATTTAGGGCTTGAAGTTAAGGATTTGTTTGATTTTAAAGATTAATTTATGGATAAAGTTTTACTACAAAAATTAGCAAATCGCATAAAAGAGTTGAGGAAGCATCCCGACAAGTGTCGTGTAAAAAAAGAAGCATTTTTTTAGCTTCTTTTTTTAATACGCGCTTGGAGACTCTGCCGAAAAAAAGTTGCCCCAATGGGCAAGTTTTTTGAGAGGGCAAAAGCGAAGCGGTTGCATCCCGACAAGTGTCGTGTAAAAAAAGAAGCATTTTTTTAGCTTCTTTTTTTAATACGCGCTTGGAGGGATTCGAACCCCCGACCTTTTGGTTCGTAGCCAAACACTCTATCCAGCTGAGCTACAAGCGCAAATATTCAGTTTTATACTTATAGCTCCTGAGGAAATCAAAGATTTCCACGTCGCTCATCGACTGCTTAAACGCTAAGGCTCAACGCCTTATCGATTATCGCACCGGCTTCGCATTTAGCTGAGCTACAAGCGCAAATATTCAGTTTTCTTGCCCTGTAGCTCCTGTGGGTATTTCACAAAACTCACTACCGCTAACGCTGTCGTTCGTTTGTTCAATTATCCTACATCGCAATCGTAATGCTTACCTCGCTTTCTAATAGAAAGCTCGTTTCGCACCGGCTTCGCATTTAGCTGAGCTACAAGCGCAAATATTCAATTTAACTCAATTTTACAACGTACAAAAATAAATATCAAGCACACAAAAACATACTACAACAATAAAATGATATGAAATTTAACTATTTTGAATTATAATGTAGTTTAGTAGGGGATTTTTAATGAAAAAGATAGCACCGGTTATAATACTTTCTTTTTTAATATTAGCTCAAAGCACATTTGCAATAGAAGAAAATGAAACAACAACAACAAAAAAATCTTTTTTTAATTTCTTCAAAAAAAATAAGACAGTTGTAGAAAATCAAGAAAACACCAAATCTCAAAATAAAAAACAAAAAAAGACCAAAAAACAACAATTCAGAATTGAAGAAATTAAATTACCGGAAGTAAGAGTCGGCAAAAGACCGCCTTTAAGCCAACTTTCCGTTATGACAATAGAAGATTGCGTCGAATATGCCATGACGCACAATCCAAATTTACGTGTTTCGCAAGAAAGAATTAACGCTGCTAAATCGGGTATCGGACAACAAAGAGCAAATTACGCTCCAAAACTCACAGGCAGAGTAAATTATAATCACAACAATAACAACGGGACAAGATTAGTCAATTCTCAAGACAACTCTTTAGGTTTTAATGTAGGAATTTCTGAAATGATTTGGGATTTCGGAAGAACTACCGCAAAAATCAACATGGCAAAATATGATACACAATCTGCTCAATATGATTATGATTTTGATGTTTTAAGTGTCATTTATGATGTTAAAATTAATTACTATAAAGTCTTATCGGCACTTGCAAACCTTGATATATACGAACAAAACGTCAGAATAAACACCCTAAACTATGAACGTACAAAAGCAATGTTTGACGAGGGTTTAAAATCTAAAATCGACGTAGTAAACGCACAAGTTAATCTGACAGATTCCAAAATCCAACTTGTAGAAGGTCAAAATGTACTGGAAACAGCACTAATTGCGCTAAAAAATTCAATGTATTATGAAGAAGATACTGATTTTATAGTTAAAAATACTGAAAACTTTAGTTTTCTTAAAGCTGACTACAGAAAAAAGGTTGAAAGTTTTACATCAATCAAACCCCCCGAAGAAACTATCAAAAAAACTCCTGACGGGCTTATTATGCTGTCATCTGGAATTGAACATCGTGATATAATACAAAATTTCGAATTTAAACCAATGACTTTAACAAGAAAAGAAGCGGTGGATGAAGCTTTAGCACTCCGTCCTGATTTAAAATCAAACGAAATGCTTGTCTTAGTTCAAAATGAATCTTTAAAAGCAATAAAAAAACAATATCTTCCTGAAATTACAGGTGATTTAACTTGGGGATATACAAAAAGCGAATCAGCCTATTCAAGCCCGCTTCAACTTGGAGCTAGCATAGGACTTGGTTCAATTAATCCCTACGGCATTCACTATCAAGTTAAAGAAGGCGAATCATACCTTGATATAGCACTTCATAACGTAAACATTTCAAAAGCGGATATCTTCTGGGAAGTTCAAACAAATTATGTAAATATGCGCCAATTAGAAAGAAAAATTCCTTTAATGAATTCAAAAGTAAAAGCAACACTTGAAAACTTTGAACTTGCAGACGGAAGGTACAGTGTTGGATTAAACAATTATGTAGAATTACAAGATGCCCTTGCGAATTACAACAATTCGCAGTTGAATTTTGTTGAAGCAGTATTTAATTATAATGTAGCAAGAGAAACCTTACTTAAATCAATGGGGGTAAGATGAAAAAAAGATATATAATAATAGGCATAATTTCTTTAATAGCAATAATTTCTCTCATTTTTATATTAAAGAAAACAACAGTAAAATACATCACAAAACCAATTAAAAAAGAAACAATTGTTCAATATGTTGAAGCATCAGGAACAATAAAACCTATAAACACCATTGCAGTTGGTACACAAGTATCAGGAACAGTTGCAAAAATATATGTTGATTATAATTCCATAGTTAAACAAGGCGATCTTTTAGCAGAACTTGACCCAAGCTTATTTCAAGCAAACGTTGATCAATCTCAAGCGAAATTAAGAAATGCAAAAGCAAGCTATGCTAAGGCAAGTTCAACACTTGCATATAAAAGAAACAACTACCAAAGATATAAACATTTATATGAAAAAAATTATGTTTCAAAAGATGACGTAGAACTTGCGCTTTCAAATTATCTTCAAGCAAAAGCGGAAGTTGACGCCACAAAAGCGGAAGTTAGCGCAGCACAAGCAACATTAGACAACAACATGACCAATTTAAGATATTCCAAAATAACCTCACCTGTCGATGGAACAGTTATTTCAAGAGCGGTTGATGTCGGACAAACAGTTGCAGCAAGCTTTAACACTCCTACATTATTTGAAGTTGCCAAAGATTTAACTAAAATGCAAATCGAAACAAGTGTTTCAGAAGCTGATATCGGAAAAATTGAAGTCGGACAAACCGCAAAATACACTCTTGACGGCTATCAAGACAGAATTTTTGAAGGTAAAGTTACACAAGTTCGTCTTGCTTCAACCACTACAAATAACGTTGTAACATACACGGTAATTGTTTCTGTAGATAATACAGAAGGACTTGTTATACCGGGAATGACAGCCAATGTTTCAATAATTACAGACGAAGTTAAAGATGCTTTATGTGTTGATAATAAAGCCCTGAAATTCACTCCTGAAGATAATACACAAAAATTTGAACAACAGGGAATATGGATTCAAACAAAAAGCGGACTAAAACGCTATAATGTTGAACTTGGAGTATCGGATGAAAATAAAACTCAAATTATTTCAAATGAAATAAAAGAAGGAGATAAAGTAGTTATTTCATCAACAGGCGGTAAATCAAAAAAACAAACAAGTATGCGACCACCGAGAATGTAAAAAATGGAACTAATAAAAGTAAAAAATGCAATAAAAACATATCAAATGGGAGAAGAAACCTTCCATGCATTGAATGATGTTTCTTTTACAATTGAAACAGGTGAATTTGTAGCAATAATGGGAACATCAGGTTCAGGTAAATCAACCTGTATGAATATGCTTGGAACTTTAGATAAACCAACATCAGGCGAATATTATCTTGAAGGAGTTGATGTATTTTCTCTCAATGCAAACCAACTTTCAGACATAAGGAATAATAAAATAGGCTTTGTTTTTCAAGGTTTCAACTTGATTTCAAGAACATCTGCAATAGATAATGTATGTATGCCGATGATTTACAAAGGAATTCCCGAAGAAGAAAGATATAAACGGGCAAGAGAAGCTCTGAAAATTGTCGGATTAGAAAAAAAAGAAAACAATATGCCCTCGCAAATGTCCGGCGGTCAGCAACAAAGGGTCGCAATAGCAAGGGCAATCGTTAATGATGCCCCTTTAATTCTTGCAGATGAACCTACAGGAAATTTGGATACCAAAACAAGTATTGACGTTATGGAATTTTTTGTAAACCTTAATGAAAACTTAGGGAAAACAGTTGTTCTTGTAACTCATGAACCTGATATCGCGGAATATACAAAAAGAATTATCAAATTTAAAGACGGTAAAATTGTGTCTGACCTTCCTAAAGAAGAATGGCTCAAACAAAGGACAAGACAAACATGATAGACTTTAAATCCACAATGAAAATTGCAATAAATTCTCTTAAAGTCAATAAAATGCGCTCAGCACTAACATCTTTGGGGATTATTATAGGTGTTGCGGCAGTAATTATTATGCTTGCGATAGGTTCCGGAGCAAACAAACAAGTTCAGGAAAATATGGAATCTATGGGCTCAAACCTTCTTACAATCCGCTCTGCTACAGCAAAAACAGGCGGTGTTTCAATGGGTATGGGAACAAAGCCGACACTAAGCATAAAAGACGCAACAGCAATACAAAAAACAGCAAGAGGAGTTGAAGCGGTAGCTCCTGTTATGAACTCAACAAAACAAGTAATGTATGGAAACCAAAACTGGTCAACAACAATTTATGGAATTACAACCCCCTATCTTTATGTGAAAAACTACGAAGTAAGCAGGGGTAGAGCCTTCACTATGGATGATGATAAAAATGCGGCAAAAGTAGCCATAATAGGTTCAACAGTTGAAACAGAACTCTTTGGTGATGTTAATTCAATAAATAAAACTATAAGAATAGGTAACGTGCCCTTTAAAGTAATCGGAACATTGAAATCCAAAGGACAAATGGGCCCAATGGATCAAGATGATATTATTTTTATTCCAATTACAACAGCACAAAGAAAAGTTTTTGGAACTGATTTTCCGGGATCAGTCAATCAAATAATAGTAAAAGCTGCTACTCTTGAAGATACAAATTTAGCAGAAAAAGACATTGAAGAAATACTAAGACGCAGACATAATTTAGGAAAATTGCAGGAAAATGATTTTGAAATAAGAAACAGTGCAGAATTTCAAGAAAAAATGAAATCAACAGTAAGAACTTTTGCAATTCTACTTGCTTCAATCGCCTCTGTTTCACTGGTTGTAGGCGGTATAGGCATTATGAACATCATGCTTGTTTCAGTGACCGAAAGGACTAAAGAAATAGGTATTCGTATGGCAATCGGAGCAAGAGCAATAGATATTCAAATTCAATTTTTAATTGAAGCACTTATTTTATCATTAATTGGCGGTTTAATTGGAGTTGTAACAGGTATAATAATAGCACTAATTGTAGGCGGAGTTTTTGGAACAAGCATTGAAATTACACTTGCTCCAATATTGTTATCATTTGGCTTTTCGGGACTTGTTGGAATAGGCTTTGGTTATTATCCTGCCTATAAAGCTTCTTTATTAAACCCGATTGACGCTTTGAGGTATGAATAATGTTAAATATTTTGTCTGTTTTTATAGGTGGCGGAATTGGTGCAACAATAAGATATATAGTTACAAAAATTTCTATAAATTATTTTCAAATCGGATATCCTGCAACTTTTATGGTAAATATTGCCGGTTGTTTTTTAATAGGTTTTTTATCAAGTTTAATTACACATAAAATCCAAATACCGCAAAATATGATTTTATTCTTAATGACAGGACTTTTAGGCGGTTTAACAACTTTTTCAACCTTTAGTCTTGAAGGTATGAATTTTTTAAAAGAAGGAAAATACCTGCTTTTTTCAATTTATACAATATCAAGCCTAATTTTAGGTCTGTCTGCAACATACTTTGGTTTTTTAATAAATAAAAATTAATTTCTATGTTCCAAAAGTGCTTCTACAACTCCTTTTAAGGCAATTTTTACATGAAAATAACTTAATCCGCCTTGCAAATATATTGCCCAAGGTTCTCTAACCGGACCATCCGCAGACAGCTCTATAGTTGAGCCTTCAATAAAACTTCCGCCTGCCATCAACAAATCACAATCATATCCAGGAACTTTGTCCGGAATTGGAGTAAGGTAACTTTCAACAGGTGAAGCCTTTTGTATCATTGTGCAAAAAGCTTGTTGTTCATTTTCATTATTAAATTTAATAGTTTGAATTAAATCAGTTCTTTTTGTATTTGAAGAAGGAAAAGTATTAAAACCCATATCCTCAAACACCTTTGCAGACAATACAGCACCTTTTAAAGCATAAGAAGTAACACTGGGAGCCATAAAAAATCCTTGTAAAATCACTCTTGTTTGATTATGCATTGCTCCGCCCTCAGCACCAATTCCGGGAGCAGTAAGTCTTCTTGCCGCCATATCAACATATTTCTTCTTACCTGCAATATATCCACCGGCTTCAACAATTCCGCCACCCGGATTTTTTATAAGACTGCCTGCAATTAAATCAGCCCCAACATCAACAGGTTCAAGTTTTTCAGTGAATTCCCCATAGCAATTATCGACAAAACAACATATTTCAGGATTTTTTGCTTTTACTATTTCAATTATTTTTTTAATATCATTAATCATCAAAGGCTTTCTTAACGAATACCCTCTGGATCGCTGAATTAAAACCATTTTAGTATCAGGCAAAAGATACTTTTCAATATTTTCATAGTCAACATCGAGTCCATTTTTGAGAGGAACTTCGCTATATTTCACCCCATGCCCCATCAAACTTGTTTCAAAATCATCACAATCAGGTCTTGAACCAATTATTTGTTGCATAGTATCATAAGGTTCACCTGCAATAGAAACCAATCTATCATTATATCTTAAAACTCCAAACAAAGCGCAAGCAATCGTATGTGACCCCGATACAAAATGCGGACGAACTATTGCAGCTTCCGCATTAAAAACATCCGCATAGGTTTTATCCAAAGCCTCACGACCCAAATCATCATGCCCGTATCCGGTTACTGTGTAGAAATGCTCCTCGCCTATTTTATTCTTACAAAAAGCATCCAGCACCTTTTTTTGATTATATTCAGCTATTTCATCAATTTCATCAAAAATTTGCTCAAGCGAACGATGAGCATTTTCTACTAACTCACATGCTTTTTCTTTGTTATTCATTTTATTTTTTACCTATAGTTTGTAAATTGTAAAGGAGCATCAATTTGATCTTCTTTTTGTCTGATTGCCTTAATAACATCTTGAAGATCATCTCGGCTTTTTCCGGTAACTCTGACTGAGTCACCTTGAATTGACGCTTGAACTTTCAATTTTGTATCTTTTATAAAACCTGTGATTTTCTTTGCTAATTCAACACTTAAACCTTTTTTAAGTTTTATTTCCTGCTTGACATTGCCTCCAAGTGCATTTTCAACTTTCTGCGGATCTAAAATTTTAAGACTTAGATTTCTTTTTATCAGCTTAGATTGCAAAATATCATAAATATTTTTTAACTTCATTTCATCTTTGGTAGTTATGGTAATTGATTTATCATCATCTAAAGTTATATCAGAATTTGAATCTTTTAAATCAAATCTTGTTGTAAGCTCTCTTTTTACTTGATCAACAGCGTTTGTAAGCTCTTGTTTATCAAATTCCGAAACTATGTCAAAACTTGCATCTTTTGCCATATAACCTCCTTAATAATCTTAATTGAATTATATCATAAAGGTATAAAAAACCGACAGTGTTGTTTCTGTCGGTTTTTATTTCTATACTTTTCTTTTTCTTGCAGCTTCTGATTTTCTTTTTCTTTTTACAGAAGGTTTTTCGTATCTTTCTCTGCGTTTAATTTCAGATAAGATACCCGCTTTTTGAATTTTTTTCTTGAATCTTTTTAAAGCAGATTCTATATTTTCATTTTCACGAACTCTTACTTCAGGCATTATTTTCACCTCCTTTAGAGAATATTCATATAAGTAAAATCATGCTATCATGGTAAAAATAAGACGTCAACATTAAAAAATCATTCTTCTTCTTTTAAAATTTCACTGTAATAATGTAATTTCTCCAACAATTCTTTAGTTTCTTCTTCCGATTGTTCTTTTGTTTTTCTTCCTTCAACAAAATCAAGATCTCTTTTTGCCTCAACCGCAGTTGCCAATAACTCAGGCATATTCAAAGCATAACCTTTATTATTAATCAAATCATCATAATATTGTTTTTCATAATTATCAGAAAGTCTTAAAGTCCAGTTTTCTTTATTAAAATTATCACCCGGAACATTATATTGCGAATTTATACCAAAAAAATCCATAAAAGAAATTTGAATATTTTTTGCAGAACGCAACAAGTCTACAAATTTTGCTTTAACTAATTCCTTGGGACTATTTTTAATTTTTTCTCTAAATTCCCATCTTTCAGATTCTCTTGAAGGGTCAGAAAACAAATACCCTGAAAGATAATCTAAATTCCAAGCATCACTATTTCTTACCCAATCTTTATTAACAGATTGCCTTAAAGGTGCGTCATCATGACAACCTATATATGCCCAATTATCTTTAGGTGCAGTCTGCCCTCTTGACCACATTATTGAACTAATTCCCGGTAAATTATTTTCTTGTCTGAAAATTTTATTAAATTTTCCTGTTTCATCAGAACCAATATCTTCCCAAGCAACGTTTTTAGGATCTATTCCTTTTTCTTCCAAAATCGGTAATAAAATTTCGGGTATAATACTTTCAAAATATACAGCTCTATCAATTCCCATTGTTGACAAACTGCCTGCTACAATTTTTTCCCTGTCGGGAATTTTATATTCTTTACCGTCTTCACCTTTTTCTATCCTATATTTCACGGTTTCTTTATCATAAATATAAGGGTCTACAAGCCCAATCGCATGGTCTACTCTAACATTTTTTGCACCTTGCAAAGTTCTTTCTATCTTTAATTTTAAAAATTCACCTGCAGGTCCAAGACTACCATCATCATTAAAAAGTTTTTTAGGATCTAATACCGGTATATCCCACAGCTGTTGTGAACCCAAAGGTCCGCCTCCGGCCGTACCCATCCTATATTTTTTTAAGAAAACATCCGAAAAAACAACCTCATCAGCTTTTGAAACGCCAACTAAAAAATCACTTATTCTTATTACTGTCCTTTTTTCATTATTTTCTTCTGTTTGTTTATCTATTAAAAATTGCCCGAATTTATATAATTCTACAGATAATTTATTTGCACGAAGCAATTCTTTAAAATATTTTATAGCACTTGTATTGCCTTTTTTTACACCTTTTATAAGATCTCTATCTCTTGGAGATAACTTTGTATAGTCTTCTGTTCCATAACTTTTTGAAAAAATATCTAAAATCGCATAATAATCAAGCCAAGAAGAATTTTCTTTTTTAAATTTTAAAAATTCCTGATTTAATTTATATGCTCCACTGTCTTGTTCGTCTAATTTCTTTTTAAAATTATAATATGCAAGCTTAATCATTTCATTTGTAATACTTCTTGCAGAATTAAAATCAGTCCTTGCAATATTATCGTAAGATGATTCCGGCCTTTCTGTAACATTCGCAATATCCTGAAGGGTTAAAATAGAAGCATATTCAGGTTTTGTTAATAAAGAAAAATCAATAAATAATGTATTTTTTGCAATAACAGAAGATACGTAAGGCGAATTATCCAACAAATTCAAAGCGCCTGAAGGTCCTTCTTGGATAGCATTAAAGCCTTGTAATTTTACAAAATCCAAAAATTCATCAGACCCATTTGGAGAACCAATTTTTTGATCATATTCTCCACGTACCGGAAAACTTGAACCATGAATTATCAAAGCACGATTTTTAATCCCCAAATATTCAAACGCCTTTTCATTTGTCGCTTGAAAATCAGGTTTCTCGCTTTCATACAAATGTCTTTTAAAAGAAACACGGTGATTATATTTATTACTCAACCCAACAATACAATTAACTTTCATATCGTTTTAATATCACAAAAAGAAAAATAATACAACCAATACATTTTATTGTTATAAAAGCAAATTTTCTGATAAAATATAGCTATGAATAAAACTTTTGAAAAAATCGGAATAATTTTTAATCCTGAATTTGATGACTCTAAAATTCTTGCAAAAAAATTAAATTCAAAAATACAAAATGCAAAGATTTTTTCAATAGATAGTTTAAAAAACAATATTGATTTAGCAATTGTAATCGGCGGAGATGGGACTTTTCTAAAAGCCTCAAGATTTTACAGCAAAAAAGATATTCCCATAATTGGCTTTAACGTCGGAAGATTAGGCTATTTAGCCCAAGCACATCCAAATGAAGCAGATTTTGTCATTGAAAAACTAAAAAAAAGCGACTACAAAATTGAAAATCGCCTCATGCTAAAATCTAAAAATAAAACTGCTTTAAATGACATTGTTATCAAAGGTCAAAATTGTGCAAGAACAGCCACTTTAGATTTATATATCAACGATAAAAAACTTTGTTCTTACGTTGCAGACGGCTTAATTATATCTACCCCAACAGGTTCAACTGCTTATTCCCTTTCTGCCGGAGGCCCTATAATTTCTCCTGATGTAGATTGTTTTTTAATTATACCAATTTGCCCTCACACACTTAATACACGACCTATTATAATTCCTTCAAATGAAAAAATAAAAATAATTGCAAGCGAAAAAAAAGAAAAACTAAATGTTTCATTTGACGGACAAGAAGATATAACCACAACAAACGAAATTATCATTGAAAAAAATGAAAAATATGCAAAACTTTTAATTTTAAACAGACAAAATGATAAATTTTATGATATTTTAAAAGAGAAACTGCATTGGTCCATTGCGCCGAAAAAATAAAATGTTAAAATCACTTCTAATTAAAAATTTCATACTTATCGAAGAAGCCTTTCTGGAATTTAGTAAAGGTTTTAATGTTCTTTGCGGTGAAACGGGAGCAGGAAAAAGCATAATAATAAAAGCTTTGGATTGTGCTCTCGGATTAAAGGCTTCAAAAGAAGTTATTTTAAACAAAGAAAAACCTGCACTAATCGAAGCTGTTTTTATTGTAAATAATGAAGAAATAACAATTTCAAGAGAGATTAATACTCAATCAAAATTCAGGATAAACGGAATTTTATCAAATCTTGAAGAAATAAAAGAAAAACGTGAACATTTAATAGATATTCACTCTCAACATCAAACATACGTTTATATGTCACCTAAAAATCATATTATTTTGCTCGACAATTATACAAGCAAAAAAAGTCCAGAATTTAAAGAAATTTTAAAAACATACAAAGAAACATATCTTGAATTTAAACAAATTGAAAAAAAATTAAACAATCTAAAAGAAAATTATCAAAATAACGAAAAAGAAATAGAATTTTTAACATTTCAACTAAAAGAACTGGATGATGCTGCAATTAAAACCAACGAAGAAGACGAAATAAAAGCAGAACTTGATGTTTTAGTTAATGCGCAAGAATTAAAAGAAAAATCTTACGGTGCTTATTGGGCATTATATGGGGATAATCAAAGTATAGTTGAAGGTTTATCCAAAATAAAATATGAAATTTCAAACTGTGCTTCTCTTGATAAAAACCTAACAGAAACAGAAGAAACATTATTTGACGCACTTGAAAATTTAAAAGATTGCGCAAATTATTTAAGAGATTATTCCTCTAATCTCGAATTTAACCCCGAAAGACTCGACGAATTAAATGAAAGATTGTCATTAATTCAAAAACTAAAAAGAAAATATGGGGAAAATCTTGATTTAGAAAGAGATAATATCGCAAAAAAACTTGAAGAACTTACTTCAAAAGACAATAACCTTGAAATCATTGAAGAAAACTATAACGTTCTTTTAAATTCTCTTGACTTAATGGCAAAAAAATTAAATGAATACAGAAAAGAAAATGCCAAAGAATTATCATCTGCAGTAGTTGAAAAATTAAAAAGTCTGCAGCTTAATGAAGCAAAATTCGAAATTTCAATCAAAGAAACTCAAAAACAAGAAAACGGTTCTGATAATGTTGAGTTTTTAATCGCTACAAACAAAAATCAAAACCTTATGCCTCTTTCAAAAGTAGCTTCAGGAGGTGAAATTTCAAGAGTTATGCTTGCAATGAAAACAATTTTTGCAAATGTAGACAAAATTTCGACCGTAGTTTTTGATGAAATTGATACAGGTATTTCAGGAATTACTTCAAATGCCGTTGCTTCTTCGATAATTGAACTTTCAAAAACAACACAAATTATAGCAATAACTCATCAAGCAATAATTTGTGCAAAAGCAGACAATTTTATATGGATTTCAAAAACTCACCAAAACAATACCAATATCTCAATTAAAATTTTAAACAACGATGAAAGATTAAAAGCCTTAGCTCAACTTGCAAGCGGACAAATAAATGATGAAACGGTCGAATTTGCAAAAACTCTAGTAGCCAACTAAATTTAATTATTTATTTAGTAATTCCTTTAATTCTTCTGTTACGATTTGCATTGCTTTATTTAATTCGATATCTTTTTTCAATTTTTCATGTTGATACATTATAGTTGTATGATTTTTTCTAAATTCTTTCGCTAAAACAGGGTAACTTAAATCTAACATTTCTCTTGAAAGATATATAGCATATTTCCTTGCATTAACAACTTCCTTTGCTCTTGCAGTAGATAAAATTTCATCTTCATCCACACAAAAATATCTTGCACAAGTTTTTAAAATATCTGAAACCGTAATCTTTTTTTTCTTATTTTTTAAATCCAAAAATTCAACAACATTTTCAACATTTAACTCAACCCCCTCAATTGAGGCTCTTGCGCTTGCTTTATTGTATGCACCTTCCAATTCACGAATATTTGTCGCAAATTCCTTAGCAAGAAATAAAGCAACCTCATCCGTTATTGGAAAATCAGATAAAACAGCATGACGTTTAACAATTTCCATTCTTGTTTCAAGATCGGGGACTTTAATATTTGCTTCTATACCCCATTCAAATCTGCTTCTTAATCTGTCCGGTATCATCTCAAAAGCAGATAAAGGCCTATCGGAAGCAAATACAATTTGTTTTCCTGCGTGATATAAAGCATCAAAAGTATTGAAAATTTCTTCTTCAGTTCTTTTTTTACCGTCTATCCATTGAATATCATCAATTAAAAGAACATCCACATTTCTGTGCATATCTCTAAATTTACGCATTTTTTCATTTAAATCTCCGGTATTCTTGCAAGTATTTAAAGATTCAATTAATTTATTTCCAAATTCTTCGGCTTTTGTATAACGTATTTTCAAATTTGGAAAATTCCTTAAAATTTTATGCCCAATAGCTTGCATTAAATGAGTTTTTCCAAGACCCACCGAACCGGAAATAAACAGCGGATTATATTTTTGCCCGGGAGCTTCTGCAATCATTTGAGCAATTTTATATGCAAATTTAGAATTCTCACCTTCAACAAAATTCTCAAAAGTATATTTTAAATTTAAACCGCAAAACGAATGCATTTGCGATAAATTTTCCATTTTTATTGCGGTTGCTTCATGGCTTTTTTGTTCGGGCGTAAGCTTTGGTTTCTTTTTTGCTTTAACATTCTCATCCAAAATAAATCTTGGAGTTCTTTTTATATTTGTAGCCTGAAAAAGAGCTTCTTCAACTTCTTTTAAATGCTTTTGCTGCAACACTTGAATACCAAAACTTTGCGAACTTTTAATTAAAAAAATTCCGTTTTCGCTTTCTTCAAATAAAGGCAACGCAGGCTCCAAAGAATTAATCCAAGGACGAACAAAACCGGGGAGCTTATCTGATAATATATTTATAAAATTATTCCAAGCCTCATTTTCTTTTTTGTTTAATGAACTCGTCAAAAAAGCCGCCATTCCTATCTTTTTAATATCCAACCATAAACAATGAAATTTCTTTCATGCTTTCTTTTATGCATTTTACTATAAACATTTAATGTAGTAAAATTTATTTTATGAATAAATCGGAACTATTCGATAAAATCAGGAATTTATATGGTTATATAAGTTACTGTAATCCAATGATTAAAACAGGACAAGCCATTTTACCTTTAAGATACTTTTTCGAATTGACTCATCTTTGTAATCTTAATTGTCCATATTGTTACATTGGCGAAAACAGAAACAAAAAAGAACTAACAACATCTCAATGGCTTGATTTAATTAAACAAATACCATTTTGGGGATTCATAACTCTTGTTGGAGGTGAACCTCTGATTAGAAAAGACTTTTCTGAAATTCTTTTTGCATCAACCAAAAAAACTCTCGGAAAAGTTAATCTTGTAACTAATGGAACACTTTTAGACGACAAAATTTCAAATGATATTATAAAATCCAAAATGCTTCTTGTAAGCGTTTCTTTGGATGGATGGGAAAAAAATCATGATAAATACAGAAATAAAGAAGGAATTTTTAAAAAAATTACAGATAATCTGGAAAATCTAAATGAAAAAAGAAAAAAAACAAAATCAAGATTAATGATTGACATAAAAACAATAGTTTTAAAAGACAATCTTGAGGACATATTAAAATTATATGAATATGCTTCAAAATCAAATTTTGAATTTTTTTCAATCTCATTTTTGAGAAACAACAACCTAAAACAAAATGGCAAGTTATATGAAAATTTTGACGAAATTTTTTATAAACCGAATTACCCTATTCAAAAATATTTTGACATTCAAAAATTTGAAGAAATATATAAAGAAATTCAAAAAATTAAAAAATTTTCAAAAACAAAAATCCGTTTTTCACCAAAATTTGACAATGATAATTCAAAAATCGAACTCGAAACAATTAAAAAATTTTTCAATGAATATAATACTAAAGATATAAATGAAATATATTTTCCTTGTCTTTATCCATATTCAAACACAATAATAAATCCAATGGGGGATATTTACCCTTGTTTATCATATAAAATGGGAAATATAACAGAACAAAAATTAATTGACATAATGAATAATCCAAAATATCGTTGTTTTAGAAAGAATTTAAAACATTCAAAAGTTTTTTCATCATGCCAGATGTGCTGTGAACTAAAAGTCAGAAACTAAATGGGGTTACAAAATGAAAAAAATACTTACCGCACTAACAATCATAACTCTTTCAATAGGAACAGTTTTTGCTCTTGAAGAAGGAATGAGCGTTACTACACTCCCTTCGGGACAAAAAGTTGTAATCAAAGAAGTCAGGGACAATAACATTGTCAAAATTGATACTTGGATTAATACAGGCTCAATAAATGAAGATGAAAAAAATTCCGGCATTAGCCACTTTTTAGAACATCTTTTCTTTAAAGGAACACAAAAATATCCGACAGGAACAATGGATAAAATTTTAGACTCCAAAGGAGCTATAGTTAATGCAGGCACCAGCAAGGATTTTACACACTATTACATACAAATCCCCTCTAAAGATTTTGACTTAGCACTTGAATTGCACTCTGATATGTTATTAAACCCGATGATTCCAAGAAAAGAATTAGAACGTGAACGTCCTGTGGTAATTGAAGAAATTTCAAAAACAAAAGATAGCCCTTCAAACAGACTTTTTGACAATATTTATAAAGCATTATATGAAAAATCAAATCATCCTTATCAAAGGAATGTTATAGGTAAAAAAGAAATAATCCAAAATGTTACAAGAGAAGAAATCCTTGATTATTACAATAAATTCTACACCCCGGACGCATATACGACAGTTATTGTAGGAGATGTAAATAAAGAAGAAGCTCTTGAAAAAGTAGCAAAAGCCTTTTCAAGCAAGCAAAAAGCAAAACAAACAAAAATAAAATATCCAAAAATCAAACCCTTGGATAAAATTAAGCGCATTGAAGATACTATGGATATAAACAAAAGCCATGTTATGCTTGCTTTTCTTGCTCCAAAATTTTCGGATGCAAAAGATAACTACGCTCTTGACGTACTCGCTACAATGCTATCTTCAGGAAAAAGTTCTATCCTAAATCAAGATTTAAAAGAAAATAAAGAACTTGTGCTTTCTATTTCAACAGGAAACTATTCTCAAAAAGATTCAGGAATGTTCTATGTTTACGCTACATTTGAACCTTCAAAAGAAAAACAGGTTGAAAATGAAATAATATCGGAACTAAAAAAAATCCAAGAAGGTAAATTTGAAGAATCACAAGTTCAAAAAGCAAAAAATACAATTAAAACCGATACATACTATTCAAGAGAATCAATCTCAAATATATCTGATGATTTAGGTTATGATTTTACATTTGCAAACGACGATACTTTTTATGAAAATTATCTAAAAAATATTGATAAGGTTACAAAGACAGATATAATCAACGTTGCAAAGAAATATTTAACATTAAATAAATATGCTATTTCAATTGTAAGACCTACTAGTTTTAAAGAAATTTCAAACACGCAAATAAAAGAACAAAACAAAGAAAATAAGCTTTTAGAACAAAAAGGAAACGAAAAAAAAGTATTATTGGAAAATGGTGCGACTTTAATTACCAAGAAAAAAACAACTAATTCAATAATTGCAATAGATATTACAATAAAAGGTTCAAAAGCTGTCGAAAAAAAACCCTTAAGCGCAATGCTTGCAGCATTAAGCGCAACGACAGGAACACAAAATTACACAAATGCAGAATTTGCAAAATTTCTTGACGAAAACGGTATTAAACTTGGCGTAAGCTCAACAAACGATATTTTTGCTATTGTTATACAAACAACAAAAGATAATCTAAACAACGCTTTTATTGCCTTAAACGAGGTTTTGAACAAACCGATATTTTCAGATTATGAAATTAAGAAAATAAAAGAAAGAAAAATCCAAGAACTAAAAGGCATTTCCGATAACCCCTCATCCTTTGTTTTTGATGAATTCAGAAAACTTGCCTTTCTAAATTCCATATACGGACAAAACTCCGAATTTATGTTAAAAAACATAAATAATGTTTCAAGGGATGATATCGTTGAATTTTATTCAAAAATTATAAACCCCGAAAATATGTCCATAAGCGTTGTTGGGGACATTGACGAAAATTATATTGCAGAAAAACTTAACTCCATAATAAAAACAAATCCAAAAGGTTCTAAATTCTCTTTCTCAAATATCAAATACACTCCATATCATCCAAATAAAAATATCGAAACAACTTTGTATAAAAACGAAGTTCAAGCAAATTGGATGGCTTTGGGATATAAAATTTGCGGCGTTTTAAACCGAAAAGATATCGCAACCTTAAGCGTAATTAATTCAATACTTGGAGAAGGAATGTCCTCAAGACTCTTTACAAAATTAAGAGAAGAAAAAGGACTTGCATACACAGTAGGCTCAAGCCTTATGACAAATGTATTGGATGGGGCTTTTGTAGCATACATAGGAACCAATGAAGCAAGCATTAATGAAGCAAAAAAAGGCATTTTAGATGAATTTGAAACTATAAAAACAGAAATGATTACAACTGAAGAATTAAACAATGCCAAAGATAAACTTTTAGGCAAATTCTTGCTTTCATTGGAAACAAATATGGACGAAGCAGATTTATTAAGCTGGTACAGCGCATTAGGCAGAAACTTAAATGCTTTTGAAGAATATAAAGAAATGATAAAAAATGTTTCACAAAATGATATAATTGAAGTTGCAAACAAATACTTTGCAAAACCATACATATACACCGTGGTTAAGCAAAAATAAAAAAATGAGCACGCCCATAAGTAGTGCTCAGTCATGTTTTTGGTTTATTAATATATAACAAATATAACAAATATATTTATATATGTCATGTAAATTATATTGTTATATATTAATCATAAAACATCCTCTTGTCAACTCATCCAAGCTGTTTTACTTTATATATGCCAATAAATTTATTTTTGCAAATTCTAAATTTGCAATTTTATTTAGTGCTCTTTTTTCGATTTGCCTTATACATTCTTTAGTAACACCATAGCTTTTGCCAATTTCTTCAAGAGTTTTTTTAGGTTGATTATTAAGCCCGAATCTTAAAACAATAACGTTTTTTTCTTTATCTTTAAGTATATCTAATGCTTTTTTAATATCATTTTTTAGTTCCAAATTAATTACATCTTTTTCAACATTTTGCTTTTCATCTTCTATAATTTCATAAAGAGTTAATTCTTTATTATCAGTCATAGAAACACCGGATTCTATTGAAATTGCTCGAGTGTAGACATTTAAAAAAGTATCGATTTTTTCTTCTGTCATTTTTAATTTAGAAGCAACATCTTTTTTAGATACTTCTTTTTGTGCAATTTGTTCCATCTCCTGTTTTGTTTTTTTATAACGTGAAAGAGTTTCTTGAATATAGACAGGAATATTTACCGCATAACTTTGTTCTGAAATAGCTTTAAACATTGCTTGTTTAATCCACCAAGTTGCATAAGTTGCAAACTTAAAACCCAATGAAGGATTAAATTTTTCAATAGCAACAACAAGCCCAAAAATACCTTCTTGCACTAAATCAGAATTCGAAAGAGAGGTTGATGTAATTGATTTAGTTGCAATTTTTTGTATTAAAGGAATGTTGTTTTCAATAAGTTTATTTCTTGAATAAACATCACCGTTCTTCGCTCTTAAAATTAATTCAATTTCGTTTTCAACTTGATTTTCAATTTTCTTTAACATACAAATACCCCTTTTGCAACACAAATTAAACTAAAGAAACATAACTTGTCACCGTAGTTTATAAATTTTTTAATGGAAAATGATATACGATTGATATATTTAATATATCATTTTAAAATGTTTTTTTCAAGGGTATTATTACAAAATGTAAACACAAATTCATTTTTCATGCCTACTTATTCACATTTCTTAATATTATAAAACTCAAGCCCCTATTGGTTTTTAATAGTTTTATTAAGATTTATTAAATATTTATTCAATATTTAGCAATTTTATACCATATATATACTTTATATATATAAGAGAGTAAACAAACTAAAACAAAAGGATATCAAGAAAAAACCTAAAATCTCCCTTCCGAAAGCGGAAGGGTTTTTATTTTAAGTTTTTTCAAAATTAATCCAAACCGATGTAATTTTTCAAATTAACGGAAAGATTTTTATTTCTGCAAAGTTTTTTCAATTTTGCAATTGCTCTTGTTTCTATTTGACGTATTCTTTCTCTTGAAACCCCATAACGAGAACCTATCTCATCAAGCGTCTTTTTTTGTCCGTTATTATCAAGTCCGTATCTCATAATCAACACATCCTTTTCCTTAGGATTAAGTTGATTTAACATTTTTTGTACATCCTCAAGTAAATTTTCCTGTGTAACCTTTGTATCGGGAGTAAGATGTGTATCATCTACAATAAAATCAGCGATTTTTGATGTATCATCCTTTTGATTTGCAGGAGTTTCAATGGAAATAGTACTTTGAGAACTTTTCATCAGCGCAACAAGCTTTGAAATAGGCATATCAACTTTCTTGGCAATTTCTTCCTTGGTTGGCACTCGATTTAATTCAGTAGACAATTCAATTGTTGCACGTTTTATTCTGCTCAAAGTTTCAATCATGTGAACAGGCAATCTAATCATGCGGGATTTATCCGCTATTCCTCTTGTTATTGCTTGTTGTATCCACCAAGTCGCATAAGTTGAAAACTTATATCCTTTAGAATAATCAAATTTTTCAGCAGCTTTCATTAAACCTAAATTACCCTCTTGAATTAAATCAAGAAAGGAAAGTCCTCTTCCTATATATTTTTTAGCTATTGAAACAACGAGTCTTAAATTTGCATTTATCAAGATTTCTCTTGCTTTTTGGGAATGATTTTCCTTAATCTGACGAGCAACTTCTAACTCATCTTCAAAACTCAAAAGAGGAATTTTGCCGATTTGTTGAAGATATATTTTTACAGAATCATCAGCGACAATAGATTTATAATCTTCATGGTTTTTTGACGACAAATCTTCTTCTTCATCATCCTTGTTTTGAATATCGTTATCTATCTCCAAAAGAGTTTCTTCGTCCAAATCATCATATAAAAAATCTTCTTGAACCTTTTTTTCTTCTTTAGTTTTTTGCTTCATTTTAATCTCCAAAGACAACGCTATTATACATTATTTTTCGATTTTCTTAAAGAGATTTTGGTTGTTTGATATTTATTTGACGCTTTGCCTCATATATGATAACGGCGGCCGCAGCAGAAACGTTCAAAGATTCAAAATCGGATTCCAACTTAACCGTAAAATCAGCTTTATTTAAAATCGTTTTTGATATACCTTTTCCTTCTGAACCCATTACAAGGGCAAAATTCATATCGGTATAATCAATTTCATAATAATTGTCTTTTGCTTCCATTTGAGTGGCAATTACCCAAAAGTCGTGTTTTTTTAACAATTCGATACTAGCCGAAAGACTGGTTGTTTTAATTATTGGAATATGATTAACTGCGCCTGATGAAATTTTTTCAACAACAGCTGTAATCGGCGCACAACGATGATTTGAAACCATGACTGCATCAAATCCGGCAGCGGCTGTAGTCCGAATAATAGCCCCCAAATTATGAGGATCAACAATACCGTCTAAAATAACTATTTTCTTAAAACCATCCTTTTTAATATCTAAAAAATCTTCCAAATTAATATATTCAACAGGACAAACACTTGCAACGACACCTTGAAAATTCGGTTTTTCTTCAAAATATTCATAAAATTTCTGCAAATTTGTTTGTTGGATTTGAATTTTATTTTGAAATGCCAAATCATTTATTTTTTTCAAACGGTTATCATAAAAAATACCTTTCTGAATGTAAATTTTATTAATACGCTTAGGATTTTTTAACAAAATCTCAAAAACAGGATTTTTTCCGTATACATAATTATTTTCAGAATTTTGCATATTTTTGCCTCAAATTATTGTATATAATTGTTAAGTTATTACATTATTTTATTTAATTATTGTATTATAAAATAAGAGTAGGATGTGAATAAGTTTAGAATTTTATAGAGATGTTAAATTTTTTATCTTCAGGAAATCAAAAACAAATTGTAGGAATTACACTTACCCCTGGAATAGGTTTAGAAGCTGTCGTTCTTGATAAAAATAAAACAACCGTTCTTAATTATGGACGTAAAAAAGTTGAATACAATTTCTCAACTAGGGAAATCCAAGATTATGTTCAATTTAAAACAGCAATAGTTGAACTTATGGACGAAATGAAAATCGCTCCTAAATCTTATGTTTACATAGTTCTACCTAATGTATATTTCGATTTTCTTGAAATTCCTCCAATGATTAGTAACCCCGAAATCAAAACCGCAGTGCTTTCAAAAGCGGAAGAATTTTACATCTTTAAAAGAGATGAACCCATCTCGGGATGGTGTGAAGTTGTGAACCCTCAAGGCGGCTCACAAAAGAAAATTGTATACACATCCTTCCAAAAAAGCGCTGTTGATGAAATAAAAGAAATTATTTCAGATCTGGGATTACAATTAATTGGAATTGAGAGCTCATATTCTGCTACTCTTAGAGGACTTTATACTACCGGATATCTAAATGATATAATAATTGAAGAATCCCCTTGGACTGTTATGTTTATTAACACAAACAGCTACACTCTCTTCCAATTAGACGGTAAAAATCTTCTTGATTACACAGAAGTTCCTCTTGCAATTAAATCTTTCTCTATGGAAGAATCTTACCAAGCTATTGTTTCAAGTTCTTCTCAACTTTTATCTAATTTTGATTCATCAAATTTATTCATAATAAGCCAAACTGATGATATTTGTGCAGATGTTTTAAAAAGACAAATGCAATTTGATAGAGAAATTATTGCAATAGATTCAAATAAATACTCTAAAAAACCCATAATGGAAGTAATGTCAGCAACTGATTTCAATGCGGCAAATTCAATCACGTTAGGGGTTATAGGAGCAGCATATACAAAAACAACTGATTTCAATATTGTTTTAAATGTTCTTCAAGATGATCCAAGTATCAACCTTGGCGCATATTTTACAACTACTATTTTAGGAACTACTATAGAAGTAACAAGCGATTTTGTAGACAAATTAGCCGTTTTAGTTGTAGCTGCTTGCGCTGTCATATTTGGAATATTAATAGGATTGTGTAATCTTTTAAATACGCAAATTCAAAACAGTATAACCGACATAAACAGTCAAATTCAAACTATTGATGCTCAAATAAGCGCCGAAAACCAAGGCGAGAAAAAAGAAGAAATAGATATGAACGTTATTATAGATGAAATAGCCGCTTCCAATGTGAATGCTATTAATTTCTATGACTCAATTGCAACAGATATTCCAAAAAATGTATGGCTTACAAGATACTACAATCAAACAGGTGATAAAATTGCAGTTCGAGGTATAGCGGAAAGTATTGTTGATATTTATGAATACTACAAAAATTTAAGAATAGTATCGCCTCAATCCGATATTAAATTAACTGAATTAAAAGTAGTAACAGAAGATATGAAATCAGAAGACAGCAGATTTATAACCGATCTTGCAATTGATCAAGACACAGATAGATTATATAGCTTCGAAATTTCAAATACTCAAATTCAAATTACTGGAAATAAAGAAGAAGGCAAAAATAAACAAATTGAAAACAACGAAAACGATATTATAGTAAAACCGACAAATTCAACGGAAAATATCGAAAAGCCTTCTCAACAAATGAAACCTGCAAGATAGGGAAAAACAATGGAAAAACTCATAAAAGATAAAATTTTATACATTTTAGTAGTTGTAGCAGCAATTATTGGCGGTTTATATGGAACTTGGCATTTTGCTTCCATTGCTCTTGATAGTCACAACGACATTATACAAAAAAAGGCAGAGCTTGAAACAAAACAAGTTAAACTGGCTCAAATAAGACGTCAAAAAGCAAATAATGTTCAAAAGAAAAAAGAAGCAGAAAGCGGAAAAGTAATATATGAAGTTTTAGGACAACAATTTAGCCCCGAAGCTTCTTTCGGAATAATGTTTGAAAATATTTTATCAAATATTACAAATAGCGGCATAAGAATTCGCTCAATTGACTATAACTATCAACCTGCAGATGATAAGATTCTTTTTGCAAATGTACCCGGATATAACGCTTGCGAATTATCTTTTGTGGCAGTTGGAAACTATAGTCAATTTCAAAAATTCTTTAAAAATATTGCAAAAGAAAATTATTTAAGCAATTTATATGAAATATATATTGAACCTTACGACAAAGATAAAACAATTCTTATAGTCAAATTTAAAGTAAGGTTATATACAAAGACTGTATAAAAGGGGCATTTAGCCCCTTTTATTTTATTAAAAATTCAATTTATTTCCCTTTTTTTCAAAATGAATAATATCATCAAAATCTTTTCTTATTTTATTTGCAGGCGTCTCCTCTTTAGCATAACCAAGTGTAATTATAGTTATTATTACTTCACTTTCATTCAAATTAAGAACTTCATTTACTTTTTTCATTAATTCTTCATTTCTAACTGTTGCTTCATTTGAAATTGCACCAATTATACAAGAATCAACCCCTAAATCTTTAGCTTCGAGCATCATATATGAAACAGCATAAGTAACTTGTTCAACTGTTCTCAAGAGAACTTTATCTTCACCCAAAAGTGGCGGGTAAAACATCGGTATATTAAAGATTTTTTCTCTGCCGCTTTCACCTATTCCACGTGCTGCAAGAACTTTGCCAAATTCTTCTTTTGACCAACCATTTTTATCAGCTATACAAACAACAAGAGCATTTGCATTTTTAACATGAGGCTGGTTACCTGATAATTGAGATAAAAGAGCTTTTGTAGCAGGATTTTTTACAAGAATAAATTTCCAAGGCTGACTGTTCATCCAAGAAGGAGCTAAATAACCTGCTTTTAATATCTTTTTTAAGTCTTCATTAGGTATATCTTTTTCAAGATATTCACGCACACTTTTTCTGTTCTCAATTAAATCCAATAACATAAAAACTCCTTATTTTTTAAATACCGACTTTGTATAAACCCCCAATGGCGTTTTATACAATTCTATAATAGAAGCATTTTGAAATACATCATCTTTTAAATATAAATTTAAAACATAAGCGCTATATGGCTTTTGAAAATTAAAATCATCAAAGCCAATTTCTTTAATACCTTTATTAACAGGCAAATATAATATTTTGACATTTTTTTTATTTTTAAAAACATCTTCAAAACCCGAATAACCTTGAACAGTATCAGACATAAAAATATAGTTATTCATCGAATAATCAATATCATTTTTAATAAATTCAAGATATAAATTATGATTACAAAAAAGATTTTGATAATTTATTCTTGAGTAGAGTCCAAAAACAATTAAAATTATTGTTTTTAAAACAATTTGCATTTTAAATTTAAAATCCAAAGAAAGAAAATAAGAAATCAAAGCTATATAACAAGGATAAACTACATAAAAATATCTGTAACAAAAAATTGGTTTAATTAAATATGAAAAAATAACAGCCAAAATAAACACAAACAAAATTGCAAACAAATTATATTTGATAAAAACCCTTTCTTTTCGTTTTTTTGCAAATTTTAGAGCCAAAAAGCACCCGATTAAAAACACAAAAAATAAAAAACTCTTTGAAGAAAAAGTCTCAAAAACCAATCTAAAATCAAACCAATCAGGCTTTTCAATCCAAGAATTAAAATCTGAAATAAGGGCCATTTTTTTATATATTAAAATCGGCAAAAAAGTAAAAAACGAGATTAAATTTAATTTCAGAAATTCAAATTTTCTTTTTTTATCCAGATAAAAGAAAAAGCCAAAAAGAAAATTATAAAAAACAAAAAAAGCACCATAAAAATGAGTATATAAAAGCGCAATAGTACTAATCAAATAATATATTCTATTTTTGCCTTTAAAATTAAACAAAAACAAAGAACTTAAAACGCTCAAAAGCATTAAAAGCATATAACACCTTAATTCTTGCGAAAAATATATCATAACAACGCTGACGCTAACAATAAAAAGTGCTATTTTTGCAGTCAAATTATTTAAAACTTTTTTTAAATAAAAATAAAAAACAATATTAAAAATACTACCTAAAATAACCGATGAAACTCTCCAAAATTCTTCATTTTGAAAAAACATACGAAAAATTTTAAACAAAATAAAATACAAAGGAGGATTTCCCAAATCATCAAACAATGCAATTAAAGGGCTTTCTATTGAAGTAATTTTTATTGTATAAATTTCATCATCCCAAAAAGGAACATTGTTTAATTGCGCAAATCTTAAAAAAACGGTTAAAAATACCATTAAATAAAAATATTTTTTATTATTTACCGGTTTTTTTATACAACTTATCCAGAAAAATAGAAAAATATAGCTTATTAAATAAAATTTAGGATTATAAAAAAAAGAAAGAAAAAAAATAGCTAATCTGTTATATAATGTTTTATTTACCGTTTCATCAAGCTCATAAAGAGATTTATCCGGATTTGTTTTTTCAAAAGTTTTAATTTTATTACCTTGATAAATAATCAATTTTTGAATATTTTTATAATCATCAATTTTTATTGTTCTAAACGATTTAAAATCATTATTCGTATACAAAAAATGTTTATTATCTATTTTTATAATATTTTCAGGTTTATTTTTATCAAATAAAACAGTATTATTAACAGATTCATTTTTAAACAATAAATCCAATGAAACTTTTTCATTTATTCCACCAAAATACGGAATATTAATTTTATCTGCACATATAAAAAACGAAAATAAAAAAGTAAAAATAAATAATACGGAAAATAATATCTTTTTCATACAAACCATACTACAGACCGCTTATAGCGTGCTTTTCCAAATATCTCTGTGCATATATTAACTGCGGATCAACATTATTAATAAAATCACTATGAGAAAAATTAACTGTAAAATCAGGCTCTATTCCCTTTTTATTAATATCAACTCCTTTAGGAGTTAAATATCTTGCAATTGTTAAATTCATGCCTGATTGATTTGGAAGTGAAAATATTTTTTGAACAAGCCCCTTGCCGTAAGTTTTTGTTCCAACAAGCACCGCCCTTGAATTATCCCTAAGCGCAGAAGATAATATTTCTGAAGCAGAAGCGGAATTGCCGTCAATCAAAACAACAACAGGATTATCATATATGCAACCACCATCTTGAGCGGCATAAACATTTTTTTTACCTTGTCGAGCTATAACATTAACTATAACGCCTTTTTTCATAAATAAATTTGATATCATAATTGCATTTTGGAATAACCCGCCTGAATTTCCTCTTAAATCTAAAATCAAACCTTTGGAGTCCTTCATACGATTTAGTGCAATTATAAATTCTTTTGGCGTGTCAACTCCTATAAAACTCGAAACTCTTATATATCCGATATCTTCGGTTAATTTCTTGGCATCTATTGTCTTAACCTTGATTTCCTCCCTTTTAACAACTTTAACGAATTTTTCCCTGCCCCTTAAAAGTTCCAATTCAAGATTTTGATTAGCTTCTCCGCGTATTAATTGAGCAACATGATATATAGTTTGACCATTTACATCTTCTCCGTTGACTTTTAAAATTATATCTCCGGCACGTATTCCAGCTATATAGGCAGGAGCTTCTTCAAGCACATTTACAATATAAATTTTGCCCGATATTGAGGCTATATTTATTCCTATTCCATACAATTTAGAATTTATAGCACTGTTTTGCGCCATAAATTCCTCTTTAGACATAAATTTTGAATAAGAGTCATCCAAAGAAGCAAGCATTGAATTAATCGCAACATAAGCATCTTCTTCTGTTTTGATTCGATTCACATATCGTTTTTTCCACCTGTTCCAATTTTGCTTATTTAAATTATTTTTATAATAATTTGTTTTTATTATTTGCCAAGAATCAAGAAATAATTCTCTTGGAGAAACATTTTCTTCATTAATAATATTAACTTCCGAAATATTATTTATTCTTTTTATTTGCTTTATTCTGCAATTATTATAAGTAACACTAAAAAGCACAAGAACACTTGTAAAAATTACAATAAATTTTTTCAATTTATTTTTATTTAGAAAAAAATCTTTAAGTTGAAACTTCATCTTATTTTTTTTCTACACCATTTGCTAAAAGTCTATAACCGCCACCATATATAGTCTGAATATATTTATTTTTTTGAGAAGAAATTTTATCAATCTTTGCTCTTAGGTGAGTTATATGAACTCTTATTGTATCAATATCATCCTCATCCTCATATCCCCAAACTTCTTTTAATAATGCTTTAGCACTAACCATTGAACCTTCATGTTGCATTAAAACATTTAATATATCAAATTCAATCGGAGTCAGTTGTGCAATCTTATCCAAAATTTTCACGCTATAACTTTCGGGAATTAAGGTTATATCTCCTTTTGATAAAACCTCTTTAACTCTTAAAGATATATGTTCTTCGCCTGCTCTGCTTAATAGCGCAATAACTCTTGCTTTTAATTCTTCAATTTCAAAAGGTTTAACTATATAATCATCCGCACCGGAATTAAATCCTTCAAGCTTATTATTCAACTCGCCCAATGCAGTTAACATTATAATAGGAGTTTTTGATATTTCTTTTGTTTGACGGATTTTTTGAGCAACGTCATAACCGCTAACTTCACCCATCATAACATCCAAAATAACCAAACTCGGCATTTCTTGTTTCACAAGGGCAAAACCTTGAATAGGATCAACAGAATATGCACATTCATATCCCAATAATTCAAGATTTACCTTTATTAATTCGCAAATTGCTAAATCATCATCAATAATTAATATTTTATTCATAATAAAATATTATATCCAAAATGAATTAATATAATCGAAAGTTAAAAAATATTAAAAATTTTATAAATTTCTTAAATTTTTCCTTAAAGGTTTTATAACATCCAAATAAATTTTTAATTCTTTTTCAGTTGAATTTTTAATTAATGAAATTAATTCCTTTTCTAAATAACTTGAATGGTTATCATTTTTAACCGAAAATTCCACTAAATCTATATCAAGTGCCTGTATTAATCTAACAAAAGTAGAGTAAGTAGGATAATTTTGCCCTGCTTCAATTCTTGAAATTTGTTTTTCATTTAACCCTACTAGTTCAGCAAGTTCAGATTGAGTATACTTTTTTAATTTCCTATAAAATTTTATTTTTTGACCTATATTTTTTTTATCGGTGTCTAACAATATCTGCATTCCTATCACTATTTTTTGTAATTTTAAGACATATTTGTGGGCATATAAACTACTTTCATGTCTTATTTTTATTTGACAATAAGACATCGATGTACTATTATAAAAATTGAATTTTATTTTTTAATTACACTCAAATCTTTATTACACAAGGAATAATATGAAAAAATTCTTAGCTTTCTCCCTAATCGAGTTAATGATTAGCTTAATTACAATATCTTGTATAGTTGCAGCATTTATGCCTGTAATATCAAAAAAATTATCAAGTTCTAATATTACAATAAGTGGAAATAATGTATCTGATATAACAACAGAATGTTCTGATAAATTTT
>CALUZA010000045.1 GCA_944325185.1 Candidatus Gastranaerophilales bacterium | reverse complement strand
CAGAACAAGAAAGAAAAAAAAAGAAATTTTTAATTAATATTGAAACAATATATGGTTTTAATTACTTAAAAGATATTATGAATAGTCCATATTCAAATGATATTGCAGGAATTGTTTTTGGGAGAACTGATATGACAGGCTCGCTTGGGATGGATATAAATGATGTAAACAGCCCTGAAATACTTAAATATGCCCAAATCATTGGAGAAACTGCAATAAAACACAAAAAAGAATTTGTAATAGGTGGTGGAATTTCCACAGATTCTATAGCTTTTTTAAAAAATATACCTAAAAATTCATTAACAAAATTTGAAACAAGAAAAATAATATTTGATGCACAAAAAGCTCTTAATGATAAGTATATCGAGTATGGAATTTATAAAGCTATTGACTTTGAAGTTATGTGGCTAAAAAATAAACAAAACTCAAATCCAACAATTACCAAAGAAGATTTAAATAGAATCAAAATTCTTGAAAAAAGGAATTTAGAATATAAAAAACTGATTCAAATTTAAAGCAAACATTATTTTTTAAATTTTTTATTTAACTCATCTAAAAAAAGCTTTGCTGGTTTTGAAAATAATTGATTTTTTTTCCAAGCAATATTAACTTCAACTTCCAATTTTGGTTTCAAAGGCCTAAAACAAAGAGAACTATCAACTGTATCTTTTATTAACCTATCCAGTCCTAATGTATAGCCAATTTTGTTTTCAGTCATTATTGCAGCATTGTAAATAAGATTGTAAGTACCTGCAATATTAAGATTATCAAAATCTTTACCAAACCACTTTAAAATAGGATTATTTTCAAATGTTTTTTTTATTGCTTGTCTGGAAATCAAAATAGGTAAATCTCTTAAATCATTTATATTGATACTTCGTTTTTCAGCAAGAGAATCATCTTTTCTTAACAAAATTCCCCAAACATCTTTTTCGCCTAAACTTAGGTAATCATATTTTTGAGGATACATCTCAACATCAAAAGGTTGAATGAATATGCAAAAATCCAATAAACCTTTATCAAGTTTTTCTGATAAATCTTCACTATCACCAGATACGATATGAAATTTAATTTTAGGATAAATCTTTTTCAAAGAACACATAACATCAGAGATCAATCTTATAGATTTCGTTTCACCTGCACCAATATACAGTTCTCCTGCTATTTCATCATTTATAGATAAAAATTCATTTTCTGTTTTTTCTACAAGCCCAACAATCTCTTCTGCACGTTTTTTCAAAATCATTCCCTCTTGAGTAAGAGTAACATTTTTATTCCCTCTAACAAAAAGTTTTTGTCCCAATTCTTTTTCAAGATCTTGCAACTGTCTTGACAAAGTTGGCTGGGTAAGATGCATAGAATTAGCTGCTTTGGTTATATTTCCAATTTGAGCAACTGTCAAAAAATACTTCAATACTCTGATTTCCATATAAAAATTATATTTTAACTTTGCAATACCTGTCAAGCATTACAAAGTATACAATATAAGTATTTGCTATTTTTAAAATAAGGATAAATAATAAATTTATACTCAAGGAGAGTCTCAAATGAATAACAAAGAATTTTTAGAATACATGAATACAAACAATTATATCGATGAACAATCAACAGTTCTTCAAAAGTTTTACGAATTATCAGAAAATGCCAGAAAAATAACAATGGAACTAAATAACAAATATCATAATCAAAAGAAAATTCGAAAATTATTTTTTAAATTGATTGATAAAAAAATAGATAATAGTTTTAGAATGTTTCCTCCTTTTTATACAGAATGCGGTATAAACATAAAGGTTGGAAAAAATGTTTTTATAAATGCTTGCTGCAAATTTCAAGACCAAGGAGGTATTGAAATCGGTGACAATATATTGATAGGACATGGTGTAACCATAGCTACCCTAAACCATGAATTTAATCCAACAAAAAGAGCATCTATGATAGCTCAAAAAGTAAAAATAAACTCTAACGTTTGGATAGGTTCAAATGCAATTATTTTACCTGGGATAACAATTGGTTATGGTGCAATAATAGGTGCAGGTTCAGTCGTGACAAAAGATGTTCCTGCCAACGCAATAGTAGCAGGCAATCCTGCTAAAATTATTAAATATACAGAAACACAAGGAGAAAATATATGAACTACAATGCAAAACTAATATTGACATTAGGAATAATAACTTGTTTTTTATTTAATCCTTGTTTAGCAAAAAATAATAATACGAAAGGAATAAATATGAAAAAAATTACCCAAACTGCAGGTCGAACACAATTAGGTTCTTTTTCACCAGAATTTGCTCATTTCAATGATGATGTTTTATTCGGTGAAAATTGGAATAATCAAGATATTGATTTAAAAACAAGAAGCATTATTACCGTGGTTTCATTAATATCAATGGGAATTACAGATAATTCCTTAATCTACCATTTGCAAAATGCAAAAAATAATGGAGTAACAAAAGAAGAAATAGCTGCAATTATTACACACAATGCTTTTTATGCAGGTTGGCCAA